>JAJRRT010000055.1 GCA_024279255.1 Deltaproteobacteria bacterium | reverse complement strand
TTCACCGCTTAACAACACAGAGACCTGACTGGATGCCACCTTTCCAACCCTCTGCAGCAGACGCTTCATTGAAGCGGAATTACCGATGATTTCGTGACCGCCCTTACCTTCCAGTGCAGTTGTTAACTGTAAATTTTCGCGACGCAGCCCACGGTATTCAAATGCCTTGGCCACGGCCAGCACCAGCTGGTCTCGACTAAAAGGTTTAGTCACATAATCGTAGGCGCCCAACTTGATTGCTTCAACAGCATTCTCCACCGAACTGAATGCCGTGATCATCATAACAAGGGTGTCAGATTCAAGGGCCTTGATCTTCTCCAGCACCTCATAACCACTCATCCCGGGCATCTGTACATCGGTAATGACCAGCGGTGGACGGTGGCGTTGAAAGAGCGCAAGCCCTTCATCACCTGTTCCTGCTGACAGAATAGTGTAACCCGCCTGCTCAAGAGTGAACTCAACAACCCTGCGTAAGGAAACATCGTCATCGATGACTAGAATCTGTTTATTCATTATCTTCTCCTGCAAGCGTGGCAAGCCTCAATTTCAAAGTAAATGTTGTGCCTTGTCCTTCTTCACTTTCAACCTTGATTCGTCCTCCGGCGTTTTCGACAATCCGGCTGGTAATTGCTAAGCCAAGGCCTGTTCCTTCCTGTTTCGTTGTGAAAAATGGATTAAATATCCGTTCAAGATTCTCTTTGGGAATTCCCGGTCCATTATCAATAAAGCGACAAGTCACCCATTTATCACAAGCCTCAGCAATAACATGTAACTGCCCGCCGTCTGTCATCGCCTGCACTGCATTCAGGATCAAATTCAAAAAGACCTGTTTGAACTGTCCAGCCTTCCCTTCGGTCTCTGGCAGGTCCTGAATTTCGGTCACAATATTAACATTCGCCTTGCGCGCCTGAACCTCGCCTAACTGCAGCACTTCACGCAATGTCTCTGCTGGCAGAAAACGAACTTGCTCGGAAGGTTCAGGGCGGACGAAACGTAAAAAATCCTCAAGCACCTGATTGAGACGATCAACCTCCTTGACCAGAATTATCGTAAATTCAGCATATTTATGATCAGGAGGAAAGGCATCACGCAAAATTTCGGCTGTCCCCCGAATCGATCCGAGCGGATTGCGGATTTCATGTGCCATCCCGGCAGAGAGCTCACCGAGCGCCGTCAAACGATCTGCTCGACGTAGCTGGTCTTCAATCTCGAGAATCATGTCGGCTTGTGAACGTAACTTGGCAAAGCTCCCGGCCAGCCGAGCTGCTGACTCTTCGGCACGCAGGCGTTGTTGATGTTCCTTGGATGCCAAAGACCCTGTAATCACACCGATAACATTAAAAAGCAATATTACAAGGTACTGCTCAGGATGAGATCCGGGAATTCTTCCCCACTGAAACACAACATGGGGGGCATAAACCACCGAAGCGAAAAGAGCAGTACTGAACCCACCACGCAGGCCAAACCAGATTCCACCTAAAATAACCGGAATAAAATAAAGCCGACGAAATACGTCATGGGCATGTGCCCGATCAGTCGCTGTCAGATAATGTAACGCAGTAATACTGCCAATGAGCAGACATAAAATCAGCAGACGTAACAGGGTTTGGCGGGTTGGGAGAGATTTTTTAAGGCGGTCGGCAACACTAAACATAAGATTGCAGTCTGCTCCTCTTTTAATAATTCTGTTACCTGGTTCTTTGGAGAACACAAACCTCAGGCTTCTAACTTGAGCCTGAGCAGATGTGGAATATCCTACACTCAGAGACCGGATTTGTCCAGACACCCAGAGTATCCTCCCGTTTTTATTAGCCCTTGTAAAAAAACTGGGTTATTCTCTGTTCCTACTTGGAGAGCCCATGTCACTTTTTCTTGAACCTGTCACGATTGTTCTACCAGTCTTCCTGGTCATTGGCCTCGGCTATTTTTTGCGCCGCATCGGACTGTTTAACGACGAATTCACCCAGCAAACCAATCGACTGGTTTATGTTGTCTTCCTCCCGATTCTGCTTTTCCATAAAATTTCTCAGGCCGATTTTACCAGTTACTTTAACGGGCCTTTGGTTCTCGGTTCATCACTCGCGATTACCTGCTTGTTTGTCATCAGCTACAGCTATGCCAGCATACGCCGTTATCCTGCCCCTAGCCTCGGCAGTTTCAGCCAAGGGAGTTTTCGGGGGAACCTTGCCTATATCGGATTGGCGATTTGCCTTAATGCTTATGGGGATTCAGGACTGACCCGAGCCAGCATCCTGATGGGCTTTCTGGTCCCAGTTCTCAACCTCTTTGCGATTATTGCGTTAATTTTGCCGCAACGTAAAAATGACTCCGATGGCCCGACTCAAAACGGGCTGCGCGAGATCATGTTGAATCCATTAATCCTAGCCTCCTTCGTCGGGATTCTCTGGAGCTACTTCAGCCTGCCTATTCCGATTATTCTCGAAAAGAGTTTGGGGATTGTTTCGGGTCTGACGCTGCCTCTTGCCCTGCTGGCTATCGGCGGATCCTTCTCGCTACAACGCTTGAGAGGGGATCTTCAATCGGCAGGCATTGCGACTCTGCTTAAGTTGATCGGCATGCCTGTTGTTGCCACGCTGATTCTCGTCTCGGTCGGGGTGCAAGGGGTTGATCTCGGTGTCGGGATATTATTGGCTGGCACACCCGCTGCTACTGCGACCTACATCATGGCTCATCAGATGAAAGCCGATGCCGAACTCGCCGGCTCGATCGTCATGCTCTCGACTCTCGCTTCTGCGGTCAGTTACACCCTTCTCCTGCTCCTTTTGCGTCACAACGGATTATGAGCGTTCCGGAGATTTCAGTTCTGCTCAGCGTCCGTAATGAAGAGAAATTCCTCCATGCGGCACTGAACTCCGTATTGCATCAGAGCTTTCAGAACTGGGAACTGATCGCAATTGATGACGGTTCAACCGACGGCACCTTTACCATCCTGGAACAGAGAGCAAAAAAAGATGCGCGCATTCGAATCTTCAAACGCCCGGCTCTCGGTCTGGTTAACGCGCTGAACTTTGGCATCAAACAGTGTCGAGCCGAGCTGATTGCACGCTTCGATGGTGATGACATTTGCCACCCGGAACGTCTCAGGTTGCAATACGCCGCCATGCAGCAAAATCCCAAAATTGATGTTTTGGGCTCTCGGGTACGTCATTTCCCACGTCCCAAACTCCGAAGAGGGATGCTGGCCTATGAGAATTGGCAAAACGAACTTCTCAGCCATGAGGAGATCAAGAATAACCTCTTTGTCGAATCTCCTTTGGCAAATCCGAGCGTGATGCTTCGCAAAGAGATGATCGAAAAAATTGGTGGGTATCAGGATCAGCAATGGGCTGAGGACTATGATCTATGGTTTCGTATGGCAGAAAGTGACGCACAGTTTGCACGGCTTCCCCAGACCCTGCTCTACTGGCGTGACCATTCAGAACGGATGACCCGCACCGCCAAATGCTGTGCTCTGGATGCCTTCAGAAAAGGGAAAGTTCATTTTTTACTGCGCGGCCTCCTGGCCGAAAATGATTCTGTCTGGATCTGGGGGATCGGCCCAGAAGGAAAGAAGTGGCGAAAGTTGCTGACGGACAATGGGATTACTGTTACGGGTTGGATCGATGTCGATCGCAAGAAGATCGGTACTCCTCTCCATGGCGCTATGGTTGTCGGCCCGGAGCAGATCCCGACAGAACATCAACTGATTCTAGTTTGTGTCGGAGTCAAGGGTGCGCGCCAAAAGATAAAAGATTTCTGTCAGACCAGAAATTTAACGGAAGGAGAAAACTATCTGTGTGTGACCTGATTCCCGGAGAAAAACAGAGCGGAAGAACCGCCTTTCGCCCCTTAACTGTCGGCACTCATCTCAGCATTATGCCCCCCGGAGCAGAGGTTCCAGCGGGTAGAGTCCCGCTCTGGATGGAAAGGGGGGCCTTCGGTTCGGGTGAGCATGAAACGACATCCAACTGCCTTGAAATTATCAGTCACCTGGAGCTGAAAAAGACTGACAAGATCATCGATCTCGGCAGCGGCACAGGCATTCTCAGCATTGCTGCATTGTTATTGGGTGCAGGAAAAGCCTGGTGTGTCGACATTGAAGAGGAAGCCATCGCATCCTGCCAGCGTAACGCACGCTTAAACCAGATCGATCAACAGATTGAGCATTGTCATGGTACCCTCGACAAACTGAAAGAGACCGCTTTTGACCTCGGGCTGGCCAATATCTACGGCGACATTCTGTTGTTGGTCGCCGATGATCTGGCAAGGCGAATCCGCCCCGGCGGTAAACTTTTACTCTCAGGGATTCTCTGGGAATACAATTTCGACGTGCGTCAGCGCTATCAAAGACTGGGTTATGAAATTCTAGAAAACCGCATGCACAGTGAATTCAGCACCCTGCTTCTGCGGAGATCTGAATGAGGACAATATCCTAGACTCCACAAACAACAATGGCCCCACCGACGATATTCGGCAGGGCCATTTGTTGTTCAATTACTACAGAAATTTACTTCGTCATGGGTTTAGACATCGCCTTCACGCCCATAACATCGATCAGATCGTTGATGTTGGTGGTCTTCAGATTCATCCCGCCTTCTGACATCGGCAGCAGGATGATCTTCTTACCCTGTAGCGCCTCAGCGATCCGCAACTTAACCATGGTCTCACCACCGGCGCCGGCAAGGGCTTTGTTCATTTGCTCGATGCCCTGTGCTTCGGCCTTACCCTCAGCGTTGATGGCTTCGGCGAGATATTTCTGCTGCTCGTAATAAGCATCGGCCTCGATCTTTGCTTTGGCGAATACACCATCCGCGTCAGCGACAACCTTATTGACCTCACCCTTGGCCATTTCAAGCTCCTTAAGATACTCCTCAAGAGCAGCGTGCTGGGCCGATTTATTCTTTTCAACCATCTGATCGGCAATCTTCTTGTCTTCGATCGCCTTCTGGTACTCGGCAACGAAACGGTAATCCTTGGTCAGCACCTTCTCGACAATGATGCCGTATGGTCCAAGAATAGCTTGCAAGCTATTCTTAGCCTCCTCCGACTTCTGGCGACGCTTATCTGTCACGTAGAACTCTTCGGTCGCCAGCTCGCCGAAGATATCACGTGGTTTGCTGCGTGCGACGGTCCGAACCACCTTGTCACGCAATTCTTTATCACTGGTAGCGACATGCTGCAGGATATAGGGTGCCATCTTCGGGTCGATCCGGTAGGCGATAATCACATCAAGACTGATGTCATTGCCGTCGATGGTCTTGAACAACAGGTCATCTTTCGAGTTACGGTCACCGCGCCGCACTTCAGCGGTCATCTCGAGGTTTTGCAGCTTGGTATCGAAGGTATGCCAGTCATTGATAAACGGCAGGAAGAAGGTCGAAGAGCCGGGGGGATAGATCTTGTCTTCAACTCCCTGATCGCCGAACAGGGAGAACTTGATGGTGCGAACGCCGACCTCGGTCTTGCCGGTACTGTTGAGCACGCAACCGGAGAGGAAAAAACTTGGCAGAATAATCAGAATCAGAATAAGTTTTTTCATTTTGTTCCTCCCTGACGCACATCAAACATCTGCAGGGTACGATCGAGGTTAAGCGGATTAACTCCATTTTTACCATCACTCGGCAACACGATCACTTCGAGCCCCTTGTAAACATCAGCCATCTTCAACCCGACCATGCGATCAGATCCCGCTCCTTGCAGAGCAGCATTCCTCCATTTAACTTTATTCGCCTCAGCCAGTTTAACCAAAAGATCAGCTTCGGCATTCTTGGTCCTTACATAGCGGTCCTTCTCAGCGATCCGCTTGGTGACATAGGCCTGACCACCCTCCATTTCAACCGCTACGGTGACCATACCTTCCTGAATGATCTTCTTCAGCGTGGCTTCTTCCTTGGCCGCGCGTCCTTCAGCCTGATTCTTGAAAACCAGCTGATCTTTCAGCTTCTTCTCCTCGATATTCTTCTGGATCTCGTCGCTGTAGCGGAAATAGCGCACCAGCACCTGCTCGACGATGATCCCTTTTGATTTGAGTTCGGCGTTGAGCAGCTCTTTGGCACGTTCGGTTTTGGCAACCCGCATCGGACTGTTATAAAACTCTTCAGTGGTCAACTCACCCAGGGTCGCCTTCAAGGCTGGTTCAGTCTTGGGGATGATGCCATTATCCTCGAACAGGCGACCAGGCCCGATCGTGGTAAAGACCATGTAAGGATCGATCAGCTTGTAGATGATCGAGACATCGACATCGACAAAGAAGCCGTCCGAGGTCTGGATATGGGCGGCGCGCTCAATCCGTGCGGTTCGCGAAGCGGTACGTGGATAGTTGGTCAGCTCCAGCACCTGAATGTCACGCGGCATGGTCTCCATCTCCTGCATCACAGGGATCACGAAATGCAAGCCCGGTCCGTAGACCTTTTCCTGCACCCCACGATTAAAGCCCATACGCGAAATCTTGATGCCGTACTCATTTGGCTCGACATAGATGTAAGCCATCTTGAAAACCAACAGCACCAGAATCAACAGAAAAGGCAAAAACTTTAACTTGCCGAAAATCTGATTGAAGCGACCGAAGGACGCCTGAATCTGTGCTTTCTTACGCATCAACTCTTCCATGTCGATGACGTTTGAATCATTGTCGTTGTTCATTTTGTCTCCTGGTGAAGAGTTATTCCTTCTCAGACCGAAAACCGATCAGAAAACCATATTGTAATAGAATGTTGGAGTCTGCCGGATTCTACGACAGATTACAAGTCACACGTATCAATCAAGTCAGATATTGCCGATGGTTAAAAACTGGGATAGGCTAGGATAAACTCCATCAAGATAAAAGGATCAAAACTTGAGAAACTCTACCTTACAATCATTCTTTCGCCGCAGTCCCTTGCGTGGTCATTCACTGGTACAGATCCTGATCTACATCAATCTGGCGCTTTTTACCCTGATGGTATTACACGGTACCATTCTGGGACTACAGATGAAAGCAATCTTCAGTCCGCCAGTTCAACTCCTCCTCCATTGGGGGGGACAATACTGGCCACTCGTGATTCAACAGGACCAATGGTGGCGTTGTATCACCTATGCCTACACCCACGGAGGTCTGATTCACATCGGTTTTAACATGCTGGTTCTCTATCAGGTTGGCCCACTGCTCGAAGGGGAGATTGGCTGGCCGCGACTCTTCACGCTTTACACTCTCTGTGGTCTTATGGCAACCATTGCCGGTTATGTCTGGCACCCGATGTCTCCAGTAGTTGGTGCTTCTGGCGCAGTATTCGGCATGATCGGTTTCTCGGTCAGCTACTACCATCGCATGGGTGGATCCCTCGCGACTCAACATCGTAACTTCATGTTTCAGTGGGCGGTGATGGCCTTTGTTTTTGGGTTGATGCTCGGAGCCGACAACGCCGCTCACCTTGGCGGTCTATTGACCGGAGCTGCCTTCGGCTGGTTGATACCAACCAGTATCCGTGCCCAACGTAAAACCGAGAATCTCTTCAAGGTTCTCGGTTGGGTCTGTGTGGTGTTAACTGCCCTGAGTATTGTGGCGATTCCGTTTAGCTGGTTGTAACCCGGACAAAAACTTGTTGCCATCAAGACACCAGGAAAATCTTTTTTTAACGGAGAGTCGCTGAGAGAGAGAATCCGCAGAGAAAAACAAACTCTTTTTTGATTTTAACCCAATGAGACTGCTGTTCTTCTCTTACCTCTGCTTCTCTCCGCCTCTGCGTTAAAATGTCTTTGCCCTTCTTGGTATCTCGCCTAAAAGCGCCTAATTCTGGTGATGGCTAACCCTCCATTGATTTTCAGGACAATTTAATTATGGCCAAGGAAAAGATCCCCGTCACCCAGGCAATCCGCCAGTTACGCCAGAACAAGATAGACTTCATCCCGCGCCCTTACCGCTACGAAGAACGTGGCGGGACCTCAACCAGCGCGAGAGAGTTGCAGGTCGATGAACACCAGGTCATCAAAACTCTGGTGATGAAAGATGATAAAGACGCAGGCTTGATCGTACTCATGCATGGCGATATGGAAGTCTCCCAGAAAAATCTGGCCCGTCAGATCAGCGCTAAGCAGGTCACCCCCTGTACACCCAAGAGCGCTGAGGTTCAGACCGGATACCAGACCGGTGGCACCTCCCCTTTCGGGATGCGTAAAGCCTTACCTGTCTATGTTGAGAAATCGATCCTTAGCCTTGATCAGATCTACATCAATGGTGGAAAGCGGGGTTTTTTGATCGAGATCAATCCGGCTGACTTGGTCAAGGTGTTAAAACCAACGATCGTTGAGGTGGGAATATAAACATACATGAGTCGTGAGGTGCGAGGTATGAACAAGCACGATCCTTACAAACCTTCAAGTAAGAGCTTTCGATCGACCGGGTCGATCTGATCGCGACTCAAAAATTCGATGGCATAGGCCTCGTAAAGCTTTTCTTCTATAAACAAACGATAGAGATCAGGATCGATCTGACCATCATCAACCATTTCGCGAAGAATTTGCAGCGACCGATTCAGGCTGTTGTGTTTCCTGTGCGGACGACTCCTGGCACTGATCGATTCAAATCGATCAGCAAAAGCCAGGATTCGTGCCTGGATCAGCATCTGTGCCCCGTTCAACCCTGTAGGAAAGCCCTGTCCGTTATAGTTCTCATGATGTGAGCCGGCAATTTCAGGGACCTGGGCTAACTCTTCGGGGAAGGGGAGCATATCGAGCATATTGATTGTCGAAACCACATGATGATTGATCATTTCGAGCTCTTCTTCGGTCAGAGTCCCTCGCACGACCATCAGGTTTTCGGCCTCATCTTCAGTCAGTACTGGTCGCTTTTCACCTTGACGATCGATCCAGCAATAACGCTCAGAAATTTCACGAACTCGATTGGTATCCGGTTGACTCAAGGAGTTTCGACCACGGTTACAATCAGCAAGATAACGCAAGTCTTCGAGCATCTGTTGCAGATCATCCCCCGAGGCTGGGGTCTCAACATCACCGGACTTTTCGCCTGCGCGCAAACGTATAATTTCGATATCACGGCGGAGAATTTCAAAACGGGTACGGACCAGATCAAAACGATCAAAAGTCCGTTCAAGTTTTGTCGCCTTATCGGAAATATGGATCGGTGTGATGAGCTTTCCGATATCATGAAGCCAGGCTGAAACCTCCAGTTCATATAGTTCGGCATCACTAAACTGTACAGTTTTAAAAGCCGCAGTTCTACTTGCCGAAACGGCACGAGTCAACATCATCGTCAGCACCGGAACTCGCCGGCAATGGTCCGCAGCGAAAGGAGATTTTTCGTCGATGGCACTGCCGATCAACTGAATAAGAGATTCAAAAAGTTCGCTTTGCTCTCGCTGACTGTGCATACGAGCCATCGCCGACGACGCTTGCTGAGACAAGACAGCTCCTAGTGTCTGCTCCTCAACAGAGAAACCACCACCTTGTTCCTTACTCAGACGAAGCAATTCCACGATCTGCCTGGGGCGTCCTTGATGAATAGAAAGCGGCAATAGCAGGCTTGAACAAACCTGCTGACCATGCTCAATTTCAAGCTCGCGAAGATGAGAAAAATCGAATTCTCCAGCACGGACAGGATCATGACAACAAAGAACCTTGGGGGTATGGACGACCTGCTCAATCACTGTTTTCAATGACCCTCTTCTCTTCTCTGCCCCCCAATTGACCTCCATCGATCGTACTGATGAAGAGAAGTCCCGGCCTGACAGAAAAAGAGTTGCGCTCCAACATTGGGTCGTTACCGGCTTCAGCAGCACCGCGAAATCAGCATTACAAAGCTGACGCAATTCTTCCAGCAGCAGCCGCTCAGCAGCCTCTGGCTCTACCGCAGCGGCTAGCGCAACTGATGCTTGCTGAAGTTTTTGCAGCTGTTCTAGCATTTTTTTCTACGTTTCATCTTCAATAGATTCCAATTACCCCACTAATTTCAAGTTTAGCGGTACCCAGTTCAATTGCAAGAATCCTCCAGCGGATAAGTGCAGTTTCACCAACCAAACGACCAAATTGAGAAAAGATCACCTGAAATGAGAAAAACCCCTGCTTTTTATACAATTTCCACAGTTTCTGGTTGGGCCGTTAAACAGAATGACAAAAAGGGTGTTAGCATTTAAATATCCAAGTAATTTTCCAACCTTTCTTCAGGGAGGTTCGACATGAACCAGGATAACCAGACGAGCCTGCTCCATCGGGCGCGTCTTAAAACTCTACTAAAAAGAGCTCTGCTGGTTCTTCTCATCGTCTTTGTCTCTTATAGTTGCATTGCCTTGGTTTACGCCAGTCGTACCATTTACAAAGTCCGCCGCAACTACGCGATCATTGTTGAGACACTCTCCGGAGAACGCATCGCCGTCACTGACGTTGGCTGGCATAGCCGCTTGCCAATTTTCACCCGAATCGAGCTAGAAGTTCCGCTGATGAATCAAGAGCTACACCTTGGCAGCTCAGCCAACGCCCAGAGGATCATGTCTAAAGGAAACGTTGCGCTCTGGACCAGTGCGATGATGACTTATCGCATCCGTGATCTGAAGCGCTGGGGGATTGAAAACCGATCACCGAAAACTCTGCTCCAGAACGATTTTGATGGAGTGGTCAAGGATGTGATGCAGAGTGAATCGATCAACGAACTGATCTCTGACCGCGAACGGATCAAAGAACAGATTTATCGTACTTTAAAAGACCGACCACTCAATATCGGGGGCCTTAACCTTGAAGAAAAGTATGGCATAACCGTCGTCTCATTTGTCCTGCGCGAAACCAGCTACGGGGATAAGTTGGCGGCAGCCAGTGAGGATAAAAAGCGCCGTGAACTGATTGCCGAAGCAGAAAATTACGCGGCCGATCTTGAAGCGAGTCGAACGCGTAAAATCTACGCCGCCTACCGTGATTCAATCCGGGATATGCGTCAATCGCTTGGCCTCTCCAGCCAAAGCGACCCTTATCTTTTCAATTTTCTCAACCAGCAAAAATGGGCCGCCGCCTACGAAAAAAACCAACAGGGACAGAACACCTTCGTACTCAATAACAGTGGTTCGGCAACCGGGATAACACTGCCGCCATTACCAGCAATGCCAGGCATGCAACAGTCTCAGTTGGGCAATCGTTCCGCGACACAAATCTCTGCGCAACAACAGATGAAGGGACCCAATGCCGCAGATACGGAAAACACGCGCTCCGGTCTACGTCAGTCTGTCAGAGCAGCGAATAGGGCAGATTGAAGAACTGGTAGAAAGTTGGGGCACAGAAATTCGTCGTTTTGTTCTGCGGCGTTTGCACCAGCACGACCCGAGTCGCTCATTAACCCAACGTTTAGGCCGTCACTTGCGTCGTCTTTGCAAGCCTTTGCATCGCGATTTCAGCTTTTTGCGCGATCCACGCAAGCTTAACGATTGGCATCAACGTTTCGAAGCTGCCGGATCGCAGGATGCCAGTGCGGCATGGAACCGAATTCTGACGAAAGAACTCGATCCAGAAGATTTTTACTACCTCTGCTATCTCCTCGAACGTCAAACGATCGATACCTTTGTGCCCAGCGAAGTCCGCGATATTTTTGAAACCCTCTATCACAGTTTTATCCTTAAAAAATACAGCGAAGACCCCAAGGTGCCACGCGCGCCCCTGATACTTGTTATCGGCAATTCAGGGAGTGGAAAGAGCGCTACAGTCAAACAGGTCCTTGAAGATGTGTTCTTTTCTTCAGAAGTCAAACCAGTCATCGATTTAAAAGCCAAACGTGAAGAAGTTTTGGCAAACCAACCGATCTGGCGTAGCCTGGAAGAGGTCGATCCTGAACTGGCGATGCGTATCGAACGGCGCACTAAGCGCAGCCGCTTGCGATTCTTTTCGCGTCTGCCAATCGTACGCTATTTCTTTCGGAATAGAATCAGCGCAGCACTCTCGTCTCTTGATGAAGAAGGGATCAAGGTTGACTATGCTGAAATCACCCCCAATGACTACCAGACAGCCTGGGCCGGAGAACCAGGCAACTATCTACGTAAAGCGATGGGCCACCCGCGCAAACTGGTAGTGCGGCATCTAGAGGAGGCCCACAGCGCTTTCGGGCGACCTGATCAGATGAGCAGTGTCAAGGCGCAACAAAGTTCGCTGGTCGACACCGCTAACATTATTATCGATGAAATTATCCATGGCCAGCGCGATTGCATCATGATCGCCACCACCGATCAGCCGGAACTTCTGGACCCAGCGATCTATCGACGTTTTGTTGAACGCGGCCTGGTGATCGACCTTAATGAATTCTGGGAAAAACCGCATAACCTGCGTCAAGTCGTCTGCCTTGAGTTGAGACGTAAACTGCACCCGGCTCACCCTGACGATCCGCGTCCCGAACATCTCGACGAAGAGGACCTGACCCAAGCTATCAACAAGCTCTATCCGATATTCCGCCAACGTAGCCTGCGGATCACCCCGGCATATGTGCGGCGTCTGGTCTCTGAGGTCATCAGCATTCATGGTCGATTCAATTCCAAATGTCTCGACGATCAACTGCTGGTGCGTGATGCGTTGAAGTCGGTGGCGCGTAACACTTATGGTGCTTTGTATAAACGTCTGGTTGGACAGATGGATCGCAGTATCTTCTGGCAGGAATATATCGGCGGGATTAAAAATGAATTTTCTGAAATGGCGAACAATGCCCTCTTCTACAACGTCAGCGAAGAGAAGGGAGTTGTCCTGACCGGACCGCCGGGATCGGGAAAAACCTTCATGGTGCGTGCCTGGCTGGGTGATAACCACGATGTTCAGGATATCTCCGTCAATCTTGCTGATCTCAACGACCCGATGCGACCACTCGAAGGGATGGTGGCCAACCTTGAAGCGGTTTATGACATTGCCAAGATGATTTCACCAGCAATGGTCTTCTTCGACGAGGGGGATGCCGTCGCGCCGCGTCGTTCACCACAGGGCGGCAGCCCATATGACAAAGTGACTAACAAGTTTCTCTCGATAATCGATGGCGAATCTCCTCTGAACCGGGTTTTCACGGTTTTGACCACCAACCGACTCGACATCCTCGATCCGGCCTTAATCCGTAGTAAGCGCCTTAAAGTGCTGAATGTCACCGGCCACCTGCGGGATGAGGACAGCCAACGTATTATTATCAAAGAGATGGGTGACCTGCCCCTTGAAGATGGTCTGGATACCGAAGAGATCACACGACAGGCCCGTACCCTTTGCGAAACACCGGCTGACTTCGCTGCCTTTGCCGAAAAGGTAAGAACACTGCGCAAGACCGAAATGGAAGTGACCGATGAACTCTTGAGGGTTGCAGAACTGAACCACGAGGAGAAGGTACGTTTCGTCCGTTTCAACTACAAAATCCTTCTCGGGCTGCTTGAAGGCTTAGCGCCCCAGTCAGCATTGTTACTCAAAGCGCGTCAGGGGGAAGATGCCTTGCTATCACGCCTTGAAGAGGTCATCGAACGGATGCGGCGACTCAAGGAAGAAAAAAACTTTCCGATCAGCAGTTGGCACTTGCAGAATGCCCGGAAGCAATTAGCTGCAAGTCCTTTGCGCAAGGGGAAGCAACAGCTCGATGAATTCCTTGAGACAGAACTTTCAGAGGAGCCACAAGTCGGCTTTGTTGTCGGTGTCGGAGCGAATGATACAACCGGTGTCATTCTGCCGATCGCCTCATCGTTGGTTTACCGCATTCATCCCCAGAAAATTCTGGTGACTGGAGCTGTCTCTTCAACTGCCGCAGGTACAGCAGAACTGGATCTGGCTGTGCAGATGACGAACCAAAGCGCAAGTGAGGCATTAACTCTCGTAGAAAACTATCTCGGTTCACTCACTCCAGAGCTCAATCTGTCAAAAATTCTGGGTGAATTTCTTGAGGGCTACTGTCTCCACCACCAACTTCTGTCAGCCTCATACAATGTTGGTGGTCCATCAGCGGGATTTGCTCTGGCAATCAATACCCTCTCAGTCCTGCTGCAACTCCCGGTTCTAAATGATTTCGGTATTACTGGCGCCCCCTGGATCAAGGGAGCTCGCAAGGGAGAGGTTGGTGCATCAGTGCTGATTGGTGGACACCGTAAAAAAACCGAAAAGGTGCTGCAATACCTGCAACGGATGTACATGCCACAACAGAACTATATAGATATGGAACCGGAAGTCCTTGATGCTTACCGTGCGATTGGCAAGGATGTCATTGGGGTACGAAGTTTTTCGAATCTCGTCCCGGAAGTTTTCGACTTTGGTGAAAATCACCTGTCACAATTGCAAACGTTCTTCAAGCAGCGGCGCAATTTAGCATGTACAACACTCGATCTTGATTCCTCACCTGCAGCCAAAAACACGCTCAATATGACCTCCGCAAAATTAAGAGCAGAGTGCGAAAGCATCCTTATCGTACGGATTGGTAAAATCGAAAAATCCCTCAAAAATCGATCAAGTAACTATTCAGATCTGAACAGCCTCTTTCATTGACAGGCCTAAACTGTTCAGACTCCACCATCCTTAAATAAAACAAATTTTCGTATGGTCTTAAAAAGGTGGCTTATACAATTTAAGTTATTGACAAAGCAGTTAAGAAATTAACATGATATAACGTTTCAGATCAGTTATCCGGGGGAGAAAGAACAAAGAACATGGCAGGTCGCAAGAAAATGGGTGAGATTCTGGTTGAGGCAGGGCTACTCACCCCGGAAACTCTTCAAAAAGCACTTCAAAAACAGCGTGGAACGGGCAAGCGTCTGGGACAGATTCTTGAAGAGATGGACGTCATTCTTGAAGAAGATATCGCAACGACTCTCGGTCGACAATTCGGAGTACGGCAGGTTAAAGGGATTGCGCGCTACAGCTACCCTCCAGAAATCCTGAAGCTTATCTCCCCAGAAGAAGCCTTGACCCGCTTCATCTTTCCACTCAAAGTTGAAAAGAAAACTCTCTACCTGGCGATGGCAAATCCACTTGATCATGATACGGCTCAGGAGATCGGTTTTCGCAACGGACTCAAGGTGGTCACCTGTGTCACAACCCCGGAAGAGATCAAAGCAGCCACCAATCGCCACCTCCTTGTCGTCAAAAAATCACTCCCAAAAGAGGATCGTTGGTGGACGGTGTTGATTGTCGACGATCAGGAGATGGTTCAGCTAGCAGTCGAAGCCGCATTAAAGAAACAGGGTTATACAGTTTTAAAAGCGGGTCACGGTGCTGAAGGGCTGCGACTGACTCTGCAGGAGAAACCACATCTGGTCATTACTGATACCGTCATGCCGCGTATGGACGGCATCGAGATGTTTCGCAACATAAAAGCCAACCAACAGATCGCACACATTCCGATTATTGCACTTTCAGCCAAGGGGGCTGCCGAAGAAGAAGCCAAACTCCTTGAGATCGGTTATTTTGATTTCATAGCCAAACCGATCAACCCTATCCGTCTGGTCGCAAGAGTTAAGCGAGCACTCAAACAGTGTTACGGCAAGAACCCACCCACAATCTAGAGATGAGCCGCAAGTCGCTCAAGCCCTTCTAATGCGCCGACCCTAAAACTGAAATGGCCCCCGTCAATCTGCGTCTCACGAGGATTGATACGAATGACATCGACCCCTTGTTGCGAACCAAGGCTCTCACTCAAATGTCGAATAGTTGGAATAGGACTGCCTGCTCCCATCTCGATTACCACCAGCTTTTTTTCTCTGAATTGTTCCATGAACTGCCTGAAAGCTTCCTCTTGTGCCGCAGTCCGGTCAGACAGCCAGGAGTAATCACCAAACATCAAGATATTGGGCCGTGCAACCCCTCCGCAAGCGGGGCATGCTGGCGCTCTGACGGCTCGCATTGATGCATGGTCAATCATGAATTCAGCTTTATTTTGCCAAATATCATGACAACAGGGGCTCAGACACTGCAGGTGGTGGATTGAACCGTGAACCTCAAGCAGATGGTCAGCAGGAAAGCCAGCCTTTTGAAATTGTCCATCCACATTTGAAGTGACGACAAAACTGTCCAGCTCATAACTGGCAATCCAGTCGAGCAACAAAGAGAATCCGCCATGTGGTTCGGTTTGCCGATACAGATTGGTGCGATGGCCGTAGAATCCCCAACCGAAGAGCGGATCACGCTCAAAGTGGCGCGGGTTGGCAGCATCGATAAAGCTCAGTCCCAACCGTTCATACATCGGATACGCCTTCCAGAACCCTTGGTCGCCGCGAAAATCGGGCAGACCCGAGTCGACACCCATTCCAGCTCCAGCGGTAATAATCAACGCATCAGCAGCAGCGATAATCGCAGCAGCGGCAGAGTACTCCTGATCCATACAGCCTCCCGGTCTTAAATCTTTGATCTGGTAATCTTTCCCCTTACAATTCGACCAAATGTTCATCGGAATAGGTCAACCGCCTGAGACCATCAGCCTCAACCCAAAAGGTGTTTTCAATGCCGACCGCACCCTCTCCGGCAAAAACCGCTTTCGGCTCAAAAGCAAAGCACATCTTCTCTTCGAGAACCTGATCGTTAAAGCCACGCGCAATAAAGGGGTACTCGTCGATCTCAACCCCGATACCGTGGCCGATAAAAGAGACCTGCGCTCCGGCATTCCCCATGAAATTATCTTTGTAACCTAATGACACGGCCAGATCGTAGCACTGTTGATAAACCTCACCCCAAGCGACACCAGGACGCGCGACCTCCGCCAGTTTCTTCTGCACCAGTCGCATGTCGTTATATGCCTTATCTAGTTTTTCCGGCAGTTTACCAACGACGAAGGTTCGGGTCATATCAACCATATAACCATCGAAGGCCGCAACAAAATCGACAATGATCGGTTCATTGGCAGCGATCTTCTTGTAACTGGCGCCCTGTCCAATTGAGGGGTTCAATCCCAACCCACCAAGCGGCGCATCGAGGTAGGCGGGCACGGCACCATCGGCTCCGGAGAAAGCATGACCATAAAAGAGCTCGGAGTTAAATCCACGAAAACGGGTAATCCCCTGATGTCCCTCCTTTCGTGCTAAAAATTCCAGCTCAGCCGACACTTCAAGATCGGTCTTGCCAACCTTAATCACCTCTTTGGCGCGCTGATAGATCTTGTCCATCAGCAGACTACAATCTTTCATTATGGCAATTTCATAGTCACTTTTGATCGCCTTGACACTGCGGATCAGTGGTGAGACATCACAGGTTTCTCCCCCGCCCAGCACTTTGTGCCAGCGATTGAATAATGATACCGGCAGCACATCAAGTTCCATCCCGATCCGCTGCGGAAGCTCAATGCCATGCGCTTTCAGCTGCCCGGCAACGTCGCGCATACTCGTTAGCGGCACAATATGTTTTATCCCTGATTCCATACGAGCACGACCGAAATCCTTACGCACCAGATAGAGCGGCTCGCCAGCAGCCGGCACATAACATATGCCTTGCTGGATCGAACCGGTGAAATAAAAAAGGTCCGCATTTTGAAGAAGCACTGCAGCATCAATCCCCTGTTTAACCAACAGAGTCTGAAGGCGGCTGATTCGCTGTTCGAGTTCAAGTTTTGGGGTAATTCTCACACCATCTCCTTCTATTAACAGTTAATTACAGGTGAGCAGCTTAAGGTCGACAATCGCCTGCTCACGTAGTTTGAAGATCTGAACCTTGCCACTGGCAGTCATCGGATAGCTGTCGACAAACTTTACATAGCGTGGAATCTTGTAGCGAGCGATCTCCCCCTGACAAAAATCACGAACCTCATCAGCGGTGCAACTCTCTCCTTCTTTGAGCTTGACCGCAGCCATCACCTGCTCGCCATACTTGGTGTCAGGCACACCGTAAACCTGCACATCGGAGACCTTCGGATGGCGGTAGAGGAACTCTTCGATCTCGCGCGGATAGATGTTCTCGCCACCACGAATAATCATGTTCTTGATTCGCCCGGTTATTTTGCAATAGCCTTGCTCATCCATCACCGCCAGATCACCTGTGTGCAGCCAGCCATCGTTATCGATTGCACAGGCAGTCGCCTCGGGCATCTGGTAATACCCCTTCATCACCAGATAACCGCGCGTACAGAGTTCACCCTGTTCGCCATACGGTAAGGTCTCGCCCGATTCGATGTCGACTATTTTAACCTCAACATCAGGGAGTGCCCGTCCGACACTTGCCACGCGCAACTCAAGGGGATCCTGGGTACGAGTCTGAGTGATCACCGGCGAAGCTTCGGTCTGCCCATAGGCAATGGTAATCTCAGAACAATGCATATCATCGATAACCTTGCGCATCACCTCGGTGGGACAGGGTGAGCCGGCCATGATCCCTGTGCGTAGCGAGCTGAGATCAAAACTGGCAAATTCAGGGTGCTCCAGTTCGGCGATGAACATCGTCGGAACACCATGGACTGCTGTACAGCGTTCGGCTTCAATACTTTTCAGAACATCTAAGGGATCAAATACTTCCACCGGGATCATCGCCGCACCATGGGTCACGCAAGCCATAACTCCGAGGACGCAACCGAAACAGTGAAAAAAGGGCACCGGAATACACAGTCGGTCATCACTGGTAAAATCCATGCACTTTCCAATATTAAAGCCGTTATTGATGACATTGTGATGGGTCAGCATCACCCCCTTGGGGAAACCGGTGGTTCCCGAAGTGTACTGCATGTTGATAACTTCATCTTCAGCGAGTGACGACTTGCGCAGAGTCAGTGCAGAGATCTCTGTCTGCGTCGCGAGGTCCTTAAGACGTGCATAAGGAAACAGATCTTGTGGACAGTTATCACCGAGAAAAACAACTCGTTGCAGACAGGGAAGATTATCGGCCTCGACCTTTCCCTGCTGCAGGTCAGGGATCACCCGCCGAACAATTTCCAGATAATCGGTACTCTTGAATTCTCCGACCATAAACAGGGTCGTGGTATCCGATTGTTTAAGAATGTACTCAAGCTCTGCAGACTGATAACTGGTGTTGATCGTTACCAGCACCGCCCCAATCTTGGCCGTGGCAAATTGCAGCACCACCCACTCGGGAACATTCGAGGCCCAGATCGCAACATGATCACCCTTACCGATTCCCATACTCATCAAGCCGCGCGCAATGAGGTCGGTTTCACAATCGAAATCACGCCAGCTATAACGTAACCCACGCTCAGGGTAAACCAGCGCATCCTGCTCAGAATAACGTCCTGCGATCGATTCAAGCAAATCCCCCATGGTGCAGTGAAAAGTATCTCTCATTTGCCAATCCTCTAAAATAAGTAAAATGACCTGCGGATAAGTATCCCAAGGTGACTTTTGCCAGCGACAGATGTCTGTTTTCACCGCTCTAAACGGTTCACCAAAAACGGAATACTATACCCGACCCTACTGCGTAATTTTTAGGCAAAAGGCTAAATCCCTGATAGCGATTGAAGCCTGCCACAACCCTACCTCTTTTTACACAATGCTATCCACAGAAACTGTGTACAGTGCGCAGAAAAAAACAGAAAAATACCAAAGTAAACAGCAAAAACATATTGTATTTTCATACAGTTACCGACTTATCCCCACAGAATTCAATCACCAAGGAAACCTGAAAAATTCTTTTCCAGCAGACACTCCAAAAATGAAACAAATGGTGCAAGTGATGATTTTATCTGTTAATTTCAAGAGCCTGAGGCCCTGCCCCTATGACTGCCTGTGGTTTCAATCCACACCCCCGCGCAGGGAGCGACGTCCCTCAAAACCCAAAAGGGCACCACCAGTGTTGCAATAATCGTAATCGACACCGGACGGATTGTACGGTGTCGATAAATTTTGGATTAAACAACAGGGGTCCCCTCCAGAAGAATTACAACGTCTCAAAACTACAGACCTTTTCCAATTCTGTCAAAAATAATAGCCGGGCAGCTTATGCGGCCCGGCCAGATCTACCTGGTGTTGATCTTCTGTTCTTGAAGTGTATGAGTAACCGGCAAGGAGTGCTAGAAATGACAAGCCCATCGTCCGTTTGGACAAAGCAGAGATAACCGCAATGTCTGAACCATTTTCAACCATTCACTCCGGTCTTTAACAGGCAACGCTCTATACGTTCCAGCTGATCATCTGTGATATCGATGAATTCAACACCCATTCCGTGAGGAAGTTGCGGTTTTTTGATCCAATCAGGGTGGTTAAGCCAAGCGACCCGACCGTGACAACACACAGGGCATTGCCCGTCCGGCAATTCGATCTGAAGGTTTAACCATGTATCAATAGAAAGATGCGCCTCTGTTGCCAGGAATAGCCCCCCAGCACCGACATTGACCGTATACTGCTGAAACAGCCTTTCATCACGCAAACCATAATGAACCAACAACCTTGACTCAATGCGTGGCGTCCGTCGCTCCAGCAAAGATAGTTGCTCACGGCTTGTGCGTAAAAAATCTTCACGCCTCACCGGTTTATAGAGGATATCGTCACAACAAGCAGCCTTACAGGCAACGAGGTCTGACTCATTCCCCTGTTGAATAACCATAATCACAGGGATATGTGCAGTCTCAGGATCACTTTTGAGTTGACGGCAAACTTCGTCTCCATTCAGCCCTGAAAGATACATATCGAGAAAAACCAGATCAGGCTTCTCTTTCCGCGCTAACCGAAGCGCTTTCTCACCGTTAATTGCAGTAAATATTTTAAATTGATCACGGTGAAAAAAGGTCTTTTCCATCTCGAGGAACAACTCAACATCATCAACAAGCAGAACCTTGTACAAATCTTTGGGGGGAGATGGGAATGAGGACGAAATCATAAAAAACCTCCGGTAAAAATGGCTCGTACGGCTATTCCTGTCCTTAAAGACTGATTCTCTTTCTGCTTACAGCTTATGTCCTCTTTATCATAGGTGTTGGGCAAACCATCATCGACATGCATCGACCCGCATAGATTATACAGATTTCTAGCGGAAACGAACCCGATTCACCTGATCTAATTCAGCGATAGTATTGGCTAACTCTTCACCTGGAACATTTTCGGGCTGAACGACAACAATATCAAAACGAACTTCACCATTCACACAATCACGATCCATAGAAAAATCAACCATGCGCAATCCATGTTCATCCAGAATCGTAATCAACTCACTGCGCGAAAGCGAACCTTCGGCGGCGTTGATGATCATCGTACGGTAGCGATCACGCCTGAAAAAACGTTCAAAACGCTTAAGAACCAGTAAACTGAGCAAACTAAGAAGGGTAACTACGATACCGGGAAGATAGAGCCCAACACCGATCGCCATGCCGATGCCCGCAGCGACCCAGAGGCAGGCTGCGGTTGTCAACCCACGAACAGTCTGGCCGTCTTTAAGGATAACTCCTGCACCCAGAAAACCGATACCCGTTACAATTTGCGCGGTTACACGTCCAGGGTCAAGCCGAAGAGCAGAACTGCTATCGAAAGAATTAAATTTGATAAAATAATGTTCAGAGATCACTGTCATCAAACAAGCACCAACAGTTACAAGCAGATGAGTGCGAAATCCGGCCGGACGTCCATGGACCTCACGCTCCAAGCCAACAAGTGCGCCAAGAAAAGCGGCAAGGAGCAGCTTAAGAAGAATTGTCGTTTGATATTCCAGCCCTGCTAATAACGGAAAATCCATCTACGGTCCTTAAACAATAAAAATTCTTCACAACCTGCCGCCTACACCTCGATAAAAGAAGGGCTGTCTTACAGCTTAACAGGCTCTTCGCTGATCGCACAGTCTGAGGGGTCGCCCTTGAGTTTTGCCAAAGCGTGAACTAATGCCGGCATCAGGACTTCAAGGTTTTCTTTGGCAGCCTTGGGGCTGCCCGGAAGGTTGACAATTAACGAATTTGAACGGACCCCGACAAGGGCGCGCGACAACATGGCATGTGGTGTTTTTTTCAGACTGGCTGCCCGCATCGCCTCAGCCATGCCGGGAATTTCATAATCCAGAACTCTGGCTGTCGCTTGCGGGGTGACATCACGCGGAGTCAACCCGGTTCCACCGGTAGTTATTATCAGATCAAGCCCAACCTCATCAGACCATCGACAAAGAGTCAAAACAATCGTTTCAACATCATCGGGGATAATCTGGTAGCGAGCAACCAAACCAAGCGACCGAACCATTTCACCAACCAAGACCCCGCTAACATCCTCACGTTCACCACGCGAACCTTTGTCAGAAAGGGTCAATACACCAATAGTGAATCCTTCACTGCTCATAGTTTAAACTCTCCACGATTTAACTTCAGTGCTTTTTAGTCATCAATATTCGACGAGCGTTATTAACAACCGCCTGCGTGACATTGCGGCTCTTGGCCAGGTCCTTAATATCTTTTTCAGTCAAAAAAGTCATGAATCGCATTGCATTTTGCAGCGGGGTACGCGGATGCACAATCAATGCTTTTTTCATATCATAGTTTTTGACCCATTCACGATTGAGAAGAATGATTCGGATTAAATCCTCGCTAGTAGCGCGATTTTTTGCAACCATCAGCACTTCAGCTTCATTGATGCGTGGATTTTTCAAGACTGCAGAACTGACCAACTTGTTTGCTTCACGGATCAACAGAGACCGCCATTCTTTATCGCCCGTCAGGGCCATTTTGATTTTTTCAGCGACCGGCATATCGAGTAGTTGTTGATATTTCGACAACGTTGAAAGATCAAACTCTTCCTCATCTTCCGGTGCCGCCTTTTTTTTATCAGCCCGTGAAGGTTTTTCCTCGACCGGTTCTGCAACCTTCTCAGGAACAGGACTTATGACCTCTTCTTTCCACCCTAATCGAATTTTCGTAACTTTATCGGCGTGCGGATTGTTGATAATCAGAATTCGAAGCAATTTATCTTGCCGTATGGCGATATCATTACTGGCCAACAGGTCGAGGACATCACCAGAGGCATGTTCCGCAACAAAGTGAAGAGTTTTAAGTCCAACCATACGGTTGGTCAAAAGAGGTTCCATGACTCGCATATCAGTAAAATGAAGACGCGCAAGGAGATCGAGAATTTCAGGGTGAATATCGGCCTTGATACAAACGGATTTGAGGATTCCTGGGGACAAATCCTTCAGAGTATTAAGCGCCTCAGCCTTCAGTTCCTTATCTTCACCATAGTAGAAAATAAACAGCACTGTTACCAGGTTTGGCCCAGACATCGGCAGAGCGCCTCGAGCGGCAGCAAGCTTAACGCTGTGGCCACCCCATTGCTTCATAATCTTGGCTACGTCGCTGGGCACCTTGAACTTGATATTTTTTTCTTCGTGATCACTCAATCTAAAACAACCTTTAGCTCACACCTACTTGGATAAAATGGACTTATTTAAACGGAACAATTTGCAGTTTTTCCATGCCCATCTTTTCAAGCTTCTTCATAATTTTCCGAGCTTCAGAACGTTCGACAAACTCGCCGAAACGAAGAGTTGTGCGCGGCAAGTCGACCTTCACCTGCCGTTCGTCAACTCTAACCCCCTTCTGATAAAGCATATCGGCCAGACGCCGTGCCTTATCAAGAGAGAGAAAGGATCCGGCATAGACGGCAAACTTCCCCTCCTCAGCGACAATAAAAGCCCCATCAGAAATTCTTTTCACTTCTGCCAGACGCTTTTCGGCTAATGGCCTGCCATACAATCCAACCCGTAAACGGGTAACTTCATGTGGCTCCATACTTTGGCTCGAATCCACCTTATAACCCAGCTTTTCAATGAGAGCCCTCGCCTGCTCTAGACTATTTCTATACAGAAAGCTGCCTGCCGTCAGAGCAAAACTTGCTACTGCTGGCCGGGTGACTTTTGCAGCGGCAGGTGGGGTAACAACTGCTGCAACCTTTTCCAGTGACACAACCTCTTCTTTTACTCCTTCAGAAGATTCTGCAGGTTGAGTCCGTATGGGCATTTTTATCTTTTCAGGCTTTTTTGACTTCAGTTGCGCAACGGGCGTATCTGAAACAAACAACTCTTGCCCAAATAGATAAAAACCTGCGCCAGCCGCCCCAACTACGATTAATAAAAGGATAAAAAGCCGCGAACCTCCCCCTCTATTCGGCGGAATCTCTTTCTCGACATTCCCTGCCGGATCGTCAACAAAACTTTCAGACTCCGACTCTAGCCCTCCATCATTCATGCAACCTCTCCTTTTAAATAGCAAACGACTCTGAATATTCTGTTCGCTCCCCCTGATTCAACAGGTGATGCGGCAATGTCAGCCGTTTCCAATATCAGCTAATATTTTAGCCGTCTGATGAGACGGCACATCTTCATACTTGTCAAATTCCATTGAAAACATCCCGCGATCAGAAGTCATTGAGCGCAGTTCTGGCGCATAACGCAGCACCTCAGACATTGGCACCTCGGCTCGAATCGTTTGAGCATTCGCCTGTGGCTCTACGCCATTGACCTTACCGCGCCGTGAGTTCAGGTCACCAATCACATCTCCCATGCATTCATCCGGAACCGTGATTTCCATACTCATAATCGGCTCAAGCAGTATCGGCTTACAAGTTTCCATGGCTTTTTTAACAGCGAGAGAACCGGCTATTTTAAAGGCCATCTCAGATGAGTCGACCGAATGATGTGACCCATCATACAGAGTGACCCTCAGATCAACCAACTGACTGGAAGTTAATGGACCAGACCTCAATGCCTCAATGACACCTTTTTCAACCGCATGGATATAGTTTCGCGGAACCGATCCGCCGACCACCTTGTCGACGAATTCGAATCCACCACCCCGTGGCATAGGCTCAACCTTAATCCAGACATCACCAAATTGGCCACGTCCGCCAGATTGTTTTTTATGTTTCCCCTGAACTTCGGCACTGGCACGAATCGTCTCACGATAAGGGACTTTCGGTTCCCTCAAAGTGACATTTGCACCATATTTGCGTTTAAGACGTTCAACCGCGACCTCAAGGTGAACCTGCCCCATTCCGGCGAGAACCATCTCATGGGTTTCTTCGTCCCGGATCACACGCAAGGTCGGGTCTTCTTCCATCAATTTTTGCAAGCCGGTGTAAATTTTATCTTCATCCCCTTTCTTAACAGGTTCAATTGCGAAGGAGATAATCGGCTTCAATGGGACAAGAGGTTCATAAATGATCGGCTTCTGGACATCACAGAGAGTATCTCCGGTTGCCGTGTATTTCAGTTTCGGCAGGGCGACGATATCGCCAGTCACTGCAGATTTCACATCCTGCTGTTCTTTGCCGGCCATCATAAAGATATGCCCGACCCGTTCCTTTTCATCACGATTCGGATTGAGCACATTGCTGTCAGGCAGCAGAGTCCCGGAATAGACCCGGACCATACTAAGTTTACCGGCATAGGGATCGTTGATTGTCTTAAAAACCATCCCCGAGAAGGGCTCATCTTCACTCGGTTGACGCTCGGCCATCTCATCCTTGTCTGGGATGGTTCCGGTTTGAGTCCCTTTGTCGACAGGTGATGGCAGGCAGGCAACGATATAATCGAGCAACTGACGCACACCGACATTTGCCAGAGCACTTCCACAGAAAACCGGAGTAAAGACGCCGGTCAGGGTTCCCTCACGCAGACCACTCAAAAGCTCAGCTTCGCTGAGGTCTTCATCCTCGAGGTATTTTTCCATCAAAACATCATCAGCTTCAGCGACGGTTTCAACCAGTTGCGCACGTAGACGTTGCGCTTCGTCAAGGAGCTCTGCCGGGATATCGACCTCTTCATAGGTGCCGGTCTCATCGAATTCATAGAGCCGGGCCTTCATCCTGACCAGATCGATCGTGCCCCGAAAATCCTCTTCGGCCCCGATCGGCATGGTAACGATAGCGCTACGGGCACCCAATGATTTTTCCATATCATCAACAGCTTTTAAAAAGTCCGCTCGTTCGCGATCCATTTTATTCACAAAGGCGATCCGCGGAACCTCGAACTTGTCGCACCACTCCCAAATCTTGCGCGTCTGCGACTTTACCCCGGAGATAGCCGAGACGATCACAACCGCGCCACCAAGCACGCGCAAACAACGACGTGTATCATGCAGAAAGTTACTGACTCCGGGCGTATCGACAATATTCAGATTATGACCGTTCCAGACACAGTGATTAAGACTGGCCCCCAGCGTCATGCCACGCTTGATCTCCTCTTCCTCGAAATCCATAGAGGATGAGCCTTCAGTCACCTTGCCGAGTTTTTTGTTCATCCCGGTATCAAACAACATCGCTTCGACCAAGGAGGTTTTACCGGCACTGTTGTGTGCAACAATGCCAAGGTTTCTCAACGTCGTCGTATCATATTTGCCCATGCTCGTTCCTTTGCAACAATAAAGGGGATCCTTGGTGTCGATTGCTAACGCGGACCGACACTCAGGACAGGGTCACTTCAAGCCGTCAGTTTTTTCACAAAAGACATCAATCAGGATAGATTATCAGCTGTTACGCTGATAAATTATCCGCAAACCTTCGAGAGTCAAAAAAGGCTCAACACTGTCAATCATAGCACTTGCCTCAGCAATCGATGCTGCCAGCCCACCCGTCGCAATGACCTTGAGAGGTCGTCCAACCTCCTCTTGAATGCGCGTGACGATCCCCTCGACCAGCCCAACATAACCGTAGAATATTCCAGCCTGCATGCTACTGATGGTATTTTTAGCGACAACCTGAGATGGTCGACTGAATTCAACGCGCGGCAACTTGCTGGCACGAGCGAACAACGCCTCAGCAGAGATACCTACACCTGGGGCGATTGCACCCCCTTGATACTCGCCTGCAGAAGAGATGACATCAAAGGTCGTCGCAGTCCCGAAATCCACGACTATCATCCCACATTGCCAGCGATCGAAAGCAGCGACGGCGTTGACTATCCGATCAGCTCCGACCTCTTTCGGATTGTCATACTGTATAGGCATCCCGGTCTTGACTCCGGGACCAACTACCAGCGGGACAAGTTTAAAATACTTGCAGCAGAGAGTCTCCAGACTGTTCAACATCGGCGGCACGACACAGGAGATGATCACAGCGGAAAGCTGTTCAAACTTCATCTGCGCAAGCTCAAACAGGTTATGCACCAAAATTGCGTATTCGTCGACAGTGCGATCTTTATCGGTCGCAATACGCCAATCACACACCAAGCTGTCATCACGATAAACGCCAAGCACCGTATTGCTGTTACCAACGTCAATTACCAGAAGCATAAAATCAGTTACTCCATAAAAACTCGAGGCGCGAAACGCGAAGCTCGAAGTTCAAGTATTTTTCGCGCCTGAAGGGTTCGCGATTCACATCTCACCGGCCTATGGGCCTGACATCCCCCGCCACAACGCGCTCAACACTGCCATCCGGCAAAAACAATTTAAGAGCTCCATCAGGCTCTAATCCGCCGACCACTCCTGAGATTGTTCGCTGACCAAGATCAACTTCGACCTGACGATCGAGCAGATCGAAAAGAGCTTCCCAACGTCTGCGCAAGGGAGCAAAACCATCTTCAAGGAATTCTGTATAAAGGAGATCGATTCTCTGAATCAGCAACCTGACCAACGGTAGCCGCAGATGAAGCTCTCCGGTTTCGATTCTTACTGAGGTCGCCGGATAACGTAGTTCATCAGGAAACTGATCGACAGTCATATTGACATTGATACCAATCCCCAGCACCAGGGCGTGAATCTGCTCGGTCTCAGCACTGAGCTCATTTAAAAGGCCCGCAATTTTGCGCCCACCAACCAGAATGTCGTTGGGCCATTTGACTCTGGCATCTATACCGTAGAGTTCCGTGAGAACTTCAGCAGTGGCAACAGCCGAGAGAAAAGTCAATTGCGGCGCCTGCCGAGGTGGAATCTGTGGCTTGAGCAGGATAGAGCAGTAGACATTAACCTCGGCGGGCGACTCCCAGCGTCGTCCCATGCGGCCGCGGCCAGCCGTTTGCGTTTCAGCCAAGACGACCAGACCTTCAGACGCCCCCTCAGCAGCCATCTTTTGCGCAAGCTGATTGGTCGAGGTGATCTCTTTTTCACAGTGGATTTGTCGCCCGACCAACAGGGTGTTGAGGTCGGAGCCTATATCGGCGGGTAACAGGAGGTCGGGTGATTCAAGCAGGCGGTATCCACGGGCGCGACTTGCTTCGATTTCAAAACCAAGATCGCGTAATTGTTCAACCTGTTTCCAGACCGCAGCTCGAGATACTTGTAAGGCGCTGCAGATCTCCTGTCCGGGAATATATTCACCGGGACGGCTTCTAAACAGGCTGATGATCCGTTCACGTGTGGTCAAATCGACTCCTGACAAAATCAATGACAAACACAAATACCCCCACCTGGAGAAGTGGGAGTTTCAATCAAACAACATGGAAATATCAGCAGCACTGATCGAATGGGTCAAGGCTCCAACGGAGATGATATCGACCCCGGTGGCAGCAATATCCGCAACCGTTTCGAGGTTGACTCCACCGGAAGCCTCAACCAAAGCTCGCCCATCAATCAATACGACTGCCTGACGCATCTCTTCAAAACTCATATTGTCGAGCATAATGATGTCGGCACCAGCAGCCAGTGCCAGCTGGACTTCATCAAGGTTACGCGTTTCAATTTCAATTTTCAGAGTATGTGGCAACTTCTGACGTGCGCGTGTTATCGCCTCACCGATTCCACCGGCAGCAGCAACATGGTTCTCCTTGATCAACACACCGTCAAACAAACCGATCCGGTGATTTCGACCACCCCCCATACGCACCGAATACTTATCAAGAACCCGCAACCCGGGTACTGTTTTTCTAGTATCGACAATCACCGCCTTGGTCCCCGTTACGGCCGCGACATAGCGGCTGGTAAGACTGGCGATGGCACTCATCCTTTGCATCAAATTCAGAGCAACACGCTCTCCCTGCAGCAAACTGGCTGCTGGACCCCGCAACCAGGCCAGGACTTCGCCCTTGCGCACCTTGCAACCATCCTGCAATAACTTTTCGAAATCGACCGCAGGATTAACCGTCTGAAAAACCCGACCGGCAACATCAATTCCAGACAGAACAAAGTCTTCCTTGGCAACCAGCTCAGCCCGCGCCATGGCTTCTGGAGCAATCGTCACTTCGGTGGTTATATCACCAAGGCCGATATCTTCCTGCAGGGCGGTCTCTATAATTCTTTGAATCTCAAACATGGATGACTCCGCAAACCCATAATTTTACAGGACAGTTTCTCATTTAAAGTTTCTTTTTTATAACACAGCCCCCCAAGGCCCGCAACTGAAATTCCTCATTCAAGTTCGTTGAATCCTCTTTACATTTCGAGCACTTGTGTGAACAATAGTGACTCGTTTTCACGACTCAATTTATGGAGCAGACGATGCAAAAATTTACCTATCTCATCACAATTGCCCTGATGTCTTTCCTGGCGGCCGGCTGCGTCAGCCAGGGAACCTTCGACCTGAAGGCCAACGAAGCAGATCAACTGGCTCAAAATCTCGATGAGGCCAAAACTCGAATCGATACGCTCGAAGGACAAAAACAAGAGCTTGAAACCGGAGCCTCAGAACTCAACGCCAAATTGATCGACATGCTCAGGAAAAATTCTGAGTTACAGCAGACCCTGCTGAGTGATCGCGCAGACAAAGATCGCCAACAGCAGACCTTCAGCAGCCGCAAAGAGCAGATGCAGCAGCAGCTTGAAGACCTGAGCCAGAACAACAGCCAACTCCTGGCCAGCATAGATCAACTCCAGAAAGAAAACGCTCTCCTTGCAGAACAGATCGAAACTGAGCGCAAGATCCGCGAAGAGAAAGTGGCCAGGCTGAAAAACACCTATGATCAACTTGTCGGTGCCTTGGAGCAGGAAATTCAGCGCGGCGAATTAACCATCACCAACCTCAAGGGCCAGCTGTCGGTCAACCTGCCGAACAAGATCCTGTTTGATTCCGGCAAAACCGAGGTCCGCGTCGAAGGGAAAAAAGTCTTGCGCAGCCTCGGCGATATCATGTCGAAGTTCCCGGATAAAGCCCTGCTGGTTGAAGGACACACCGACAATGTCAAGATCAGCAGCCGGCTCAAAGAGACCTACCCGACCAATTGGGAACTTTCCACCGCACGCGCCAACAGCGTGGTTCACGTGCTGCAGGACGAGGTTGGCCTGCCGGGTGAACGCCTGATTGCCGCCGGCTACAGTGAGTACCGACCGATATCTGACAATGAAACCGTCGAGGGAAAAGCCTTCAATAGACGTATCCAGATCCAGTTGGTGCCAATGCCGCAAAGCGAGGAACCTTGACAAATTCAAGACCAGACGTATAAGTTCGCCAAACAATAAAACTGACCGGTCAAGGGAAGAGGGGTGTGACTCCCCCGCGGACCCGCCGCTGTGAGCGTGGACCAACAGGCCAAATCGTGCCACTGGAAAATTCCGGGAAGGCGGCCTGTTGGGGTGATACGCAAGCCAGAAGACCTGCCGGACAGAATGCCCAGCACTACTCCCCGGGCCCATGGGAGGCTGGAAAGATACTCAGAGCTTCCAAAACGGATGAAGCCCGCAGACCGATCTTTCGGCTTGCGGGCTTTTATATTTTAGCCAAAGGCCAGAAAAAACAGGAACAAACACCACAACAAACAAAAAATATATCTATTCAATAGGTCCCAGGCGTAAGGAAAGTGGAGTGCAAATCTCCCGCGGACCCGCCGCTGTAACGGGGTACCGACCTCTTCGACGCAACACCCACTGCCGGATATATTCCGGTGGGAAGGGGAAGAGGAAGGGTCGATCCCAAAGCCAGAAAGCCTGCCTGAGACCAGACCGACTGCAGATGGCAAAAAGAGTCGCCAGGACAATTGTGTTCTGTCCGGCCCTGGCCGGACTTTTTTGTGGGCGGTCTGCTTATTCCCCCCTTGAACGGGAGTTAAAAGGAGAAGAGAATGAACCGTCGTATTGTCTTGAATCTGGGCCTGCTGATCGGTCTGAGCTTATTGCTCTGCCAAGGAGCTATCGCCATGGGAAGTCCCTCTAAATCGAAGACCGCCATCATCATCGCAGCCTTCGGCACCACCTACCCCACCGCCGTCGACTCACTCCTGGCAATCGTACATGATGTCGAAGCTCTCTATCCCGAGACACCGGTTACAATGGCTTTCACCTCTAACATTATCCGCAAAAAATGGCACGGCCGCGCCGCAGATTCGGATTATCGCAAGGCTCACCCGGCAGTACCTGAATACTTCTATCGGATCAAAAACCTACTCGGCACCCTCGCCGATCTGCAGGATCGCGGCTACAAAACCGTTGTCGTTCAACCCACCCTTTTAACGCATGGCGAGGAATATCTGGATGTCGAAGCCTATATTGATGGTTTGATGTCGATCGACACGGTCAAGAAGCGCTGGCGTCCATTTCATAAAATCGCCCTCGGCCGTCCCCTGATGGGCACCTGGGGCGTCGAGCACCCCTACGAAGAAGATCTGAACAAGCTGGCCGCAACCCTGGCGGACGATACCCGCCTTGCGGAACAACAGAAGGCCACCCTGGTCTACATGGGCCACGGCAACGAGCACCTTTCCACCGCGCTTTACTATGAGTTTGAACTGCTGATGAACCAGCTTTATCCCCAGGCTGAGACGGTCGTCGGCCTGGTCGAGGGGCATCCGGACTTTGACGAAGTTCTCGAAAAAATCAAGGAGACAGGCAACAAAAAACTTCTGCTCAAACCCTTGATGATAGTCGCTGGCGACCATGCCAACAATGATATGGCAGGTCAGGAGAAAGACTCCTGGAAATCACAACTCGAGGCCGCCGGCTATCAGACAGAGCCGATCATGCAAGGTCTGGGTGAAAACCCTGGCGTACGTCAAATGTTCCTTAAAAATTTACAGGATGCTGCAACGGAGGCCGGGATTGAGCTGCGTTGAGCCGCGTTTGAACACAGCGAAACCAGCGCAGCCTGAGATTCTGGTACGCGGGCTCAAACGCGCCTTCGGTAAGGTCGAGGCGGTGCGCGGCATCGATCTCGAGTTGCAGGCTGGTGAACTCTTTGCTTTTCTGGGCCCCAATGGCGCCGGCAAAACCACAACGATCAACATGCTGACCGGTTTGCAACGTCCTGACGCCGGCAGCATCAGCTATCAAGGCCAGCCCTTCGTCAAGTCAGCCTATGCCGTACGCCGCCGCATCGGGGTCGTGCCCCAGCACAACAACCTCGACCGCGAACTGACTGCGGCTGAGAATCTGCAGGTCCACGGGCACCTCTTCGGCATGAGTGGCGCCCACCTACAACAGCGCATCACCGACTGTCTGGAACTGGCGGGCCTGAGCGATAAACGCGACACCCCCACCAACAAACTATCGGGGGGGATGAAACGCAAACTGGTGATTGTCCGCGCGCTGCTGCACGAACCCACGATCCTGTTTCTCGACGAGCCGACTGCCGGGCTCGACCCGCACAGCCGGCGAAAGATCTGGGCCTTTCTGCGGCGGATCAATCAGGATCAGCGCTGCACCCTTTTTCTGACCACGCACTACATTGAAGAGGCCGAGCAGCTCGCCGAACGGGTCTGTTTTATCGATCAGGGCCGGATCATCGCCAGCGGCTCACCACAGGAGCTGATGGAGAAGACCGGCAGCTACGTGCTCGATATCTACCGTGAAGAGGATGTCGATAACGAATTCTTTCCCGACCGGAAGACCGCCATGGCTCGTCTGGAACAGATCGACAGTTCGGTACGCATCCGTCAGACCACTCTCGAAGACGTTTTTCTACAGTTGACCGGCAAAAGGATCGAGCCCTGATGCTTCATGGTGCACGTGGCATATATTTGCGGGAGACTCTGATCCTGCGCCGCAAGCTGGTCAAGACCCTGCTCGCCTCAGCGGTCTCCCCCGCGCTCTTCCTGATCGCCTTCGGCTTCGGGGTAGGACGCGGCACCAGCGTTGGAGAGCAGAGCTATCTGAGCTTTCTGCTCCCCGGCCTCTTGACCATGGCGAGCATGAACCAAAGTTACGGCATCGCGACCGAGATCAATATCTCCCGTTTTTATTTCAAGGTTTTCGAAGAATATCTGATCGCCCCCTTCGGCCGCTGGCAGATTGTACTGGGAGAAATGGGCTACGGCATCACCCGTGGCTTGATTCCGACCGCGATCATCGCTCTCTACAGCCTGTTCTGCGGGGTGTCACTCCACTTCGGACCAGCGTTTTTCATCGCCCTGCTGCTCCACCTGGCGATCTTCTCGTTGCTGGGGATTCTGGCGGCAATGATCGTACGTAGCCATGCCGATCAGGCAACAGTTAACGCCTTTTTGATCACGCCAATGATGTTTTTGTCGGGAACCTTCTTCCCGCTCGAAAATATGCCCTTTGCGATCAAGGCGGTTGCCAGCCTCTTCCCTCTGACCTATTCAACCCGCCTGATTCGCGCGACCTTACTCGAAACGGCGAATACGGGCCCCTTGCTCTACCTGCTGCTGGTCGGCATGGTCATTGGTCTCTTCTGGCTCTGCTGCCGCCTGGTCGAAAGGGTCGAAGCGTGAAACCTCTGCTATTCACTCTACTGGGAATCGCTTTCATTATCGCTCTGTTCAGCGGGGCCACGGCGATCAATCCCTTTGCCATGAGCAATATCGAACAGGAGATTCTGCTCAGTCTGCGTCTGCCGCGTGTGCTCTTTTCAGCGGTGATCGGCGGCATGCTTGCCCTCTCGGGAAGTGTCTACCAGCTCACCCTGAAAAACCCGCTCGCCGACAGCTTCACGACCGGCACCGCCAGCTCGGCGGCATTGGGTGCGGTCCTCGGTATCGCCTGCGGGCTACCTGTCCCCCTGGTTCCGGTGCTGGCGCTGATTACCGGGCTCTGCGGCTTGATGATGGTCTACCGCCTTTCGATCAACGACGGTGTGATCAACCCGGTCACCATGATTCTAGCCGGGGTGGTGGTCAATATCGTCGCATCGGCGGTGATCAGCTTCAGTAAGTTTTATTTCGAGGAGAGCCTCTCATCGATTGTCTTCTGGCTGATGGGTGGATTCTTTATCGTCGACTGGACCCGTCTGATCGTCTGCGCCCTGCTTTTGGCAATCAGCTTCGTGTTGCTACAGCGAATTGGCCTGCAGCTCAACCTGCTCGCCTTCGATGAAGCCTCGGCGCGCACCATGGGCATCGATGTCGCACGACTGCGCCGTTTCAGTTTCGTGCTCGCCACCCTGCTAGTAGCGGTAGCGGTCAGCCACACCGGGATCATCGGTTTCGTCGGCCTGATCACCCCCCATGTCGCACGCAGCCTCTACGGCAGCGATATGAAACGGAACTTGACCGCTTCAACCCTGCTCGGAGCTTTACTGCTGATGCTGGCCGACGCCGGTGCGCGCAGTATTATTCCTGGTGGTGCCGAACTGCCGGTCGGCATCATCACTGCCTTGCTCGGTGGCGTCTTCTTCCTCTACCTGCTGCGCACTCGCCGCGAAAGGCTCTGGCATGGCTGAGTTACGGATCGATGGCCTCGATTTCACCCGTGGTGACTTTCACCTGCAGCTGCCCCCACTCAGGGTTGCGACTGGGGAGAAGTTAGCGATTCTGGGTGAAAACGGCTCCGGCAAGAGTACCTTGCTGCAGTTACTCACCGGACTGCTCGATGGGAAAGAGCAGATATATTACGACCAGCAGCTGCTGACACAGATCCCGACCATTGAACGTGCGCGGATATTCGCCCTGCTGCCACAGCAAGCGCAGGTGATCTTCCCCTTTTCAGTCTTCGAGGTGGTTCTGTTTGGCCGATTCGCCCAGACCGACGGCCGTAACCCGCAGGAGAATGATCGTGTTCAAACGCGTCTACTGCTCGACCAACTCGACTTGACTCATCTGGCCGAACGCAGTTTCAACCAGCTCTCGGGTGGTGAGCAACGGCGGGTGATGTTGGCGCGCGCCCTGAACCAACAAGCGCAGATTCTCTTTCTCGATGAACCCAACGCCAGCCTCGATGTGCGCCACAGTCTCGACATCTTCCAGTTTCTCAAGCAGACCACCCAAACGGTCATCTCGCCGGTGCACGATATCAACCTGGCCGCTAATTTCTTTGAGCGCTTCTGGCTGTTAAAAAATGGTCAATTGTTAGCCGATGTCAGTCACGATGAGCTGACCAACGAACTACTTTCGGAGACCTTCGATGTTCAAGTATCTAATACTGCTGGCAACTTTTCTTTTTCTCGCTGAGCCGGCCCTGGCCAGACGTATCGTCCTGCTTGCGCCTGCAGCGGGTGATATCCTGCTCCAACTCGGGCTTGAAGATCAGGTCGTCGGCAAGACGAGAAGCCTTGAGGAATTCCCCCAGGCAAAAAAAATCGGTTCGCACATCAAACCAAATGTCGAGCTGATCAAGGGGCTCGAACCCGATCTGTTGATTATCTCCTCGAATCGTTTCTTCTCCGAGCAGATGGCAGAGACGGTTGGCGCAGAGACGATTGTCTACAACCCCAAGACCTTGGCCGAAATTCTTCAACAGACCGACAAGCTTGCAAAACTGACCGGCCGTGAGACACAAGGGGCAGCGCTGGCCCAACGCCTCCGCCAACAATTGCACGGTCTACAAAAGCCACCACAAAAGCCAAGGGTTATCTACGAAATCAGTTCCCTGCCGCTGAGTGTCGCCGGGCAAAACAACATCATCAGCGACATTATCCGCGCCGCCGGTGGCGTCCCGGTCGACTTCGGCAAGCGCAAAATCATCAAGCTCAACACAGAAGCAGTTATTATCAGTAAGCCAGATCTCTACATCTACCAGGTCGGCCCGATGAACCAGAACCCGACCCCGCCAAAAGATCGTGGTAATTACCGCATGCTTAAGGTTCAATATTTGAAGGTTGATCAGTTGGAGTGGTCACGCGCCAACAGCCAAAGTTTTGCGCGGGTGCTTGAGTTAAATAAATTATTGGCGCAGGACTAAGGACGAACAAACAGAGGCGGGAAGCTAGAGGTGGGAACAATCAACACTCTCCCACCCCCGTGTGACGTAGCCGGAGCGTAACAGAGTTTTTGAGGAATTCGAGCGAGGATGTCTGAGCCGCAGGCGAGTTTCTGAGCGAGTTTCTGAGCGAGCTCAAAAGCGGCGTAAAGTGCAGGGAACCCGCAGGGCAAGGAGGTCGGGGCGCATTTTGATGAAGCGAGCCGCGAAATCTCAGCGTGAATAATTGCGATAAACCCCAGTCTAAACTATCTTGACATTATCAAAGTTGGTTTGACAACAGGGATATATTTCAAGAGTCCATCACATCGTAGACATGTTCTTTAAGTGTTTTG
>JAJRRT010000054.1 GCA_024279255.1 Deltaproteobacteria bacterium | reverse complement strand
GCTACTTCAATGCGTTTGTTGCGTGGTAAATCGACTCCAGCAATACGTGCCAATGTCCTGTCCTCCTAGGGTCTATCCCTGTCTTTGCTTATGCTTGGGATTCTCGCAGATGATCCGCACGACCCCTTTTCGCTTAACAACCTTGCACTTGTCACAGATTTTCTTTACTGAAGATCTAACCTTCATCCTGAGATCCTTTTCCTTAATCATGTTACTTGAACCATCGCCTGCTAAAAGCAGCAATGGAGGTTCATCTAAAGTTTTGTCAATATCTCCGGGCCACCCTCAGTTACAGCTATAGTATGCTCAAAGTGAGCAGACATACCACCATCAAGAGTCACAGCGGTCCAGCCATCTTCCAGAACTTTGACAGCTGGAGTTCCTGCATTAATCATTGGTTCAATAGCCAGAGTCATTCCTGGCTTGAGCTGTGGACCGTTTCCCGCCGTACCGTAATTAGGTATTTGCGGATCTTCGTGCAGCGCACGCCCGATACCGTGACCAACAAATTCACGAACAACGCCGTACCCATGGGCTTCAGCACATACCTGAACTGCCTGAGATATATCCGACAGGCGTGCACCAACTAGCGCAGCAGCAATCCCATCTTCAAGTGACTGTCTGGTTACATCGAGCAGCTTGCGAGTCTTAGGATCAACCTCGCCAACCGCTATAGTTACCGCCGAATCCCCAAAGAAACCATCATAAATCAGACCAAAGTCTATGCTTATAATGTCTCCGTCCAACAATGGTTCAGAGTTCGGAAATCCATGCACAACCCGATCATTAGGCGACGCACAGATTGTATATGGAAAACCACCATAACCCTTAAAAGCTGGTTTAGCTTTCCACTTTTTACATTTATTCTCTGCAAAACGATCCAACTCTAGGGTCGTAACACCTGGAGCTATTTTCTCACGCAACAGTTGCAATACCTCAGCAACCATCCTGCCGGAACAACGCATACGTTCCAACTCAGCTGAAGACTTGACCACGATCACCTTAGATCGCCCTTAAAATGCCAAATACTTGCTGCTGTACCTCGGCAATAGGTGCCATACCATCAACGACCTTCAACAACCCTGCTTGTCGATAGTAGTCTTCCAATGGTGCCGTCTGCTGGTGATAGACATCCATCCTATTCCGAATGGTCTCTTCCTTGTCATCATCACGCTGAAATAGTTCACCGCCGCAAGCATCACAGATCAAGCTATCGGCAGGTGGATCAAAGCGCACATGGTAACCGCGAGAGCAGTCACGACAAGCACGGCGACCTGTCAGGCGTTCAACAAGGGCATCTGTTTCAACCTGAAGGGAAACTACGACATCCAAATCTTTAGCCAAAGCTGACAAGGTCAGCTTCAGGGCGTCAGCTTGAGGTAGTGTGCGAGGAAAGCCATCCAGGATGAAGCCTTTATCGCAATCAGCCTGCTGAAGTCGTTCGCTTACGATTCCAATAACAACTTCATCGGTAACCAGAGCGCCCGCGTCCATTGCTTCTTTTGCCTTAATACCCATCGGCGTCTGTTCGCACACAGCAGCGCGCAACATATCGCCGGTCGAGATTTGCGGGATAGCAAAACTCTTAACAATCTGAGCAGCCTGAGTCCCCTTACCAGCTCCCGGAGGGCCGAGCAAAATCAATTTCATCGTCAAAGATCCTTATCAGCCGTGACGCCCCTTGAGCGACACACCCTTCATAAAACCTTCATAGGATCGAGAAATCAGATGTGCCTCAATCTGAGATGCCGTATCCATTCCGACACCAACAACGATCAACAGTGATGTTCCGCCAAAAAAGAAGGGAACATTAAACTTGCTAATCATAAATGTCGGCAACACACAAACCACCGATATATATGCCGCACCTACAAATGTCAGACGACCCAGCACTGTATCTAGAAAATCAGCCGTCTCTTTGCCTGGTCGAATTCCAGGGATAAAACCACCCTGATTCTTGACGTTTTCAGCCACATTGACCGGGTTGAAGGTCACAGCCGTGTAGAAGTAGCAAAAGAAGACAATAAATGCAACATAAAAAAGGTTATAGATCCAGTGTCCAGGCGTCATCACCGCAGCGACCGACTGGACCCAAGGAACGTCTATCAAGTTAGCCACTGTTGCAGGAAACATGATGATTGAACTGGCAAAGATCGGCGGAATAACACCACTCATGTTGATTTTCAGAGGAAGGTGACTCGCCTGCCCGCCCATATTGCGCATACCAACAACACGCTTTGCATAGTGAATCGGCACACGGCGCTGAGCACGCTCCATGAAAACGATAGCAGCGACAACAGCAACCATCAGCAGAAGAATGAAGAGCATGATAGTCGGTGTGATCGCACCAGTATCAAGAAGTCTGAGTGAATTAACAATCGCAGAAGGAGTGCCAGCAACGATTCCCGCAAATATAATCAGGGAAATACCATTACCAATGCCACGCTCTGTAACCTGCTCGCCCAACCACATGATAAAAGCAGTCCCGGCGGTCAGAGTAACAATCGTCATCAGGATGAAGCCAGTCCCTGGGTTGGTAACAACCAATTCACCCGCAGGACCTGTCATGGTCTGCAAGCCAACAGCAATACCGGCACCCTGAATAACTGCCAATACAATGGTGCCGTAACGTGTATATTGTGTAATTTTACGCTTGCCCTGCTCACCCTCTTTCGAGAGCTTCTCAATCGGCTCAAAAACAACTGTGAGTAGTTGCAGAATGATCGAAGCGCTGATGTACGGCATAATCCCAAGAGCAAAAACGGTCATCCGCTCCAAAGCACCACCAGTAAAAGCACTAACCATCCCCAGCAACGTGCCTTCAGTGCCCTCAAAAAACTTAGCAAGGACCTGAGAGTCAATGCCTGGAGTTGGCACATGACAACCGATGCGGTAAACCGCAAGCATCCCCAAAGTAAAGAGGATGCGGCGCCGCAGTTCAGGAATGGCGATGATATTCTGCAGCGTATTCCACACGTTAGATCACCTCAACTTTACCACCAGCAGCCTCAATTTTGGCTACCGCTGATTTGCTGAATTTATGGGCTTGAATGGT
>JAJRRT010000053.1 GCA_024279255.1 Deltaproteobacteria bacterium | reverse complement strand
GGTTTCAATTTCAACCTCGCCATGCTGCACCGCAGAGAGCAGGTCGGCAATTTCTTCTTTACTGAGTATTCGTTCCACAGGCACTCTCTACTGAACGACAAAGTCGGTGAAATAGATGCGCTTGACTTTACCTTTGCTGAGAATCTCATTGATCCGGTTGAGAAGTTCGGCTCGAAGTTGCATTTTCCCCTGCATATCACGCAGTTCACTAAAGGCTTTGTTGCCAATTAACAGCAAGATAGCATCCTGAAGTTGCGGCAATCGGGAATTGATTTCATCTGCGGTTGTCGGAACATCAACCTCCAGTGTGATCGCCGCTTTTAGATAACGATTCTCGTCATCATCCAAGATATTGACAATAAAAGTATCAATCGACACCATCGGGCCGACCATCTTGGCATTGGCTGCCATCGCTGCCGCCTCTGCCTCAGGATCGGGCTTCTCTGCCTTGTCACCCATGAGAAAAAAGGCCGCTCCACCCCCGATGATCGCCAGCAAAACAACTGCAGCAATAATGATTATCAACTTCTTCTTGGAACCACCCTCTTCCGGAGCTTCAGCTGCATCTTTTTTTGCCATGATTCATCCTTTATATCTGTCGATTTTCGGTTATAAAGTCACTGTTCAAAAGCCTAAAAGGGTGCCTGTTCACTTGCATCAATCAGGTATGGCAGTTCATCGTTAGGGCCGCCTTGGCTTTCTAGTACAAACTCGACACGCCGGTTCAATGCTCGTTCGGCATCACTGTCATTAGGAAACAGTGGCTTTTGTGAACCATAGCCGGAAGCAGCCAGACGATTGAGAGGCAGTAATTTCTGACTTGCCAGATAACGCAATACGGACACCGCACGGGCCACCGAAATGTCCCAGTTGACCAATTCATCCCCTCGATTATCGGTATGTCCCTCGACCTTCATGTTAAATGGCAGAGGGCGCACAAGCTCGGCGACCTTCTGCAGTATCGGGTAGGCAGCCGTGGTGACATTGCGCTCGCCTGGTTCAAACAGGACGGTATCATCGACACGCAGAATGACGGCTCCGCGATCCTTGACCAGGGTGATATCTTTCTCAATCTTCAACTCATGGATCTTGGAACGTAAGCGACGATAAACCCGCGTCACCATGTCGTCATCAATCGGTGCATAGGTCACAATTCGTGGGGTTGTTACACTTGTTGTACTGCTGCTCGCGAGAACCCCGAATGCACCGGCCAGTGAATCGCTGGCCTGGCTGAATTTCACCTTATCCATCGACGCCATCGACATCAAAAGAACAAAAAAAGTCAGAAGTAAAGTCACCATGTCACTGTAAGTGACAATCCACAGCGGTGCGCCTACAGGTGGTTTTTTAGCTTTCTTTGCCACAGTTTACAGTTCCTATCCGAAGTTGCTTTGACGCTCGCCGGGCGAAACAAAAGAGTGAAGCCGTTGTTCCATCAGACGTGGATTCTCGCCACCCAGAATAGCCTTCATCCCCTCGGCAATCAGAGTTTTAACCAGCACCTCATTGCTCGAACGCAGCTTAAGCTTTGCGGCAATTGGCAAACAAATAATATTGGCCAGAATGGCACCATAAAAGGTCGTTAAAAGAGCAACCGCCATCGCTGGCCCGATTGAGGAAGGATCACTCATAGTTTGCAACATCTGAACCAGTCCGATCAGGGTGCCGATCATTCCCATTGCCGGAGCAAAGCCACCAATAGCGGTAAAAATTTCAGCCCCCTTGTCGTGCCGTTCCATGATGTATTCAATCTCCATCTCAAGCATCTCTTTGAGAGCCTCAGGTTCCTGGCCATCAACTGCCATCTGCAACCCTTTGATAAAGAAATCATCATCAATCTCATTCATCACTGACTGTAGACTGAGAATCCCCTCCTTACGAGCCTTTCCCGCGTAGGTAATCAACTTTTCTATCGTATCTTGAGGGGAATAATTTTTAACAAAGAAGGCTTTGCGCGCGACACTGATAGCACCAATAATATCGCCAAAAGGATAGGCGACCATAGTGACACCAAAGGTGCCGCCAATCACGATCAGAGTCGAGGGCACGTCAAGAAAAATCAACAGTGAACTGCCCTGAAGAATGGCACCAACCAACAGCCCAAAGCAGCCGATCAGGCCCAGTAGAGTAGCTAAATCCATGAACAATCCCCATTGTGGTTAACGGTGGCGGTCTGAGCATCAGACCTCAATTCATCCACCTCGGACTTGTCAGTACCCTACCAATTAGCAGGGAATGTGCCATTTTTAAAAAATCTCAATGTTTGTATTTTTCTTTATTGATTACAGACTGTTAGCTGACATGCCTTGGACTTTTTTTGTCTTTCCCAAAAAAAAACCGCCCCAACAAGAGGGCGGTTCATTAAATTGTCATGATTTTGACCGAAAATAATTAACGCTTCAAATTGATAACCTCGGCAAGCATTTCATCTGTCGTTGTAATGGTCTTTGAATTGGCCGAGAAGCCACGCTGGGTCGTGATCATCTTGACAAATTCCTGAGCAAGGTCAACGTTAGACTGCTCAAGGGCGTTGGTAAAGATATTGCCAACTCCCGAACCAACAGTTCCGACAACTGCTGGGCCAGAATTAGTACTGACCGCCCACATATTACTGCCAATTTTATCCATGGCGCCTGGATTGGTGAATTTTGCCAGGGCTAGGCGCATCAACTCGCGCGGCTGACCATTAGAGAAGTTCCCGACCACGTTGCCGTCTTCATCAATATTCAATTTAACCAAGGACCCGGTTCCGAAACCATCCTGCTCCTGAGAGACCACCACCGAAGGACTGGCATACTGGGTAGTCTGCATATCAAAAACCACCTGCTGGGTTGTGACTGCACCGTTGGTCCAATCCAAGCTACCTGCGGTTGTTTGCGGGACGGCAGCTGCGGGAGTGGGAACAATAAGATCACCCGCAGCATCATAAAGATTAGTTCCGTTACTTTGAATCAAAGTGCCACTAGCACTAAAACCGAGAGTGCCGCTGCCTATGATCTCTAAGGTTCCAGCAGTACCACCAGTAACCTCACCACCGTCTACGACGGAATTCCACTCCCAGGTATTGTTGCCAACCTTAGTAAAATAATTCGACATGAGATGGGTACTGCCAAGGCTGTCAAACAAACGGATTGAAGTGGCGTAATGCGAGGTGCCGGTCGGGTCAGTCACATCGAAAGCGCCTGGTGCCATTGCCGCCGAATCAGAATCAAGGTTAGTGTTAAAAGTGACATTGCCAGTCGGTCCGGCCGCCGTAAATGATTGAGTGTTAGCCCTGACCGGGGTCAGGTCACCAAAGGTGTTGCCGGCAAGATCCAATTCATAGCCCATCAGGTTATAGCCTTCCGGGTTCACTAAGTAACCATCGCCGTCGAAGCGGAATGATCCTGCACGGGTGTAATTATTGGTGACGTTCCCGGTCGACGGATCACTGACGATAAAGAAACCTGGGCCCTCAACCGCAAGATCGGTATTCAATTCGGTATTCTCGAAAGTGCCCTGGCTGAAGATATTGTCGACAACCGAGAGGCCAACCCCGCGGCCAACCTGTGAGGTTCCGCCCGAGCCGGAGACCTGGCTGGAGAGCAGGTCGCCAAAGACCGTACGGCTCGCTTTGAAGCCGATGGTATTGGAATTGGCAATATTATTACCGATAACGCTCATGGCATTACCGTTGGCATTGAGACCACTGACGCCACTGAACAATGAACTGGAAACTCCCATGGTGTTGCTCCTTGTCGGAGGGTACCTCTATCGGTCGGTACCCCGCGAACCTCCTCTATGAGGACCGGTTCGGCTAGGCTATAACTGCGCTATCAATATTAGTAAAGACGTTGTTCTTCAATTGTTCGCGGTCAACAACAGTGACCACTGTATCGTTTTTGATACTGACGACCAGTGCGGTGTCATCAAGTATGACCAGCGAATCCCGGCCGCCCTTGGCATCAACCTGAACTACAGCTTGCTGCAGCCGCTCGAGTTGACTTTGATTGAAATCGATCCCACGAGATTCCATGCGGCTTAAAGCATGTCCGGAGAATTTAACTTGCGACTGCTGTTGAGCCTTCTGCAGCAACTGGTCAAACTGGCCGGAATCACCGTTTTGAACCGCGGGCTTTCGTCGAACCTGCCCTGCGGAGCCAATCGGCTGAGGAATGATCGTCAATCGATCGCTCATGGCGTGAGTCCAACCTTTTCAACCTTGGTCATACTGAAGGTTCCGGCTGCCGTGGATATGCTGGTTTCAGCATCTCCAAGTTCAATCCCGGTAACGAGACTGCGGATGAGACTTGTTGTATCGACGACCTTTTCATCTTCGTCCAATGCCCGTGCCACCAGACTGTAGGTTCCAGGTGCGACAGGCTGACCATTATCACCGATGCCGTCCCAATCGATAAAATATTCACCAGGATCAGTGCCGATACTTGGAAGAGTTGCAACATTGTAACCAGTCTGATCGAGGACGTAGAGGTTCACCTGATCAGCAGGGGCATCAAGCCGATAGCCGAGAGTTTGGCTCCCGCCATTAACTTCAAATTCGGAGGCCTGAACCACCACTTCGTCTCCAATCAGCCCAAGTGCCGACTGACGCTCAACCTGACCCGCCATCGACGAGAAAGAATCGAGTTTCTCACTAATGTTACTCAGTTGCTCAAGCTGGCTGAACTGCGCTAACTGCGATGTAAACTCGGTAGCATCCGCGGGATTAAGAGGATCCTGGTTCTGCAACTGAGCGACCAACAAGGTTAAAAAATCATCCTTGCCAAGTGCTGTATCTTGAGTCCCTGCTGGTGCAAAGGGACTGGAGGTGTCACTCACACTACTAATTGATGACATTAGGTTCTCCCTGGCTAAACCCGCAGACTGATTCCGCCATCTGCATTTTGCATTAGTTGTTGAAGTGGAATATTAACCTCTGCCTGTTGCAAGTCGTTCTCCCGCCATGAACTTTCCTCAGAGAGATCTTCGTGCTGCTGCTTTGACGCAAAGCCCTGTTCGGCAGCCCGATCTTGATCGGTTTGCACATCGACTCTAAACTCATCGATCTTCAGTCCCTGCTGCTGTAACGCCTCTCGTAACTGCGGTAGATGGCGATCAAGTACCTCTTGAACCTGCTGCGTTTGAGTCTGAAGATGAGCGCGTAACCTGTCTCCGTCGACAATCAGATCAAGTCGCACCGAACCGAGTTCGGCAGGATGCAAACGCAAACGCATTCGCCCACTCTCACCGTCAACACTTCCTGCCAGATGAGTTACCACTTGATCAACCAGTTGGCTCTCAACCATCTGCTGCCCTGATGGCAATTGCATGACTTTAGGCGCCACAATTCCAGCCTCTGGGACAACTCGATGAGTTGTGCTGCCAATCTGAGCACTCTGCTGCAATTGAATATCTTTGATGAAGGACGATACGTCTGGCTTAGCAGTTTCAAGTAAAAAATCACTGTCGACATCGCTTATCACTTCGCCTTCACCCATAACCATCGGAGCAACTTCTCCCGATGCTTTACTCGCCAGTTGTTGCTGACGGGGACTAAGTATTTTGGCGATCTGATTCTCTTGCAACCCTGCGGCAATCGGAGGCTGCATTGTGGTTCCAGTTTGTAGATTTTCCGGATCAGCTTCTCCCGCAACAGCAAGAGAGAGATTTGAAGAGACCTGTGGAACTCCTTCGAGTTCACTGATCTTCCCACCGGTCACTGATGCAACGGGTTGAACCAGCTCAAGTTGTTTCTGAATTTCAGCAATCATCGGGTGACCCTGAAGAGCGTCTTGGACAAGGCCGTTTTGCATCATGACTGCCATCAATTCCCGCAACTCAATAACTTCAGTATCGCTCAAGACCAATGGTGGTGTTTCAGTCCCTTCCTCTACTACCGGACCGGACACCTCCGTCGCCTGACCAAGGACATCCAGTGCTGCAGTCATGACCTCTTCAACCCAGTCTTCACCTTCTTGTTCAGACTGTATCCAGCCACCAATCAGCTCTTGAGTCCGCTCAGCAGCAGCGATCAGATCGGCATTTTCCGAAGGGTTGACATAAGCTGCACTCTGATCAAAGAGAGCTGCCATAAAGAAAGGTGCGGCCTCCACCTCAGAGCCCTTGGTCTGTAATGTTTCTACCGGTTCAGTTGTCATATTATCTTTAACCGACTCAGCAGTCTTACCGGTTTCGGCACCCAACACTTCGCCGAACGGCTGCTCCGACGACTCTTGTGTCCCTGTTGCAACGGAAGTTCCGACACTTTTAGGTGCTGGTTGAAAATCCTGAATCATCATTCCCTGCATAAGATTTCACCTCCTTTCGTAAATAATTTTATTCCCCCACCTTTTAATAACTCGGGGTTTGACCAACCGAGAACTCGGTAAACCCGGTACTCAGTTTTGTCGCTGTTTTTCGATCAAGGTTGTCAAGTATCTTCCCTGCATTTTTCTTGTTCATTGCTGCGAGCAGTTCGATCGCCAACTTCGGTTTCAAACTTTTAATCAAGTCAGCCGCCTTTACCGAACTCATCTTTTCATAGATCTTGCTCAACTCGGTAACTCGCTTGCCCTCTTCAGCCTGCTTCCGATTCAGCAAACGGCTGAGTTCCTGCCTCAAGCTCTGCATCTGAACGAGTTTCTTATCGACCTCTTGCTTCAAGGTCTTTAGCTCCATTTGCTCGACTTTGAGTTGATCTCCTTCTTTTTGTAGTCGGTTATACTGTTCTTCAATTGCTGAGCGAATTCTCCGCTCCTCGACAGAGGCAGGTGGCGCCTCCGTCTTTGCAGCAGCACCAGCCAGTGTCGCACTCAGCAACAGAACAACTATGATAAATTGCAGTATTTTCATTCTCTATCTCCCTTCTGCCGCAGACTGATCTCGTCGAGCATTATCCGCTCTTTTCGATCAAGTTCGCGCAGGTACTCTGCCAACTGTTTCTCCTTGAGCTTTTCAATAATCTTGCATTCCCGCGCAGCAACCTGCAATTCCTGACGGCTTTCGTTGAGTAGTTGCGCCATTTCCTTGAGTTGCTTCTGCAACTGTTCACTTTGCTGACGATGATGATCAATCTGATCTTCATAAAGTCGGAATTCGAGTATCGACAGGCCCTGCTGCTGCTTCTGCAACAACTGCCCGGATAGTTTATCGAGATGACTGTTAACTTCTCCCTGCCTTGCCTTAAGCCCTGCTTCAGCACTCAGGAGTTCAGCCACTCTTTGCTGAGCTTGCTCTTCCAGAGTCTTGCGAAATCTGAGGACAGCCTGCAGCTTGAATTTTTCAGCCATTTATTTTCAATATCTCCATGAACGCTCTAGCCCCGTCGGTCATGAGCGAGCAGTTCCATCTCAGCGAGAGTCTCCTCAAGGGTCAATGCTTCGTTCATTCCCTGGCGCAAAAAATCGGTGATGACCTCGATCCGTGAAATCGCATAATCTATTTTCGGGTTACTACCGGCAACATAGGCGCCAATATTGATCAGGTCCTCAGCTTCGCGATAGGTGGCGAGTATTTCACGGATATTTCCCGCCATCTCCTGGTGATCGGAGCTGACGATGTCGCGCATGACCCGACTGGCGGAATTGAGGATATCGATACAGGGATAGTGGTTGCGAGCTGCCAGGTCACGTGACAGAACAATGTGACCATCGAGGATCGAACGCACCGAATCGGCAATCGGTTCATTCATATCGTCCCCCTCGACCAGGACCGTGTAGAGGCCGGTAATAGTCCCCTTGCCGCTGAAGGATCCGGCACGCTCAAGTAATTTTGGTAGAGTGGCGAACACGCTCGGAGTGTAACCTTTTGTGGTCGGCGGTTCGCCGATCGCCAGGCCGACCTCACGCATCGCCATGGCGAAGCGTGTAACAGAGTCCATCAAGAGCAATACATTCTTGCCCTGTGAACAGAAATACTCGGCAATGGTTGTCGCGACAAAAGCCCCACGCATCCGTTGCAGGGGAGATTGGTCCGAGGTTGCTGCCACAACCACCGAACGCGCCAGCCCTTCGGCACCCAGGTCTCGCTCGATAAATTCTCGGACTTCTCGGCCCCGCTCACCGATCAGAGCAATAACATTGACATCGGCGCGCGTGTGCTTGGCCATCATGCCGAGTAACACGCTCTTGCCGACTCCCGAACCGGCCATGATCCCCATCCGCTGACCTTGCCCACAGGTCAAAAGACCATTGATGGAGCGCACCCCTAGATCGAGAGATCGCACAATCTGATCCCGATCCATCGGACTGACCGGCTGCGCATAGAGCGGAAACTCTGTGTCGAATTTCTTC
>JAJRRT010000052.1 GCA_024279255.1 Deltaproteobacteria bacterium | reverse complement strand
GTATATGTGAAACTGATCAATCGTAGATCAAACCTTATCTATCTGACCTTTTCAGGGTCCCAACAAAACAGGAGGAAAGCAAATGGCTTCTATTGAGGAACGTGTAAAGCAAATTGTTGCTGAGCAACTTGGTGTTGATGAGGATCAAGTAACAAACCAGGCCGCATTTATGGATGATCTGGGTGCTGATTCTTTGGATACCGTCGAGCTGGTCATGGCACTCGAAGAGGAGTTTGATATCGAAATCTCCGATGAGGATGCTGAGAAAATCCAAAAGGTTCAGGACGCTGTTGATTATATCAACAAGTCTTCTTGATCAGTTGAACCCGGGAGCAGATAGTTCTGCTCCCGGGTTCATTAGCACGTTAGTATCGTGCCTTGAATATGGTTGAATGTGGAAATCTTCAGCCTCCCAATTTAAAGGAAAAGAGAGTCGCATGCGTAGAGTTGTGGTGACCGGTGTCGGGATCGTTTCTCCCCTGGGGACCGGTGTAGAGAAGACATGGGATGCCCTGATCAATGGACGTTCTGGCATCGACAGAATAACCCGATTTGACGCCTCAAACCTACCTACCCAGATTGCTGCTGAGGTTACGGATTTTGTTGCCGAGGACTATATTGAGAAAAAAGAGATCAAGAAGATGGATCTCTTTATCCAATATGGTCTGGCGGCCAGCCAGGAAGCCCTGGAGGACTCAGGGCTTGAGATTACTGATGCCAATGCTGAACGCGTCGGTGTGATTGTCGGCTCTGGACTTGGTGGTCTGCCGACCATCGAAAAATATCATTCGGCGCTAGTTGAACGCAGCTATAAAAAGATTTCACCATTCTTTATCCCGATGCTGATTATTAACTTGGCCCCAGGCCACATTTCGATCCGTTTTGGAGCCAAAGGACCGAATATTGCCTCCGTATCAGCATGCGCGACCGGTACCCATTCTATTGGCGACGCTTATCATACTATTGCGCGCGGCGACGCAGATGCGATGTTTGCTGGCGGTACCGAGTCTACGATTACCGAATTAGCGATTGGTGGTTTCAACGTCATGAAGGCTCTTTCGACCCGCAACGACGATCCGCAGGGTGCTAGTCGTCCCTTTGACAAAGGGCGTGATGGTTTTGTTATGGGTGAAGGGGCTGGTATTCTGATTCTTGAAGAGTATGAGCAGGCTAAAGCTCGCGGTGCCAAGATTTACTGTGAGATTGTTGGTTATGGCGCTAGCGCAGACGCTTTTCACCTCACCCAACCGGCCGCCGGGGAGAAGGAGCAGCACGCTGCATCAGCATGGCACTCAAGAATGGCAAGATCAACCCGGAAGAGGTTGATTATATCAACGCTCATGGGACCTCAACTCACTTTAATGACCTCTATGAAACTATGGCCATTAAATCCGTTCTTGGCGATCACGCCAAGAAGGTTATGGTGAACTCTATCAAGAGCATGACAGGCCACGGACTGGGAGCTGCTGGCGGTATTGAGGCAGCTATCTGTGCATTAGCTATTGACCGTGGCATGTCGCCCCCAACTATAAATCAGAATGAATCAGATCCAGATTGCGATCTCGATTATGTCCCGAATAAGGCACGTGAGGCGTCGATCAATGTCGCGATGTCGAATTCATTCGGTTTTGGTGGCACAAATGCGACCCTGGCATTCCGTAAGATTTGAGGTTAATGATGATTGCAGTCGGAAGTGATCATGGTGGTCTTGAGCTGAAGCAGGCCATCTGTGATTTGTTGCAACGACGTGCGCTTGAGTATGCCGATTTGGGGCCGTCTGATGAAAGTTCAGTCGATTACCCTGATTTTGGATTCAAGGTCGCAACTGCTGTTGCCAGTGGAGACTTTGATGCTGGCATTCTGATTTGCGGCACTGGTATCGGGATGTCTATTGCGGCCAATAAGGTCGATGGTATCCGGGCGGCATTGGTTCATGATCCTTTCACCGCACGGATGGCCAAGGAACACAACAACGCCAATGTGTTGGTCTTGGGCGGTCGTGTGCTGAGTGTCGACATGGGCTGTGATTTGGTTGAAGTCTGGCTTGATAGTGCCTTTGAAAGCGGGCGCCACCAGAGTCGGCTCGACAAGATTCACCTGATCGAAGCAGATCGAAATAAATAAATATTTGTTCCTTACGGGGCGGCGCTGTCCGCCCCGTATCTATTCTAAACAAAAAATGCCGGAGACTTAAGCATGATTGAAAAATCCCTTGCCGCGTTTGATCCCGAAATCGCCGCAACAATCGCAGAAGAGACCGCCCGTCAGGAATATAATCTTGAATTTATCGCCTCGGAAAACTTCGTCAGTGAAGCTGTCCTTGAGGCTCAAGGTTCAGTACTGACTAACAAATATGCTGAAGGTTACCCCGGTAAGCGTTATTATGGTGGTTGTGAAGTTGTTGACAAGGCTGAGCAGCTTGCCATCGACCGTGCCAAAGAACTTTTTGGTGCTGAACATGTCAATGTTCAGGCCCACTCAGGGTCTCAGGCGAACATGGCGGTCTATATGGCCGTTTGTAAACCGGGAGATACCGTTCTCGGTATGAATCTGGCTCATGGCGGTCATCTGACTCATGGTTCACCGGTCAACTTTTCTGGAAAACTTTATAATATCGTCGCTTACGGTGTTAAGGAAGAGACCGGCACTATCGACTACGAAGAAGTTGAGAAGTTGGCACGTGAGCATCAACCGAAACTGATCGTGGTCGGGGCAAGCGCTTATACCCGAACGATCGATTTTGTTGCCTTCCGTCGGATTGCTGATGAGGTCGGTGCTGTTGTGATGGTTGATATGGCACATATTGCCGGTCTTGTTGCGGGTGGACAGCACCCGAATCCGGTCCCTTATGCTGAATTTGTTACCACAACGACTCACAAAACTTTACGCGGGCCACGTGGCGGGATGATCCTCTGTACCGAGGAATGGGCCAAGAAATTGAACAGCAACATCTTCCCGGGAATCCAGGGTGGCCCGCTGATGCATGTTATTGCTGCCAAGGCTGTCGCGTTTAAGGAAGCTTTGAGCCCGGAGTTCAAGGAGTATACTGCACAGGTTGTGGTAAATGCTAAGACTCTTGCCGCCGAGCTGGTTAAACGTGGTTACAACCTGGTCTCCGGTGGGACCGATAATCACCTGATGTTGCTCGACTTCACCGGAACCGATATTACCGGTAAGGTTGCTGAAGCAACCTTGGAAGCCGCTGGTTTGACAGTTAACAAAAATGCGGTTCCTTTCGACACACGCTCCCCATTTGTCACCAGTGGTGTACGGATTGGGACTCCAGCGACCACGACACGTGGGCTCAAAGAGGCCGAAATGGTACAGGTCGCAGCTTGGATAGACAGAGCACTGAACGCCATCGATGACGAACAGGCTCTTGCGGGAATCCGCTCAGAGGTCAAGGAACTTTGTCTCCGTTTTCCGCTCTACGCACATCGGATCAGGTAGATACATGAAACGGCCGGGCTGGAATCAATATTTCATGCAGATCTCTAAACTGGTGGCGACTCGATCGACCTGTATGCGTCGCCAGGTCGGCGCGCTGTTGGTCAAGGAAAAGAACATCCTTGCCACAGGTTATAATGGGGTTCCAAGCGGAATCACTCATTGTGATGTGACGGGGTGTCTGCGTGAACAACTCAAGGTTCCTTCAGGTGAGCGACATGAGTTGTGCCGTGGTCTTCATGCCGAACAAAATGCAATCATTCAAGCGGCTCGGCATGGGGTCAACATTGACGGTGCGACCCTGTACTGTACAGATTCTCCTTGCAGCATCTGTAGTAAAATGTTGATCAACGCTGGCGTGCAGAATATTGTTTATGGTCGTGGCTATCCGGATGATCTGGCATGTGAAATGCTCAGTGAGGCCGGTATTGATGCAATTTTGTTTGAAGGAGAATCTGAATGAACTGCCCATTCTGCAGCCATGACGATACCCGGGTGGTCGATTCTCGTCTCGGCAAAGAAGGTAATAACGTCCGCCGCAGGCGTGAATGTCCTGAATGCGGACGACGCTTCACCACATATGAGCGGGTTGAAGAGATGCTCCCCTGGGTCATCAAGAAAGATGGTCGGCGTGAGGCCTTTGATCGCTCAAAGATTATTTCAGGGATGCAGCGAGCCTGTGAAAAACGTCCGGTGTCGGTTGAGCAGATAGAAAGTATGGTCGATCGACTTGAACGTTATTTTCAGGAAGCGGGTGAAAAAGAGATCAATGCCAGTGTTGTCGGTGAAGAGGTGATGAAGTCGCTGCAACAGGTTGATGAGGTTGCCTATGTCCGTTTTGCATCTGTTTATCGGCAGTTCAAAGATATTAATGAATTTATGCTGGAACTTAAGGATTTGCTTGGCAAGCCGGGACAATAGACCGTTGCCTGACAGGTTATACAATAAATCAGCCGGGATGCAGTGTGTGTCCCGGCTGTATGCATTTGAAGCTGAGGGCTGCCTAATATGAGCGTACCCACTAGCTATATGCTGCAGGCACTGGATCTGGCTCGCACAGCTTTGGGTCGAACCTCGCCGAACCCCGCTGTCGGCGCCGTTATTGTGCGTGATGGTCAGGTCGTTGGTGAAGGCTTTCACCCTAAATCAGGTGAGCCTCATGCAGAAATTTTTGCCCTGCAACAAGCATCTGGTCTCGCTAGAGGAGCAGATATCTATGTAACTCTTGAACCCTGTTCTCATCAGGGTCAGACCGGGCCCTGCGCTGATGCTCTGGCTGCGGCAGGGATAAAGAGGGTTTTTGTTGGAACGATCGATCCCAACCCTTTGGTCGCAGGGGAAGGGATCAAACGTCTTCAGGCTGCCGGAATAGAAGTGCAGGTCGGGCTATGTGAAGCAGAGTGCTTGGAGTTGATTACTCCTTTCGCATGGCATATCAAGCACAAAATGCCATACACTGTGTATAAGGCCGCAATGACTTTTGATGGTCAGCTTGCCACACACACTGGAGATTCACGTTGGGTTTCTGGCGCAGAGAGTCGTCAGCGGGTTCATATTCTGCGCGATCAGGTCGATGCAATCATGGTTGGGGTAGAGACGATCTTTGCTGATGATCCACAGTTGACGACGCGTTTACCACATGTTGGTCGTGATCCGTTGCGAGTCGTAGTTGATAGTCGCCTGCGTATTCCGCTTGGGAGTCAAGTGGTACGCCAAAGCTCCTTGGCTAAGACTCTGATTGCAACCACAAAACAGGCTCCGGCCGACATCGTGACTGATCTGCATAAAGCCGGATGTGAAATCCTTGTTCTACCTGAGGTGAGCGGTAAGGTGTCTCTTCCTGATCTCTGGCGTGAATTAGGTCGCATGAATATCCAGTCCTTGTTACTTGAAGGCGGGCGAACTTTGGCGGCAGCTGCGCTGAAGGCTGGACTGATCAATCGTTTGCAGGTCTATATCGCTCCTAAGCTGCTTGGTGGTGCCGGCTTGTCTGGTCTTTTTGCTGGAAAAGGCTGTAGTTTGATGAAGGATGCACTGTCGCTTGAAGGTCTGAATGTAGAGAAGGTTGGAGATGATTTGTTACTGACTGCTGAGGTGAAAAGATGTTTACCGGATTAATAGAAACCACCGGCAAGGTAGTTAACCTTGAACGCAGTGGTAATCTCTGCCGCTTGCGAATTAACAGCCTTCTTGCACAATCAGATCTTAAGCTAGGCGAAAGTATTGCTGTTAATGGCGTTTGTCTGACCCTGACAAGTTGGGATCGAAGCAGCTTTACCGCGGATGTCTCCTCAGAGACGCTTGAGGTGTCAACTCTGGGAAAGCTGCGCTCTGGGTCATTGGTGAACCTTGAGCGAGCCCTGCGCCTCTGTGATCGCCTTGGTGGCCATATCGTAAGTGGTCATGTCGATGCGATAGGGCAGTTACAGTCCAGAATCAGTGAGGGGGAGGCACAGCGTCTTGAGTTCAGTTTGCCCGCAGAAATTTCACGCTATATAGCACCTAAGGGTTCGATTACCATCGATGGGATCAGTCTGACCGTCAATCAGGTTACGGAAGGCAGTTTTTTTGTCATGATTATTCCACATACTCTAGAGATGACAACTCTAAAGAATATGCAAGTTGGAGGGTCGGTTAATCTTGAATCCGATATCCTCGCGCGATACGTCGAACGCTTGGCCAATCCGGGTTCAGAAACAGCAAGAAATGAGACGGGGATCTCCCTTGAGTTTCTTGCCAAGAACGGCTTTATGTGACATGATTCGCCCCTGCTAGCGCCGGATCTACTGGTGGTATTACCCAGAATTTAAGAAAGAAAGAAGCAAAGATATGCCGATTGCAAAGATTGAAGCAGCACTAGAAGATATACGTGCCGGAAAAATGGTTATTCTGGTCGACGATGAAGATCGTGAGAATGAAGGCGATCTGACCATGGCTGCCGAATTGGTGACCCCAGAAGCAATAAATTTCATGGCGACCGAAGGCCGCGGCCTGATTTGCTTGTCCTTAACCGAGGCACGTGCAGATTATCTAGAACTGCCGATGATGGTTACAGACAACAGTTCCTCTTTTGGAACTGGTTTCACGGTGTCGATAGAAGCACGAAAAGGCGTGACCACAGGGATCTCAGCCGCTGACCGAGCCACAACCATAAAGACCGCTCTCGCTGATGAGAGTACTGCTTACGATCTGGCCCGTCCTGGACATGTCTTCCCTTTGCGCGCCCGTAAGGGGGGAGTGATGGTTCGGACTGGACAAACTGAAGGTTCGGTAGACCTAGCACGGCTGGCAGGCTTGAAACCATCTGGTGTTATCTGCGAAATAATGAATGCCGACGGCACCATGGCCAGAATGCCGCAACTTGAGGTCTTTGCCCAGAAACATGACATGAAAATCATCAGTATTGCGGAACTAATCGCTTACCGCATGCGTAAAGAACTTCTGGTTACCCGTGCCGCAGAGACGGTTCTGCCGACAACTTACGGTGGTGATTTCCGGGCAATTGTTTATGAAAATGAGGTTGATAAAACTCAGAATATCGCTTTGATCAAGGGTGAAATTGACACCAGCAAGCCGGTACTGGTGCGTGTTCATTCCGAGTGTTTGACCGGTGATGTTTTTGGTTCGCAGCGTTGTGATTGCGCGGATCAACTCCATGCGGCCATGCAGCAGGTGGCAAAAGAAGGAGCTGGCGTCATCCTTTATATGCGCCAGGAAGGGCGAGGTATAGGCCTGATCAATAAGATCAAGGCTTATGCGTTGCAGGACCAGGGGCGCGATACTGTAGAGGCGAATGAGGAGCTTGGATTTGGTGCCGACTTGCGTGATTATGGTATTGGCGCCCAGATGCTAACTGATCTTGGTATTACCAAGCTCCGCTTGATGACCAATAATCCTAAAAAGATTGTCGGTCTTGAAGGCTACGGTATTGAGATCAGTGAGCGGGTCTCGATTGAAGTAGTTGCGCAGGCTTCCAACCTGAAATATCTGACGACCAAACGTGAAAAGCTTGGTCATATGCTTGATCTTTGATTCTTACTTTCCTGCTGAAAGGGGAGGTCTCTTATGTCTAATGTCGTAGAAGGAAACCTGGACGCCGCGGGCTTTAAATTTGCTTTGGTTGTCAGTCGTTTTAATAGTTTTATCTGTGACCGTTTGTTGGAAGGAGCACTGGATACCCTTAAGCGCCATGGGGCAAAAGAGTCAGACCTGACGGTAGTCAAGGTCCCCGGCGCGTTCGAGATCCCTTTGATTGCTAAAAAACTTGCAGGGTCAGACAAGTATGATGCCTTGATCTGTCTGGGTGCAGTTATCCGTGGTGGCACACCTCACTTCGAATATGTTAGTTCAGAAGTTACCAAAGGGGTTGCCAGTGTATCACTTGATACCGGTGTGCCGATCTCTTTTGGGGTCTTGACGACTGATAGTGTCGAGCAGGCCATCGAGCGGGCGGGAACCAAAGCGGGGAACAAAGGCTGCGAGGCTGCCATGAGTACCATCGAGATGGTCAACCTTTTTAAGGCTCTATAAGCGAATAAAATGCAAATTCAACATCGTAGACTCGGGCGCGAGTGCGCTCTCAAGATCCTATTTGCCTTGCGGCACGATACCAACACGGGACAAGGCGAACTTCTTGAGCGCTTTTGGGAAAATTTTCGTTTTGCCGATGATGCTCTGGGTGAGCCGCTCGATAGTCTGGAGACGCCGATTCCAGAATCTTCCAAAAGGTTTACTGAACAGTTAGTGCGGGGTATTGTTGAATATCGACCAGTTATTGACCAGCGCATCAGTGAAGCTGCGAAGAATTGGTCACTCGAAAGAATGACTGCTGTTGACCTGACAATTTTGCGCGTTGCCTGCTATGAACTCTGCTACCTGCCCGATATCCCGGCGCGAGTAACAATGAATGAGGCGATCGAAATTGCCAAACGGTACGGCACCAAAGAGTCTCCTTCTTTTGTTAATGGCCTGCTCGATAAAATTGCGAAAGTAGTAGATAAAAAAGACAGTTAAGAAAGTTGCTATCAATACTTCAGGATGAATTCAGGATTACCCCCATGCAAAAAAAACAGCTTAATGTAGGTCTTCTCGGTTTCGGTACCATCGGCACAGGAGTTGTTAAAGTTTTTCAGGAAAATGCTGAATTGATTCGTCAGCGCACAGGTATTTTGTTGCAGCTGACCCGGATTGCTGATCTTGATATCACCACCGATCGCGGTGTGACATTACCAGAGGGTGTCCTGACGACTGATGCCGACGCAGTCATTACAGATCCGAATATCGATATTGTTGTCGAGCTCATTGGTGGCTACAAGCCCGCCTTGCAGTTCATTCTGAAGGCAATTGAAAACGGCAAGCATATCGTGACCGCAAATAAAGCATTGATGGCGGTACATGGTCAGGAGATCATTGAAGCGGCGAGTCGCGCCAAAGTGGATGTCATGTTTGACGCTGCTGTTGGAGGCGGCATTCCGGTGATCTCGGCGATCAAGGAAAACCTCTGCGCAAATCGTTTTTCGACTGTGCTCGGCATTCTGAACGGGACCTGTAATTTCATCTTGACCAAGATGACCAACGAAGGGAGCGATTTTGCTCCTGTTTTGGCTGAGGCTCAGCAACTCGGTTATGCTGAGGCTGACCCGACCTTTGATATTGAAGGAGTCGATACTGCTCACAAAATTGCTCTGCTGTCAGCACTCTGTTTCGGAACGCGGATAGATTTTGATCAGGTCTACACCGAAGGAATAACCAAGATTACTGCTGTCGACATCGATTTTGCCACACAGATGGGATACAAGATAAAACTGTTGGCTATCGGCAAACAAGCCAATGGGGCCGTTGAGGTTCGGGTTCATCCGACCATGATCCCCAAGAGCTATCAACTCGCAGAGGTTGATGACGTATTTAATGCGGTTCGCTTGTCTGGCGATTTCCTCGGCCCTGTATTGCTTTACGGGAGTGGTGCAGGGATGGCTGCGACAGCCAGTGCGGTCATGGGTGATGTCATGGCTATTGGGCGTAGTATCTGTTCTGGGGCTGTATGTCGGACTCCGATCATGGGTTATTGTCAGGATCAGGTTGTCGATCTGCCAGTACGTCCGATGAGTGAAATTACCAGCCATTACTATCTGCGTTTTACAACCCTGGATACAACTGGTGTTCTCGCCCAGATATCAACGATTCTTGGTCAGCATGACATCAGTATTCAGTCGATGATACAGCCTGAGAGCCATGCGGCAGATTCAGTGCCTATTGTATTGATGACTCATGAGGCGAAAGAAGCTGACATAGCAGAGGCTTTGCATGAGATTGATCAGTTGAATATCATTCAACAGCCAACCTGTCTTATTCGGGTTGAGCACGATCTCGACTGATTTTACTATCCTGACAGTCTATAGGTAAAAGGGGAATCTCTGTCGCGAGGAGGTTCCCCTTTCTTTGTTAGGGGTGTTAGTCTTCTGCTGAGATTGATGGTTCCAGCACGTAGCGTTTTATTTTACGCGTTGTCGTTTTCGGGAATTCATCTTCTCGCAGGCTAAATTTTTTCACGCGTTTATAATCCGCGAGATCCTTGCCATATTTCATGACTTCCTGCCGAATCAGTAGCTCGACCTCTGTTGGGGAGAGCGGGCCTTTATTTTGTTGCAGCTGAAAGTCAAAGAGCGCTTCTTCGCACGGGAAGATACTCGCATAGACCTCTTCTGTCGAGTCGTTAACTTTACGCCCAAAAACGATAATTTCGGCAATGAAGGGACTGTTTAGTAGCTGGTTCTCTACCTCTTCCGGATAGACATTCTTGCCGTTCGGGGTAACTATCAGGTTCTTGACTCGCCCACAGATCGATAGCATCCCCTGTGCATCGATTGTCCCAAGATCGCCAGTACAGTACCAACCTTCTTGAAGGACCTCCCGGGTCGCTTGTTCATTTTTGTAATATCCAAGCATCACATTCGGTCCGCGGACCTGAATCTCTCCAGCACCTTCAGCGTTTGGATTATCAATCCGAATATCGATTTTCTCCATTGGCAGGCCAACGGTTCCAGCCATGCGACACACAGGTGTCTCGGCAGCGATAATGGGCGAAGTTTCAGTAATACCGTAACCTTGGAGCAGGGTTAGTCCCAGATCATTGAACCCTGCCGCAACACTGGGGTCAAGAGCCGCTCCGCCACTGACAAAGATGGTCTCTTTGCCGAAGGTTTTTTGGATTTTCTGTGTAACAATTTTTCGCCCGATTGGTAGCTTGAAGAGGATGCGCGATACTGTTTTGCTGTTGATATTCTTCATTACTCGATCATAAAGCAGACGGTAGACTGCTGGAACACCGAGCAGGAAGCTTGGTTTTATCTCACGCAGGTTGTCGCCTAATTTTTTAATTGATTCGGCAAAAGTGACTTTTCCACCGAGTGATAGGGGTAACAGGACACCGCAAACTTGTTCGAAAACGTGATTGATAGGCAGAAATGAGAGGGTATGGATTCTGTTGTCCAGTTTGAATTGCTTGCTCGCTGCCAGGATGTTGCTGACAATGTTGCCATGGCTGAGCATCGCTCCTTTGGAGCGACCAGTTGTTCCTGATGTGTAGAGAATAATTGCACAGTCTTTTGCGCTATGCGTTGCGGGAGACGGTGGTGAACTGCTGTTCAATTCATCGAGGTAGAGCAGACGTTTCCCCTCACGAAGACGAAGATATAGATCCTCCTCGAGCCCGAGCTTGTTAGCTTTCTGCTTTAGCTTGTTTTCATCGGGCCGAAGTTCCTGCTCAAGTTTATGGCAAAGGTCTTCCACTTGAACGCGTTTACCTTTGGCGAGGGAATCATCCAAGGTTAGTGATTTTAAGGTCTGTGATATTTCAATAAGCAGGCTGTTATCACGACCCTCCTCGCCTTTTTGCAGGGGGTCGGTATCGAGCAGTACTATCTGTTTGAGTAGCGGCAGATCGTCGAGAATTTTGATGAGGATTTCAAGCTCTGGTCGTCCGACAAAGATCAATTTCGCCTCTGAGTCTGCCAGAATGTGTCGTAGTTCGGCAGCCTTCAGGTCTTTGTCGACCGGGATAACAATACCGCTGTTGCGCAGGATTCCCAGGTAACAACTAACCCAGTCAGGAGATGATTGCGCGAGAATGGCGACATGATCCCTTTCAGTGATACCGAATCCATGTAGGCTCGCTGCCAGCATTTCTACTTTTTCCCAGAGGGATTTATAGTTGGTATCGACCCACTCCTTACCCTGTTTTTGTTGAAGGGCAAAACTTTGGGCATACTCGTGGCAACTGTTAGCGATTAACTGATCAATTGTTTGCACTAATTCATCTCCATTGTGTTGAATGCATTGGTAGTTTAGCCTTTTTCTAGAACAGAATTTTAAATTTAACTTTTCAATGGCTCTAGGGCAAGCAGATACTCTAATAAGGGTTCAGCACTGTTTTGATGGCAGATGTGAGTGCGGATAGGAAATTATGATAAAAATATCGTGTCGCAAGGAAATACCTTGACAGTTCTAGCCTCAGTTTGGTACAAAACGCCCGTTGATTGCAGGCGCGTAGCTCAGTGGGAGAGCACTACACTGACACTGTAGGGGTCGACAGTTCAATCCTGTCCGCGCCTACCAAT
>JAJRRT010000005.1 GCA_024279255.1 Deltaproteobacteria bacterium | reverse complement strand
CCAGCTCATCGTCACTGATGGCAAACCTGCCCTGAGAGAGGTTCAGATCGATCGAGATATCGACGTAAAGCTCACCCCGGTCCATTGCCTCGATAACCTGACGGGCCGTCCCCGCAGAGAACCAGTACCCGCTATAGGCTTCTTTTATATTGGATGTTCGAGGGGGGATAGACAGCACTTTCGAGTCCTTCTCTGGCATCAGGCTTTTCATTTAAGGATAAGAACAAGGAAAACTAGGGACACTTCCCCTATTTAATCATTAACAATACAATCCCCTCACATCGACAAACTCGCAAACGCATTGCGAATCTTCATCTTAGTCTCGCGGTTCTCCGGCAGATCCTCGGCAAAAAACTCGATCTCGTCCGGCAAGAAGACCACCCGCACCGTATGTGTGGCATCAATCACCCTGAGCAACCATTCGTACCCCTGGTTGTCCCATCGACCTTATCAGGACGCAGACCGTGGTCAGCGGCATAACGCAGCGCGACCTCTTCGAGCATCGCCTTGCCTTTGTTGATTGCTCTTCTGCCATCTTCAAACTCTTTATGAGAAACAAAAATCAGAGACCACCGTTGTTCACAACCGATACAGCCGCATTATTCACCAAAAACACAAAAAGTCGCACCATCAGCGGTTCGCTGATCAAGACGACTTATGTCTGCATCACCTTTGTGGCACAACACCCCTCCGATACGCATTATATTTACATTTGTAAATCCGTGGATAACTATGGGGATTTGAAACTCAACTGTCAAGTTTCATTGTCAGAAAAGTGGTGTAACTTCATCAACTTGGACAATCGGAGTTTGCTACATTCTGCTTCTAAATAAAGAATCGTCGGGTTGCGCCCCGACAAGCGCCCAATCCTTTGTCCGCCCAAAAGTTTGGATCAAAATGCGCCCCGAACTCCTTGCCCGCTGTTGGCGGGTGCCCTCTGCTTCACGTCGGCTTTGCGCTCACTCGAAAACTCGCCTGCGGCTCAGACATCCTCGTTCGAATTCCGCAAAACCTCTGTTGCGCTGCGGCTGCGTCACACGGGGATTTCTATAACGACAGGGCTCAGCGCAGCATACTGCCGATTGCGTCTCCCACTTCTGCGGGTTGAAGTCCTGCGCGGAAAAGGAGGGTCCCCCAGCTCGCCCCGCCGGACCAGACCTCGTTGTAATAATCGGCGGCGGAACTTTTCCCCTGCTTGGAAAGGAAAAGGGAAAGAACCGTCTCGGCCGTGGAGGCACCCTGGCGTCTGAGTTTCTCGACCTCTCCCTCCGTCGCTCCGAATCGGGAGACGAGGGTTTCGTTGGCAGCCGCGACAGCGAGGCCCGCCTCGGGGGTTTTCACAGAGAGGGCGGCAACAAAGGCGGATCCGAAGCTGGATGGCTCGATACCGAGACCATCGAAAGCCTCGCTCCAGGAGGAGGCATCACTTCTGGCCGCCTGCAGATCTTCGGCCGTGTGATTTGTGAGGGATGCGACATAATGGGCTACCCAGAGGCGGTCCCCCGAGCTTCCACTCATCTTGGCCCGGACCAGATTCTTCTTGGGAAAGCCAAAGGCGGCGGCCATGAAGGAGTTCTGTGTCGTCGCCAGCAGATACTCGTCGACGGCGGCGGGTCGCATCGTATCGAAAGATCGATCCTGGAAGCAGTGGCAGGAAATCGCCGGTGCGCAAAAGGCTGGCGTGGCAAAGAGGATCAACAGAAAAAAAGAGACCAGATATTTCACCCTAAAACCCCTTCGAATGCCCTCGCGGGACGGGAAGTACGCATCTCGGGAATTATGCACCATGCCGGGGCGCAGGGATTTGACTTCGATCAAGGATGTAAGAATCGCACAGGGACCAGATCCCGACATTCGACAAAAACAGGCAATAGGGTCTAGCATCGAATTCTGTAGATGGCGGGGCACCCTATGCTCTGCGGTGATGACCTTCAACCCGCAAATTCGGCCTTAAGTACCTTCTTCAGTATCTTGCCGGTTGCCGTCATTGGCAGCGACTCTCGAAACTCGATCAGGCGCGGATACTTGAAAGCCGCCATCTGTTCTTTACACCAGTCAATCAGTTCTTGTTCGGTGGGAGACTCTCCCTCCTTGAGGATGATAAAGGCTTTCACCTCCTCGCCGTGCTGGTCGTTCGGGACCCCTATCACCGAGGCCAGTGAGACGGAATGATGGCTCATCAGCACCTCCTCGATCTCACGGGGATAAACGTTGAAACCACCGCGGATAATCATATCCTTAACCCGGTCGACGATAAACATGTATCCATCTTCATCCATCCGCGCCAGATCGCCGGTATGAAACCAGCCATTGTTCCGGATGGCGGCAGCGGTCTCCTCTGGTTTGCCGTAGTAGCCCTTCATCACATTGTGCCCCCGGATCACCACTTCACCGACCTGACCGGTCGCCAGCGGCTTGCCCTGTTCATCGACCACCTGCACCTCAACGCCCCAGATGGCAGTCCCGATTGATCCGGGCTTACGCTCTTTGGTCAGATGGTTGAAGGTGGCCACCGGGCAGGTTTCCGACAGCCCGTAACCTTCGAGAATCGGAATCTGATACTTTTCTTCCATCCCGTGAAGGATCTCGAGCGGCAGGGAGGCGCCACCAGAGACGCCAAGCCGCAGGCGCTCGACAATCTTCTCCATATTGAAACGCCCATCAGGATCCTCGTAATTGAGCAACGCCCAGTACATGGTCGGGACCCCGACAAAAATCGTCCCGCTCTCCTGCTGCAGGGCGCTAAAGACCGCCTCAGCGGAAAATCTGGGGATCAGCACCAGGGTGCTCCCAACGGACAAGCCGGCGTTCATCTGCACGGTCTGACCAAAGGAGTGAAATAGCGGCAGAGTCAGAATATGCACGTCGTCGCTGCAGAATGCCATCACCTCTCGTGTGACGATGGCATTCATCAGCATGTTCGAGTGGGACAGTTCTGCCCCCTTGGAAGTTCCGGTGGTTCCCGAAGTGTAAAGGAGTACTGCCGTGTCATCAGAGTTGGTTAGAGCGATGTCAAATTCGGCAGACTGGCCTGCCATCAACTGGCTTAAAGTCTCGGTCCCGGGCACCGATGAAGACGCCTCTGGCTCGGCCATCATGACCCAGAAATGCTCGCAGAGATCCGCCCCCTGGTACCCCTTGAAACCTTCCTCGGCCATCGGAAGTTCCGCAGACCCCTGAAAGCAGAAATAGGCTTTGGAATCACTGTCATTGAGATAGTAGGCAATCTCCTTGCCCGTCGACAACACATTGATCGGCACCACTGTGGCACCGATCTTGAGGATGGCATAGTAGACCATGGGGAAGTAAGGCAGGTTTGGGCAACTCAGGGCAACGTTGTCCCCCCGGCCAATCCCCGCAGCCGTCAAACCATTGGCAATCCGGTTGACAGCCTGACTCAATTGACTGTAACTGAGCCGAGTCGTTCCACAAACCAAGGCCGTTTTTTCGGGATACTGCCTGGCACTATCTTCAAATACCGAAGCTAAATTGAGCATAACCTACTCCTTTGGGTTGCGATCAGAACGGACAATAATGTCACAGCAAGTCCCCTGCCCTCACAACAATCAGGACACTTCCCTGCTTAACCACCAGCTATACAATCCACTACATCGACAGGCTGGCAAAGGCATTACGGATCTTAACCTTGGCGTCTTTGCCTACAGAGCCGCAAGCGGCGTACTCTTCGATCTCGTCCGGCGAGAAGACCACCCGCACCGTATGGTCTGCGGTAATGATCTTCAACCAACATTCATAGCCCAGGTTATCCCACTCGATGGTGTCGGGCCGCAGGCCGTGCTGGGTGGCGTAACGCAGGGCCACCTCCTGCAGCAGGTCCTGGCCTTTGGTGGTTTGATCTTCAGTTACGCTCATGTTCAATCTCCTCTTTAAATATCACCGGTCAGACTCACATAGCTGCCAACTTCCCCATCTTAAAAACACAAAAAGCCGCCCCATCAGCGGTTCGCTGATCAAGACGGCTTAAGGTTTGGCATCCCCTTGTGGCACGGCACCCCTCCGATACGTATCATATTTTCATTAGTAAATCCGTGTATACATATTGAGGATTCGAGGCGGGCCTGTCAAGTTTCGTTCTCAGAAAAGTCCTTATAAAATCATTCACTTGACCAAGCTGTGTTAGCTGCTTTCGGCTTTTTTCCTACAAACGTAACCGTCGGGGTGGGGCTACTGCGACGGGGAGGGAGACCTCAGCATTCAACAAAAACACCCAAAACGCCTCATCCGTTATTTACTGATCATGTCCGTTTCAAGTTTTTCGTAAAGCAAGCGTTGCGTTGGCAGAAAAAATGAGCAGAGCACCACACCACCCGGAGATTGTTAGCGCCGGGTCGGCGACCAGTAGCGGGCCGAGCAGGGCCGCGAGCAGAATTCGGCTCGAAGAAATTATCGAGCCCTCCACAGCGGAGACATACAAAAAACCATAGGTGAGCAGATACTGGCCGAGCACGCCGGAAACCGAACAACTCAGCAGGTAAAATAGCTCCTCCAGGTTCGGCATAAATATCGCGTCATGGAAAAATATCAGCATCAAAATCGTGCCCAGACCAAACATATAAAAAAGAATGGTCTGCGAGTCATGGTAGCGCCTGCTGATATTCAGGTAGATGATCGCTGCTGCTGCAGTGACTCCGGAACAGAGACCCCACAGATTACCCAGACTTGGATCAATCTCCCCCGGCGCAAGGATCAGCCAAATGCCGACAAATGCCACAGCAACCATTATCATCGACAACAGGTCGCGTTGTCCGCGCAGAAAAAACCAGCAGAAGAGAGCGACAAACAGCGGATAGGTCATATTGAGGATATTGGCTTCAGCCAGTGAGCCCATCTCCACAGCCTTATAAAAACAGAACACGGCAAAGGTATTGGCCAGGGTTCGACCGATAAGATAGTGGTATTTTTTCGGATGCAACCGCTTTTTTTGTAGGATCATGGTCACAGAAACAACGCTGAAACCGAGCAGAAATCGGGCAAAAACAAAATAGGCAGAGTCAATTGTCACATGGGGCGCAGCCCAGCGAATCGTGAGTGTGGCCAGGTAGAAAAAGAAGGCCGAACCGAAAATCGCCAGCCAGCCGACAGCTTGTTTTGACACCCTGGGAGTACGGGCAGGCCATTGAATATTCATGAGTCATCAAGCCATTTTCAAAAGGAGAAAAGGTTTATCGAAGTGATTCTGGTTACCTTTACCATGGGAGCAAATTCTTTTCTAAACTGAATTTGTCAGCAGAATACATTCTGGGATATCGATGGAGGCGGGTTGATGCTTTGAACTCTATCAGGGGTGGATGTACTTCTCTGCTACGGGGAGACTGACGGTAAATTCTGACCCTTTTCCAACTTCACTCTGGACCTCAATTCTGCCCCCATGTTTCTGAATAATTTCCCGAGCGATACTCATACCCAGCCCGGTCCCCTTGCCCGGATCTTTGGTGGTAAAGAAGGGATCGAATATTTTAGTCATCGTCATTTCGGAGATGCCGGACCCGTTATCTGTGACAGTAACAACAACCTGACCATCTACGAATCGGCTCTTAAGGTGAATCTGGCCTTTCTCGTGGATCGCGTGAGAGGCATTGACCAGTAAATTCATAAAAACTTGTGACAGCTGCTGCGGGAAACCATCAAGAGTGGGGACCTCAGTAAAATCCCGCTCCAGTTCAGAATTATATTTAATTTCATTCCAGACGATAGTAATCGCGCTTTCAAGGCATTCATTAATGTCAACGGGTAATGGAACATCGCTATCTGTCCGAGAAAAACACTTCATCCCGAGAACTATTTTCTTGATCCTCTCTGTGCCTTCAAAGGCGTCAGAAATAATGTCGGGCAGATCCTCAAGCACCAGATCAATCTTATGCTGCTTGCGGCTCTTAGCTATAAGTTGCTGCTGATCAACGGGGAGGAGAAGAAACGCTTCCCGCAAGGAACTAAGATATTTATCAAGCTTCTCACGATAGTTACCTAAAGTATTGAGGTTACTCGAGATATAACCCAGCGGGTTATTGATTTCATGTGCGACGCCTGCGGCTAATTGACCGATTGCGGCGAGCTTTTCCTGCTGAATCAACATCGATTGCGATGCTTTAAGCCTTTCGGCCTGATCTGCCAATTTATCTTCGACCTTCTTGCGTTCTTCAATTTCATTGACAAGCTCTGCCGTGCGCGTGCGGACCTTCATTTTCAGGGTTTTGGTCCATACGATAGAAAAAATAAACAGGCCGCAAAGAGGGATGGCGCCCAACAACAGATAGCGAATAAGCGCTTGTCTGCTGATGCCCTGATCTTCATAGCTGCCAAACCATTTCTGGTGAATTTCACGATATTCCCCGGTTGCTTTCAAATTAGTCAGCCCCAGGGAAAAACGTTCGATCAGGGCCTGATTTTTATGATTAGCCGCATAACAGTATTCAGAAGAGATAAAATCGTTTTCCCCTACCTCCAGGTTCGTCAAGGTCTCTTTCGCTATCCAATAAAGCGCGGGAATTTTCGCCAGTAATGCGTAATCAGCACCCCCACTAGAGAGCAACCACAGGGCCTCTTGTTGGGTTTGGACAAGAATTAATTGCTTGCCATATCCGGCGTTTACAGCCAGATCATGCATGATGTCACCATCCATCACGACAATAATTTTACCCGAAAACTCTGCCAGACTGCGGAGAGGTGTCGTCCCCTTTCTGGTTATGAGAACATGGCTGACCAAGGTGTGTGCATCTGTGAAACTTAAAGTTTTCTCTCGTTCTGTGGAATAAAACATGCCCTGAACCAGATCGATTTGATTATTCTCCAACTTTTTCCGAACATCTCCCCAAGGAGCCAGTTGAATATTAACAGCGATCCCCAAATGCCTCGCGATAGCTCTGGTCAGATCAACGTTGTAACCTGCGGGCTGACCATTTTCATCCAGATATTCATATGGGGGATAATTAAAATCACCACCAACGAGAATACGACTGTTAGGGACTGATTCAAGGTCGGAAAACCACTTTTTCCGCAGGGCTTCGAAGGTGCCGTTCGCAATAACAATGGACAACCCTTCATTCAGTCTGCTCAGTAGGGATGAATCCCCCTTTGCTACGGCAAAACAGAAAGATTGGACAAAGCCTTCAAGTGGTGGGCCGACAGGCTTGAGGTTGGTAAGCTGATGCTCTTTAATTATTTGCGTAGCAAGCAGTTTTTGCACGACAACGGCATCGTATTCGCCCTGCGCCAGGTTTTTCAGTGCCACATCAAAGGATTTGGTCCTGGTAAGAATGCCCGGTATTTTTTCGCGCAGCAGAAATTCCTCGGCGTTGTCACCCTGCATAACAGCCACGTTTTTCCCGCTAAGGTCTGCCAGGGAGTTAATCTCATTTGTCCCCGAACGCACGATGATGGTGCCGTGCATCGTCATATAGGGGAAAGTAAAGTCGAAAAACCCCTCTCTCTCGGGAGTTCTGCCGACAAGTGGCAGAACCTGTACTTTTTTATCGATCAGACTCTGCTTTACCTCAAACCAGGGTCCGAGCTTAAATGAAACATCCCTACCCATAACTTTAAGGGTTTCTCGTAACAACTCGACCGAAAAACCGCCAGCAAGATCATTTTCGTTTACGATGCAAAAAGGGGGGTAATCATATTCTGAAGCAGAGATGATGGTTTTCATCTCTGGCGGCCTGGAATCGGCGCTCAGTGGTTGAATCTGAACCATAAAAATTGCAGAAAGGAGCAACACCACCTTGCAGAAATCTCTACACAGTATGGACCCTCTCGCACTTTTTTTAAGATCCAGATTTTGTCTCTTCACAAAAAATCCTAAAGACAAATTTTCAGTTGCAGGAAAACTAAAATGTACAACTACTAATCTAGACCAATTTCATCGAATGTCAATTCGTACATCCCATAACAGTTGTTCAATCCGGTGACACTATTGAACATTCAAGTCGCAAGAACCTCTCAGCCAGAGTTATATCAACAAGCAAGGCCAAGCCCTTTTCGAGATTGGCCTTGCTTGTTTTTATCAACGGTATTTTTTAACTGTTGATTAGAAGCTCAGGGTCAGGGTCAATCCGCCCATAAACTCATCATCAATTCCGTCACCGTAGGCGAGATCATCAGAATCGTCACTTAATGGAGTCGAGAAGATAACACTGGGGCTGATAGTCAACTGTTCGGTGATCGCATAGTCGAGGCCAGCACTCAGTTCGAAATTGTGCAGATCGCTGACGACGGCTGTATCGATATAGCTGACCAGACCACCGATGGTGAGTCCGAGTCCTTCTTGCAGGTCGAACGAGTGGCTAATGGCGGCAGTAACAAACAAATCACCTGCAGCTGCAGCTGTGTCGTAATAAACCGTTAATTCCGGAGCAAGCAGGGTATTGAAGCCAAGGCCCAGATAAACCTCGTTGGTGTCGCTACCTTCTACGGAGTAGAGGATATTACCGATACTGACCGAGACCAGTTCACTCAGGTCAGTGGTGTAATCGATAACGATGTCGGTTTCGTCCAGCCCGTTGTCCTGATTATAGTTGCTCCAATAGCTGAAAGTCAGCCCTTTAACGCTGAGATCCACACCACTTTGGAAGACGGCTTCGCCAGCGCTGAGATCATCACCACGCCAGAGGTACATACTACTGATTCCGCCATAAACATCGCCGCTGACTTCTACGGCAAAGACGGTTGAGGGGATGACGCTGGCGGTAAGAACCAACAGGGTGAGGAGGGATAGGGAAAGCTGCTTGATGTTCATGTTGTACATCTCCTTGGGATATTTTACATATCCATTGATTTGTCCGATGGTTCTCATTGAACCCATCAGTGGGGGGGGGAAATAAAAAAAGGCGCCCCAACTCCATTAAGGAGGTTGGGGCGCCTTCGCCTCGGTCCACATTTAGATATGGAACAGCACTGTTCCAAATGTATGAATAAATTTTGTCGTTAAATACAGGCGGCTTTTATCCCTGTAAAGATTATGTATAAAAGCAACCACTGTGCCAATTATTAAAGTTAGCCTTTATGCAGATCGAACGATTCAGGGTCTATAATTGCGCCTAAATTTTGAGCAGGTGGCAGCACTTGATCGGATGAGAAGACATCGCATTTATCCCTGTGAAAGGTCCGATGCTGCGGTCGCTGAGACTGATCGCCCCTCTCAACCTTCCATCAGCAGGATGGCGTCAGCAACTTCGCGCAAGCTTTTCCGTTTATCCATCGCCAGCTTCTGCATACGGCGATAGGCTTCATTTTCACTGAATCCCTGTTTGATAAGAACTCCCTTGGCTTTTTCGACCAGTTTGCGCGTCTCAAGGGTCTCCTTCAACTTGCTGACCTCATCGTTGAGGTTTGAAACTCGGATATACTGATCGATCGCCAAGTCGACCACCACCGCCAACTGTTCTTCACGAAAGGGTTTGAGCAGGTAGTTCATAACCCCCGCTTCCCGCGCGCGCGCGACAGTCTCAGCGTCGGCGGTGCCAGTCAATAATACGATCGGTAAAGGAGTGGCGCGATTGATCTCTGCCGCCGCAGAAACTCCGTCCTTGATCGGCATCGAAACATCCATAACGATCAGCAGCGGTTTTTCACTGCGAGCCAGTTCAACGGCCTGCTGCCCGTTTTCGGCTTCAACCAACTGGTCAAAACCAAAACTGGTCAGGGCATCGGCAACCTGCCGGCGTAAGAAGGGTTCATCATCGACAATAAGAGCTTTCTTCATAACTTCTCCTTGTGGTGGTTCATGCGGCTAATCCTAGCCTATAATTCTGAGTCATGATTAACCACAGGAACCACTTGCCTCAGAAACAATCGGGAGGCGAATAACAAAACAGGCTCCAGGCTGGGTTGAGTGCTCAAGCTGCAGATCTCCACCATGTTGATGGATGATATTGCGGCACAGATAAAGACCGAGGCCGGTGCCTTCCCCCTCTTTTTTTGTGGTGACAAAGGGTTCAAAAATCTTAGCGCTTAGAGAATCTGGAACGCCTGGGCCATTATCCCTGATACGGATCTCGACCTGACCCTTTAATTCTACCAGGTGGATACTTATCTCACCCTCGTGACCCAGAGCCTGGGCGGCATTCATCAGCAGGTTGATAAAGACCTGTTTCAACTGGTTAGCATCAACCCAAATGGAAGGAATCGGAGCATAGTCCTCTCGCAAATGGATCGATTTACGTGTCAATTCGTAACGGATCAGCAGTAAAACCTGCCCAAAGAGCTCGCGCAGATCGGTCAACTGACGCGAGCCTGTATCTCTGCGGCTGAATGAAAGGAGTCCACCGGCCAAGCTTTTGAGACGCTCGACCTCGGCTTCGATACGGTCTGTCATCTCGCGCTGAAAATCTGAGTATGAATCTTCACGCTGCAGCAGTTGCACCGCATAAGCAATAATGGCCAGAGGATTATTGACTTCATGGGCAATACTGGCGGACAAGCGGCCGATCTCTGCGAGCTTTTCTGACTGGATAGTCTGATCGAGCAGTTTGCGAAATTCGGTGATATCTTCAACCACAACCAACACCCCTGTGACATTGTCCGCATCTTTAAGTGGTGTAATTCGACGCTTCTGGATGCGTTGGTCGCCGCTCAGGGTTTGATGCGCCAGACGCATATTCTCTGCCGACCCGGCGCTTAATACCTGCTGGAGTGCTTCGGCAAAACCTTCCGGGACTAACAGGGGAAAGAGTTCCAGCAAATTACGCCCAATTGCGCTTGTCGCATCGACACCACTGGTTTTCTCCATCTGCCGATTCCAGGAGGTGATTTTAAAACAGGGATCGATGGTATAGATGCCGAGATCGACCGATTGCAGAATACGATTATTGAGTTGATCAAGCTCGCGATTCTCTTCGCTGACATGAGCCAGGTTCTGATATAGACGATGGTTTTCAATTGCTGCCGCTGCCAGCCCTGCCAAGGTCATCAGAGGCGCAATATCAACTTCAGAAAATGCATTGGGACGGCAACTTTCGACGTTAAAAACACCGATGATGCGGTTTTCAACCATCAGCGGAACCGCAAGTTCGCTCCGCGCACCGCTGATCCCATGGATGTAATCCGGGTCCTGTTCTACATCAGCGACCAGCACTGCTTCATTGGTTGCCGCGCAACGCCCCATGACACCTTCACCGACAGCAATCTGCATCGCGGCCGCGGTCTTTTCGTAGCCATAGGATGCGGCTGTCAGCAGTTTGGTCGCGCTAGAATCAAGCAGGCGAATGATTGCGTTTTCAAAGCCAAGCAGGTTGCGCGAAAGGTGCAAAATACGGTTGAGCACCTCATCGAGCTCATGACCATGAGAAAGGTCGCGACCGATATCGATCTGTGCTTGCAGTAGCTGCTCGTGATAATCGATGGTCTGACGAGAATTCATTTTCTGATACGGCTCCTCTGTTAAAGCTTCGGTTGCAGCGTTCCAGACACGGGTCGACCTCAGGACTTATCCGCATAAGCCGTGCCATAAAAACGTTGGGCGTAACTACCAGAACTTAAAAGAGAAAAGCGGAGTGAGATACAAGATTGAGGTGTTACAGGGTGCATAATAAATCAGCAACTGCTGATTTATTATGCACTTTCAAACATTGACCCTGAGCGTCATACTGCCATGCTCGCTCTCATGACCTCTTAACCACCAGATAGACACCAATAACCGTCACAACGATCGCGGTGATTGCAACCAGGGGCAAGGATTCGTCAAACAATAGCCAGGCCTCGATACTAGCGACCGGGGGGACCAGATAAAAGTAACTTGCCACTCTGGCCGTCTCCCCTTCTCTGATCATATACATGAGCAAAAGAATGGCCGTCACCGATAGTCCCAATACCAGCCAGCCTAGCGCCAGTATCAACTGAAGATTCCAGACCACTTTTTGAACTTCGAATATCCCAGTCAAAACCGCCATCAGCAGAGCCACACTGAGATATTGCCAGATCGATCCGGCCAGCAAATGCGTCCCAGTTCCAAAGCGCTTCTGATACATGGTTCCAAAGGAGATTCCAACCAGAGCCGACAGGGCAGCAAGCAGAGCGGGCCAGCTCAGAACAACACTGTCTTGCTGCCCTGTGCTTAACAGTACGGTGATCACGCCAGCGAAACCTAATGCCAGGCCCAGCCATTGCTTCATCCGTAGCCTTTCACCTAAACAGCACCAACCCAGACAAGCGGTAAGGACGGGTTGCACCCCCACCACTATTGCCGTTATCCCCGCCGGCATCCCCCACTTGATCGCGGCAAACACGCCACCAAGGTAAGCGCCATGCACCAGAAAACCGGTGACCATCTGATGCCCTGCCTGCCTGGCCGAGAGGCGCTTCACCCGAAAGAATAAGCACAAAGATAAAAAGACCGCGATGGTCAGGCACATACGAATGAAGAGAAAATAAAAAGGTTCGATGAAGGGCAAGGCATACTTTGCCGCAATGAAACCGGTACTCCATAAAAAAACAAAGAGAAATGGAATGGAATTTATTAAAGTCCGGTGCTTGCTCGTCACACTTGTGCCCCTGTTCTCACAGCCTGCCATTCTGAACCAATCCAGAGATTCACAACAAAGGCCGAAATCCATGAGATATAATGGTTGAACATAATTTAGCAGAAGATACTTCAAGAGGGATTAAGGTCGCTGCCGAGCCGAACATCGTCAGAATCATCAGCCCGGCAACTACGTATTTAAACTGCAGGGCTTGCTTCCACAACCCCAAGCTTCAGAAATTCGTCCACCCGTTCAGACAGTTCTCTCACAGTAAATGGCTTGCCAACAAACCCGATTTTCCCTTCCTCCAAAATAGAGTGAACACGGTCATCGAGACTATAACCTGAGCAGAGAATTACACGCACGTCAGGATTGATCTGCTGCATAGCAATAAATGTATCTCTACCGTCCATGACAGGCATAATCATATCGAGAATGACGAGATCGACTTCTCGCCACGCCTGTCGATAGTATTCGACTGCTTGCTGCCCGTCCTCACACTCGTACACCTGGTAACCAAGAGACTGTAACATCTCGGCAGCAACTCCCCTGACTATCCTTTCATCATCGACCAGCAGGATACGGGCCTTACCTGTGATCAACGTACAGAATTTGGGTTGATCTCTCTGCAGGTCGGATGTGGCAAGAGGTAAGTAAAGATGAAAAGTCGTCCCTTTACCGATGCTGCTCTCAACATCAATATGACCGTTATGATTGGTCATAGTGCCATACACACTCGCCAGCCCCATCCCGGTTCCCTTCCCCATCTCTTTTGTCGTAAAGAAAGGTTCAAAAATGCGACTCATAACCTCGGCATCCATCCCGCACCCGGTATCAGCGATGCTGACCCGCAGATACTCAACCTCAGTCTGCCTCTCAGCGTATATTTTGGCATGCGTCCAGTCTGGAGATGGCTTAAAGGGCTCAATTTCAAAAGACAATTTGCCCCCATCTGGCATAGCATCACGGGCATTGAGAGCAATATTCAGAAGAGCGCTCTGCAATTGGTTCGGATCACCGAGAACCCGCGTTGTTCCATCATGAAGATTCTGATGAATCTCAATGCGCTTGTCGATACTACGCTCCAGGAGTGATGTGACCTCACCAACGATTTGTTCGATTGCGACCGGCACGCAAAGATATTTCCCTTTGCGACCAAAAGCCAGAAGCTGTTCGATCAGAGCAGCAGAACGGTTGGCAGATTCTATAATGTTCTGGGCGTAGGCCGTCAGTTTCTTATCTTCCAGTCGAAGCACAAGCATTTCGGCGTAGCCAAGGACACCTGTCAACTGGTTGTTGAAATCGTGGGCAATCCCCCCGGCCAGATACCCGACCGCCTCCATCTTTTCTGCATGACGCAGGTGCTCCTGAAGTCTTTGATTTTCTGCCTCAGTCTGTTTTTTTTCAGTAATATCCTCCACCAGTTCGATAAAGCCAATGGCCTGTCCGTTCTGCTCAGGAAGCGGTACGACCGTCAGGTGAGCCGCAAAGTGACGACCATCTGCCCTGTTCCCCTCGGTTTCGAACTGATGGATCTGCTGAGGCAGCACTTTCTGTGTACCTGAACAGCTAGGCCATTGTTCTTTGCAGCTTTCAAACTGGTCATGACAGAACTGGCCAACAAAAGATTCAGTGGAACGCTGAAACAATTCACCCATTTTACGGTTCACCATGGTGATTCTGAATTCTTTATCAACCAGAGAGATCCCCACCGGCAGGTTATCGACCAGAGTCCGGTAACGCTCTTGATTCGACTGCAGGCTCGCTTGCGCTTTAAGACGTGCTTCTAAATCATCCTGCGATTTACGGAGTACTTCACGAAGGCGATTCCTGAGCTCCATCCAATAACTGCCGATCAAAATCGGAATAGCCCAGATGTGCAGGTTATGGCGGATAGGGGCAAAAACGGCCACATGTCGTTCACTGTTGGCCAGGTTAATAATCATCAAAAACTCATCCAGAAAAAAGCAACCGATTCCGACCAACAACAGAAGTGACACTCGTTTGCCCTGTTGTCGTGCCCGAGACAGCATCACCAGCGCCACAATCAGAATCAGGGACGCGGCGATCCGAAAGATCATATCTCCGGAATACGAACCAAAGGGGCTGCCCGGATGTCGTCCAACAAAACTGATCCAGTCAGGGGCGGCAAACAGATAGATGCAGATGCTGATAAGCGTAGCAGCCCACAGATATGACTTACTGAAGCGTGCATTGTCGAGGTAGTACCACATGAAAGCAAAAATGATGGCAATGTAGGAGAGCATCGTCAGGAGATGCTCCAGCGGGGGGTAATAACGGTACATCTCAGGAAACTGAACCAGACCACGGTAGCTGCCATACTCAGCAACAAACATGAGCAACTCGCGAGTCAAACCGAACAGCGCGGCCAGGAGAACAAAACCATCACGCCGGTTGTTGCTACGACGCCACTCGATGAACGAAACAAACGCCAATGCGCACCAGAAAAAGGCCGCCAGGAGAAAACGGACCGGCCCGTCACCAGCCTCTCCTCCCTTTCCGCCCCCGAAATGTTCAAGAATTATGAGCAGCTCATGCATTACAAACCCCCGAGATCACGGAAAAGATCAGAACATCTCCCCTGAAAGGAAATTGATTTTAATTGACAGACAAGGCACCTCCTCGGTAAACGCCGAACGCAAGTACGATAGAACAACCTAACTTGAGACTGATTCAGATCAAAGAGAAAACATCTAATGCGTGAGGCCACAGCATACCGCCAGGCCCTTGTTCAACAGGCAGGATCCAACCCTAAAAAACTACGCGGATTTCCTGAAAGCACTTTACTTTCAAGCTCATTCGGAAGATTCAGAGACTTCACAAGTTCAATGTAATCGAAAACAATTTCTGGCTGATAGAGCAGCGCGTCGGAGCCGAAACAGATCCGGTCAGGATAATGCTGGATGAAATCAGAGTAACGGACCGGGTTTCTCTGGATATGCGGCAGCATGTAGGCAATATCGGTATAAACGTTGGGGTAGGCGTCTAGGATTTTACTGAAGGCTTTTCTGCCGATACCGAAATGGGGAAAGTTGATTCTCAGACGGGGGAAATCATCCAGGAGAGTGCCACTCAAAGAGGTTCCCTTTGGATGATGAAAAAGTGCCTGCCATGATCAACCACCACGATTGTCTCCCCCTCGTCGAGATGCCAACAGCTTTTTGCAATCGACAGTTCATCAAATGATCAAATTCCTCGATCCGTTCTCTAGAAAAATCATGAAATGATCAATCGTTGATTACCAGTTTTCTGCTGACGATGATCCACCCACGACATTTTTCAAGGAGGGTAAGCACCTGCATACCCTCCGATATCTTTGGTTATATTGGAGATCTATGGCATGGCACGAACCTGCCAATTCCAATAAAAGAACAGTGTTTGGCATATCTAGTGCTCTTAATGAGAGGACAAACAAAAGCCAGCTCGGCCGGGATACAGACTTATTTTTGAGAAATTCAAACACTGTTTGTCTTGAATTTTCCTGAGATGTCCGCGCCTTTCCGGTGAAAAGAGCAACCGGTTTATTTGTTGTATTCACTAATCAGAAGGGACATGAAATGAAATTTCCAAAGCCGCACGATGTCAAAGACATTCCCGGAACCGAAGGCTGGGAGAGGATGTATCCGTACCAGTATCAGTTCACCACCGATGACCCGGAGCGCATGGAGTACGAGGAGAAATCATTCTGGTTCTACGATGGTCTCCATTACCCTGAACCGATCTACCCTTTCGATACGATCTGGGATGAAGCCTGGTATCTGGCTCTCTCCCAGTACAACAACCGTATTTTCCAGGTTCCCCCAGTGCGTGGTGTCGATCATCGTATCATCAACGGCCACGTCTATATCTCGCCAGTGCCAGTAACTGACCCCGAAGAGATCGGCAGACGCGTACCGAACTTCACGGAACGCGCCGGATACTATTATAAAAACTGGGACAGACTTGAAGCCAAGTGGAAAGTGAAAATTGAGGCCACAATCAAGGAACTTACTGACTTGCAGATTCCTCGTTTGCCCGAGCTTGAGGACCTCAGCGTGGTGATCGAAGGGGTCGGCGAATCTGAGGGGTACCACCTGATCAAGGCTTATGACGATCTGATAAACCTCGGTATCAAGTGCTGGCAGTACCACTTCGAATTTCTCAATCTAGGCTACGCCGCCTACGTCTTCTTTCTCGATTTCGTCCAGAAGCAGTTTCCGAGTATCCCACTGCAGCGAGTGACACAGATGATCTCGGGCATCGACGTGATTATGTTCCGCTCCGATGATGAATTGAAGAAACTGGCCCGCAAAGCTATCGAGCTGGGGATTGATGGTGCGATCACCGCCAGCCAGGAGTGGACCGAGGTTGAGATAACGCTCAAGGACTTGCCAAAAGGCCAGGAATGGCTCGCGGCTCTCGAAGAGGCTCGCTACCCTTGGTTTTACATCTCCTCGGGCACCGGCTGGTCGCATAAAGACCGCTGTTGGAACGACGATCTGAACATCCCGCTGATGGGAATAACCACCTATATCCAAAAGCTCAAGGAGGGCGCCGACATCGAGCGCCCGATGAAGCAGGTATGCGATGAACGAGACCGGATCACTGCAGAGTATCGCGCCCTGATCGCGACCGAGGAGGACCGCAACACCTTCGACGAACTGCTCAGTACAGCCAAGACGGTCTTCCCTTATGTGGAAAATCACCTTTTCTACGTCGAGCATTGGTTCCACTCGGTCTTCTGGGGGAAGATCCGCGAAGTAGCGGCGATCATGACGGAGCACGGTCTGATCAAAGAGATCGATGACATCTGGTATCTGCGCCGCGATGAGATTAAACAGGGGCTCTGGGATGTCGTTACCGCCTGGGCTACCGGCGTCAAGCCGCGCGGCTCTTCAGTGTGGCCGCCTGAGATTGAGTGGCGCAAGGGTGTGATGGAAAAATTCCAGGCCTGGAGCGCACCAGCTGCCATCGGCACCGCGCCGGAGGTGATCCAGGAACCCTTCACCATCGTACTCTGGGGTGTGACCAACAACTCCCTGGCCGATTGGTCGGAGATTCAAGATGACACTGATCTTGAGAGTATCACCGAATTGAAAGGCTTTGCCGCCAGTCCCGGTATCGTCGAGGGTCGCGCACGGGTTTGTAAAAGTGCTAACGATATCATTGAGTTGCAGGAGGGAGAGATTCTGGTTTCACCGACCACCTCGCCGTCCTGGGCCCCTGCCTTTGCCAAGATCAATGCCTGTGTAACTGATGTTGGCGGAATCATGAGTCATGCGGCCATAGTCTGCCGTGAGTATGGCATGCCAGCGGTGGTTGGCACCGGGCATGCGACGAAGGTCATTAAAACCGGCATGCTGCTCCGCATTGATGGTACGGCTGGAACTGTCTCCATTGAGCGTTGAATAAAGAAGGGGATAGCCATGAAAACGAGTTCAGCAGGTTTAGAAAATGCTGATTTACCTTTGGTCTGCTGGTTCGAAGACTGTCATAAGGAATCGATACCTCTGGTCGGGGGAAAGTGCTCATCTCTCGGCGAATTGATCAACGCCGGAGTCCGAGTACCACCTGGATTTGCCCTGACCACCGAAGGCTTCCGGCGCTTCATGTCCGAGGCAGGCATCAATTCGGAAATCCAGACCCTGCTAAAGGGTCTGGATACTCAAGACATGAAGGCCTTGGAGAATGTCAGTGCAACGATTCGAGGTTTGATTGAGGCCCACCCCTTCTCCACCGAAATTGAGGATATGGTGGCCGAATTCTACCGGAAGCTTTCAGTCCGCAGTTGCCTGCCAGCTGCTCCGGTGGCGGTTCGCTCAAGCGCCACCGCAGAGGATTTGCCCGGAGCGAGCTTCGCCGGTCAGCAGGACACCTATCTCTGGATCCGCGGCACCGATGAAGTGCTGCACCACATGCGCCGCTGCATATCCAGTCTTTACACGGGGCGAGCCATTGCCTATCGGGCCAATGAAAAATTCGACGATGAGCTGCTGGCGATCAGCGTCGGCGTTCAGAAAATGGCCAATTCATTTACTGCAGGGGTGATGTTCACGCTCCATCCGGCCAACGGTGACCGTTCGGTCATTGTCATCGATTCCAACTATGGGTTTGGTGAATCTGTGGTCTCGGGCGAGGCGACCCCCGACAACTTCATTGTGAACAAGGTGACCCTGGATATTCTCGAACGGACAATCTCACATAAGGATATTTACTACACGGTCGACACCAAGACGCAGGTCAGTCGGGCCATCGAGGTCCCTCTTGAGCGGCAAAAGGTACAGTCACTGATGGATGATGAAATCACTGCCCTGGCATGGATGGGCAAGCAGATCGAAAACCATTACGGTCGGCCCATGGACATTGAATGGGCTGTCGATAAGGACCTTCCGTTCGGCGGCAACATTTTCATTCTGCAGGCCCGCCCGGAAACGGTATGGAGCGATAAGCCGAGGCCAGTGTCTGCCAAAGCGGGGACATCGGCCATGGACTACATCCTTTCCAGCTTACTGGAAGGTAAGCGCTTGGACTAAGAAGCAAATCGCCGAACATTCTAGGTGTTATTTCACATCATTCAAACAGTTTAGGAGACACAATGAGCGAACAATCGAAACTAAAAGCCATCGAAACCAAACCCATCAACGACATTCGTAGCTACATCGCAGCACTGGATGCTCACGGATTATTACATCGTGTCAAGGCCGAGGTTGACTCGAAGTTTGAGCTCGCCCACGTATCCAAGGTTAACGAAGAGCAGAAAGGTCCGGCGATGCTCTATGAGAATGTCAAAGGGCATACGATTCCGGTCTTCACCAGCGCCTTCACCACACCTGAACGCATCGCTATCTGCCTGGAGCAAGACCCGTCGCTTAGTATGTGTCAGCTTTCCAGAAAATGGATGGAGCTGACCACCAAGCAGATGATCAAACCCAAGTTCGTAGACAATCCGGCGGTAATGGAAAACACCATTCCGAAGGATGAGGTCGATCTGGCAAACTTTCCCGCACCCTGGTTTTATCCAGATGACGGTGGCCGTTTCTTCGGCACCTCCGGCTACCTGGTGACCCAGGATCCGGATACCGGCTGGACAAACTGCGGCACCTATCGCTCACAGGTTCTGGGCAAGAACATCCTCGGCTCACAGATAATCAGCGGCAAGCACGGCGACTTCCACATGAAGAAATATCAAGAACGCGGCGAGAAGATGCCCGTCGCCTACGTGGTGGGGGGCGATCCGATCCTGTTCCTGGCCGGTTCCACCCTGGTCAGTGCTCAAACCGACGAGTATGACGTGGGCGGCGCGTTACGCGGTCGCCCGATCGAAGTCTTCAAGTCGGATCTGACCGGATTGACACTCCCGGCTAACGCCGAGATCATTGTCGAGGGGTGGATGGATCCGAACGAGTTGATGGAGGAAGGACCGTTTGGCGAATACACCGGTTATTACTCGGGCAACAAGATGAAGGACTATCCCAAACCGGTGATACGCGTGGAGCGCATCATCCACCGTACCAAGCCGGTCTTCTGGTCGACCACGGTCGGCAAGCCGATCAACGACACCCACATGGTCCAGTCGCTCAACCGCACCGCCACACTATGGCACGATCTGGAAACCGCGAAGGTCCCTGGCATTCAAAGCGTCTACTTCCCGGCCGCGGCCACCGGTCGCTTCTGGGTCATTGTCTCAGTGAAACAGATGTATCCAGGCCACGCAAATCATGTCGCTGATGCGGTAATGGGGAGTACCACCGGACATTACGGCGTCAAGGGGATCATCATCGTTGATCATGATATCGAGGCAGACGACATGGACCGTGTCTGGTGGGCACTGGCCACCCGCTACGATCCGAAGCGTTCGACCCAGATCATCAATCGCGGCCGCTCGACCCCGCTCGATCCGGGTCTGCCGATCGAAGCGCGCGAGGTCGTCAGTCGCATCATTATGGATTGCACCACACCTTACGAGTGGAAAAACAAGCCGAACGAGATCTTTATGGACCGTACAGTGTTGCAGAAGGTTTCCGATCGCTGGAACGAGTACGGCTTTGCCGGGTCAAGCCCCGTAGCGGACATGATTGATCGGCTAACCAAACCCGCAGAGGTTAAAAAGGCCAAGTAAATGGAAAACGGCAGGCGGCTCCGGCCGCCTGCCAAGCCTCAGACGATAAAGAGGGAGTACAGAAATGACCCAGAAAAAGGGCATCGTTATCATTTGCAATCTGGATACGCGGGGTGAGGATATCATCTTCGTCAAGGAGTTGATTGAGCAACGTGGACACAGAGCATATTTCCTCGATTTCAGCATGGAAGAACCTCCCCCTTTTCCTGGCGATATTACCTGTGACCAGGTAGCGCAGCGCGGCGGCCTGACGATCGAAGCTGTTCGCGAATACTATCGTTCTGATCGTGACCGCGCGATGGAAAACCAGATTCGCGGTGCCCGCGCAATCGTCGACGATATGATGAAAGAAGGCAAAGTCCAGGGTGTCTTCGGGGTTGGTGGCGGGACATCGTCACTGGTCGGTACCAGCGTCATGAGGGGTTTGCCCTTTGGCATGCCCAAGCTGATGGCGTCTCCGATGGCCGCCCATCCTCGTTATGTTGGCCAATATGTCGGCACCAGCGATATCACCATGCACCACACGGTTCTCGATATTGTTAAAATGAATCCGCTGCTAAAAGCTCAGATCACCAATGCGACAGGTGCCATCTGCGGCATGGTCGAGCTCACCCTGGGGACCGATTTTGTTTTTGAAAAACCGGTCATTGCCATCAGCTCCTTCGGGTTTGGCGAGATGGCGGTACAGTCTGCGCTTGGAATGCTTGAAGAGGCGGGGATGATTCCGGTAGTTTGCCACGCCCAGGGTAAGGGCGACAAGGCGATGGAGGACATGATCCGGTCCGGCGCTTTCCAGGGAGTACTCGATATCTGTACCGGCGGCATCGTCGAAAATCTGTTCAAGGGCAATCGCGACGCGGGCCCGGATCGGCTGAAGGCGGCCATCGAATCAGGGATCCCCATGATCGTGTCGACTTGCGGTCTAGATATGCTCTCCTACGGTGGGCGTCCCGATATGCTTGAAAAGACCAAGGACCGCCCCCAATACGTACAGGACTCGCTGCGCACCCAGGTCCGCACCTCCACCGAAGAACTGTGTCAGGCGGCCGAGACGATTGCCGCGCGACTTAATGAGGCTAAAGGACCCTGGAGTTTTCTGGTTCCACTTAAGGGGTGGTCTACTCAGGATATGGAAGGCAGACTCCTCTACGACCCGGCCGCCGATGCTGCCTTTGTCACGCGACTCAAAGAGAAACTTAACGATCCTTCTCGCGTCAAAGAGCTCGACCTGCACCTGTATACCTCAGAGTTCGCCCGCGCTGCGGTCGATGAATTTGTGAAGTTATACGAGAGGAGCAAGGACGCGGAGGCCGCATGCTAATTCGACCCTGGCCACTGATTGATTCAAAAACGGTCTTCAATGCAGGTTTATTTCGCGTCTCCTGTAATCGCGCCCGCTCGCCGCGCACCGGTGGCGAATGTGATTTTCATGTAATCCACATGGTCGACTGGCTGCTGGCGGTACCGCTCACGACCGACGGCGAACTGGTCATGGTCAGGCAGTATCGTCACGGCTCGCGTGAGGCCAGCCTTGAGGTGCCGGGCGGACTCTATGACACAACCAGCGAGCGGCCGGAACAGGGGACACTGCGAGAACTGACGGAGGAGACCGGCTACGGCAACACCGGCAACGAGATGCTATTTCTTGGCAAATTGCGGCCACAGCCAGCGTTACTCTCGAACCGAGTCTGGATTTATCTGGCGAAGGACGTGCGACCTAAAACCAAGCCAGAGCTTGATGCAGGCGAGGATATCGAGGTGGTGTTGCTTACCCCCCATGAGGTTCCGGCACGCATTGCTAGCGGCGAAATTAACAATGCCATGACCGTTGCAGCTCTTTCTCTGGCGCAGCTTGCTGGTCACCTTGTCTTCGATGAGCCGCAATGGCCATCTACGAAGGAGAATCAATCATGATTGTGCGAAACTGGATGAAAACCAGTCCAATGACAATTCCGAGCGACACGCTGGTCTCAGAGGCAAAGCGTATGCTCAGCGAGCACAGCCTGCATGCGCTAGCGGTGGTGGACGAAGGGCGTTTGCGAGGCCTGGTGACACGCGCCAATATGCTGCGTATGGGGCACTTTGTTCTGCGTACCCAGAGCCCAGACGAATTAGATTTTTTCGTTACCCGCTTGAAGGTGCGCGATATCATGGTGCGTAACCCCGCGACAGTGCAGGCCGAGGATACCGTGGAGCATTGTCTGCAGCTGGGACGGGAGTTGAAAGTCGGTCAGTTTCCGGTCATGGAAGGATCGCAGGTGGTGGGCATCATCTCGGGTACTGAGATGTTTCATCTGGCCGCGCACCTTTTAGGTGCCTGGGAGCGCCGCACCGGCGTAACCCTGGAGCCAGTCAAGCTCGGCCCCGGCGTACTAGGTAAGATTGCCGATGTCGTCGAGGCCGCAGGCGCCGTGTTGCAAGCGATCTATCCCCTCCGACGACACGATAAAGAATCGCATGAGGGTTTCCCCGAGAAAAAGGTCATCCTCCGTTTTCAGATCCAGAACGTGGAGGATGTTGTTTCCGCTTTGGAAATCGCGGGATTTCCGGTCAGCGAGATTGGCGCCAAGAAACAGACTCATGCTGCCTAGGTCGGACATGCCACCTATGAAGCGTAACGAAATCAATTTTGCGCCTTTCGCGAAAGGCGTAGGAACATGAGCCTTCCATTGATGGTGACGTTGAGCGGGGCGTCAGGCACGATCTATGTCGGCACGGTGTGGGGCGAGGAAAGCACAGAACCTGACCTTCTCAGTCATCCGGACTTAGGAGCGTCGCTGTTTCCTGTCATGGAGGGTGACCAGATGGTAGGGGTTATTTCGGCCACCGAGACGATACGCCTCGCCGCCCACAGCCTTGTGGTCTCGAAGAGCCGCGAAGACCTGACTCTGGCGCCGATCAAACTCGGTCCCGGAGTATTGGGTAAGATCGTCGATGTGGCTGAGGCCACATCTATCAAACTCAAGGCGCTCTATCCGCTCGGGCGGCTCAAGAGACAAACGAACAAGTGCGGCCCAAGGCCGCCTGTCACCTTCCGGTTTCACGCCGTGGCAGTACAGAACATTATTATCGCAATAGAGCCAGAAGGCATTCGGATCAGCGAGCCCAGCGGTAGACTGACACTGCGGCTAACCGGATAACCTGGGACATAGCTATAAAAACCATATCTCAAATAAGAAACTGTAGCTAATTTCCTTCTGGCTTTTCAGTTGGAACAACACTGGTGATCTGAACGAGAGGAGTTTTAATATGAGCCTTCCATTGGTAGTAGCAATCACTGGCGCGACCGGCGTGATCTATGGGGTAGAGATGCTGCGCGTGTTGAAGGAGTTGGGTCAGGAAACCCACCTCATTTTGAGTGAAGCGGCGTGCCTGAACATCTCGATCGAGACCAATTATTCACTGGATGAGGTCAAGGCATTGGCTGATGTGGTTTACAACAACCAGGATATCGGTGCCACCGTCGCCAGCGGATCATTCCGCACCCGCGGCATGATCGTCGCGCCCTGCACGGTAAAAACGCTCTCGTCCATCGCCAACTCGTTCACCTACAACCTGGTGGTACGCGCCGCTGATGTCACGCTCAAAGAGCGACGGACGCTGGTGTTGATGGTCCGTGAAACGCCGCTACACAAGGGACACCTCGATCTTATGTCACGTGTAGCTGATTACGGTGCAGTCCTGCTACCGCCGATGCCAGCCTTCTACCATCAACCCGAGTCGATTATGGACATCATCCACCAGAGCATCGGCAAGGCCCTTGACCATGTCGGCATTGAGCATCAGCTGTTCAAGCGCTGGAATGGCCATGATCATATGGATAAGATCAACCAGGGATTACGTATGGCCCCTTAAGGTCAGTATTGGTTCAAACAACTAGACGGCCGATTTTCGGCGTAAGCCAGGCCGGCACATCCGGGAGGATAAAATGGACAAATTTAAATGGTTGCGTCTTCTTTGTATTCTTTTTATTGCTGCGGCATTGCTTTTTCCGCTAGCTCCGCAGAGTTGGGCCGGAGGCGGACAGCACTATCCGAACGGTGCCGAGGACTTTGTCGTCGGTGCCTTGCCACCGCCAGGGACCTATATCGTAAACTATCTGATCTTCGCCCAGAAAAACCATTTGAAAGACAATTCAGGAAATAATGCTCCTGTTGAATTTTCAGCAGATGTGATTGTTGAAGTGCCCCGTTTGATCTACGTCAGCCCTTACACCCTTCTCGGCGCTAACTGGGGAGCGCATATCTTCATTCCTTTTTACAGCGCCGATTTAGAGATTGGGACATCCGAGGCTACGCCTAAAAACATCGTCGATTCGGACGAAGGGGGAATCGGGGACATTATTTTCAGCCCGCTAGTCTTCGGCTGGCACTTTAGCCCCAACTTCCATGTCGTTGCAGCCCTTGATATCTGGGCACCCACCGGCGATTACGATAAGGCCCGGCCCGCAACCCAGATCCTTTCCAAAAACCACTGGACCGTTGAACCGGTCGTGGCCGTCACTTACCTCTGGAAAGGCTTCGACTTGTCCGGCAAGTTTATGTATGACTTCAACACGACTAACGACGAGTTCGTCAACTCTGGAGGTCAGGTTGTTGATCTCGAACCCGGACAAGAATTCCATTTCGACTGGGCCGTGGGCTATGCAGCGAAAAATGGCCTGCGCGGTGGTCTGGTCGGTTACAACTACTGGCAAACAACCGACGACGAGGTCGATGGTGTAGAAGTCCAGAACAACACCAGTCGCGTTGGAGGGATCGGTGTTGGCATTAAATACTGGCCGAAGCAGGGACCATTCAGCATGACTTTCAAGCAATACTGGGAGTATAGCGCCCGTAACATTGCTACCGGACCGCAGACCCAGTTCAAGATTTCCTACGCCTTTTAGCCAATAACGCTGAGGGAAGCGGAGACAAGCCCGCTTCCCTCAGATAAATACGATGCAAGCCAATATTGGAAACGTAATGAACAAAGACAAAAAAATATTGATCATCAACCCTGGATCAACGTCTACCAAAATCGGCCTGTCCGCTGCAGGGAAAATGCTGCTCAATGAATCGATCAACCATTCAGCAGAGGAACTGAAGGACTTCAAGACTATCTGGGAACAGTATGACTATAGAAAAAATGCCATTCTCGGGTTTCTGCGATTACACCAGATTTCCTTGGCGGAAATCGATGCAATCGCCTGCCGGGGCGGCAACGTAAGACCGATTCCGGGTGGAATTTACCGACTCTGTCCGGCGATGATAAAGGACATGAAGAGCGGTGTCTACGGCAAGCACCCGACCAACGTCGGCGGGCTGGTCGCCTATGATCTTGGAAATGAGATGGACATCCCGGTCTTGACCCTCGATCCGCCGATGACCGATGAACTGTGCACCTCGGCCCGCTATTCCGGCATTCCACAACTCGAAAGGTTGAGCAGCTTTCATGCTCTCAACCAAAAGGCGACTGCCAGGAAGGTAGCCGCGGAAATCGGAAGCAGCTACGACCACCTCAACATGATCGTCGTCCACCTAGGCGGGGGGATCTCGGTCGGCGCCCACCGGAAGGGGCAAATCATCGATGTCAATAACGCACTGGATGGCGACGGACCATTCTCCCCCGAGCGTGCAGGTTCTTTGCCTGCCGGTGATCTGGTCAAGCTCTGCTTCAGTGGTAAATACACAGAGAAAGAGGTTCTCAAGCTGCTCACCGGCGGCGGAGGGTTGATGGCTTACCTGGGAACCACTGATGGAATTGAAATTGGCCAGCGGATTACTGCAGGCGACACCAAGGCTGAGGAGGTTTTTGAGGCGATGAGCTATCAGGTGGCCAAGGAGGTCGGCGCCTGTGCCGCCGTGCTCGAGGGAGAGGTTAACGCCATCGCCCTGACCGGAAGCCTGGTCTATTCGGACGTTCTGATGCTGAGCTTAAAAAGGAAAATATCTTTCATCGCGCCCATCCACCAGGTCCCCGGCGAAAATGAGATGCTGGCCCTGGCCGAAGGTGTAATGAGATATCTTAACGGCGAAGAGCAGCTGTCTACTTATAACTGACGGAGAAGAACAATGGTCAATAATTTTGACGATTTATTAAACGCCGTCCGTGGCAGACAGGCTCAGAAAATAGTCATAGCGGCAGCGGAAGATACTGGAATTATCCAACTGGTTAAAAAGGCAACAGAGAACGGAATCGCCGAATTCATCCTGATCGGCGACGAAAACAAGCTAAACGAACTTTTAGAAGTCGAGGGCCTTGACCCCACGCGGATCGAAATCCACCACAAACCTGACCATAAACAGGCGGCGGAAAAAGCCGTCGCTCTGGTTGTGGAAAAAAGAGCTCAAGTACTCATGAAGGGTGAACTCCATACCTCAGTCTTCCTGAAAGCCATACTGAATAGAGAGAAGGGGCTGAGAACCGGAAACCTGATCAGTCAAATAACCGTCTGTGAGAAAACCGAAGAAGATGGGCTGCTATTGATCACCGATTGCGCCATGAACATCGCCCCGAATCTGGACGAAAAAAAGCAAATCCTTGAAAACGCAGTAACCCTGGCCCTGGGTTTGGGTTGCAAAAGACCGAGGGTTGCCATTTTGTCGGCGGTTGAAGTTGTCAACCCGGCGATTCCCGATACGTTGGATGCTGCGGTTCTGAGCAAAATGTCTGACCGCGGGCAGATCAAATATGCCATCGTCGACGGACCTCTGGCGCTGGATAGTGCCATCTCGATCAAAGCTGCCAGGCAAAAAAAAATATCCGGGGAGGTTGCTGGCCGAGCAGACATTATCCTGGTTCCCAATCTGCAAGTCGGCAATCCGATCCACAAGGGCCTGACCTTTTTTGCTGAGCGTAAGGTTGCCGCTTCGGTCATGGGGGCAGGGGCACCAATCGTCATGCTCTCCCGGGCCGACTCAATCGACACTAAATTGCGCTCGATCGCTCTGGCCACATACGTTTCCTGATTCACGCCCGTACAGATTGAGCGAGTGATTAAATGCTCCAAGCCGTGGAAAGGAGTGACGCATGAAATCCAATAATTCTAGCGACTGGCCCTTTGCTATCCTTGTCGATGAGCATGACAATTACCTCGGTATTGAAGGAAAACTCAGGGTTCATCAGAGGGAGGGACTCTTACATAGAGCTTTTTCTATCTTTGTCGTCGACGAAAGGGATCGTATCCTTCTGCAGCGCCGGGCAAAAAGCAAATACCACTGCCCGGGGCTCTGGGCGAACACCTGCTGCAGTCACCCACAACCCGGGATGACACTGCTTGAATGTGCTCAAAGTCGACTCCAGATTGAATTCGGATTCTCCACCTCACTGCAAAGAATAGGAAGGGTCCAATACCATCTGGCCCTGGATAATGGGCTTACCGAGCGAGAACTCGATCACATCTTCATCGGCAGGCACAGCGGTCCTGTTGCGCCAAATCCCTACGAAATAGAAGAGTACAAATTGGTCGATCCCGCAGTTCTGGCACAAGACCTTGCTAATAATCCAGCGCATTATGCTCCCTGGGTGGAGAAGATATTTCCGATATTCGTTGGCCATTTGAAAACACAAAATCGAGTTATTTTGGCCCGATGCGGTTGAACTCTCGGAAATATGCAGTGTTAAATCTGGGGAGTCAGAGATGTCCGAACTGAAACAACGCATTGTTGAAATTTTACGACAATCTCAACTGGCCAGCCTTGCAACTGTCTCGGGCGAGGGGAAACCATGGGTGCGCTACATTTTCTGCCTTGGTCAGGAGGATATGAGCATCAGATTTGCAACCTTTGTCAACTCCCGCAAGGTGACCCAAATCAAGAACAATCCGGAAGTCCATCTGACTTGCGGAATCAGCGACCCTGCTGACATGCGACCATACTTGCAGATTCAAGGTCGAGCTGCGTGTCATACCGACAGGGCTGAGCGCCATGCCTTCTGGAAAGACTCCCTCAAAGTCTACTTCAAAGGTCCGAACGACCCGAATTTCGGCATTGTTGTCGTCACAGCGTATCGCATCGAACTCTGTACTCCCGGTTCGCTCACCCCCGAAGTGTGGGAGCCCTACCCCTCTGATGCTTTGTTGCTGTAGCTTGCAGATCAGAATTTATCAGACGGTTCAATGACAAGGAATGCGGCAAAACCAATTCTCGCCCAGCAACAGGAGGCAGTTGAGCCTATGACGACAATAGAGGGGCGGCTGAGCCATGGCATGGGCCGGGCGGCCGAGTTAACTCAGATCGATTGGGTACGCCGCCAGCTCATCGAGCTTACCGGGATCGACCCGTATCCTGGAACGCTCAACCTTGTCTTGTCTGATGGGGATAACCTGCGGCGCTGGCTGCGTTGGCAGAAGTTTCCTGGCCATATTATTGAGCCTGGGAGAACCGGATTCTGTAGAGTACGCTGTTATCCGGTTCGTATCTCCGGCCGCATCCCGGCCGCAGTGTTGTTGCCGGAAATCTATGACTATCCAGAAAATAAGGTTGAGCTGGTCGCGGCACTACCGATACGCAAACACCTGTCATTTGCTGAAGGTGCCAAAATTCGAGTAGAGCTATGTCGCCCGCTTGCCACCGAGGCAGTGTTGTTCGATATCGACGGAACGCTGGTCGATTCGGTTGCTGCCTACCTTGAAGTCGCTCGAAATGCCGCCGAGGCATTCGACCTGGAAGTGACCGAGGAACATGTTCGTCACGCGCTCGCCACAGGGAATAATTTCTGGAAAGGCGTGGTGCCACAAGATCATCCAGATGCGAAAGCTGTCATGAAATCAATGACACAGCATGCCACCCGTGAATGGCCACGGATATTAAAAGAGCACGGTAAGGTGTTCGAAGGCCTGGCGCAAACACTGGGCGAGCTGAAAGGTCTCGGCATCAGGCTCGCCATCGTCAGTGGAGCCCGGGCTGAGGTCCTCGACCTACTTCGTACCACGGGTCTCCTGGACCTCTTTGAGGCCATTGTTCTCGGCTGCGACGTAGCAAAAGGCAAACCAGATCCAGAGGGACTATTCGAATGCCTTCGTCAACTCAACATTTCGCCCGCAGAGGCAGTCTACGTCGGTGACACGCCGATCGATATTCAGGCCAGTCAAGCTGCCGGTATGCGCGTCGTGAGTGTGCTCACTGGGGTCGGTGACAGCGCCATGCTGTCGACATATCACCCCGACAGATTGGCTTCGTCGCACAGCAAGCTGCCTGCTATGCTTGAATCGCTCTAAGCCGATTTCTGCTTAGGAGGCTGATTGAGTCATTTGGTCCTATGAAAGGAACTGAACATGCCGATTGAAAAGATAGAATCAGTATTAGAAGATATTCGCCAAGGGAAAATGGGGCACCTGTTGGTGGATTTTCAATCTGGCTACACACGGGCTCCCTATGAGGAAGGCAAGCTCAGGTCGACCTCATCGCGGTGGCCCAGGCCGACCGTGTTGTCGAGAAAATAGAGACGCTTCGGGACAACCTTGTACCAGCGCACCTTAGCCAGAGCCTTGACGATAGAAGCAGGAGCCTGGGCCAGTTTGCCGACAACAGGGAACTTCTGACCGTAGAGCCTGCGGGCCAGGCCTTCCTCTGTACCAGAGAGTTCACTTACAACCCCTTCGATCTGTATCCCCTGGATCTCCAGCCAGTCGGCATAGTCCTCCTGTATCGTCACCGCCACGCAAGGGCGTTGGGACAGGTTCAGGCAGTGCCGGCTCGTAGGTGAAGAAAGGAAATAAAGGGTATAGCCAGCATTTACGTAAAAAACCGCTGCGGCCCAAAGATCATCACCGCTGTGGGTGGCGAGAGTGGCAACCTGATGATTTCGCAGGTAGCCTTGCACCCGCATGTGCAGATCATTTTTCATGTTTGCGACTCGATCGGCACGTTGGCTGCTGACAAGGTAATATCCAGACGCGTGGTTTCGCTTTCGTGCCAGCGTCTTGAAGAAGTGGCGCAGACGTTTCCAGAATGCAGTTTCCTTATGTCATGTTGTGGCTTGTTATGCAAGCGCGAGGCCCCTGTCTTCATGCAGTCTAGACCGTTTTAAAAATGATCATGGCGACATCGTCCAAGAGCGACCTGGTGTCGGTAAATGCGGCCAATTTCTCGAAAATGGCGACCAGGATCTGTTCCGGGTGACGATCACAATGTTCGGCAATGACCTCACGGAGCCGTTTACTACCGAACAATTCGTCGTCAGCATTTTCCGCCTCCGTGACGCCATCGGTATAAAGGATAAGGATGTCTCCAGCTTCCAGCCGGGTGATCTTTTCCTCAAAACGGACATCGGTCTTGACCCCCATGAGCAGACCCTCGGCATCAAGTTCTGTGAACACACCTTGCTGGGCACGAAACAGCAGAGGCGGGTTGTGTCCCGCATTGGCGTAAGCAAGTGTACGGTTTTCGGTGTCAAACCGGACATAGAACATGGTGATCTGGAGCTCCGCCTTGGCAAGGTCGTCGTGGAGCAAGTCATTAACCGCCGCCAGGAGCTTGCCGGGCGAACGGCTGGTATTGACCTTGGCGTGAAGCACGCTGCGCGTCATGGTCATCAGCAGGGAGGCGCCGACACTGTGGCCGGTAACGTCAGCGATGACCACATCGACGATCCCCCCCGGCAGGGAGAAGAAGTCATAATAATCACCCCCGACATAGGTGGCCGGCACGCAACGGCAGGCCGTAAGCATCCCCGACAGCTCCCGTGGGCATGCCGGCAGGAAGGACTGCTGGATCTCCTTCGCTATCTCCAACTCCCGGTTAATCCGGGCGTTATCCAAAAGAGCGCGGGCGGATTTTTGCTGTTCGGTAATGTCGCGCCCGATGGTTGATACAGCTACGATTCTGCCCTGCTCATCCTTGATAGGAGAATAGGTCAGGGACATATGGATCAATTCCCCGTCTTTTCTCCGGCGTACCGTTTCAAAATGTTCGATGTGTTCCCCCCGCCTGATCCTTTCCTGGGTTTGGCGTACTTCATCTGCATAGGCAGACGGGACCAGCATCATTATCGGCTGACCGAGCACCTCGTCCTCACTATAGCCAAATATCTTTTCGGCCCCCCGGTTCCAGCTGGTAATCAGGCCATCCACCGTCTTGCCGACAATCGCATCATCGGAAGACTCCACGATGGTCGCCAGTCGCAGACTTTTCTCTTCCGCCCGCTTCCGCTCGGTTATGTCGCGCCCTTCCGGCACCAGCAGGACCACATTTCCTTTTTCATCCTTCACCGGTTTAAGCGAGAAGTCTACGTAGATAAGGTTCCCTTTAGGCGTGGCATGGGTGGCTTCGAAACGGACGAACTCTCCTTGGGCCGCCACTTCGATCGCCTCTCGTAGCTGTTTCTGTTGTTCGGGCGAATGGGTCCACCAAGGAGTCTCCCAGAAGAATTTACCGATCACTCCGGATTCCTTACCTTTGATGAAACCGTAGGCCGTCGGGTTGATCTTGATGACGGTTCCATCGGGTTTCAACAGACCCATCAGATGATCAGCCTGATTGAAAATGACACGCAATAACGCATATTTTTCACGCAGTGCCGCCCCCTCCGGCAGACGCTCGTTGCCATGCATTTTTTCCAGGAAATCTTCCATTATTTTAGTCGGCATGGAGGGATCCTTCGCTGGCGAAATTAGGCAAAATTGGCCGCTGTTTCACTATAGCGCATCACTTCTTTTCTCCGAATTCTTTGCCTTCTCGAGCGTTCCCATGCAATCTGCCTAGCAGATCGCGCATCTATTGACGCAAGGTGCATAGAAAATAAAATTTCAAGAAAAAAAGGTATAGCCAGCATTGGCGTAAAAACCTGCGACGACCCAAAGATCCTCATCCCTGTCGGTGGTTAGGGTGGCGATCCGATGATCCCCAGGTAATCCTGCACCCGTGTCCCCAGCCAATTTTTCATCGCTCCGCATTAGTTGATGGGTCGCTTGCGGGCGGCACGTCGCTCTTTTCGGGGTCGTTTTCCTGAAGGCGCCCGAGTCGATAGGCGAGTTGCGGCCGGGTCAGACCGAGCAGTCTGGCTGCCGCAGAGAGGTTACCACGCGCCTTGTCCACAGCGGTTTCTACCAGCATGGCCTCCACTTGGCTCAGGGTCATGACGCCGTTGAAAACCGCCTCGCAAAGCTCATTTCCCGCCTGCCAGTGATTGATATCCAGACTGCCGTTGCTGTCAAGACCAAATTCCAGGGTGTGATCGTTAGCGCAGGACGAAAACATGTGGTTTACCTCTATCCGCCCCCCTGGCGGAGCAAGCAGGACGCCGCGATCGATCATGTTCTTCAATTCGCGGATGTTTCCCGGCCATAAGTAACTGAGGAGCGCCCGTTTGGCCTTGTCGGTGAATCCGCGTAGCTTCTTGCCGTGAATCGCCGAGTATTTTTCCAGAAAGCTCTTGGCGAGGGGCGAAATGTCTTCCTTACGTTCTCTGAGGGGCGGGATGTTGATCTGGTAAGCGTTGAGCCGGTAATAGAGATCGGAGCGGAACTTGCCATCCTTGACCAAGAGTTTCAGATCAACGTTGGTTGCCACCACCAGACGCACATCAACCTTACGGACTTTCTCATCTCCCAGGCGTTCGATCTCCCCTTCCTGCAGGACCCGTAGTAGCTTGGCTTGTGCAGCGAGAGGAAGATCCCCGATCTCGTCGAGAAAGAGCGTGCCACCGCTGGCTCGCTCGAAACGCCCAGGTCGGGAGGCGAGCGCGCCCGTATAGGCGCCCTTTTCGACACCAAACAGTTCCGACTCCACCAGATCATGAGGTATGGCAGCACAATTGATCGCAACAAACGATTTGTCGCGGCGTAGGCCCATAGCATGCAGTGAACGAGCGAACACTTCCTTGCCAACGCCTGTTTCACCGAGCAACAGCACCGTAATCTGGCTATTGCCCGCCTGTTTGAGAAGTTCATAAGCAGCACGGAAGGCCGGGGCATCCCCCAGGACGTCGGAAGGAAGTTTTTCCTTCAAACCAATGGCCGAGCGCAACTGCACAACCTGGGTTTGCAGATCGATCAACTGCTCAGCAATCGACTCCCGATTAAAGAATCTTTCGTATTCAGAGGCATCTTCCCATTCCTCAATGGGCTTACCAATGATATGGCAGGAGTTGTCCCCCTTGCCGAGACATTCGGTTTCCTTGTACAGAATTGGACGACCCATAAAGGCCGAGGTGTAGCCGCAAGCATAGCCGATCTGGCTCCAGCAGATCGCTTCGGCCTGAATCCCGTAGTTGCGCCGGTGCCATTGGGCTTCCCAGGAGTCTTCCCAGAGAAACTCGCCGTAAAAGGTGCCAGCGCCGCGGGCGAACTCAACTTTAATAGGAGTAACTTTGACTTTTCCTTCTAATGTATGAAGCTTCGGTCCAGTCATGAAGACTTCCATATCGCTGGCGCTCGGGTTGCGAATGCGGATGAGTTCGGCGTCTCGTACACCGGCGGTGTAGCCCATGCGGGTAAGCAACCCCCGGGCTCGGTCGATGCCAAGAGTCTCGATTAACTCCTTTCGCAGGGTCCCCTGCGCTTCTGCATGAACGAGGAGCATGCGATGCTCATGAAGCCATATCTGCCCGGTTTCGGTACAGAATTGCACTTGTGAGCGCAGGTCATCGTTGCCCTTGTCAGAGTCAGTTCGTTGCCGGTCGCTACGCTTGGACATGAGCACCCTTTCTTCTTGATCAACAGATTACTTTCGTTGCCCCCGACTCACTAATAAATAGTGTTATTTACTATGATGCAATCCGATCGTCCGAGTAGACGACTCAGCTGCAAGCAGCATGAAGATAGCAGAACGCAACTGCTCACCACATGGTCATTTCCAACGTTTTATTGTCCCCGCTTACGATAGTTCGCTTGAGCATATCGAACGAAATAACGCGATTTTGACATAAAACACCTTAAGTGAATAAATTTTTCTTCTGACTCTCGCAGATAATCAGGAAATCTCCGACGCGGTACCGCCACAAATTCGTCAATCTCCCGAAGCTGATCTTACCGGAATGTCGTTTTTTTTGCACTCATCGAGCGCTCATCAAGCCAATCAATGAGCTTCTTTGAATGAGCCGTTAAAATTTGCTCAATTGCTTGGCGGCAATCTTTTACTCTCTATCCAACCCCAGAAACCTGCGCGGATTCGCTGAGAACAGGCTATTCTCCAGCTCCTCAGGCAGTTTCAGCGACCTCACCAGTTCGATGTAGTTAAGGACAATTTCTGGCTGATAGAGTAGCGCGTCGGAGCCGAAACAGACTCGATCCGGGTAATGACTTATGAAATCAGAGTAACTGACCGGGTTTCTCCGGATATGCGGCTGCATGTAGGCAATATCGGTGTAAACATTGGGGTAGGCATCGAGGATTTTACTGAAGGCTTTTCTGCCGATACCGAAATGGGGGAAGTTGATTCTCAGACGGGGGAAATCATCCAGAATAGCCCGCATCATATCGTCGTAGCGATTGGCATCCATATGATAGAGAACCGGCAGATCATTGGCTTCGGCAAAGGCGAAGATCTCCCATTCACGTTTATGGTACAGCTCAAGGCTGATGCCGAAGGTCGCGGGAACACTGGAGACACGCAGATCATTGGCGTCATCGGCCAGGTAGAGCCCCTTGATCCCTCTGAATCCGCGCTGGAGATGTCCATGCAGAAAGCTTTGGACATCTCCATTTAACATACGCGTGTCGAGCATCGGGAAGAGCATGTCACCGGTCTGCTGCGTAAATTGCAGAAGATCATCGGCTTCGTTGAAGAGGGGATCACCCAGATTAGCAAAACCCTCAGGGATCAGCTTCCAGACCTCTTGAGCATTAAGGCTGGTATTGACCAGACCCATAACCGCCAGGTGACTGACGCCCGCATCACGCAACCGGGCCAGGCCGTGAGAAACCCTCTCAGCCTGACCCAGCCCTGCAAAACAATGACAATGGACGTCAATAATTTCCAATCAGCGATTCTCCCAGGTGGCTTCGCGTTTTTCGACAAATGCGGTGAGTCCTTCGACCGCATCATGGGTCTTCATCAACTCAGCCAGGTAGAGGGTTTCGACCCGCTCCAGCTTGGCGATGACCCGCTGCCGGTACTCATCCCGTGCGGCCAGAACGGCAAACCGCAAGGTGCTGGCACTGCTCGGAGCCAGGTATTTATCGAAATACGCCAGTGCAGCGACTTCCGGATCTTCGGTGACACTGTCGACCAACCCGGTGGCCAAAGCTTCGTCGGTCCCCATACTGCGACCGGAAAGGAGCAGGTCTTCGGCTCTGGCCTGACCAATCCGCTCGGGCAGCAGGCAACTGGCGGCCGGTGCAAAAACTGCCAGCTTGATTTCCGGCTGGCCTAATTTGGCGTCGGTTGCGGCAAAAAGCATGCTGCCTGCGGCAGCAACTTCAAGCCCACCACCCAGACACTGGCCCTTGATCGCGACCAGCAGCGGCAGCGGAAAGTTGATCATACTGCGCACCAGGGCGTGCAGAGACTTGAGCATATCGGCGCACTGGTCCGGCATATGCTCGGCAACGCTCGCCCCGAAGCTGAAATGTGGGCCTTCGTGGTCGAGTAATACTGCGCGCAGATCTTTGGCATCACGATGCTCGGTCAAGGCAACATCCAGAGCTGCAATCATGGCGGCGTCTACGATGTTAGCCTTGGGTTGTGCGAGGCGCAATCGCAACAACGTACCATCGCGATCGAGCCAGACTTTCAATGGACTATCACTCATTGGTTCGTCCTTCCTTGTAAAAAATCAGCCATCAAGACACCAAGAAAAACAAAAGCAAAGGCATCTTAACGCGGAGACGGAGAGGAGCAGAGGCAAAGAGAAAGCATTTTGGTTTTAACCGTAGACCAATTTTTTGCTCTTCTCTGCGAACTCTCCATCTCAGCTTCTCTCCGTTAGGGCAGGTTTTCTTAGTGCCCTTGGTGTCTTGGTGGCGATCAGTTTATTTCCCCGGCATCAAACTTTCGATCAGCTCTTCAGTCCAAGGGACCCCTTTAGCCAGGCCTTGACGCAGCTTGACGAAATCGATTTCGCGACCGGTCTCCTTGTTCCCCTCGTTGAAGGCGCGGAAGCCGGTGCGGGCTTCGTTCATCATATTGAGTGCCAACCAGGCACGAGAGTTTTCCTTATTCTGGTTCCAGGCCTCAAGCTTCGGCTTACGCAATTCTTCAAGACTCTTGGTCATGCACTCAGGGAAGGTCTCGATCAGTTTGGCGCAGAGATCTTCGACCTTTTCATCGAGCATGCTCAGGTCGATTTCACCAGCTTTAATAGCATCACGCCCAGCTTTAAAATCACTGCCAGTACGGAACTCGCCAAGGATAATCCGACCATACTCATCAATCATCTGATCGGTAATGACGGTTGGATTGGCGACAAATTTACCCTCAATCTTCAGCGCCGGAACCACCTCGGCGATAATCCCGAGGCGCGCCGCCTTGTGGGCCGAGAAAGGCTCACAAAGGGTGCCGGAGACCATCGCCTGCTCGCAGCCGATCATCACCGGAAGAAAGTCGGTCGCACCGCCGATTGCTGCCGAACCATGCTTGGGTCCGGCCTGTCCGAAGTTGGCGAGATCGTGGGCGATGGTGAAATCGCAAGCCATGCCGATCTCCTGACCACCACCGATGCGCATGCCGTTGACCCGGCAGACGACCGGTTTGTCGCAATCAAGAATCGCTGAAACCATGTCATTGAACAGGCGCATATACTGGCGATATTCCTGAGGGTTGCCAGCATAATACTCGGCATATTCTTTGGTGTTACCACCGGTACAAAATGCCTTCTCGCCAACTGCGGTAAAGACCACAGCATTGACTTCGCGATCAGCCGAAGCGCGCCTGAAAGCCAGAATGGTCGCCTTGACCATGTCGGTCGTGTAGGAGTTGAACTGCTTGGGATTGTTGAAGATAATCCAGGCGTTATAGAGTCCATCAGCCACCGAACCATCACGGCGCTTAGCCGGACGCTTTTCATATTTGACCATACCCTCACAGAGGCTCTCAATATCTTGTGCGACCAGGTTATGGTCGATCAAGGTGGCGGGTGAGGTTTCAGCGATAATTTGATCTGTGGTAGCCATTGTTTATCTCTCCTTGCGAATTGATTTAATGTTAGAGGTCAGGGGATCAGAATCGCCCGACGCTGCATCTTCTGATCATGCACATCTGCAAAGACGCTATTGATCTCACTCAGCGGTCTCTGCTCGATAAATGATTTGAGTTCGACCTTGCCATCAAGGACCAGATCAAGGGCCGCCGGATAGTACTCGGGCAGGCAGCCCCAGTTACCGATCGCGCGGGCATGGAAAGCCATCAGGTTGGAGAGACGGATATCAACCGTCGCCATGGTGAACCCCACGACGCTCAAGGTGGCACCGTGAACCATCAAGCCGTAAGCCGATTCCTGCCCCGGTTTGCTGCCGGAACATTCGAAGATGAACCATTCAGTACGCGGCAGACCATTCTCTTTGGCGAATGCACCGATCGCCTTCTTCAGGTCACGACCACTGATCTCACCCGCGTTGAAGGTGACTGCTGCACCATATTCGGTAATGGCATCCAGCTTGTTCTGATCGATGTCGATCGCGACCACCGTCGCGCCGAAGGCTTTGGCCATCTGCACGCAGTACCCGCCGACACCACCTACACCGATAACAATTGCCAGACTCCCCTGGGTCACGCCCGCCTGATGCACCGCCTGATAGGGGGTTGTCACTGCATCGGCAACCACAGAGACATCTGCCAACTCAAGACCGGCAGCACTCAAGCGTTTTTCGTCGACCGGGCACAAATCACGCGCAGGCACCACAATGTGGCTGGCAAAACCGCCCTGAATATCGTTACCCGGCATCTGCTGGCTGCGGCAGATGGTTCCCTTGCCACGCTTGCACAGATCACACTCGCCACAGGGCATGACCGCAGGGATAATCACGGCCTTGCTCATCCAGTCTCCAGCTCCCTCGCCAGCGGCAACCACGCGGCCGCTGATTTCGTGGCCCAGAGTCAGTGGCAGTTCTGAGTTGGTCCGCACCCCATCGTAAAAGAAACCCAAGTCGGTATGACAAACCCCACAGCCCGCAACCTCGACAACCACCTCGCCGGCGTCAGGCTGCGCGACGAATTCCATGCGGGTCAGAGGTTCATTCACTCCATTCATCATCCAACGGTAAGCATTTATCGACATGACGTCTTCTCCTGTGAATCGATTTTAGCCCCTATAAACCTTCAGGACCTTTTAAATGTTGTCTGTTCGGCAAGCTTGAGAAAGGTCTCGCGCAAACTTCCGGGCATACTGCAGGGTTGCCGTGATTCGCGCCTGACCCAGATATGCCTGGTATGGCCGGTGGTCAGAATCTGGCCTCCACGTTCCACCTGATAACTGAATTGCAGACTGCGGCTGGCAATCCAGTCGAGCCAGGCGGTGCATTTGACGCTGTCACCATAACAAGCCGCCAGGCGGTAATTCTGCTGGGCCTGAGTGATAAGCATAAAATACCCGAGTTCTTCAATTTCGGGATAAGGCTTACCCGCATCGAGACAAAATCTGGTCCGCGCCAATTCGAACCAGACCAGATAGTTGGCGTGGTGAACAACGCCCATCTGATCAGTTTCGGCGTAGCGGACATCTATTTCGACTTCAGATTTTTGTTTCATAAAATCATCCGCAAGTTGTCTGGTTCAAAGCCGTTCAATCAGGGTCGCCATCCCCTGACCATGACCAATACAGAGTGAGGCAATTCCATAGCGTCCACCGCTGGTCTCAAGACCGTTAAGCAGGGTGGTGATCAATCGAGTTCCAGTACAACCCAGGGGGTGACCGAGAGAGGAGGCGCCACCCCAAGGGTTGACCTTTTGCAACGGCAACTGGAGTTCGTTGATACAGGCCAGGGCCTGACTGGCAAAGGCTTCATTGAGTTCGAACAGATCGATATCGGCGATTGAAAGATTATTTTTCTCAAGCAGCTTACGGATTGCCGGAACCGGCCCCATCCCCATCTGACAGGGATCAAGGCCGACAACGCTAAAATCTACTATGCGTGCCCGCCGTGGCAGGTTGAACCGCTCACAGGCAGACTCGGAGGCAAGCAGAGTCAGGCTTGCGCCGTCATTCAGTGTTGAGCTGTTCCCCGCCGTTACGGTGCCGTTCTCCTTGAAGATCGTTTTAAGTTCCGCCAGACTCGCGCGATTGGTGCCAGGCCGCGGGGACTGGTCTTGATCTGCGATGCTGTCACCGGCAGGAATCGGAATGATCTCCCGATCAAAATGACCGGCATGCTGAGCAGCAATCGCCTTGCGATGGCTCTCTACGGCAAAATCATCCTGGTCAGCACGGCTGATACCATAGACCTGTGCGACCTTTTCTGCGGTCAACCCCATGTTGTTGAATGGGAACTCATAACGAGCCAGCAGCCCCTGATGATAATCGGTTGCAGCCTGCATCGGCACATGGGTCATATGTTCGACACCGCCAGCCAACAGCAGCTCAGCGTTACCGCTGGAGATCGTTGATGCGGCAAAATTGAAGGCCTGCAGACTAGAAGCACAGAGGCGGTTGATGGTGACACCAGGGATAGAATCAGGCAGATCGGCCAGAAGTGCCGAGAGCCGGGCAATATTCTTCCCCTGCTCCAGGTGCTGACCAACGCAACCGATATAGATATCGTCGATCGCCGGAGTCAATTCTGCGCCAGACGGCATTCCATCAAGCAACCCACGCATCAGCGCCGCGAGCATTTCGTCAGCTCGGACGTCACGGAACAGCCCTTTGTCGGGATGGGACCTGCCGATGGCAGTCCGTTTTGCTTCGACCAGATAAGCGTTCATCGCGATCCTCGGTTACTTTGAAGAATGAATTGGTGTCTGTTTCTCACGCCTCACACCTCTCACTTCACGTGTTTTTATAGTGACAACAGCCCACAACTTTTACCACCATCGACATGCAATACCTGTCCGGTGATAAATTCAGCGTCATCCGACGCCAGAAAGGCCACTGCGGCAGCGATATCCTCGACCTTGCCCATCTTACCAGTCGGCTGCATACGAATCAGTCGTTCGCGGGCTTCAGCCGGCAACCCTTGAGTCATCGGTGAATCGATTGCCCCCGGAGCAACAGCGTTGACGTTGACCTGAAACCGCGCAAATTCAAGGGCCAGAGAACGGGTCAGGCTGACGAGCCCCCCTTTGCTGGCAGTGTAGTTGGCCTGACCAATACTGCCGAGCCAGGCCCGCGAAACAATATTAACGATTTTACCGTAACGCTGAGTTTTCAAGGTTGGAAAGACCGCCTGACAGCAGAGAAAAGCCCCCTTGAGATTGACATCGAGGACCTGATCCCAATCCTGCTCCGAGATGTTGCTGATCAGGTTGTCACGGATGATACCGGCATTATTGATCAGGACATCGATGCGGCCGAATTTCTCAACGACCTGTTTGACCAATTGCCCGACCTGCTCCTTATTGGAGACAT
>JAJRRT010000004.1 GCA_024279255.1 Deltaproteobacteria bacterium | reverse complement strand
CGCCAACTTTAGCCGCGAAAGATCGGCAGGGTCAAGGTTGATCTGACGAGCCCAGTGTTGCAATTGTACGAGGTCAAGGCTTGAGTTCCGCACATGGGTCTGTGGGTGGCCGCAGGCGATCTTGACCAGCTTGGCGAATTGACCGGAGAGAACCAGGCTCGATACTTTTTTTCGAGCACAGGCGTCGAGACAATAGCCGATATGGTCCCCCATCATAACAAAGGCTTCATCCGGCAAATGCGGTAACTGTTTCCGAGCGGCAGATTCACTGGTTCGCCCGGTACTCAAAACCACTTGCTCTGCGCCACTGGCCAAGGCCACATCGAGCGCGACTTCCAAGGTATCTGTCCATGCTTTGTGGCTGATGGGCCGAACGATCCCGGTCGTGCCGAGGATCGACAAGCCGCCAACAATACCAAGGCGCTCGTTCATGGTTTTGGCTGCACGTTCCAGTCCCTCGGGGATAAAAATCTCGACCTTAAAACCTCCCGAAGGGAAAATGGTCCGCAATGCGGTTTCAATCATCTTTCGCGGCACCGGATTAATTGCCGGATCACCGACGGGAAGAGCCAGCCCCGGCTTGGTAATAGTTCCGACTCCAAAGCCAGCGACAAATTTGATCTCAATACCAGCAGTATGACTCAAGCGTGCACAGATCTCGGCCCCGTGAGTGACATCCGGGTCATCGCCAGCATCCTTAATCACTGAAGCAACCGCGCAATCCCCATCACGAAAACAACGTTCAAGCATGAACCGAACTTTATCACCGGCCGGCATCGGCAGCTGTACAGCCTCCGCAGGATGACCATCACGCAACAATAGCGCAGCCCCCAAGGTAGCGGCGGCGGCACAAGCGCCGGTGGTATATCCGCTACGCAGCGGCTTCTTCATGGGCTGTTAAGCCTCAGCCTGAAGCATCAAGGCATTGAGGATGGTAGCGGCGATGGCTGAACCGCCCTTGCGTCCCCGACAGCAGATATTGGTAAGTTCACTGCGATACAAAGCTTCTTTGGACTCGGCTGCGCCAACAAAACCGACCGGCACCCCAACCACCAGGCAAGGGTCAGCTTCTCCCGTCTCTGCCAGCCGCAACAATTCAAACAGAGCTGTCGGAGCGTTACCGATCAAGAAGAAATTGCAGCCTTCGGCAACCCCTTTACGCAGAGCCATGATTGAGCGCGTCACACCCTGCTCTTTGGCGGCGGCAGCGACATCAGCATCGGCCACATAGCAGACCGCCGTACCCCCAAGTTTGGCCAAACGCGTCTTGTTGATCCCGGAGAGAACCATATTGGTGTCGCAGAGGATCTTTACCCCGTCCCGTAGCGCGTCTATTCCACGCGGCACGGCGGTAAAAGAAAACTCGGTTGTTTCAGTAAAAGAGAAATCGGCTGTCGTATGAATCACCCGCCGTACAACTGGCCACTGCTGTTCGTCAAACTGGTGCGGACCAACCTCGGCGTCGATCATCCGAAAACTCTCCGCCTCAATTTCTTCTGGTTTCACAATCACGGGACCCTCGGTTGCCATCCGTACCTCCTGTGCCATAAAGCCTCTATTTAAAGGATATGGCGTTCACTTTATATTCCCTGTTCACTATCCAGAACAACAAGACTGCGAGAACATATGTTAAAACGACGCGAGTACCGATCAGATCTTGTCGCCACGCAGGTCTTTCTTGAACAACTCACCAGCCCCGCGTGAAGCACAGAAGTCACCGCACATGGTACAGGTATCTTCATCTTCAGGCGTCCGGCTGGCGCGAATGGCACGGGCATCGTCAGGGAAGAGAGCCAGTTCAAACTGCTTCTCCCAATCAAGATCACGCCGCGCCTTGCTCATCTCTTTATCACGCTGACGACCCCGCTCCGGGTACTTGTTCATATCGCCAATATAGGCCGCAATCTTAGCCGCCTTGACCCCATCGATAACATCCTGCTCGTTGGGTAGAGCAAGGTGCTCTGCAGGCGTGATGTAGCAGATCAGGTCAGCACCATAACGGCTCGACTGCGCAGAACCGATAGCGGCAGTGATATGGTCGTAGCCAGGAGCGACATCTGTAGTAATCGGTCCGAGCATATAGTAGGGCGCATCACCACTCATCCGTTTCTGCAAGCGGATGTTGGATTCGACCTCATCGAGCGGCATGTGCCCCGGCCCTTCAACCAGCATCTGGCAGCCCATTTCACGCCCGAGGTCAGCCAACTCGCAGTTGATCAGCAACTCCTGAACCATAGCACGGTCATGGCTGTCGTGGATCGCGCCAGCACGCAGGCCGTTGCCCAGGGAGAGCACCACATCATACTTCTTGAGGATGGCACAAACCCGGTCAAATTGCTCATAGAGCGGGTTTTCGCGGCCGTTCTTCATCATCCAGGCGACCATCGACACCCCACCCTTGCTGACCAGCCCACCATAACGGTAACCTTGCTTGCGCAGGCGCTCAATCGTATAGAGATTGATACCACAGTGAATCGCCATGAAGGCCATGCCGTCAGCGCACTGTTTTTCGATGATATCGAAGAGCATCTCATCATCCAGCTTATTCGGGTCGCCATACTTGCGCGCCGCTTCGCAAAAGGCCTGATAAAGCGGCACATTTCCAACCGGCAGATCGACCGCTTCGATAATCTCGCGCCGGACCCGGTCAAGATCACCACCAACCGAAAGCTCCATCAGAGTATCTGCACCTGCCGCTTGTGCCGCTTTGGCCTTGCGGATCTCGGCATCATAATCGACGATATCACTACTGGTGCCGATCGAGGCATTAACCTTGGTGCGCATCCCTTTGCCAATCCCTGCGGAGAGCGGATTACGGATAGTATTATTCGGGATCACCACCTTCCCCTCAGCGACCATCTGGCGTACGAACTCTTCAGTTAAACTTTCATTCTTTGCCACCGCCTGCACCTGCGCGGTGATGATACCCTGGCGGGCTAATTCAATCTGAGTTGCCACTGCTTTGTTACCTCCTGAAATTTGGTAAATTATTTTTTCACAGTCTTACAAAACTGGATAAAGTTCTCCGCCAACTGCGGATTACTCGCGAAATGTAGATGTACATAACTGGCGAGAACATTCTTGTAGCTGAAGCCTTCACTGCCGAGATCGGCCCCGCCCTTACGGCTGAGGCGATAACTGTGCTTGATCCTCTCGGGCATTTCAAGCTCCGAATAGTGAAACTCGTGCCCACGCGCGACAGTGCCCCGTGGACCGAGCGGCGTATCGGCGCAAAAGGTCACTTCGCGGTAGCCGAGCGCTCTACGCTTATCCAAAAGTCTGGCCTGGGCCGGGAAAATGCCGCAAAGAGCCAGGCCGTTCAGCCCCGCGCAAAGCAGCAGAAGGCCCCCACATTCAGCGTAGATCGGCAGACCTGCCTCGGCCAGAGCACGCACTTTCTCAATTAACCCGACATTGGCAGCCAGTTGATCGAGGTAGAGTTCCGGATATCCGCCCGGCAGGTAAAGTCCATCGATCTCTTCGGGGAGAGATCCCGCCAGCGGCGAAAAAAAGACCAGTTCAGCCCCGGCGGCTTCAAGTCGTTCCAGATTCTCAGGATAGCAGAAGCAAAAGGCCGTATCGCGTGCCACAGCAATTCTGATTGTTTCACTTTCCCTCACCCGGGGTTCAAATACCCTCTCCTCCAGAAAGTGGGGTTGGGGGTGAAAAGTCACAACTTGCAAAAGTCGCTCAAGGTCGAGGTGCTGCTCAATCAGGTCAGCATGGGCCGAATAATCAACGGGGACATCTTCGGCAGTCACCAGGCCCAGATGCCGTTCCGGCAAGTCAACCTGAGCATCACGGGGCAAACATCCAAGAAGCGGCGGCAGCCCCGACGTGGAATTGAGTGCCTGTTCGAGGAGTTCACAGTGCCGCTCCGAGCCGACCTGATTAAAGATCACCCCGGCAAATTGCAAACGGGGATCGAATTCGACAAAACCCTTAACCAGTGCCGCAGCACTACGGGCTTGCGAACGGGCATCAACCACCAACACAACCCGGCCATTCAGCCAACGGGAGACTTCAGCGGTTGAGCCTTCATCGGAATCACCTGATGCCCCATCAAATAGGCCCATGACTCCTTCAACCAGAGCAATATCAGCCCCCTCACAGCCGCGCAGATAATGATCGCGTACAGCCTGCTCACCACACATCCAGCCATCGAGATTGCTGCTGATCCGACCACAAGCTGCGGCATGGTGACCGGGATCGATAAAATCAGGCCCGACCTTGAAGGGAGCCACGCGTAATCCACGCCGTTTCAGCGCAGCCAGCAATCCCAGCGTCAGAGTAGTTTTACCGCTCCCACTCGCAGGAGCGGCGATGACCAGTGGCGAGAGACCTGCTTTTTCGCGCTTCTCATTTCTCACTTCGCGCCTCATCTTCCTAGCCATTCAACAGTTGTACAGTCGTGTAACCATCGGCAAAATAATCGATGATGTTTCGACAGCCATAACTCTGTTCGATGTGAAACATCTGAGTGAGCGGCGCGCCGATCGCGTCAAGCAGGATGACCCGGTTAACTCCACCATGGGCCACCAGAGCTATCTCTTCCCCCTGATGTTTCACCAACAGCTCATCAAGAACAAATCGGACGCGATCTGCCATCTGCTGCAAACTTTCGCCACCGGGCGGAGCAACCTGCACCAGATCATCGAGCCGCGCCTGCCATTCAACCGGCCAGCGCTGTTTGATTTCATCCCAGGTCAGCCCTTCCCAATCGCCGATGTGCAGTTCGCGCAAGCGCGCATCCTGAAACGGAACCAGATCCCGATCTACTGCGATCAGCCCGCCACCATAAGCACTACGCGACAGGTCACTGCTATAGACGGCTGTCAGTGGGGAGGTTTTGAGGTGTTCTGCGTAGGCTTTTGATTGTTCAATGCCGAGGTCGGTCAGTGCCACATCGGCCTGTCCGTTATAGCGCCGGGCTTCAAAACCACAAACCTGGCCATGCCTCAACAGATGGATGCGGGTTTTCAACATCACGATTATCCACTAAATGTTGCCAGTATCAGCAACAACACCAGTACCTCAACCATCTCAGTCACGGCACCGAGGACATCACCGGTAATACCACCGAGTCGACTTTCGAAATAACGCAAGATCAACATGGTCGCAATCCCGAGCAAAAAGACCAGAAAGATCCCCTTGCCCCAAAACAGGACGAGTGATGCAACAATCAGAGTCGCAGTGCCACGTAAAAATTCCGGTTGTCCAACGTTATCGACAAATGCGCGGCCTGTCCCACCCTCTTTACGCACATAGGGTGAATAGCATGACAGACAGAGCTGCATCCAACGGCCGGCAGTCGGCATAAAGATCAGCGCTGCATTCTTGAGCTCGAGCGGCACATGATAAAGACTCAAATACTTAAGGAGCAGCACCATAATCAGACCGACCGCTCCGACCGCGCCGACCCGGCTATCCTTCATGATCTCCAGCGCCGACTCGCGATCTCGTCCACCTGCGAGGCCATCTATCAGGTCAGCCACACCGTCAAGGTGCAGAGCGCCGGTCGCGGCAATCAGTAACAACACCAGCAGGCAGTCGAGGACCGCGCGCGGCAGCAAGCCTTCCAGCAACCAGTTGGAGACACAAAGACCCAGCCCCAGGAGCAGACCAACGGCGGGAAAGAGCCCCATACTGCGGCCCAACTGCTCAGGGGTGGCTTCAATATCTCTGCCGACCGGCAGGACCGTCAGAAAAGAGACTGCCAGGCGAAAGTCGTCCCAGCGTTCTCTCATCGTCCCTCCCCTTCAGATACTCCGGCATCATCAAAGGTCAGGACTTCACGCAACACCCGAAGGCCTGCTTCGATCAGGGTCATCGCCAGCGCACCGCCGGTTCCTTCACCGAGGCGCAGATCAAGATTAAGGATCGGTTGTTGACCGATCCGCTGTAGCATATGCCGGTGACCGATCTCAACCGACTGGTGGGCAGCAAAAATATAATCACGGACATGGGGATGTAGTTCTGAGGCGATCAAGGCTCCCGCAGTCGAGATAAAACCATCAACCACCACGGGAAGGCCTTCAGCAGCGCAGCCAAGCACCAGTCCGGCAATACCCGCAATTTCGAAGCCCCCGACCTTGGCCAACACATCAACCGGATCGGACGGGTCAGGCTTATTTTTATCAAGAGCACGACTGATCACGCGTATTTTCTGACCGAGCACAGCGTCATCAATTCCGGTGCCACGATGGGTCACCTGCACTGGAGTTAATTCCGTAAATGTTGCAACAATCGCAGAGGAGGGGGTGGTGTTTGCGATCCCCATATCGCCCGTTCCCAGCAGGTCGATACCATCAGTTTTAGCCTGAGAAGCAAGCCCAACCCCGGCCTGCAATGCGGCCAATGCCTGTGCTCGACTCATCGCCGGGCCGGTGACAATATTGTTGGTCCCCATGGCAATCTTGCGATCGATAAGTCCTTCTAGCCCGTTGAAGTCATGATTGACCCCCATATCAACGACCCGCACCTCCGCACCGGCATGGTTCGCCAACGCATTAACGGCCGCACCACCATCGATAAAATTATAGACCATCTGTGGCGTAACCTCAGCGGGAAAGGCACTGACCCCTTCAGCAGCAACGCCATGATCACCAGCAAAGGTGTAGATCCGCTTAGCACGGATATCTTCGCGTCCACTGATCGCAACATAGCGGCGACTCAGCTCCTCAAGACGGCCCAAAGATCCGGGGGGTTTGGCCTGCCGGTCAATCCGTGACTGAACTGAGGCCAAAGCCTCTTCACTGACGGGCTGAATCTTAGCGAGAACTGCTTGCAGATTAAAATCAGACATAAAAATCCTCCAGGCTTCATTCAAGCCCAATCAATACGAAACTATTTCAATTTAAGCGGCAGGCCTGAAACAACCATCCAGGCCTCATCAGCGGCGGCAGCCAGACGCTGGTTGACGATGCCGGCCAGATCACGGAAATGACGGGCCATGCGACTTTCAGGAACAATACCGCTCCCCAACTCATTGCTGACCAGATAAAGCGGGACATTCAGCTGCCAGGCCAATTCGATAAAACGATCGACTTCGGCCAATATCGGCCCCGACTTTTCATCAAAATGGAAAAAAAGGTTACTCACCCAAAGGGTAACGCAATCGAGCAACAAGGCAGATTTCCCCGTAGCCGATTCTATCAGGTTATCTGACACCCAGAGCGGTTCTTCAAGCAGGTGCCAACGCTCACCCCGGGCATCTTGATGCATTCTCACCCGCTGTAGCATCTCATCGTCTTCGGACTCAGCCGGAGCGATATACAGGAGCGCACCCGGATGCTCTTCGCAGCGCTGTTGAGCAAAACTGCTCTTGCCGCTGCGCGTACCGCCGGTGATAAAGATCATCTGACCCATAACCGTCTCCTTCGTTAATTAAGCGCTGAGAAACAACCTGCTAACAGTCTGTCGACCTTGCCGGACCGAAGCGAAATCTTGAGCGTTTGAGACCAGATTTTCGCTCGTTTGCAGGCTCATAGCCATAGCTATGGGGCAAAAAGGTGCGGGAATCTGAACCAAAAGAACGAATTTGCAGCCGGTTCATGGAAAGCCCGACAGGCTGTTAATATTCTATTCCTTGCCGGGCGCCGATGCCCTGATTATAGGGGTGGCGCAGAGCTTCCATTGAGGTCACCAGATCGGCGCGTTCAATCAGTTCGGGCGGAGCATGACGCCCGGTCAACACCAGTTCAGACATCTGAGGTCGTGTATCGAGAAATTCAAGAGCATCCTCCAAAGCCAAATAGCCCCGCCGGAAAAGACCATTGAATTCATCAAACACCACAAGATCGTAGTCCTGTGTGATTTGCTTTTTTGCCAGAGCAAAGGTCTGCTGAACATCTTGCGCCACGGCAAGAGGGTCAGCAGCATCATAAATCCCGCCAAGTCCGGCATTGATAATATCGATCCCGGAGAGTTGACGCAGTATTGTCAATTCACCGCTGGCTGAATCGGCCAGTTTAAGAAAGCGGACCAGCAGCACCCGCCAGTCATGACCGAGGGCACGCAAAATCAAGCCGGCAGACGCGGTGGTCTTTCCTTTACCATTTCCGGTATAGATCTGCAGCAACCCCTTGGACATATTATCCTCAACGTAAAAACCCCGCTGCCGCAGGGCACCAGGGTCACATCACACAAGACTCCGGCCCTCTCCCGCGAAAGGGGCAGTGAAACAGATCTGGGCAGGTCTCCTGGCTCGTGGGTCAGCTTACTGATCGGCCCTTCCCGCTCTATTCTAACAGAGCAGTGGTCTGCCGGTGTTCATCACCACTTACAGTTGCGGGGCAGCGAGGGCTTTTCACCCTCTTCCCTATTCTCCCGTCATCAACCAGCAATGACAGGCACCAAAATCTTATTTTCTATTTGCTTTCAGTTTCTAGCAGAGCATCCTTTAAAAAGCAATCAGTTCAAGCCTCCTCAGCTTCAAGGGCGGCCTCAATCAGCTCCCAAACCGTCTCGGTTCCTTCTCGAGAATGAGCCGAAAAAAGAGTGAAAGCATCCTTCGGCAATCCAGACACTTCGGCAATCTGCTGGAGATGTCGATCGCGTTGACCACGCGCTAACTTGTCGATTTTGGTCACCACCGGGATGGTCGGAACAGAAAATTCCTCGAGCCAGTCGAGCATCTGGATATCCTCTTCACGCGGCACTCGCCGAATGTCAAAGATAAAGACCACAGCACGCAGGTTGTCGCGTGTTTCCAGATAGGTACGCATCATCGGTCCCCACTGCTTTTTAACGGCCAGCGGGACCTTGGCAAAGCCGTAGCCAGGGAGATCGACAAGGCTGAAGGTTGAATTAACATCAAAAAAATTAATCAACTGCGTCCGCCCAGGTGTTGATGATGTCCGCACCAGGTTCCGCCGATTGACCAACACATTGATCAGCGAGCTCTTGCCGACATTACTGCGCCCGGCAAAGGCAATCTCAGGGAGATCACTTTCAGGATAATTGACAGGTCGTGTGGCACTTTTTACGAATTCAGTAGAGACGATTTTCACAGGAACTCCGAGGAAAGCAATCGGCAAAATCTGGACATGCGCAGAATAGCCGATTTCCTACTCTCTGGGCAACAACCTCTCTTGTGAAAGTATTGGTCTCACAGATATAGATGGTGTATACTGACCTCTTTGTGGGCCAGAATAAAGAGTCCTAGTGATTTTATTCATAGAGCACTAAAAACTCGCCAAATGAAGGGTTAGATTAATATGATTGGTCAAAAACTACAGGATGCAATCAATGATCAGATCGCGTTTGAGTTTTCATCAGCGCTGATATATAAGGCGATGCAGGCTTATTTCGAAGCGGAAGACTTTCCCGGTTTTGCCAACTGGATGGACGTGCAGTATCAGGAAGAACTCTTCCACGCCAACAAATTTTTCAATTATATCTGCGAAACCGGCGGTCGGGCTGCCATACTACCTTTCGAGGGGGCACGTAACGATTATACCTCTCCACTGGAAGCCTTCCAGGTGGCGCTTGCACATGAGCAGATCGTCACTGCACGCATTGGTAAAATTATGGATCTTGCCCGGCAGGAGAATGACCACGCTGCGCAGATCATGTTGCAGTGGTTCATTACTGAACAGGTTGAGGAAGAAGCTTCTGCTAGCCTTATCATTCGAAAACTGGAAAGGGTCGAGGGCGACGGTCGCGGGCTGTTAATGCTCGATCAGGAGTTAGCTCAACGCGTATTCACCCCGCCAGCTGGGGCTGCCTGAGCTCGTTGTCACAATTTATTATCTAGAGGAGAGAAAAGATGTCTGATGTTCAAGATGCATTGAAGCGTTCGGTTCAGACCGAAAAAAACGCCATGAATTACTATCAAATTGCTGCCAAGCACATGAAAGATGAAGGCGCAATCAAAACCTTCGAACTCCTGGCCCGTGAAGAGCGTGAGCACGCCAAGCAATTCTTCGACAGCTATACAGGCGACGATATGCCGAGTTTTGAAGAGTTCATTAATGCTCCTCCTGAAAATGAGTCTGATTGGCTTTCTGATCTCGAAAAAGCGATAGCCAGTGGTCTTGACGAGCGCAAAGCGATGGAACTAGCTCTCGATAAAGAGAAAAAACTCGAAGAGAGCCTGCGCTACATGGCTTCCAAAGTAGAAGACCCAAGCGTTGCAGCAATCTTTGAAGCAAACGCCAAGTCGACTCACAACCATTATGTCATTATTGAGTCCGAGTATGCTCGTCTGATGGGGATGGTTCACGAAACCGATATCGACACCTTTGTTCGCGAATAGTTTCAGTATCAGGTAAATAGAGTTAAAAAGGGTTCCGTCGATTGACGGAACCCTTTTTGTATCAAATCAAAAAACTGAAATCTTCAGACTAACCACTGAAATCAGCTTTATTCTCAGTCTTTTTTGTCGGCATCCTTCTCATCACTGAACAGATCTTCATCGCTCATCATACCTTCGTGCATTTCTTCACCCATCATGCCCTTGTGCATGCCTTCGCCCATCATACCCTTGTGCATGCCTTCGCCCATCATACCCTTGTGCATGCCTTCGCCCATCATACCCTTGTGCACTCCTTCGCCCATCATCCCCTCGTGCATTCCTTCGTTCATCATCCCCTCGTGCATTCCTTCGTTCATCATCCCCTCGTGCATTCCTTCGTTCATCATCCCCTCGTGCATTCCTTCGCTCATCATCCCCTTACGCATTCCCTCGTGCATCATGCCACAACGATGGTTATCACCTACATCTCCGGTTAGAGATTGATAGTCTCTCCTGATTTCATTCATCTCAGCACGAAGTTTTTTCAATTGCCCCAAAGTCGTCTCATCGTTACTTCGCGCCTTACGAATTTCATCATACTTGTCGTTTATTTTAACCTTGATCGAGTCCAGCTCTGCGCTGTATTCATCAGAAACAACGATCATTTGATCTGAGTCGTCACCGTGGCCGCACATCATCTCACCACAGCTACGGTGGGCCATTGCGGTTCCTGCGAAAAGGAAGAATGTGACAATAATCATCAATCCCAAGCTTATGCTTTTCATCTTTATCTCCTTAGGCAAAACAGTTCAGATCCAGATAAACAACGATCTTCCCAAGCAATTCTCTCTCAACTGAAGGTATTGTCAATCTCTTACCTCTAAATTCATAAACAGCAATCAACCGACCCCCAGCATGTGCCATACAACGAAAAGAATAGCTACACGTCCGACTCACCGAAAAAATCAATAATGAAGGTGGCACCACCACCCCGAGTTTCAGTAACCCGGACTTTCCCAGCATAAAGCCTTACGATCTTACGTACGGTCGCCAAGCCAATTCCGGTACCAGCGACATGTTTGACATCTCTCCCTCGTTGAAAAGGCTCAAAAATCTGATCCTTTTCGTCTTGCTGTACACCGGGTCCATGGTCGATGACTCGTAATTGTACACGACCATGCAACCTTTCACCGCAGACTTCTATTAAGGGATTTGTATCAACAGCATATGCCAAGGCATTGCGCAGAAGGTTGCGAAGCAAGTCGAGCAACAAACTCTCTGGAACCCTCAAGGACGGCAAATCAGTAACTTCAATACGTGCCTTTTTTCGCAATATCTGGACAGCCAATTCTTGTCGCACCTCATCAAGCACGCGATTCACCGACACCGGCTTAGTTGGTCGAGCAACCTCTCCAACGCGCGCCAGAGTTAAAAGATCTTCGAGCAGGGCCTGCATCCTACGTCCGGTTGTCTCAATCTCCTGCAAGCAACTAACAGCAGTCTCATCAAGCTTGGAACTATATTGTTCCAGTAAAAATTCAGAGAACCCGATCAACGGGGTTAATGGCGAACGGAGATCATGCGAGACCGTGGAGACAAAAGCATCAAGATCGGCGTTTGCCTGTTTCAATTCAGCTTCATAACGTAAGCGTTCGGTGATATCCCGACAAACACCCAACTTTCGGACACGACCATCGGCTTGAAATAAAGGGGAGTGGATAATCTCATAAGTACGTCCGGAAATTGGTAGTTGTCTCTCCTGACTGACATTCTCCCCCTTTTTGATTTGCGGTAATGGGCAGTCATCACAAACACGCGGCAAGCCGTGCATCACTTCATAGCACTTGCGATTATTGAGCTCTCCATAAAGTTCCTGCATTGCACGATTCATGAAGATAAGCTCAAAATCCTCGGTGCAGATATAGGCCAAGTCGGTCATACCATCGAGGACCGCGCTTAAATTCCGTTGTTCATGTTCAAGTTCTACCGTCCGTTCTTCAACCTCTTCCTTAAGGTTCTGCTGCAACTCTTTCAGGCGGGTGATGTCAACGAAGGCTTCGATGCCGCCGATCATTTCGCCCTCGGTGTCATAGAGGAGATCAATATTCTTGGTCAATTCAACCCGGTGACCATCACGGTGAAGAACCGAGCAACCAATCCCAGTGATCGGCTTAGGGACGTTGACCCCAAATAAACCGCAGTGTTTATCACAGGGGGTACCCTCCAGAAAAGAGCAGTGCCTACCAACGGCTTCAGTGGCTGGATAACCGGTAATTCTTTCAGCTTCATCGTTCCAGTAGACGATTTCCATGTCAATATTGACCATGAAGAGACCTGTAGGGATCGTCTGCATCAGTTTTTCAAGAGGATAGGCCTTAAAAAAGCGATCTAATTGACTGTCCATCTGCTCTCCCTCGTCAAAAAATCATCCATTCCCATGCCGTGGTGCTCGAGCAATGACCGCGATATTGACGTTCATTGCACCGGCATCTCTTAGAGCCTGAGTACAGGCAGACACAGTTGCGCCGGTAGTCATAACGTCGTCAACAAGCAAAATCTTACACCCATCCAACCTGCGCGTGGCAACAAAAGCATTGTTCAGGTTCTTCGCGCGCTGGCGGGCATCCAGTCCCTGCTGGCTGTGTGAATCAACAGTTCGCTTTAAAATTGCTTGCTCTAATGAAAAATGCAATATATGCGCCAGTGCTCTAGCTAGCAATAATGACTGATTGAAACCACGTTGGCGCAGACGGGACAAATGTAAAGGGACCGGTACGACCACATGTTCATCGATGTCTGGTGAAACTTGCGCATATAGTAATTCAGCCAGGGGCTGATCTAGATCAACAGCACCAGCGTACTTAAAACGCTGCAAAGCCTGCTTCATAGCACCGGAGTACAGACCGGCCGCATAGACAGCTGAGAAAGCCGGTAGTTCTCGACTACAATCAGCACAATAATGACTGCTGCCTGAGGACGCAATAAATGGCAGAGCACATCGGCTACAGCGCCCGGAGGGCAAGGGGGTCATGGTAGAGGTACAGAGAGTACAAAATGATGAAGCGGGTGCTGCCGAAGTTAATGCACCCAGGCAGACAGGACAAGCGGCCGGAAAGAGAAAATCGACCAAACCACCTATTTGCTGCCCGATCCAATTCATCCCCCCTCCCGACATTCGGAGTCCTAACGCGAGAGCAGGCTGGAGCCTGTCATCTGCAGCGGCACTGGAAGTTCAAGCAAGTCGAGCAAAGTCGGAGCAAGATCTGCCAGGATACCATCTGCAAGGCGGCGCTTTTTATCTTGGTCAACGAATATCAAAGGAACAGGGTGGCTGGTGTGAGCGGTGTGTGGGCCGCCGTTTGAGTCCCGCATCTGCTCACAGTTGCCATGGTCGGCACTGATCAAAAGAGAACCTCCCACAGCCAGAACCCGTTCAACAACCTGCCCGACGCAATCGTCAACAGTCTCTACCGCTTTAATAGCGGCTCCCAGATCACCAGTATGCCCAACCATATCGCAGTTAGCGTAGTTAACGATAATTAGATCATAATTGGCTGAAGTGACCCGAGCCAACAGTTCTGAGGTCAGTTCCGCAGCACTCATTTGAGGTTTCAGATCGTAAGTAGCGACCTCTTTGGGAGATGGTATCAATACCCGTTCTTCACCATTAAAGGGCTGTTCAACTCCGCCGTTAAAAAAGAACGTCACATGGGCATATTTTTCGGTCTCGGCGATTCTCAGCTGCTTTAATCCTGCGGCAGAAACCACTTCTCCGAGAATTTTTTCCAGAGGGTTAGAGGTAAAAGCGACTGGCAGTTCAAAGGTTTCATCATACTCGGTCAAACAAACAAAGCCCTCAAGAGAGAGTTTCTTGCTGCGTGAGAAACCATTGAAGTCATTATCGTTGAAGGCACGGGTTATCTCACGTGCACGGTCCGCACGAAAGTTGAAAAAGATCACGCCATCGCCGTCTTCAATCTCGCCGCCACCATCAATCACCCAGGGCGTGACAAATTCATCGGATTGATCTGCTGCATAGGCAGCAGCAATCGCCTCGGCAGAGGTTGAAGCCATTTGTCCTACGTTGTTTGTCATCAACTGATAGCCACGCTCAACCCGCTCCCAGCGTTGGTCACGATCCATGGTCCAGTAGCGCCCCGTCAGGGTTGCAATACGTCCAACACCAACAGTCGCAATCTCTTTTTCGAGTTCGGCTAGATAACCGGCACCACTGCGCGGTGGCGTATCCCGACCATCAAGGATGACATGAATACAAACGTCACTCACCCCGATCTGGCGAGCCAGTCGCAAAAGAGCATAAAGATGACTGTTATGAGAATGGACGCCACCGTCAGAGAGCAACCCAAGTAAATGAAGGGCGCCACCTGAAACAGCTAAACGGCGGCAGAGTTGAACCAGCCGCGGATTATCGGAAAATGAACCGTCGTCAATAGCACGGCTGATGCGGGTCAGATCTTGATAAACGACACGTCCGGCACCAATATTGAGATGACCAACTTCTGAGTTTCCCATCTGGCCAGCAGGAAGTCCGACCTCCAACCCTGAGGTCCCAAGCCGACCTGTCGGATAGTCACTCTGTAAACGATCAAGGTGAGGAGTCTCGGCAAGACAGGCGGCGTTGGCGTCGCAACTGTCGTTGATCCCCCAGCCGTCGAGTATCATCATGACTACAGGCTTTGTCGGCAAAGTCAAGCCTCTCGCAGCCCATGAGGAATGGCTTTTTGTAGCTGTGGCCGCCCCTGCTGAATCTGCTGACGCTCAGGGAGGACCAGGCTATCAAAAGCACCACAGTTACCACAGCGGCTTTTCCAAGTGCTGCTAGCAGTAGCACATTTTTCACACACAAAGCCGAGACTCAGGTGATTATCGATCTTAAGGGCAAGACGATATTCCTTGAGAGCCTCATCGATCTGTTTGCGGCGACGGTTCGCTTCTGCTAACAGCAGGTGTAATTGTGGAAAATCGACACCTGAACTCTCAACGGCGTGCAGTTGCTCAATCGCTTCGTCAACCATCTCAATCCGCAAACAAAAGCGTCCAAAATAGAGGCGCAGCAGCAGATCATCCCCATTTTCCAGCAACTGCTTGCGATAAAAACTGAGTAGACCGGAGGGATCTTCTGCTTGCATATAGCAGTCTTCAAGGCGTGCCAAAAATATACTGCGCTTTTTCGCAATGTACCCAGCCTGAAAAACTTCGGCAGATTTTCCAATATCCCCTTTTTGCAGATAAGCATCACCCAGGGAGACACGTGCCGGAGTCGCAACTTTCTCTTCACGACTTAATTCCTCAAACGAGGAGATTGCTTGATCTATCGCACCTTTATTGAATTCAGCAAGTGCTATTTCATAGCGAAGCTCAAGCAACAATTCTTTTTCTGCTGTTACCTTGCTTCCGCCTGAAGCGGCCTTGATAATTCTCTTTTGCAGCGACAGTGCATCATCCCATTCCTGCCGTTCGATTTGCATATCACGTAAAGCTCTAAGAGCTTTGCGGTTTTCGCCATCGATAGAGATTAAACTGCGATAGGTTTCTATTGCGTCATCAAGCCGACCGGCTGCACGATAAACCGCCGCAAGTTTAAAAAGAACTTCAATACTCTTAGGCTCAAGATCGCCCGCTTTAAGAAGGAGGTCTATCGCCTGCTGACTACTCCCTTCCTGCTCAGCGACATTGGCCAAAGCCAAATGGATATCAACCCGTTTGCGGTCTCGATCCAATGCTTTTTGCAGCAGGGTATGAGCTTTTTTAAGATCACCAGAGAGGAGACGACCGACACCCTTACGATAAATACTGAGGGTTTCTTCACTTCTTTTCATGCGGCGCGAACCACGCCAACTTGAAGCTGAACGGCCAAGGAGACTAAGAATATGTACGCCATTCCCTAGCAGCAGGCCGAACAGTACCGCCGCAATCAGGAATATCGGAGTTGGGAACGTAAAACTTTGGTCGGCAGCTAAAAAGACCGTCATATCCCCCGGATTAATCCCCCAGAAATAGAGGAAAAAGAGGGCAAAGAGGACAAAAATGAACATGAACAGGGCAATAACGATCATGGCCTTCTCCCCGAGCCTACCCTATCCGGGCAGGCGGATGACCTGTTGCAATTGAATAGTCCTTGAACAGGCAAAAATTACATTTATAAAGGCTCGTTATCAGCCATCGATAAAGCCTTGGTTACTCGCCGTACTTCTCAACTTCTGATTTACATTCTACACAGAAACGTGAAAAAGGACGAACTTCCATGCGACGCGCCGGAATTTCTTCCTCGCAGCGAGCACAGAGACCGTAGACTCCACCATCGATCCGCTCAAGTGCGGCATCGATATCAGCTGCCGCACGCCGTTGAGCGTTACTGAGGCTCATCAAGACTTCTTGATTGTAACTGTTAGACGACATGTCACCAATATCGGGCACACCATCCTTACCAAGTGTCTGCGAATCAGCATAAGCCCGTTCGGCATCATCAAGCAATTCTTCACGCATCTGTACCAGTCGCTGGCGGGCTTGTTCAACTTCTTCTGGATCCATTGTACGCTATCTACCCTCCCTCAATATATATTTTAACGGTTGTGATATGGCTCATTGCGCAGGATTGTGCCGCTGCGATAAAGCTGCTCCAACAACAGCAGCCGTGCCATCTGATGAGTTAATGTCATCTTTGACAGCGACAAGAGTAGGTCGGCTCGTGAGAGCACTGCAGAATCGAGCCCATAAGGACCACCGATGACCAGGCACCAATCTCGCCCGGCATGCAGCATCTCCTCTTGCAAGCGCTCGGCAAGACCCTCGGAACTGACCTGCTTCCCTTTTTCATCGAGCACAATTGCCACCGCGTCGGCAGGAATGCGCTCCAATATTCTGGCGCCTTCGCGCCTGACGAGCCCGGCAACATCCTTTAATTGCCCCTGCTCTTCTTTCAACTCAACAATTTCTATAGAATAATGTCGCTGTAGCCGCTTCAGGAACTCGTCTGCGCCCTGTTTGAGCCAGTCTGCAGACAATCGACCGACACAGACAAGACGAAATTTCATGCAACCCCGGTATCGGCCAGTGCTACCTGCGGCGCTTCACTCCAAAGACCTTCGAGGTCATAAAAGCTACGCACTGTTGGCTGAAAAACATGAACCATAAAATCACCATAATCGAGAAGCGCCCAGCGCCCTTCGTCAATTCCCTCGGTCGCCAGCGGTGTTATTCCTTGAGCCTTGAGTCCCAAACGAATTGATTCGGCGATAGCAGAGACCTGTCGGTCAGAACGACCTGAGGCGATCAACAGGTAATCGGTCAGTGAAGATAGGTCTTGTACATTCAGCAGTTGCAGATCGTAGGCCTTCTTTTCGAGGCCCAGTTCCACGGCTTTAAGAGCATTTTTCTCGGCGTCCAATATTGGTCCTTCAATCACCCGACAGCAGGCTGTCGGTAAAGTTGATGCTGATAAATATACTCGGCAACCCTCGCTGAAATCAGCTCAACAACGGGCTCACCGGAAGCAAGCCTGCTACGGATTTCTGTCGAAGAGATATCGGCTGCGGTCTGCCTGACCAGCTGAACCGAAAAGCCTGAGTTACCAGACAGTTTTAAAGCGTCGGCATCATAGCAGAAGCGGTCTGTCACCGCAACAGGAAGCAACTGTTCAAGGCTACCCTCAAATCCGGGTCGGGCGGCAACGGCAATATGACAGAGATCAAACAACTGGTCGTAGGATTTCCACGTGCCAATCTCAGCGAAGGAGTCGAGTCCCATGATAAAAGTAAATTCGTCAGAAGGGTATATGTGCCGCAGCTCTTCGAGAGTTTTTACCGAAAAGCTACGTCCCCCCCGGCGGCCCTCCAGATCGCAAGCCACAAAACGCGGAAAAGATTCTATCGCGGCTTCAACCATGGCGAAACGGTCTGCAAAAGAGACCGCGTCGGCCAGATCCTTGTGGGGAGGTAAACAGGCGGGCATGAACCAGATCTGGTCGAGTGCGCAGGCCTGGAGCACCTCGCTGGCAATATGCAGATGCCCGTTATGAATCGGGTTAAATGTCCCACCGAGTATCCCGATACGCATAGCGACCCGCCCGTCTATTCGCGGACCTGCCCATCACCCAGCACAATAAACTTGCGGGTGGTCAGATCCTCTAGCCCCATCGGGCCAAATGAGTGCAATTTGGAAGTCGAGATGCCGATCTCAGCACCGAGACCGAGTTGCCCCCCATCCGAAAAGCGCGAAGAGGCATTGACCATCACAACGCTCGAATTGATCTCACGTAAGAAGCGTTGCGACATCGCATAGTCACGCGTAATAATCGTCTCAGTGTGCAATGAACAGTAGCGATTGATATGATCACGGGCCTCATCGAAGCTACCAACCACCTTAACCGCCAGAATCAGATCCAGATATTCAGCCGACCAGTCCTCTTCGGTCGCAGCGTTCATCTCCGGCACCAGATTACGTGAGTCTTCACAGCCACGCAGCTCAACCCCGGCCTTAATCATGGCGGCGGCAATCTGCGGCAAAAAAACCGGCGCGGCATCTCGATGCACCAACAGAGTCTCGAGAGCATTACACACTCCCGGACGCTGAACCTTTTCATTCAGGCAGATTTTTTCTGCCATCTCGAAATCGGCATCTGCATCAACATAGGTATGACAGACCCCCTTGTAGTGCTTGATGACCGGTATCCGCGAATGCTCACTGACGAACCGGATCAGCCCCTCACCGCCGCGTGGAATAATCAGATCGATCTGCTCTTCAAGCTTGAGCAATTCAGTAACCGCACTGCGATCACTGGTAGTGACAACCTGTAAGGCTTCTGCGGGGAGACCCATCTCGGCAAGTGCTTTCTGCAACACTTCACCAATGGCACGGTTGGAATGAATGGCCTCAGACCCACCACGCAGGATAACAGCATTGCCGCTCTTCAGGCATAACCCTGCGGCATCAGCGGTAACATTGGGCCGTGACTCGTAGATGATCCCGATGACACCGAGCGGAATCCGCTGACGCCCAACCCGTATGCCATTGGGGCGCACCCACATTCCCGTCACCTCACCGACCGGATCAGGGAGAGCGGCAACTTCACGCAATCCACCAGCCATCGATGCGATCACTTCATCAGAAAGCTCAAGACGATCCAACATCGCAACGGCCATCCCCTTGTCGCGACCAGCTTGCAGATCGAGGGCATTAGCCTGTTGCATAGCACTAGCACTCGCCTCCAGGAGCGAGGCCATCTTCAACAACAGTTCATTTTTGACCCCCGAAGAGAGAGTCGCTATAACCCGGGAAGCGACACGGGCCCGACTTGCAAGTTCCAACATCTCGCTGGCTATACTCATGCTTCAATCTCCTCTACAGTGTCACCAATCAGCACCAGATTGTCTCGATAGACCGCTTCGTCACGATATTGATACCCCAGGATCTGTTCAATCTCTGCACAACGATGCCCCTTGATCTGCCCCAGCTCGACGCTGTTATAGCTGGCAACACCGATCGCAAAAGGGATGCCGCTTCTGTCACAGATATGTACAGCGTCACCACGTTCAAAATCGCCCTCGACGACCACAATCCCGGTCGGCAACAGACTCTTGCCGGAATCAACAACAGCCCTGACTGCGCCATTATCGAGCAGAATCTTACCACTGGGCTGCATCGTTAACGCAATCTAACGCTTGCGCGCACTGAGCTTTGAAGACGAGGCTAAAAAGAGGCTGCCGACATCGCTACCTTCGATGACCTGCCGCAGTATCCCAGGTGCGCGACCATCGACAATCAGAGTTGGGATCCCGGCGAGACTGGCTTTCTGTGCGGCTTGAAGCTTGGTCTGCATGCCGCCAGTGCCGAGAGTTCCACGTGATGATCCCGCCATCGCCATGACTTCAGGGGTTATTTTTTCGATGAGCGGCAGAAACTGCGCACCCTTATCGCAAGCAGGATCACCGTCATAGAAGCCATCTACATCGGAAAGGATCAACAACAGGTCAGCCTCCATCAAACTGGCAACCTGAGCCGAGAGGTTATCGTTATCTCCGAAGCGGATCTCTTCCACCACTACCGTATCGTTTTCATTGACGATCGGGGTTACCCCATACTCCAACAAAGCGTCGAATGTGTTATGCGCATTTAGGTAACGCCGCCGATTCGATAGATCATCACGGGTCAACAGGACCTGAGCAGCGACACGGTTGTGACGCAGAAAAACCTCTTTGTATGCACGCATAATGCGTGGCTGGCCGATGGCAGCAGCAGCCTGTTTTTGAGGAATGGTTTTGGGCCGGCCCTCAATACCAAGCGAATTGCGCCCTGCAGCGACAGCGCCTGAGGAGACCAGTATTACCTCAATGCCACGTGCACAGAAGTCACAAATATCCTCGGCCAACTGAGCGATCATCACTCCGTCGAGCCCTTCGGCTGTCGAGATAACACCACTACCGACCTTAATGACGACCCGTTTGAGTTGCTGCAGAATATCAGCGCGTACAGTATTCATAGTCAGAGTAACTTTCACATCAATATCAAAAAACCGCTAGAAGCCTAAAAATATTAGCCTTTACAGATTATTGCTGTCAACCTAAGGGATCATAGTCCTCTTCTGCGGAATCAGGCTCCGGCAAGCGTGATTCTTCAAGCCGAGTCGCCGCAACCTGCACCAATTCATTGACCCCTTCACGGGTGACTGCCGAAATCAAAAAGACTTCATGCCCCTGAGCGATAAAGTCTGGCCTGAGTTGTTCAGCCTGCTCTTTGACTTCAGGGATATCGATCTTATTAAAGACCACCAGTTGGGGCTTACTGGCCAGTTGAGGATCGTAACGTTCGAGCTCAGTATTGATCAGGGCAAAATTTTCGACCGGATCACCAGTCTGCAACATGCTCAGATCAATCAGGTGCAGAAAAAGATCAGTGCGCTCAACGTGCCGCAAAAAACGGGTACCGAGGCCGTGCCCTTCACTGGCCCCTTCGATCAAACCCGGGATATCTGCGACAACCATCGTTCGGTCACCTAGATCCACAACACCCAGATTCGGAACAAGAGTCGTAAAGGGATAATCTGAAATCTTCGGCTTTGCCGCCGAAATGACCGATATCAAGGTTGATTTCCCAGCATTCGGCAGACCGATCAAGCCGACATCGGCAAGCAGTTTCAGCTCAAGCCGCAGTTGCCTGACCTCACCGGGCATCCCGGGCTGAGCATGACGCGGTGCACGATTTCGACTGGTCTTGAACCGGGCATTTCCACGGCCGCCAATCCCCCCCTTGAGAAACATGACCTGCGCACCAGCTTCAGTCAAATCGAGTAACTGTTCGCCAGTTTCATCATCAAAAACCAAAGTGCCCTGAGGGACATTCAGGAACAGGTCGCCTCCGCCCCTTCCATGCATGTCCTTACCTAATCCGGGCATACCGTTTTTTGCACGGTGATGACGCTGATAACGGAAATCGAGCAGGGTCGTAAGACTGGGATCTACAACAAAGTAGATATCACCACCACGGCCACCATCGCCACCGTTTGGACCACCCATTTCGACAAACTTTTCACGTCGAAATGACACACAACCACGGCCACCATCGCCCGAACGAGCCTCAATTAATACCTGGTCAACAAACTTCATGGATCTATTCTTTCAAAGATAAAAACGGTTCAAACACTCTAAGACTGTACCTTAGCGCGTTCGGATTTGGTGTCCTGACAAGGCGCGAGCAGCGCAAAAGTGCAGCATACGTACAGAGTATGCGAGCGTTTGAGCAGCACAGCAACGCCGCCAGGACGCCGAAGACGGGCGCGCCTACCACTGAAAAAAAACAAAGCCCGAGGTCCGCTTTCGCGAGCCCCGGGCCATGTCAATCCTGTTCAGGTTGAGATTTCTCTCAGGCTGAGTAGACGCTGACAAACTGGCGTCCCTTGGCCTTGGTCTCAAACTTGACCTCACCCTCAATCAGGGCAAACAGGGTGTAATCCTTACCACATCCGACATTGCTGCCGGGGTGAAAAGTGGTTCCGCGCTGACGCACAAGAATCGAACCAGCGGTCACTTGCTCACCACCAAAACGCTTGACGCCAAGACGCTTGCCCGCGCTATCGCGGCCGTTTCTCGAACTACCGGCGGCTTTTTTATGTGCCATGAGTTGCCTCCTTAAGCTTCGATTGCCGCGACTTTAAGTCGGGTAATAGGTTGACGGTGGCCGTACTTTTTACGGTACCCTTTGCGTCGCTTGGATTTAAAAACAAGAATCTTCCTGTCTTTCTCCTGAGCAACAATCTGCGCCTTAACCTTGACGCCTGGTACGAGAGGTGTTCCGATACGAACCTCTTCGCCACCGACCATGAGGACGTGCTCGAATTCAACTGTCTCGCCGACAGCTCCATCGAGCAGCTCGACCTTTAACAGGTCGCCTTCGGAAACTTTGTACTGTTTTCCTCCGGTCTTGATCACCGCATACATGTTACTTACCTCGCTTCGTTAGACTTTACGACGCCGACACAGCGCCGCAGCGGGACAATATAGCCATGCATCCATATTCTGTCAAGCAAAAAACAGCGCCCCAGAGACCACCCACAAGCGCAGGGCCGATCTCATGGCAGGATAGCCATAACTCATCGACGGCGGCTCCGCACCCAGATTCCCGCATAACCCCAAAGAGGATCGACCCTTCTCCTCACTAATCTCAGCCAGCGCTAAATCATCTATTATTAATTAAAAACTCCTTTACCACTCCCCTCTAAACTGGCTATAATCTGCCCTACATAAAATCGCCGAGAATGAGATTCAGAATTCCAAATAAGAGGAGGGGACACCATAAATCAGGTGTTGACACCAGACCGGATTTGCCGTGCCTACAACTGACCGCTCCCAGCCGACACAGTCCAACAACCCAGCATCCACAGTGGCTAGTACATGAACCCTTCCGACAGCCACCCGGCCCCCGTGCCCGCAACCTGCCAAAGCTCATCGATTCAACACACAAAAGAGATCACCCGCAAACGCCTGGTCAACATACTGAACTACCTGAACTTTCAGGACGGCCTGATTCAGGTCAACCTCAAACATCCCCGCTACGACCAGACCGTCACCCTCTCCGCCCATCCTGAACCATGTCTCGGGAAACAACTTGAATGTCGGTGGGACGCATCAGCCGAACTTCCGGCCCAAATCGACAGCTACAGCTTGACAAATTTCACTATCAGCGACAGCCGGCAGCTGCTGGTCAAGCCACAACTGCTGCAGCTCAACGACCAGGGAGTGAGTTTCATCTTGCCGCACGCCTGCCAGGAGATCAGGGTCCGTCGCACCAAGCGGCATGCCTGCGAGCAGGTCAAGGTCCAGTTTCTGCAAAATGGCGCGGTATTCCCCGGCCGACTGATCAATTTCAGTCTGGATTCCTTCCAAGTGGAACTGACAACCCGCCCGCCACAAACCTTTCTCTGGATCAATAGCGCCGAAACAGTCACCCTCAGCTTCTCGGTCGGACAGGAAACCCTTTATTCGGGGAGTTGCCGCATCCTCAAACAGACCCCGAACCAGACCAAACGTAGTCTGGTACTGGCACCGATCACCGATCAGATCCGCAGGTTCAGGCCGAAGATCTTCCGCAGCACCCGCAACCAACTGACACCTTCACCCAACATCCGTTTCGTCCATCCACTATCCGGAAAATTAATTGAACTGAAAATCACCGACATCTCCGGTTCCGGCTTTGCGGTCGAAGAGAGGCTTGATTCAGCGGTGCTCATTCCGGGGTTGATCATCCCGCAAATGAAACTGGTTTTCCCCAACCAGAGCACTATACCCTGCCGCACCCAGGTCATCTATTCCAAGCTGGACCAGAACGATCCAGAGCAGAACCTGCTGCAATGCGGATTGGCCATTCTCGACATGGAGATCAGTTGCCACGTACAGCTCATGGCCAGCCTGCACCAGGCACACAACCCCAATTCCTATCTCTGCAACCAGGTCGACCCAGAGGCGCTCTGGAAGTTCTTCTTTGAATCAGGCTTTATCTACCCGCACAAATATGCGGCGATCCAGGCAAACAAGCAGGGGTTCAAGGAAACCTATCTGAAGCTCTACACCCAGAACCCCGACATCGCCCGCCATTTCATCTATCAGGACAAGGGGGCCATCCTGGGGCACATGGCGATGGTCCGTTTCCATAGCAACACCTGGCTGATCCACCATCATGCCGCCAACCAATCAGAATCAAAGCGGACCGGGCTGATCGTCCTCAACCAAGCGGGACGTTCGCTGAATGACTCACAGAGTCTCTACTCGGCTCACATGAATTTTGTCATGTGCTATTTCCGCCCAGAAAACCGCTTCCCGATGCGAATCTTCGGCGGGGTTGCGCAACACTACCAGAACCCGAAAGAGTGCTCGATCGACCCTTTCAGCTACTCTATTTTCCGCCAGCCCGAACAGGGCGGCACACAACCCCTACCGCCCTGGGACGTCGCAGAAGTCGTCACCCAGGATCTGGATGAGCTTGCGAGGTACTACGAACATGTTTCGGGGGGCCTCATGCTCAATGCCCTTGATCTCGAAGCAGGGATCGTCGATGACCACGAACTGAGCGCGAGGTATCGAGCCCTCGGCTTCAGCCGCACCCACGCCCGGTTTTCCCTTAAAAAAGAGGGGGTCCTCAAGGCCATCTTTCTGGTCAGCCTGTCGGATATCGGGTTGAACATGTCCAGCCTGACCAATTGCATCAAGGTGATTGTGCTCGACCCCCAGGACCTTCCGCGACAAACCCTCAACCAGATGCTCTCCTTTCTCTTGGACAGCTTCAACCAGCAGGAGATGCCGGTCCTACTCTACCCGCAAAGCTATGCATCTCATGTCGGTATAACCTCCGACAAAACCTACAACCTCTGGGTGCTCAACTGCCACAATCTGGATCCCTATTTCCAGTTCTGTGAGCGGTTTACCCGCAGGAGCTAGAAACTCATGGTGATTAAAAAAAAACCTGAAAGCGACCAGGACCGCCCGCTGTACAACAGCCGGATTATCGAGTCCTACATCAAGCTAGTTCTAAAAGCAGGCTTCTCACAGGTTGACGTCAACAATCTGCTGACATACGCCCAGATGCAGCCCTACGAAGTTGCCGACCAAGGACACTGGTTCAGCCAGAATCAGGTCGATCGTTTTTACGAGCGGGTGACCCGGCTGACTGGCAATTCAAACATTGCGCGCGATGCTGGCCGCTTTGCCGCCTCACCCGGCGCGCTCGGAGTCATGCAACAGTACCTGTTCAGCCTGCTCGGACCGGCACAGGTCTTTCTCCTGGTCAACAAGGCGGCGGCCAACTTCACCCGTTCCGCCAGCTATCAAGCCCGGCGGATCAACCGCAACAAGATCGAGATCCGCGTGACCCCTAACGCGGGGGTTAAGGAAAAACCTTTTCAGTGTGAAAATCGCAAAGGCTTCTTCGAGGCGATCCTGATGATGTTCAACTACCGTCTCCCGGACATCAGCCATCCCGAGTGCATGTTCAAAGGCGATGCGGCCTGCCGTTACATTATCTCCTGGCAGGAGGAGTCGGCGGCGCTCTGGCGGAAACTGCGCAACTATCTTATCGCTGCCTTGCTGCTCGGCAATCTGGCCCTGCTCCCCTTCGCCTATCCCATGGTCCGGGATCATCTGGCGCCAGCCTCCATGCTTCTGGCCCTGCTTGCCTCGCTGATTGCGGCGCATTCCGAGAAGAAGTCCCTCAGAAATAGCCTGCAGGAGATCTGGTCCGCCGCCGAAGAACAGGTTTCCCGGATCAATACCCACTACAACAACGCGCAACTGGCCAGCGAAATCGGCCAGGTCATCAGCAGTAAGATCAAAGACGGCCTCCTCGATGCGGTTGCATCGATTCTGGAAAAGCGTCTCGATTTTGATCGCGGGATGGTGCTGATGGCCAACTCCGAGCGGACCCAGCTGCAGTTTTGCGCCGGATACGGCTATACCGAGGAGCAGAAGCAGCTCTTGGAGGAGACAGCCTTTCGCCTTGATCGTCCTGAATCGCGAGGTCCCTTCATCGTCGCCTTCCGGGATCAGACCCCGCTGCTAATCAACGACGTCGATGTTATTGAAGGGACCCTCTCCCTGCGCAGCCTGGCGTTGATGAAAATGCTCGGCTCCCGCGCCTTCATCTGCTGTCCAATCATCTGCAAAGGCAAATCGATCGGCCTTCTGGCGGTCGACAATCGCGAGTCGAAACGTCCGCTGGTCCAGAGCGATATCAGCCTGCTTATGGGAATCGCCCCGATCATCGGCATCAGCATCCACAATGCCGAGCTGCTACAGACCCGCTCTCAGCAGTTCCAATCGACCCTGAAAGTGCTGGCCGCCAGTATCGATGCCCGTGACTACATGACCGCCGGTCACTCGGAGAAGGTTACCGAATATACCGATGCCATCTGTCAGGCGATGAATCTTTCGCCGAAATTTTCGGAAATGATGCGAGTGGCGGCGCTGCTCCACGACTACGGCAAGATCGGAGTGCCAGATTTCATCCTGAAGAAACCTGGTCGTCTGAGCACTGAAGAACAGGCCCTGGTCCAAACCCATCCTGGTCAAACCCGGGAAATTCTGGACCGAATCCATTTCGAAGGGATCTACCGCCAGATCCCTGAGATCTGCTGGGCCCACCATGAGAAGATGGACGGAAGCGGTTATCCGCGCGGCCTCAAAGGGGATGAGATCCCCCTGGGGTCCCGGATCATCGCCGTCGCCGACTTCTTCGAGGCGATCACCTCCAAGCGTCACTATCGCGACCCCATGCCGTTCGATATCGCCCTGAACCTGCTGCAAGATGTCAGCGGCTCCCACCTCGATCCGGAAATCGTCACGGCTTTCATCCGCTACTTCACCACCCTGAAAGCCTGCCCACTGAGCGCCCCGAAACCGCTGGACCACAAGATTCAACAGCGCCAGGTGAGGATTGCTTGCCGGACCCAGGTCTCCTGCCGCACTCTGAACCGAACCTTCTCCGGTACCAGCGCCTACCTGAGTACCAGCGGGATGTACGTAGCGATGAACGTCGAACTCGACGAAGGAAGCCTACTCGATATCGTCTTCGCCCTGCCCGAGGAGGCGAACCGGCTGGTGCGGGCCAAGGCCAGCGTCGTTTGGGTCAACAATCGCAGTCAACAGATGGCCCCGTCATTGCCGGCCGGATTCGGCCTGGAGTTTTTGGAACTCCAGCATGAGGCGAGGCACGCCCTGGAAGATTTTATCCACCAAGCGCAGAAGAGTGTGTAGCTGCAAAAAAGCTGGGCGCTACCCGCCTGCTGCCGGGAGCGCCCATCTAAAACCATGCAATGTCTAACAACCTCAGCCGCCCGACTTGACCCCACGACAAGCGATCAGAGGAGTGTAAGTGAAACGTCTGGGGTCGGCAAAGAAGGTCTGGAATTCACTCAGAAACTCGGCATGTCCGCCGGGGTACTCGGCAAAGGGGTAGCTCACCTGACTGGCGGCCACGTCTAGCTTCTTGGTCCAGTTGAAACGGTTGACCTCATCCAGTTCACCGAAGATCAGATGGTGGGCGGAAAGATCGAGGTCGATCTGCTCAAAATTAAGATCATAGAGATAGGAGTAAAGCTTGCGTCCCATGTAGGGGTCGAAATCACCGCGCTCTTCCAAATAGCCCATCACACCGGACAGGGTCTTCTCCAGGCGCTCTGGCAGGCCGTAATGGTTCAGGCTGTTGTGGTCGAGATCAACCAGGCAAAGAATCCCACCCGGTCTGAGCAGGCGGGCGATATTTTTCACCAGCTCAAAACTCTGCTGCCGGTGGTATTCAAGGACGAAGCGTACCCAGATGAAATCGAACTCTCCCAGATCGTCCAACGGCTGATAAAAATCCCGGCAGACATATTCAGCCCCGCAGCTACCGTAGTGGCTTCCGGCATGCTCAACCCGCGCGGCCGAACCATCCAGCCCAACAGCGCTCCCCCCCGGCTGAACCAGCTGCTGCAAGAAAGAGGTGGTCTTACCCGACCCACAACCCAGATCCAGCACCCGCATCCCCGGCTTGATCCCAGCCCAGCGGGCCTGCCTGGCCAGAGGTTCGAACGGGGTTTTCAGGTCAAGGCGCAACGCCTCATCCGCACTCTCCATCAGATAGTTATTACTGCTCATATACCCCTAACCAATCGCGATTTCAAACTGCTCAATATGGAATCCAGGACGAGAATTAATGACGATATTACGCCCGGTCGCTTGCTCTATCTCATCTATCCCGGTCCGTTCTTCATCGATCAGAAGACCAGCAATGTCAGGATGGGCCAACAAGGTAATACGTCCATCAGGCAAATCCTTAAGTTCACGTTGAAGCTCACGAAGGATTTCGTAGATAACCGTCAAACGCCCCTTAACGTAACCATTCCCATCGCAATAAGAGCAAGGCTCACAGAGGGTACGGCCGATCGATTCCCGCACCCGCTTACGCGTCATCTCAACCAGACCAAGCTCACTAATCATGAGAATATTGGTTTTATTCTTATCGTTCTTGAGCACTTCTTCAAAGGCAGCATGGACCTTTTCACGATGAGCCTCTTTTTCCATATCGATAAAATCGACGATAATCAAACCACCGATATTACGGAGTCGCAACTGAAAGGCAATCTCCTTAAGCGCCTCCAAGTTGGTCTTAAGTATCGTATCTTCAAGATTATGCTTGCCGACATAGCGACCGGTGTTGACATCGACAGCCGTCAAAGCTTCGGTCTGCTCGATGATAATAGAACCGCCACTCTTGAGCCAGACCTTCTTCCCTAATGCACGTGAAATTTCAACTTCAAGCCCGAAAGAATCAAAAATCGGCTCATCACCATCATAAAGTTCGATACAGTAATTCAGTTTTGGCATAAAGGTGCGAATAAATCGGACGATTTTATTGTATTCATCCTGAGTATCCACAATGATCCGTCGCACATCTTCGGTCAGAATGTCACGTAAAACCTTACTGGTGACATCAAGGTCTGAATGGATCAATGCCGGTGCCTTACGCTCTTCAACACCCGAGCTGATATCCTTCCAGAGTTCGATCAGAAATTCCATATCGGCCTTCAGATCGGCCTCACTCTTCCCCTCAGAAACAGTCCGAACGATAAATCCGGAGCCTTCAGGCTTCATCGTCTCGACCAACTCGCGTAACCGTTCACGTTCTTCCTCGTCATCGATCCGACGGGAAATTCCGACATGATCGACCGTCGGCATATAAACGAGATGTCGGCCTGGCAATGAAATATGAGAGGTGATCCGAGCACCCTTAGTACTGATCGGTTCCTTAGAGATCTGCACCAGGATTTCCTGACCCTCCTTTAACAGATCTTCTATCGGCGGCAGTGGTTGCTCAAGCTCCTCAGCCTGATCAGTCCCGGAATTCTCGCCATCGACATAACGGGCCACCTCATTCATTTCATCAAAAACATCAGCCACATAGAGAAAAGCCGCCTTCTCCAGCCCGATATCGACAAAAGCCGCCTGCATCCCCGGCAGCACGCGGATGACCCGCCCCTTATAGATATTGCTTACAATCCCCATTTCGCGCTCGCGCTCGATATAGAGTTCGGCAATATGCCCACCTTCCAACAACGCCACGCGAGTTTCGTGTGAGGTTGTGTTGATCACCAGCTCCCTGGTCATGACTGACTCCATTTAAACTAGATATTTATGAATTAAGACGATTTTTAATTATCAGCAATGCCAGCAGGAACTTTGCCTACACAACCTGCCGCATTGCGCTTTATCTATCAAGAAGGATCGCGGTTTTCCTCACGCCAAGCTGTCGCACGGCCTCAACCTCTAGCGAAAACAGGTGGGCAGCAATCCGCAACGGACTCCCCTTGACCAATTTAAGTTCCAACTCGTTTTCAACCAACTCAATAGCGACAACATCCCCTCGCAGGTCAACCTTCTTCTCAAGACCCTTTTTAATATGCACCGCCTCGACCCGTTCACTCGCGAGAAAATCAGTAATTTTTCGAGCGAGATCGATGTTGATCTCAGGCAGCGGTATGCGATAAATACTGGCCACCACGGATGCAGAGGGAGAAGGGACACCTGCAGCAGGAATCTCTGCGCCAATAATGGTAAAACCTTCGGGCAACTGATCGTTCAAACGCTGCGCAACCTCAGCTGCCGCTAAAGGTTCAAAGAGTTCAATATCGACCAGTTCCGCCTCACTCTCCACTCCCATCGGCAAGGCTTCAAGGTAAGAGACCTTCGGGGTTGGATGGAAGCCCTGAGAAAAACGTACCGGCAGCCTGGCGCGACGGACCGCGCGCTGAAACATTGTCAAATATTCCAAATGTGCAACCATCTTCGCCCGACCGCGCTTAGCCAGCTTCAGACGAACCCGGAAACGCAGATCATTGTCAACTGGTCCCTGCGGGCTGACTGAGGCCATCGGCAACTGCTGCGGTTGCTGCAGGCGCATCTTCACCACTTCAAAATCGCAGACCCCACAAGCACTACAGTCGCCATCGCGACAGTCGGGCGTCTCAGCCAGCTCCAGGGCTTTCTGTCGTTCTTTGACAAAAAAGCTCTTCGGCAGACCACAGTCGATATGGTCCCATGGCAGGACCTCATCCTCATCTCGCTCACGCAGATACCAGGCGGGCTCGACGTCAGCATCGATAAAGGCTTGTTGCCATTTGCCAAAGTTGAAATGCTCACGCCATCCGTCAAATCGACACCCCGCCGCCAAAGCTGCTTCGAGGACCCGACCCAAACGCCGGTCGCCGCGGGCAAAGACCCCTTCAAGAAATGAGAGAGAGGCTTCGTGATATTTGAATTTCAACTTTTTCGCGCGCAAACCACCCTTGAGCAGTCCCTGCATGCGTAAGATTTCATCGATACCGAGCTGTGGTTCCCACTGGAAAGGGGTATGCGGCTTGGGCACGAAGGTCGAAACTGCGACATTGACATCGGCGCCCCCTTCGGTCCCCTTACCGCTGCGCTTGACCCGTGCAGAAAGATCGATGATTGCCTGCAGATCTTCGTCGGTTTCGGTCGGCAGTCCCATCATATAATAGAGCTTGATCACCCGCCAGCCAAGAGCAAATGCGTTGGTCGTCGTCTCGAGGAGGTCCTCTTCAGTGATCCCCTTGTTGATCAGTTGCCGCATCCGCTCACTTCCGGCCTCAGGAGCCAGAGTAAAACCAGTTTTGCGAACCTTCTTGATCTCCTCCATCAACCCTTCAGTCAGGGAACCAACACGCAGACTAGGAAAAGAGACTGCGACCCGCTCTTTTGCATATTTAGACATCAAACCCTTCAAAAGCGGTTCAATGCAACTGTAGTCTCCGGTCGAGAGCGAAAGGAGCGAGATCTCCTCGTACCCCGAGTTAGCCAAGGCGGTTTCGACCAGTTCGGCGATCTTCTCCGGGCTACGTTCACGCACCGGACGGTAGATATAACCTGCCTGACAAAAACGACAGCCACGGGTGCAGCCACGAGCAATCTCCATTGCGACCCGGTTATGCACCGTTTGCATAAAGGGGACGAGTGGAGCAGTCGGAAAGGGCGCTGTTTCAAGATCCGCCAAAAAACGCCGGCGAACTTCTGAGTAACCTTCCCTTAAGGGTTTTATTTCGGCAACCCGGCCATCTTCCTTGTAAACGATATCGAAGTAGGATGGGATATAAATCCCCTCAATGCAGGCCAGTTTGTTCAAAAGTTCTGAACGAGACAAGCCTTCTTTACGTGCGGCGCGCACAGCATCAACCAACTCAACCAGGGCTTCTTCACCATCGCCGATCAGAGCACAATCAAAAAAATCGGCGAGGGGTTCGGGGTTGAAGGCGCAGGGCCCACCGACAACAATAAGCGGAGCATCTTCACTTCTATCGGCGCGGCGCAGTGGCAAGCCAGCCAGTTGCAACATCCCGAGCACATTGGTGTAGCTGAGCTCGTACTGCAGGGTGAAACCGATGATATCAAACTCGGCCAACGGCAGCCCGCTCTCCAGCGAGGAGAGCGGGGCACCATCTCTTTCGAGAAGTTCGGCCATATCGGGCCAGGGGGCATAAACCCTCTCAGCGGAAACACCTTCTAAATCATTGAGAATACGGTAGAGTATCGGAAAACCAAGATAGCTCATCCCGATCTCGTAAACGTCGGGGAAAGCCAGGACCATACGTAAATCGACCTGATCTGTACTCTTGCTGCGGCTGCCCAGTTCACCACCAAGATAGCGGGAGGGACGACTGACTTCAGTCAGCCTCTTAAAATCGCTCATACTTTAATCTTTATT
>JAJRRT010000051.1 GCA_024279255.1 Deltaproteobacteria bacterium | reverse complement strand
TCGCGACCAATTAAGCGTGCTTTACGAAGCGGCTAAAATCGTATCCCGCAGCAGCGATCTCGACAAAACCCTCACTGGGCTGCTGAACCTGCTTATGCAACAATTTAAATTCGACTTATGTGTTATCCGCTTCCTCGATGAGCAGAGCATGACCTTGGCGGTTAAAGCCCAAATGGGAATGACCAGTAAACATTTTGGTGAGTCTGAACGCAATCTTGATATGGAAACATATATCGGGGCGACCTTTCTATCGAACACCTCTTCAGTTGTGAACGATACTGCGCAACTCGACAAAGCAGAATCTGCACAAATTATACATCGCGAAAAAATCAAATCTTTCGCTCATTCTCCAATCGTTGTTGAAGGTGACCCGGTCGGTGTACTCTCTGCGTTTTCTCGGACATCAAAGGGGATCTTTACTGACGAGTTCGTTGCCCTGTTTAATAATCTGGCTCGTCAGGTCGGAATCGCATGGCGCAACCATCAGCAACTTATTAAACTGATAAGTGCTCACGAACAAGAGCGTGAACTTCAGATTGCTAAAACGATTCAAATGAGTCTGCTGCCAAATGGGATACCAGATCTCAGCAATGTTGACCTGGCCGGGCTCTGCATCCCGGCCCATGAGGTCGGTGGTGACTACTATGATTTCATTCGTCGTCCGAATGGAAGCCTCGATCTGGTTATCGGCGATGTTTCAGGACACAACATTGGATCTGCTCTGATCATGGCTGAAACGCGGACATTCATCCAGGCAATGCGCCAAATCGAACAACCATATGCCATGCTCGATGAATTAAACCGTTTCTTTTGTGAAGATCTCTCCAGGGCTGAACTTTTCGTCAGCATGTTCTATCTTCAATACCATTCGGAAACAGGCGAACTCCTCTATGCCAACGCCGGACATAACAATCCCGTCCTCTGGCGGAGTCAAACCGGGAACTGCGAGTTGCTAGATAGTGACGGGATGATCTTGGGGATAAAGCCGGATGTCGACTTCGAACAACGCAAAACAGAACTCGCAAAAGGTGATATTCTCGTTCTCTACACAGACGGCGTTACTGAAGCCGAAGACAGCAACGGACAGTTTTTTGGCGAACAGCGGCTGAAGACTCTCATTGAGGAGCACCATCATCTGCCCGCAAGCCGACTGATCAATCAAATCATGGAACAGATCCGCATGTTCACGGGGAACCGTCATTTTATTGATGATATATCGTTAGTCGTCATGAAAGTTATCCATAAGAATCCGCAAGGCTCTGGGGCCAAACAACAAACTGATAAATAATTAAGGTATAATGTAAAAAGTACCTAAAATGACAAAACAAGGAGAGATTGCATGCAACTCAAAACAGAAGAGATAGAAGATATTGTGTTGATTGAAATTCAGGAAGAGCGAATGGACGCGCACAACAGTGGTACTTTCAAAGAGCAGATGTTGGCGCTGTTTGACGAGGGAAAATGTAAACTGATCATCGACCTTTCTGCGGTCAGATTTGTTGATTCATCAGGGCTTGGAGCTCTTGTCTCCGGCTTTAAGAATGCCAGTGCGCGTGAAGGTAGCCTCAAACTGTGTGGCTTGCAACCTCAGGTAAGATCAATGTTTGAGTTGACGCGGCTACATCGTGTTTTTGAAATTTTTGTTTCAGTTGATGAGGCGCAAGAAAGCTTTTAATGCGGACGACATAATGTCTGAAACGGTTGAAGTCTACATCACAATTCCCAACCAGACCCGTTATCTGGGTCTAATTGGTCGTATTGGCGAGGATCTGGTTCACTCTCTCGGTCGCTACACTGGCGACCGAGAGGTGCTGGCTTACCACCTGAACCTTGTCTTGACTGAAGCGATCACAAACGCCATCTGTCATGCCAATGAAAATGATCCAAACAAACAAATTCAGATTCAAATATCAGCCACGGAAGAGGCCTTAAGCATTAAAGTATTTGATGAGGGAGAGGGGTTTGACCTCGCCAAGCGACAACTCGGCGATATGCGTGAAACTGACGAATGCGGTCGTGGAATTCATATTATTCGGAGGCTGATGGATCAAGTCAACTATCGAAGAAGCGATAACCGCAATGTCCTCGAAATGGTTAAAAAGTTACACTGAAGCCTTTATTATCCCACTGGTCCAATATCATATTCGCCAGCTCTGAATGCGTACGAACCCTGTGACCGACCATTATTGTTTCACCAAACGCAATGAATGGCATCCCCCCCTCAGCTGCTGCTATCTTATCGAGCTCGGAATCCCCAATAAAAAGACAGTCACTTGGTGACACCCCGATTCGCCGAGCAACTAACTGAAGCATATCTGGGGCAGGCTTCGGATTTTCAACGTCACGACTCGTCACGACAACTTCAAAGAACTGCTTAAGGTCAAAATATTCCAGTACTTCCTGCATACTATTGCCACGATTGGTTGCAACAGCCAACGGAAACCTCTCTGACAGGCGCTTCAATGCCGGCTTAAGGTCTGATGGTTCCGTCATCAGCGGAATAAACTCACGATAGTCAATATCTCGAGCAAAACGAAGCGCGGCTTTAACATCAGTTGCTTTCATCAGCTGCGCGAGAACGACAGGACTACTGGCCGTATGACAAATATGCGCTTCCGCAGAAAGAGGGTCGCTAATCAACGGACAGTTAAATTCAGCAAAAATTCTATTGTAATAAGCCAGATTCGCACTATGGCTCTCGAAGAGAACTCCGTCACAATCAAAAACTACCGCACCCGGATCAAACATTCGGTTTACTTCTTCGGAGCAAGACCAATCCTGTCAGTCCGAAAATAATCATTGGCAGAGACAACAACTGCCCCATAGTTGCACCTCCCCACAAATATCCCAGGTGTGCATCTGGTTCACGTACAAATTCTACTAAAAATCTAAAAATACCGTAGAGCATAAAAAAACTGAAAAAGGGCACACCATCTCGCGTTTTGATTCGATGCAAAACCCATATCACCAGAAAAAGGACAATCCCTTCGAGTAGCATTTCATAGAGTTGACTCGGATGACGCGGCAAATCACCAGCATATGGGAAAATCATTCCCCAAGGTAAATCTGTCGTACGTCCCCAAAGCTCAGCATTTATAAAATTTCCGATACGACCCAAACCCAAACCGATTGGAGCGGCGGCGACTATAAGATCGCCGATTTTCAGCAGAGGGAAATTAAACTTGCGGCAGAACAGCAACATGGAAACACAAACACCAAGCAGTCCGCCATGAAAACTCATGCCACCTTCCCAGACTGCAAATATTTTCATGGGGTGCTCAAGAAAAAAAGAACCGTTATAGAAGATGACAAAACCGAGTCGCCCTCCAAAAATAACACCCAATACCGCGTAAAAAACAAGGTCTGAAAGGCGATCCTTACTGAGATCAAGACCTCGTCCATTGGCAAGTTTTGCGATCCAGAATGAACCAAAAAGAAAACCGCCCAAGTACATCAAACCGTACCAGCGAATAGCTAATGGTCCAATCTGAAAAATAATTGGATCAAATTGAGGATAAGTCAACATTCAGAATTCCGTCGGGCAAGAGAAAATGTTCAAATCACACCATCAAACAATTTATCGTAGAGCTGTTGCATATCAGTTGGCATTGGCAATTCAAAACTTAACAATTCCGCTGTGACTGGATGCACAAAGGCAAGTTTAAAAGCAAGTAACATAGGTCGATTCAAAACCAATCCCGCAGAGCTCATCACTCCCCCATAAAGACTGTCACCGAGCAGAGCAGAACCAATCTCAGACATATGAGCACGAATCTGATGCGAACGACCCGTTAAGAGTTCAATTTCCAACAATGCCCCCAGCCCAGTGGCTATTCTAGTCTGGTATCGCGTAATGGCATTTTTTCCGCCATGCTGGACTTTAACCATACGATTAAATTTACGAGAACGAGCCAGCATTGATCGTATTTCATTGGAGGCAGGTTTCGGCGGATTTTCTACCATAGCAAGATAACGCTTATCGACCTGATGCTCCAGAAAAACTTTACTCAACCCTTTGTGGGCATTTTGATGGATGGAGAAGACCATCAAACCGGAAGTTCCACGATCAAGTCGTTGAACCATGCCCAGTTCAGGTTTTTTTCGACCAGGGGTTGGGCCAAGTAACGCAAGAAGGGCATCATACAAAGTCCCCTTGTAGCGTGATGGTGTTGGCTGCGTATCAATACCTGCAGGCTTATTCAGCACAATCAGATACTTATCTCGATATAATATATGCTCATCTTCAAGTCGAAAAATATCGAAAGGGAGTCCATCGGTATGCATCTCTATTCGCATTCCATTCTCAACGGTCAAGGAACAGGTTCTAACCCTACGTCCGTTGAGATGAACCCCACCCAAATCTATGATCTTGCGAGCTTCAGTCCGAGAAAGATCAGGTATTTCGTCACAAAGACACTGGTCAAGCCGCAAACCCTGAGCAGAATCACGAGTCGATATTCGAAATAATTGTCTGATTCCACGTCTATAGGTTTTACGCTTCATATATATGTCCAAATATTCATACCTGTTTATTGAATTTATTTAATTTATCTTCTTGACTTACATGACGCTGATGTTAATATCAGAGTTAAGAACAACAAGATCTTTGAAAACTCTGGGGTGTTCGCAACGACAGCGGTTATTTGGCCAACGTTAAGTCAATCCGTCTAAGCGTAAGCCTTTGGTGTGCATGCCTGCAATTTGCAGGAAGCCTTAAGAAGCCTTCGAAGACAAAACTAAATCAAGGTCAACTAGGCGCATTCCCACGGCATCCCGGAGCTGAATTGACAATTGACATCAACTGTCAGACACTGCCTCCCTGCATAACTGCAGGGTGTGTTAACTGGAAGCCGACTGCAGCTGGATCACTCCGATTCAAATCCGGTCGATGAGTAGGTTGACACCTCGTATTCGGCGCTACAGAAGCTGTCAATTGTCTTTATAACGGAAAAGCCCCGGCCATAAATGGTCGGGGCTTTTCTTGTAATCAACTAAGTTGCACTATCAACTATCAACCCGCTCTCTCAATTCTTTTCCCGTCTTGAAAAATGGGGTCTTCCGATTTGGAATACTGACAAGTTCACCACTTTTCGGATTTCTTGCTTCACGTGCGTCACGCTCGCGAACTGAAAAAGATCCAAAGCCTCGTATTTCAACACGATCACCCTGAGACAGGGCATCACCAATACCGTTGAAGATCAGATTGACCACGCTCTCAGCATCACGTTTGTTGAGGTAATCATGCCCCAACGACAATTTTTCAATCAATTCACTCTTGGTCATTTTATCCCTCCGCCATCAATCAAGCGACAAAATTACTATTTTTACAAGCCCGTCCAAAGATATTGCGGACCTGCTTTCCAGTGTTGACGAGTCTCAAAAACAATATTCCCCAAAGTACTATTGATGATTCGTTCAAATAAGCTAGGTTTCTCAACCTCAGGATAGACGAGGTCGGGGTCATCATCCAGACCAGCTAGCTTTGCCGTATAAGCAACAGCATCCTGAAAACCACCAAGTTCATCAATCAGACCAACCTTCAGAGCTTGACGGCCACTGAAGATGCGGCCATCAGAAAGGTTAAGAACCTTTTCAGCTGGCATTTCACGCCCGAGGCTTACTGCTTCAACAAACTGAGAATGAACGTCATCTATTAACGACTGCATTAATTGTCGCTCATCGTCACTAAATGGACGAGATGCTGATCCGATATCCTTAAATTTCCCAGATTTGATAACAACCGACGAAACGCCAACCTTCTCCATCAGACCTTCATAGTTAGGGAAGGACATGATAACGCCGATGCTTCCAGTTATTGTTCCAGGATTTGCAAACAAGCGCTTCGCAGGTGCTGCTATATAATAGCCACCAGATGCAGCAACAGAGGCCATCGACACAACAACAGGCTTCTTCATTTGCAACTTGATAACTTCGTTGTAAATTTCCTGAGATGGGCCTACTGCCCCACCTGGAGAATCAATTCTGAGAATAACGGCCTTGATTGATTTGTTGTCGCGAAAATCGATAATATTTTTATTAATATCAGCAGATGACATGATTGGGCCTAAAATCTCAATCACACCAATCTTATCACCAATTGAAACCAAATCTGGTGATGATCCGATCTTACCAAGCAAAACTGCAAGCAACAAAAAAACTAAAAATATCCCAGAAATAACCAAAGTTGCCAGTAATATCGGGCGCTTACTCATTAGCAGTATCCCCAAAAAAAGGGACCCTGCAAGTCATTGCAGGGTCCCAGCACTACAGCGTTGATCTTATTTAGTCATCTTGGCCATCGTTACGACCCTTGACACCCTGAAGCAGAGCACCGAGGTTCGAAGTCGCGGTCTTTTGTGCGCCGAGGAACTCATTGACCTCTGCTTTTTCCTTCTGAACATC
>JAJRRT010000050.1 GCA_024279255.1 Deltaproteobacteria bacterium | reverse complement strand
TCCTGCTGAAGAAAAGATATCGCGTAATAAATTGCGCATGAACAGTGCGTCATCTACGATCAGTACGCGCTGGGACATGATCACCTCCTGAAGCAAAACAAGTTTCTTTAACGGTTTTATGTAACTGCTCGAGATCAAGAATACTGATCATCAGCCCATGCCAGTTGAGCACACCACTGATACAGTCATGCGGGGCATCGCTCTGGGTCATAGTCGTCTGTTCCAGATCAACACTCAGTATTGGTTCAAGTTTATCTACCGCCAGCACCATCGGAAAGTTGCGCTGAGCCAAAACGATCATTCGCTCACTCCAGTGGGTTGGGGGAAAACCTAAAAACAGAGGCAAATCAAGCACAGGCAAGATTCGGCCATGAACGTTAACAGCAGCAACAATCGCTTCGGGGGCCGCTGGCAGGTAATGCCGCTCAGCCTCTTCTATCACTTCCTGAATATCAGTCAGTTTCAAACCATAGCGTTCATCACCAAGCATGAAAGGCAAGAGCAGCGTCATCAGCGGTCAGTATCCTCGCTGCCGAGATTAAAACTGCTGACCGAGGTGAATAGCTCATCGGCAAGTTGTGCGAGTTTCTGGGAAGCAAAGGTCAGCTCCTCCATCGACGCAGACTGTTCTTCGGTCGCGGCAGAGACTTCTTCTGTTCCTGCGGCGTTATCCTCGGCGACCCGTGCAATCTCTTCAATAGCGGAGACGATATCTCCCGACCCTCTATTCTGTTTTTCGGCCAAGCCCGTAATGCTATTTGCCTTGGACTGGGCATCTTCCGCTTTTTCTATAATCGCTAAAAAGACCCCGCTCGTGCTGTCTATCGCCTCGCGGCCAGCGTCAATTGAACGGATACTTTCGAACATCGACTGCTGAACCCGCTGGCTCTCCTCACGGGTCGTGTCGATCAAACGGGTAATTTCACCAGCCGACTCACTGGTGCTGTCTGCCAACTTACTGATCTCTTCTGCGACTACGGCAAAGCCATGGCCATACTCACCAGCTCGAGCCGCTTCGATGGTGGCATTCAGGGCGAGCAGATTGGTCTTCTGTGCAATTCCGGTAATAACGCCGATAATTGAGCCGATCTTCTGCACATGTTCACTAAACGACACCATCTGTTGGCTGTTATTCTCGACGACACTCAGGATATGTTTCATCTTTTCAAGGGTCGTATCGGTCAGTTTTCCACCGTCCTTAGCTGTCTGGGTCGTCTCTTCTGCCGACAACGAAAGGATCTGACTTGATGCCGTAATTTTCTCAATTGAATCCGCCATCTCGCGGATAACCCTTGAAACGCGCTCAACCATCTCGGCCTGAGTTTCTGCTCCACGACTGATCTGTTCAATGGCTCCGGCAACTTCATGTGAAGAGGCCGTCATCTCTTCAGCTGAAGCACTCAACCCCTGAGAGGACTCGTTAACACGCAACGACGAACTACGGATTTTACCAACCAGCTTACGCAGACTATCAACCACCTGATTGAGTGAATCGGCAAGGTCTTCAGTTTCATCCGACACCAGACTTTTTCGCAACTTAAGCTTACGGCTCAAATCACCATGGCTGAGACGATCAGCACCAGTAGTCAACACCCCTATATTTGAGGTGAAGGCTTTAGAAAAGATCCAGCCGAAAAGTAAACCGACCAATAGAGCTCCAAGAGTCGTCACAAATTGCTGAAATTCTAGAGGGATAAATCCGAGGGTCGGAACCAGATAGTCGAGAAAAACAATCGATCCAACGACGACGACGAATCCGAGGACAAACTTGTGACTAATTTCGATGCGCATGGAACTGTCTCCCGCTCAGAGGCTTGTCACTTATGCACCAACTTGTGCTTAACTTGCAGGCAAAGGTGCGTTTTCATCACGCTTTCGGTAGATACGCTCTACCGGGTCAACGCAGGTAAAGAGTTCACGACTTTCATTGACCATAGTTTCCGCCCGTCCCAGAACTAACAGTCCTTCAGGGGCCAGAGAATTGGCCAGTGCTCTTAAAATTCGCTCCTGCTCTTGCCGCGAAAAGTAGATCAGCATATTTCGACAAAGAATCAGATCAATACGAAGAAAAGGGCGCTCTTGCAAAATATCGTGCCTTAAAAAACGTACTTTTCTGCATATCTGCTCATTTAGACGATAACGCATGCCTTCTTGACTGAAATATTTGGCTAAAACCGGATCGGGAACCTCGACCAATCGGTGTGACTCAAAGACCCCAGTTCGTGCTTTTTCAAGAATATCGGCGCTGACATCGGTACCAATGATCGAGGTCAGGTCGTTTGGTCGACACAACTCGTCAAAAAGAAGTGCGATCGAATAGGGCTCTTCACCACCGGCACAGCCGACGCTCCAAACTCTAACCTCTCTCTCGCCACGATATTTAAGTAGCAGTTCAGGTAAAACTTGCTCTTCTATGACGGAAAATGTTGTTGGATTGCGAAAAAATTGCGAAACATGAATGGTCAGGGCTTCTAGAAGTTGCTCCTGTTCAACGTCGCTATCCTCCAGCAGGGCAATATATCCATCGATACGCCGATAACCGAGATTTCGAATCCGTGCGGCAATTCGTCGCTTGATGCAGCGGTCTTTATATCCATCAAGATCGAAACCGCGACCCTGAAAAAGAATATCACGGATTTCGGCAAAAGCCTCATCAGTGATGTCACTACCAACAAAGAGTTGTTCGCTACGATATCTTGAAAACGGCTCGCTGCCTTCGATCGACATATCATTCACGACTTTTATCCTTGGTCGATCCAAAATGATCAAAAGCGCTGATTTGTGGTTGGTAAATCAGACCACTAGCCATGACTAAGTCGAATTCAGGTGTAGAGGTAATTTCACCAATCCGGCTCAGCGAAAGGTTCATCTCAACTGAGAGCTGTTCAAGCAAATCTCTCATCGCCGGTTTTGCAGTAAAAAGAAGTTCATAATCTTCCCCTCCACACAGAGCCAGATCAAACAGGCTTTGATCGATCCGCAACTCGTCTTTGAACTCATTCGACAGGGGCAATCGTTCAAGCTCAACGCGCGCGCCAACAGTTGAGGCCCTTAACAGGTGGCTTAAGTCTCCATTTAATCCATCAGACAGATCGAGCATCGCAGTCGCCAGGTTCTCAATCGCCAACCGTTGCCCCAGCACCACTCTGGCCTCAGGGCGGTAGTGCCGCTCTGCCAAAAAGGCTGAAAGCGGTCGATTCATCTGTAAAAAATGTAACGCCAGGCCACTATCGCCCAAGGTTCCAGAAACCCAAAGATCATCCCCGGCTCCGGCGCCACCACGTGTGATCACCTGATCCTTATGACAGATGCCTTGTACAGTGGCCGAGATCACCAGTGGACCCTCTGAGCGACAGGTATCACCACCAACGAGAGAGACTTCGTAGCACTCCAGTCCTGCGAAGACACCATTCAAAAACTGCTCAACCTGTTCATCGCTGAAGTTGGCAGGAAGGCCAACGGCAAGGTGCAGAGAGACGGGCTTGGCTCCCATTGCAGCAAGGTCACTTATATTGACTGCAACGGATTTAATGCCAAGGCTGAAAAGATCGGTCCAGTCGAGACAAAAATGAACCCCCTCAAGCAACAGGTCAGTACTTGTTAACAACTCATAGTTCGGCGGGACAACAATCGACGAGCAATCATCGCCGATACCGAGTCTGATTTCGGGGCCGACGTTGGCTCTTCGGCGAATTTTGTCGATCAACTCAAACTCACCGGCCCTCATCAGAAAGTCTCCAGTATCAAACCTAGGCTCTTAAGGAATTCCAAAACTTAGCTTTACATTATTATTTTTGTTTTAGTTTCTGTCAAGTTCGAGCTAGCTCCACATTAAAAAGGCGGCTGATCGCAATCAGCCGCCTTCTTCATTTTCTTATGCAGGTCAAAAACTAGATCTGTGGTCCATGCTGAGTAAAGTCAACATCCCCCTCGATGAGGTATTTTTTGAAGTTGTCGACAAACATGCCAGCAAGCTTTTTAGCCGTGGAATCAAAGCTATCCTTGTCAGCCCATGCATTCCTTGGATTGAGCAGGGTGCTGTCAACCCCGGGGAGTTCCTTTGGAATACTCAACTGGAAGAATGGTGTCTTGTCAAATTCAACACTATTGATTGAACCATCGAGAATTGCGTTAATACAAGCACGTGTCGCCTTGATGCTCATGCGCTGGCCAACACCATAGCCACCGCCAGCCCAACCGGTATTAACCAGATAAGCGTTGACGCCATGTTCATCCATCTTCTCGCCTAGAAGTTTACCGTAGACGGTGGGGTGCAGAGGCAAGAAGGCCTCACCAAAGCAGGCCGAAAAAGTCGCGCTCGGTTCTGTTACACCGCGCTCGGTACCGGCAACCTTGGCAGTATAACCGGAGAGGAAATAGTACATCGCCTGCTCTTTGGTCAGCTTAGAAACAGGCGGCAGTACGCCGAAAGCATCACAGGTCAAGAAGATGATGTTCTGTGGTTGGCCAGCCTTGAGAGTCGGCTCATGGTTGTCGATATGATCGATCGGATAAGAAACCCTGGTATTCTCAGTCTTGGCTGAACTTTCATAGTCAATAACACCAGCATCGTCATAAACCACATTTTCCAGCAGGGCATTGCGCTTGATAGCACCGAAGATTTCTGGCTCATTTTCAGCGGAGAGATTGATGGTCTTAGCGTAGCAGCCACCCTCAAAGTTGAAAATTCCGGCAGCGTCCCAGCCGTGCTCGTCATCACCGATTAACTTGCGCTTCGCATCGGTCGACAGCGTGGTTTTACCGGTTCCTGAAAGGCCGAAAAACAGAGCAACATCACCCTCTTTACCAACATTGGCTGAACAGTGCATGGAGAGGATTCCCTCCAGCGGCAGCCAGTAGTTCATCATGGTGAAGATACCCTTTTTCATTTCACCGCCGTACCAGGTACCGCCAATGATGGCGATATTCTTCTCGACGTTGAAGATGACAAAGACCTCTGAATTCAGTCCATGCTTTTCCCATTTAGCATTCGGCATACCAGCTGCGTTGTAAACGCGAAAATTGGGTGCAAAACCAGGTAAATCTGCGGCATCCGGACGAATGAACATATTCTTGACAAAATGAGACTGCCAAGCGATCTCCGTGATGAAACGTACCGATTTACGGGTATCGGGGTTGGCGCCACTATAACCGTCGGTGACATAAAGATCTTTACCCGACAGATATTCAACGGTATCGGCATAGAGCTCATCAAAAATTTCAGCGCTGACCGGCTCATTCATTTTACCCCAGGCGATCTTGTCCTGTGACGGAGACTGCCGCACAAAGTATTTGTCTTTAGGTGAGCGCCCGGTAAACTTACCGGTATCAACCATCATGGTGCCATTATCAGAAACAGCCCCTTCCTGACGATCCTGCTCGTGCTTGAAAAGTTCATCATAGTCAAGATTGTGGTAAAGGGTA
>JAJRRT010000049.1 GCA_024279255.1 Deltaproteobacteria bacterium | reverse complement strand
CCCTTAATCCCCGGAATGCCCTCAATCCGAAAAGCGACTGCCGGACGACTGCCACGGGCACTGTCCCAGTACAGCTCAAAATCGATACGCGCCGGATTTTCCTGACTTTTGCTGACAATCTGCTTGGGGGGGCGTCGCAACAATAACGAAATTAGAATATCGTTGCCTTTCTCCGCAAGTAGAATTTTTACCACTGTTTCGTCTTCAGGCAGACGCGATAACCCTCTTGAAACACTCGCGTTATTCAACAGAATATCGAGTCGTTGCCCCGAGTGGTCTGAGCTGAATTCAGGCACACGATCAAAAATAAGACTGATGCGCGTACTGCTAAGGCCCTCCTGCTTCTGTAACTCAAGCAGAACAGGTTGATCCGCTGCATAAACAGGAAAAAAACCCGCTAACAGGGTAAGTCCCAACAATAGCGTTGTTATTTGTCTCGTCACTGGTAACCTCCAAAATGCTAAGCAAGAAGGTCTTATGGCCAGAAACATGCCAATCCGCACAGCACGTGGCTAAGGCTGTGTTTTTAAAGGATAATTACTACTTTTTATTCAGAGTATTTTCAACGGTTCGCCACCCGTTAAAACAACTCGCCACAAGAGGACGTTTTTTTGACTTAAAAAGAAATAAAAGGGGGGAAGGAGAAAGATTTTGACCTTGAAAAGCGAAAGTTGGCCTGTTAGGTCCAGCATTCAAATTGATTTCAATTTACCCCCTGTGTTTTAATGTTCAGGGCAATGAAAATACATCAGGGAATAACAACTTATTTAGGCTTGGGTGGCAATCTGGGCGACCCTCTCGCTGCTTTTTGCCGGACGCGACAGAAATTAAGTGCCCACCCTGCAATCAGGGATTGTCGGTCTTCTCCGCTCTATCAGACGCCACCGGTCGGTGGTCCGGCCGACCAACCCGATTACCTGAATGCAGTCCTCATGTTGAAAACAGATCTTGCTGCTGTAGAGCTTCTGACCCTCTGCCTCACTTTGGAACAGGCTGAAGGCCGAGAACGCAAAGAACGCTGGGGAGTCCGTACTCTCGATATCGACCTTTTACTTTTTGGGGAACAACAGATCACAGAAAGTAACCTTGAGGTTCCGCACCCACGCTTAATGGAACGTCAATTCGTCCTTTTGCCGCTGGTCGCATTAAATCCTGCTCTTCAGCACCCAGTCTCCGGAGTCAGCATGCAGAGACAGCTGGATAAGCTTCCTCAGGTAGAAAATATCAAACTTTTGCAGCTGAACTGGTGATAATAAGATGATTAAACTCCTTCTCCTTGCGCTTCTTTTCTTTCTGGGTTACAGCTTCTTTCAAGCGCTGTTTCCAACTCAGAGTAAAAAAGATAAAAACAAAGCCAATCGTTCGAACAGTGGAGAACAGATGGTTCAAGATCCGCAATGCGGCACCTATCTACCGCTTAGTGAAGCGATCAGCGCTAATATTCGTGGGCAGCAACACTACTTCTGTTCACGCAAATGTCGTACTCAGTTCAAAAAGAATGCATAACAGCCCGTCAAGCCCGACAGGCTGTCGGCCCCTTACCTCTTTTAGGAGCATCCATGAAGTTTTTCATTGATACCGCAGAAGTTTCAGAAATCCGCGCCGCAAACGAACTAGGCCTGGTTGATGGCGTCACCACCAATCCGTCACTTATTGCCAAAAGTGGTCGTGACTTCAAGGAAGTCATTACAGAAATAACCGGGATTGTCGATGGCCCCATCTCAGCTGAAGTCATCGCACTGGATGCTGAAGGGATGATCAAGGAAGGCCGCGAACTCGCCGCCATCCACCCGAATATCGTCATCAAGGTCCCGATGACAAAAGACGGACTGAAAGCGACCCGTACCTTCAGCAATGAAGGCATTCGCACCAACGTAACGCTGATTTTCAGTTCTGTTCAGGCTCTACTGGCCGCCAAAGCCGGGGCGAGCTATGTCTCTCCTTTCGTCGGCCGTCTCGACGATATCGGTCACGAAGGGATGGACGGAGTCGAACAGATCCGCACCATCTTTGATAACTATGGTTATGACACTGAGATCATTGTCGCCTCGATCCGCAGCCCGCTCCACGTACTCAACGCCGGATTGGTCGCAGCCGATATCTGCACAATCCCCTACAGCGTCATGCAGCAACTGACCAAGCATCCGCTAACCGATGTCGGCATTGAAAAGTTCATGGCGGACTGGAAAAAACGCTGATTTTATCGATGTAAATACCACCATGAAGAGCCTGTCGCATTAAGCGGCAGGCTCTTTTTTTCGCCATTCAGATCCTGTGGACTCGTTTCGTGTTAAAAAAGATCAACCTTTCCTTGCTAGACCTGATTTCAACGCTATAGTTGAGCATAAATGAACAAGCAGAAAGTGGCCACCCACCGACGTGGTCAGGCCACTTGACAACCTGCCTTTTCCGGGTGTATACGCAAGTGGGGTGTCGGAATCGGGTCCGATACCCGTACATTATTTCATCAGCCGGACGCCTCCTTGCGGGCGCCCTCCTGCTCATCCTCGACGAAAGAGGGAGTCAATGAACATACACGAGTATCAAGCTAAAGCGATCCTGCGGAACTTCGGTGTTCCGGTCCCCGAGGGTCATGTTGTCTACAACAGCAACTCGGCACGCGATTGGGCCAGACGTCTTGGCGACGGCCCATATGCAGTCAAGGCCCAGATCCACGCCGGTGGTCGTGGCAAAGGTGGCGGCGTTAAGATCGCCAAGACCGCAGACGAAGCCAAACAGTTTGCCCGCGATATGTTCGGCATGACGCTGGTGACCCACCAGACTGGTCCTGAAGGGAAGATCGTCAATCGGGTTTTGATTGAAAAAGGGTGCAACATTGCGGACGAGTTCTATCTCTCCTTTCTCGTCGACCGGACGACCGACAAGGTGACCCTGATGGCTTCGGCTGAAGGGGGAATGGATATCGAAGAGGTCGCAGCCAAGACCCCGGAGAAGCTCTTCTTTGAACAGATCGATCCAGTTTCCGGCCTGACCGCATTTCAAGCACGAAAAGTTGCCTTCAAGCTCGGGTTTGCGATTGCCCAGGTCAAGCAGGCGGTCCCCTTACTGATGAACCTTTACAAAGCCTTCGTTGAAACCGATTGCTCGTTGCTCGAAATCAATCCGCTGGTCCTCTCTGGTGAAGGTCAGTTGCTCTGCCTCGATGCCAAGATCAACTTCGATGAGAACGCGCTGTTCCGCCATATCCGTATTCGTGATCTGCGTGATTATGACGAAGAAGATCCGATGGAAATCACCGCATCCCAGTATGATCTCTCTTATATTGCCCTCGACGGCAACATCGGCTGCATGGTCAACGGGGCCGGCTTGGCGATGGCAACCATGGATATCATTCAGCACTACGGAGCGGCACCGGCCAACTTTCTGGATGTCGGTGGTAGTGCGACGATCGAGCGCGTCACTGAAGCCTTCAAGATCATTCTCTCCGACGAAAAGGTTGAGGGGATTCTGGTCAACATCTTCGGTGGCATCATGAAGTGTGATGTTATTGCGACCGGTGTGGTCGAAGCGGCCAAACAAGTCGGCATTAAAATCCCACTGGTGGTCCGTCTCGAAGGGACAAACGTTGCTCTCGGCAAGCAGATTCTGGCCGACTCAGGGCTCGATATTGTCAGTGCCGACGGCATGGCTGATGCTGCGCAGAAGATCGTCAAAGCGGTCAAGGGTTAAGGAGAGAAAACGATGAGTATTCTGATCGATAAAAATAGCAAAATCATCACCCAGGGAATCACTGGTGCGACCGGGCTCTTCCATGCTCAGGGTTGCCGTGACTATGCTGACACCCAAATGGTCGGTGGGGTCACCCCCGGCAAGGGGGGAACCGAGATCGACGGCTTCCCAATTTTCAACACCGTCGAAGATGCTGTCCAGAAAACAGGCGCCAACGTTTCGATCATCTATGTCCCACCGATCGCCAGTGCCGATGCGATTATGGAAGCGGTCGATGCCGAGATGGACTTGGTGATCTGCATCACCGAAGGCGTCCCGGTGCTCGACATGGTCATGGTCAAAAAATATATGGAGGGCAAGAAAACCCGTCTGATCGGCCCCAACTGCCCAGGGGTCATCACCCCCGGCCAGTGTAAGATCGGCATCATGCCCGGCTACATCCACAAACCCGGCCCGGTTGGCGTGGTTTCCCGTTCCGGCACCCTGACCTATGAGGCAGTCTGGCAGCTGACCAGCCGCGACATCGGCCAGACCACTTGCGTCGGGATCGGCGGTGACCCGGTCAACGGTACCAGCCACCTCGACACCTTGAAGATGTTCGAGGAAGACCCGGACACCAAAGCGGTGATCATGATCGGCGAAATCGGTGGCGATGCAGAAGAGCAGGCCGCCGAGTATGTGCGTGATCATATGACCAAACCGGTCGCGGCTTTCATCGCCGGCGCCACCGCGCCTGCAGGCAAACGGATGGGCCATGCCGGAGCAATCATCTCCGGCGGCAAGGGTGATGCTGCAAGTAAGAAAGCTTTCCTGCGCGAATGTGGCGTTTCGGTTGCAGATTCGCCGGCAGAAATGGCCGAAGCATTGCTTAAAATCTGGCAACCCTGATTTAGCCAAACATGTACTTGGAATAAAAAGGACTGGCCGTTAACGCCGGTCCTTTTTATTCACCCTTATTAACTATTTGCTGCGGAAACTCTGTAAAACCTTTATTAGACTCTCCTTTCATTTTATTGATTGATAATAGGTCAGGTGGTACCCTTGCCTGAAATTACTGTTAGCAAGCAGGCAGACTATTCAATAGCCCAAAAGATAAAACACCCTGCCTAGATTTCAGAGAAATCATGACAAGGAAAAACAAAATATCCCGCCAAAGATTCGGACTCCGCAGAGAATTGCTTGTCACTCAAATCATCCTGCTTGTGTCAGCATGGTTGTTGGGTGGAGCTATTTTTTTGGGGATTGCCGAACAGGCATTCATCGAATCGCGTCTCAAGCAGGGAGTTACCGTCACACGATTTGCTGCAGCTCAATTGTCATCAGTCAACTCGCTATTATCTGATCATAAAAGCTGGCTCTATCAGGCACTTGAAGAAGCCGATGTCGAAGCCTGGAAGGTCTACGATCATCAACTTAACCTCCTGAATTCACTTGAGGTTAATCCACGTACAACAGTAATCACACAGACGATCAGCAGGTTATTACAGCAAGGCGAACTCAAACTGGAAAACAAATGGCCAGGATGGTGGCAAGTTATTTTTCAGCAAACCACACCGACCTTCACCGTTGCGGCGCCAATATGCTCTGGGAACAACTGCAAAGGAGTGGTTCAGGTCAAATTTCATTTTGGGGATGTTGTCAAAAGATTAAAGCAAATCCTGATATGGGTCTGTGGATATACCCTGATCTATGTCGTCGTTTTAGGAATATTTGCTTTGTTTGTCTTGAATCGCAACATCGTTCAACCCATGCAAAGCCTTTTAAAGGCGATCAAACTTATCGGGAGCGGAAAGCTCGACACAAAATTGATCGAATCCGGTCCTTTGGAAATCTACACTCTCACCCAGTCTTTTAATTCCATGACTCAGGCACTAAAAACAAGCCGTACCGAAACTGAGCAATCCATTGAATCACTACAAAAAATAGACAAACAACTGAAGCAAACACAAAGCGAACTTGTCCAGAGTGAGAAGCTCGCCTCTGTCGGCACCCTGGCTGCAGGGATGGCTCACGAAGTAGGAAACCCTCTAGCCGCTATCATCGGATATCTTGAAATTCTAAAAGAGCAACTCACAGAAGAACCAGATAAAACTATAGCCCAGCGTGCCGCCGAAGAAGCTCTGCGCATCGATCATCTCGTGAAGGACCTTCTCGATTACGCAAACCCAAGTCAAGGATCCCTTGTGACCTGTAATCCCTGGGAGGCGGTCCACAATGCCGTTGCCTTATTGAACAACCAGGGAGCCCTCACTGGAGTAGAGGTTAATATCGCGGCACGAAAAGAGTTACCCGCTGTCCGCATTAATCCGCGAAGATTAGTTCAAGTCCTGGTCAATCTTCTCCTCAATGCACGCGATGCTTGCCTCTCTGATACCAAAACGATAAGCATCAACGGCGGTGAAAATTCTGACTCGGTCTGGTTGACTGTAAAAGACACCGGCCATGGTATCTCCCAGCAAACTCAGCAACGGATTTTCGACCCTTTTTTTACTACAAAACAACCGGGTCAGGGCAGAGGCCTCGGCTTATCTGTCTGCCAAAGAGTGATGGAAGAAGCCAACGGGCAAATACTGATCAGCCAGGAGGAAGCAACGGGATCCACCTTTCGCCTGATATTTCCACGGACAGAGGACTCTGAGATATGACCCAGAACAAACAAATCCTTGTGATTGATGATGATGCCGGGATGCGTGATATGTGCCGGTTGGTTCTGGAACGGGCAGGATATCAAGTATCAGAGGTCGGACTGGCCCAAGACGCCTTAAGTCTGTTGTCAACAAGTAATTTCGACTTGATCCTTAGTGATATTCGCATGCCTGAGCTGGATGGCCTTGAGTTTCTAAAAGAAAAAGAGCGGCTCGGATTAACAGGCACCGTTATTATGATGAGCGCCTATGGAACGATAGATACCGCCATTGAGTGCCTGAAAAATGGTGCCTACGATTATATTTCCAAGCCCTTCAAACCAGATGAAATCCTGTTGACCCTGAAAAAAGCGGAAGAGCGCTTACGTTTACTCGATGAAAATCGTCTACTCAGGGAACAGCTCGGCGACCCACGGGGTGCAGCAGATATTATCTATCAAAGCCGTTCGATGGAACAGTTGCTTGAAATGGTACACCGCGTTTCGCAGGCGACCTCTCCAGTTCTTGTGTCAGGGGAAACGGGAACGGGCAAAGAGTTGGTTGCCAGGACTCTCCATCTTGCGGGACCACGACGTGAGAAGCCCTTTCTCGCCATCAACTGTGCTGCCTTGACAAAGGAACTTCTGGAGAGTGAGCTCTTCGGCCACGCCCGAGGAGCATTTACCGGTGCAGAAAAAGCGCGAGATGGAATATTCAAAGCGGCTGACGGGGGAACTCTGTTTCTGGACGAAATCGGGGAGCTACCCCTTGAACTCCAGCCAAAACTACTTCGCGTCCTCCAAGAGGGGGAAGTTCGCAGAGTCGGTGAAAACCAACCAACTAAAGTTGACGTTCGCGTGGTCACCGCGACGGCTCTCAAGCTCAATGAAGAGGTTGAGAGAAAGCGGTTTCGCAGCGACCTTTTCTATCGATTAGCGGTCGTCGAACTGGTTATCCCGCCTTTAAGGGAACGAAAATCAGATATCAAACCCCTCGTCGAACATTTTTTGAAAAAGTTTTCCCGGATCGAACGGCGACCTCTGCCGACCTTAGGGGAGGGTGTCATCGAAAAGTTTTGTGTCCATGATTGGCCCGGAAATGTTCGAGAACTCGAAAACTTCATTGAAAAAACACTCATATTTTGCAGGGGAAACACCCTGACTCTGGCTGACATCCCCTGGGAAATCCGCCGCATCGAACCGAGAGAAGACGAAGGCTATTCTTTGAAGAAAGCGGTGGCCAGACTCGAGCAGGAATATATCCAAAAGGCATTGCGATCTACCCAACAAAATCGCACCAAAGCAGCAAAACTACTCGAAATAAGTCTGCGAGCTCTCCATTATAAAATCAAGGACTACGACATGGAATAGCAAGGCAATATTTGCACACTCAGTTACGCAAATATTGCACACTTGTGACTTTGACAAGCGTAAAATAAAAGATATCCACTATCTATTCAGCAACTTACCTCCTAAAAAACAGCTGGCCCACAAATTGCTGTATTTATAAATAGCCGATATAAAGCGTCAGGCCTTATTTAACCGTTTTTTTGCTAAACATTAGAGTAAAGAAGACGTCTATGCCAAAGAAGAGTCTCACCACCGAGCAGGGTTTCACACTCATCGAGCTTTTAATAGCAATGACCATTTTTGCTGTCGGCATACTTGCGATTGCCAGGGCTCAACTGACGGCTATCAACTACAATTCCAGCTCCAATACAAGATCTGTTGCGGTCGCATTAACGCAAGGAGTCATAGAAGACATTCTCTCCTGGGACGATGATTCTACCGTTTTTGACGCAACTTCAATAGCCCCCGTCGTTTACGATCTCGACACCACTTCAGCGGCAACCACCCTGACCATTGATGGAGCCGGCACCTATTCAGCGAACTACAGCATCACGACCACACTCGGGTCTGATCTGGTCGTCGTTTCCGTAACCGTTGCCAACAACACTGGACGAACACTGACGATGGTGACGGATCGGAGAAGAATATGAAGAATATAACTTCAGAAAACTCTACTCGTCAGGGTGGTTTTACCCTCATCGAGATGCTCGTGGTCATGGCCATCCTGGGGATCGCAATGACAGTTGTATACAACGTGTTTCTTTCGAGCCAAAGAACGATCTACACTCAGGATGAAATCATCGACGTCCAACAAAACCTGCGCATTTCTGCAGAATTGATAAGCCGCGAAATCCGCATGGCGGGCCTGTTGATTCCTGACAGCGCAACCCCAATCAGCAATGCTTCCACCGCAACGCTGCTCGAACTTCAAGTCGCTTCAGCAACGGGAGAATATGCCCGCATCGCGACAGACACCCTGCTATCAACAACCGTTACCAGTACCGACAACATCGCTTTTACAATCGCTCAAGCGGCAATGGTCAGCCAGTTTGCACTTAACGACAAGGTCAGAATATATCGTCCCGCCAGTGGCAGTGAACCTGCCAGTGCCGAATATACGGTCGCCACTAACCCCACCGGGACAACATTGAATTTGAGTGGCTTTACAACACCCGACCTGCAAATCAATGCTTCAGACATGATTGTCAAGGTAGCCGCTGGTTCGCCTAACCCGAATACGATCCGTTACACGCTGAATTCGAATCAGATTCTACGCACGGTAAACGGTGGCACCAGCCAGGTCGTAGCCGACAATATCGTCGACCTGCAATTCGTTTATATCCTGACGGATGGCACTCGCACTAACGCCCCGACAACCTTTAATAACATCAGATCGGTTCAAATATCGATCGATGGTCAAAATCTAAGAACCGATGCCTTTAATAACAATACCAATGTGCGTCCGCGCCAGCTATCAACGCTGGTTAAGATCCGCAACACTTAAATAGAGGTACGAAAATGTCTCAGCCTTATAACAAAAAATTTCTTCAGGGCAGAGCGCGACAATCTGTGACCGGGACCTTGGGAAACCAGCGAGGAATGGCCCTGATTGTGACTCTGGGAATTCTGGCCGTGCTCAGCATTCTGGGGGCCTTGCTGCTGAACACGACTACGACCGAAATCAGAATTTCGCGTAACTACCTTGATGCCCAACAGGCGATGTACGTTGCCGAGCGGGCCGTCGAATATGCCTACGAAGGGGCGACGATCATCGCCGGTGATGTCGACCTGATCAACGATAATGATAGCAGCGGAAACCCGCATGTCGACAGTATTGAGATCGATATCGACGGCGACGGCACTGCAGATGCGGGGCTCGAAGCCAATCCGGCTTTTGGCTCAGCAGGTCATGATCCGGATAAAAACCGCATCCGTTTTGTCGGTGTCGGCCCGCCACCAACCGGATCAGGGAGCGATGCTTCAAAATTCAAAGCAAATTATTATGTCGTGAGAGCCACCGGGGTTTATCCCCTGGCTGTTGCCAACCCAGCACGCAGCACAATTATTGCTGAAGCTGGCAGAGTCGTTCCCAAGTGATCGATTTTCACCGTAAGCCGAACTGGATACCGACGGAGGATTGTATGAAAAAGCATTTTTTTTGGATGGTGGTTGTCACAACCCTGCTGATCGGAGCAAGCAGCTTTCAAGCGTTGGCGGCTAAAGACAAGAGCGAGTCGACTATCTACAATAATCTGATCCCCTACGGCGGAGTCTTCACAACGGACGCTATCTACAAGCGTCCCTCGCCGACAATCACTCCCAGGGCTCAGGCGTGGCAAGGCGGTCGCGACCTGACTCGCCTGACCCAAATCCACTGCATAACGGCCCACAATAAAATCGATATCTACGGGACCTGGACCGGCAACCTCGACCGTGCGGGCAACTGTCTTGATCCGGGTGAGCCGATGCAATGGGCCCTGGGGAACTACCTGAATTTTCTACAATCACAACCCAAAACACACAAATAACCCCAATGCCGGGATATTCCCACAGCAAAGGGAGGATATCGATGATGACTGCCGATTCGTCTCAAAGGAGTAACACCATGAAACCCACAGCCTTTATTCTCATGGCCGGTCTTTGTGCCCTGCTGGCACTCCCGCAAACAGTGCTGGCTTATCCTGATGATTATATCGGTGATACCGCCATTTACGGCGGTCAGACCGCAACCGTCAAGCCGAACGTCATGCTGGTTCTCGATACCTCCGGAAGTATGGGTTGGAATACAGACATCGAGGTCTGTATCAATATCCCCGATGCCGATGGCGATGGCATTGCAGACACCTCAGATAACTGCGTCAACACCTGGAATAACGATCAGCTCGACACCGACGGTGATGGCACCGGCGACCTCTGCGACCCGACTCCTCTCGGTGGCGGAACCGACCCGGTGGTTGATACTGATGGTGACGGAATTCCCGATGGAACAGACAATTGCCCGCTCGTTGCTAATCCCGGGCAAGAAGATGCCGATCTCACGACCCCCGCCGGAACCGCCTGTGAATCGACTATCGTTATTGGTACAGGCTACGATCCTACAGTGTCCTACGATTCGCAGCTATTCTGTGGTGAGTGGAAAAGCGACGACAACCGCTATGAGGATATGTGCACCGCACAGAAGTTTTATAAGTGCAAGGATTTCAACTCCGGGACCGGTCTCTGCGATGAGTATGATAAAAAGGGTGACTTCCCGACCGATATGAGCGACTCAAGTTGCACCGAGGTCCGCGACGCACTTGCGGCTCTGGGAAAATACCACGGTTATCTGAAAGTTAAAGACGATGGCACCTGCGAAACCAAGGACGATGCGCGCCGCTATATGCTCGGCAACTATCTCAACTGGTATAGTGCTTCCAGTGGCGGCACGACAATCGTCAGCGTCCCTTGGAGCGCCAGCAACACCTCTTCAGTCTCGGCACTGCAAAGCTGCACAACCCAAACTGAAGTAAAAATGGTGATCGCCAAGAAAATTCTGACTGATCTACTAAACAGTACCTTTGGGGTCAATTTTGGTCTGATGGTCTTTAATGGCGGCGACGGCGGAAGACTTTTAACCGTTGACGGCTACCAGACCACCATCAAGGATATGGATCTCGAATTTACGACCGGTGTAACAAACAGACAAAAACTCATCTCAATCATCAGTTCGATAGGAACCGGCGGAAGTACGCCCCTCGGGGAGACCCTGTTTGAAGCGATGCGCTACTACAGTGGTCTGACGAGTGCATCGCAAAGCGGAGTCAGCTATACCTCCCCCATCTCTGCGAGCTGCCAGGACAACTATATTGTCTTCATCTCTGACGGCGCTTCTACCGCAGACGACGAAAATTACCTGAAGACCATCGGGAATAATGGCGATGTTGACGGTGATGGCAAGGAACCTAACGACCTGGCTGACTCGATGGACGATGTCTCCAAGTATCTGAACACCGCAGATCTCTCCGTCGATGGAGTCCCCTCTGGCAATATCGGCCACCCCGGGATTCAGCATGCCACAACCTTTACCATCGGTTTTGCTCTCGATCCCAATGCGGATGCTGCGGCCATTCAGTTGCTCGAAGACACCTCTTACAACGGCGGCGGAAAGGCCTACTGGGCGAAAGATTACCAATCGCTGGCCGGAGCCTTCGATGCAATCATCGGCCGAATTCTCGACGTCGACTCCTCCTTCGTCGCCCCGGTGGTCCCAACCAGCCCTGAAAACAGGACTTACAGCGGCAGCCGTGTCTATCTCGGATTTTTCAAGCCGATCCCAAATTCCGACTGGCGCGGAAATTTGAAAAAATATGGTCTTAATGACAATGGAGACATCGTCGACAAGAACAATGCTTTAGCGACCGATGTCAACGGCAAGTTCGTGGTGACGTCTGAATCCTTCTGGACCCCTACGGGTTCTCCTGACGCCGGCATTACTGACCGTGGAGGAGTGGGGGGAATCCTCAAGGACCGAAACCTTTCCACCGACCCGCGCCTTATCTATACCAAGACCAGTACAGGCACCAGTGCTCTGACCCATACCAACAACCGCTTTTCCAAGACCAACAATGCCATCACCGCCGCCCTGCTAGGAGTACCTGGCACTCCCGAAGTCGATAAAATCATCGACTATGTGCACGGAATTGATGTTTTCGATGATGATGGCGATCTCTCTTTCGTCGATAACCGGGAATGGATGCTCGGCGATCTGCTTCATTTCAAGCCGGTGATCGTTGACTACGCGTCCTACACCTTTAACGCAACCAATGAGGCTAATACGGCGGTCAATAAAACAGTTGTCTTTACCGGAACCAACGATGGCATGCTACACGCTTTCCGTGATGCCGACGGCAAAGAGCTCTGGTCCTTTATACCACCGTCAGTATTGCCATACATGCGCAACCTGCACTCCACCATCCACAACTACTACGTTGATGCCTCCGCTACGATCTATCGCTACGATGCAGACAACGATGGTAATATTGAATCGGGCGACGGCGACAAGGTCGTAATGATCTTTGGTCTGCGGCGCGGGGGTGGCATGGATACCTTACCTGCGACCGGCTCACGCGGGGTCTACTATGCCCTCGATGTGACTAATCCCCTGGCTCCCGTTTTACTGTGGGAGGTCGACAACACAACGGTTGATGGCTCGGGAAATCTCATGTTCGAGGAGCTGGGTGAGACCTGGGCGGAACCGACCATCGGTACCGTAAAGATTGCCGGGGTCAAGACAGTCGTCGCCTTTGTCGGCGCCGGTTATGACAACAATGAAGATCTGCGCTTCGGAAATCGGCAAGATTTCCCCAGCGGGACTGACGATACCACCGAGACAACAACCCTGGTCAATAATGGCGCCGGAGCAACCACCAGCGCTGGTGGCGCTTCGCAGTGGCACCCCAAAGGCCGCGGTATCTACGCGATTCAGGTTGCAACTCTCAGTTCAAGTGGGGCACCGACTGTCGCGACGACACCAACCAAAACCTGGGAATATGTCTACTCTTCAACCCGTGTGTCAGATAACCCGACCTTCTCTATCCCATCTGACATTACCGCACTTGATACCGACTTCAACGGTCTGACAGACCGCCTCTATGTCGGCGATACCGGCGGTCAAATGTGGCGTTTCCGTATTGGCGACAGCAATATTGCGAACTGGGATGCCAAGATCATCTTCAAGTCCAACCCCAGTGATGTCACCGTCTCTGGAGAAAACCCGGCAACCAACGGACGTAAAATCTTCTATCCCCCTTCAGTCGTATTTGAGCAGGGCTATTATGGCATTTATTTCGGCACGGGTGACCGGCCGCACCCTCTGAATGAGGCCGTCATGGACCGGGTTTATTCGGTCAAGGACAAGGGCGACACAAATATTCCATTTACAGAGGCCAGTCTGGTCAATCTGACCGAGAACTTTCTTCAGGCCGACAGCGTCACCGGTGCAGAGCTCGCCGTTGCCAATACGAATGCCGGTACCACATCGACCACCCTCGCCGAGCTCATAGCAGACACCGACCTGGCTCTTTACAATGGGGAGGGCTGGTTCATCAAACTCGATCTGAATTCCGGCGAAAAAATGTTGTCGCCACCGGTGGTTTTCAACGAGGTGTTGTACTTCTCAACATATTCTCCTAATATCGTCACCACCGACCCTTGCCTGGCAGGAAACCTCGGCGCCGCGCTGCTCTATGCGGTTGATTACAAAAATGGCCAGGCGGTCTTCAACTATGACAAAGGCAACGACCTCGAAACGACTTTAAATAATGGCCGCGCTGATATAGATGGCGGTGTTGGACGCCGCTCAGACCGACATGTCAACATCGGATCAGGGATCCCCTCCGGGGTTGTTATTGTCATCCCGCAAAAAGGCGAACCAGGGGGGAAGATTGGTTGTGGAGGCGGCTTGTGCAAAGCCCCAACGAAACCAAAATCACTGATATTCCCGATTTACTGGCGTCAGGAATAACCGGTAAATCAGAGGGTGACTATGACCTTGCGTAACCTATTTATCGTACTTACTCTTTGTGGAGGTTTGTTCCTTGCTGCTTGCAGCAAGGAACAAACCTCTGCACCGCAGAAACCTGCAGCTGGGCCAAACCCTGTTGAGTCTGCTGTGACCTCCTCTGCATCACTCTCCGCTGAACTGCTGCCGACACCAGCGACCAGCACAACAGATCTAAAGGTGGTTCTGTATGGCGCTGCCAGTCAGCCCAGCTATCATTGGAAAGTCAATGGAGCGACCATATCCGCAGCGCATAACTCGAGCTTAAGCTCGAGTTATTTCAACCGCGAAGATACAGTCAGTGTCGAAGTGACAGCCCCCGAGGTAGTTGTCGAGCTGCAAACCCTGATCGGAAATGCCACCCCGCAGGTCGTTTCTGTCGATCTCGCTACCAATTATATTTATCGCGGGGTCGATATCCGCGCGACACCGAAAGCCATTGACCCTGAAAACGATATGATAACTTTTTCCTATACATGGTTCATAAACGGGGAAAAACTTAACAATCCGACCGGGAACACTTTACCGGGAAATCGCTTTGAGCGTGGTGACACCGTTGGGCTTGAAATCGTCGCACATGACTTTTCAGGGGCAGGAGAAACCTTTCACGGTGACGACCTACTGATCCCTAATGCTTTTCCCCGCATAAGTTCCTCTCCACCATTGGCATTCAAAGCCGAAAATTACAGCTATCAGGTCGTTGCAGAAGATGTCGATGGGGATACACTGGTCTACAGCTTAAACAGCGGACCACAAGGGATGACAATCGACCAGCAGAGTGGCCTACTGAACTGGCTGGTTGATGCAAATCTTTCGGGCTCTCAACGGATAGAGATCGTTGTTAGCGATCCACTGGGAGATCAAGACGTACAAACTTTTGACCTGACCCTTCAATGAACAGGATAGTGGTGAATCGATGAACCAAAAAGGCCTGACCATCATAGAGCTACTCGTGGTACTCGGTATCATGGGCGTCGTTGCGGCTATCTCGATGCCCGCAACCTTCGCATGGCTCTCCGATGCCCGATTTCGTGATGCTGCGGCGCGACTTGAATCCGCCCTGCGGCAGACCAGAGATCTGGCGATAACCCGCAAATTGGTGCTTCAGCTGGCGGTTGATCTGGATAGTGGTAATTACTGGGTACAGCTTCCTGGCGGGACCAAAGCGAGCAGCCTGCTTGATTTTGAATCCTTACCACCCAACATTCAAATTGCCTCAGGCGACAACTGTACGAATACTGCGTCAGATGGTGACAGTAATACCGCAACCGCAGAAACCAGTATTGAATTCAACCCCAATGGTTCTGGAGAAGTTGGGACTATGGGCAGTGGTGTAGACTCTACCTCTCTGTGCGTTTTAGATGGCAGCGGTGTCAAACGTTACCGTGTTCGGATCAGTCTCCTGTCTCTACCATCAGCAACAGGTCGCGTCATAACCGAAGGCTGGACTGGTTCGGGCTGGAATTAATGCCGATATCCACGCCAGCTGAACCGCGAAGACTCAACGCGGAAGGGTAATATTAACATTCCGATGTGTTTTCCCGTCAATTGCAAGCACCTTTAAGACCACTGACGATCTGGGGCCAAACCTTCGTAAGGTCCTTAGAAAATCATCCCTGAATTCCACAGGGTCCCCATTAAGTCTGGTGATAACTTCGCCACTGTGAACCCTCGCTGCAACAAAAGGGCTACTGGAATGCAGACGACCGACCACTAAGCCTGTTGTCCCCTCTGGATAACGTTTAAGCGTCTGAGGAGACAGCTCCCACGTCTCCTCCAGAATACAAGCCAGAAAAGGGGTATAAACCTCGTTTTCTGAGGCCAGCATTACCTCTAAGGCATCAATTGGTGCCATGTAGGAGATCCCCATCAACTGGCCGCGTTTCACCATAATCCCAATCTGCAGACCAACGATTTCACCCTGAGTATTAATCCATGCCCCGCCAGAAGTCCCCTCAGGAGTCATGGCTGTAACATATGTATTTTCAATATAACGGTTAGCCGTGGTTTGCCACTCATATCCATCCTCTTGTCGGGCAACATGACCAGAAATCCACAAATCATGGCGAAAAACAGGGCTCCCGAGCAAAAAAATTCTCTCCGAAACTTCTGGCCGGCTCCCAGCCAAAGGCAAAGAGCTGTAACCATCTTTTAATTCTGGAGCTTTTAGCAAAGCAATATCGTGTCCAGGATCTGTGGCAATGACGTTCAACGGAAGTGAGCCATATTTTTTTGAAAGGAGACGATAACGGCTCCCGGCGGAGACCACATGAAGTGCGGTAAGAATCAGCCCATCCGCTGAAACGATTACCCCCGAGCCCAACATGCGGCCATCGACCAAAACCGCACCCGTTGCATCTTCAATTTTTTCACGCTGTGCAATTAAATAAGCGTTACCCTCAGCAGCGAGTACGGCACCAATCCCCAGAGCAGGAAGCTCATTAAAGGGAAGAATGAAAAAAGCCTGCATCGAAAAAAGCAGTATCAATAACCTAAGAGACTTCATGAAGGCGCTGATTCCTACTCTATATATTGGCAACCTGGTCACTGGCCTTCTCCTTCAAATTAATGCCCGAAGATATTAAACTGATCTGACTTCATACCATTATCGGCAGTTTTCAACAATAATTCCTCTGTATTCTCCCCCCCTTCAGAGCCAGCATAGACCGCTCTTTAATTAAAAGCTCTTGACAGGACAACTGAATCCAGAATAATATTTACTGTTTTAGAATGAAAGAGTACTGCTACATGGGGGGGCGATATGCTACAAAAGTCAACACACTTATGCCGTATTGATCAGTCTCAAGCTGAGCAGACGGCATTTTTACATTTCAAGCGGCGACATAACGCTGACAAATATCCTCCGCATCAATCCGATACCCCCACTCCAAAACTTTACAGACAACTAGGAACGCATGGCTTTTCTCTGATTGAGTTAATGGTTTCCCTGTCAATCTTCATGATCGTCAGTCTAGGCGCCCTGCCCCTTATGATTTCCAACATGCATCTGAACCAGCGCAATCAAGTGCGCAATGACAGCATTGCCGTTGCCAGCCGCTGGGTTGACTGGCTGCACACTCAAAGCTGGAGGCCAACATCCACATCAGCGCTCAACGTCCCGGATGTCGCCCAAGCCCCCGACCCCATAGATTCCCGTTTCCAGTACGCTATTGATTGCACCCAGATCGTTACCGTTCCTGCCAATCGTCGATTTGACTGCGATGTCACGATCGACTGGACTTACAGAGGACAGGCTCACAACTATGACACCAGCACCATCATTATCGAATAACCGGGAGGCCAGAAACTTCCTGCCACCCCAACTGCTCTCTCACAAGGGTTTCAGTCTGCTTGAGGTGCTGATTGCTCTGACCATCATGGCCACGGTATCAGCCTTCATGTTCCCGGCGCTCATACAGTTCCAGGACCAGGGCGTCAGGGAGATCAGTAAAAATGACCTTGCTGACCGGGCCCAGCGTCTGTCTATTTATCTGAGTAGAGAACTGGGCATGGCGGGTTTCATGCTCGGCCGGCGTCCTGAGCCCTCAATTACCGTCAATACGACAAACTATGACGCCACGATCCTGGTCAACAACAGCAACAATGCCGATGACGAGATCACCATCCTGAAAGCCGAATCCTTCTTCCCCAAGGTTGTAGCCTTCGAGAACGTTGCCTCAGGTGGAACAAACATAAAAATTGAAATTCCCCGGGATGAATTCCAAACTTCGAACGGAAACCTTATTAGTTCCGCAGACGATCGCCGTGCCCACCTTGGCCTGCAGGCTGACACCTCTTATAACAATATTGCCTTTGAGAACCACAAACGTGGATATCCCTTACTCAATGACGCCGATAAGGGGGTCCAGTTTACGGGAATCACTGCGGCCGTTGTCCAGGCAACCATCAAGTTAAAAGCAGGCGATGATCTGCGCGAAGATATTTCCGAGGGGAGTGAAATTCTTAAAGTTCGCGCCAAGCGATTTTACGTTGCAACCTCGGGGGGCGAATCTCAGCTGCTAATTGACGATCTCTCTGCACCCCCGGCAACAATTCTCGACCGTAGCGTCGATGGTTTTCAGGTTCGCTACCTGATAGATGGCACCTGGGAGGATAACCCGGCCCACGCCGAGGATATCCGTGTCATTCGTTTCTACCTGCTGGTGCGCAGCCTCAATCCACAAAAGGGACTTACCAACACCACGGACTATTCTTCGCAGATGGGACCAAAGACGGGATCAAACATTCCTGCTGGAACCTATGGCCCGTACAACGATGCGTTCCGCAGGCTGGTCATAACAGAAGATGTGGAGGTAAAGAACTATGTTGCGCGATGAACGGGGCATTGCCCTGCTGACGGTTCTCATGATGACCGCGATCATGATGGTTATCGTATCCCTGGTCGGGTATAAGGTTCTGCGTTCAACCCGCGGCACTGTCACAGAAGGGCTGAAGACCAAAGCCTATTACGCAGCCAGCGCCGGGGTCGACAGCGCACGCCTGCAGTTGAGCGATCAATACATCGCCAGTGACTACTGGCAGAACATTCTCGACCCAGATCCCGCAAACATCACCCCCGCTGCCGATCTTTACATGCGCAGTACCACACTTGAACCTGCTGGGTTTACAACATCTCCTCCGTTGACACTGCAGGTTTTCATCAAAGACAACAATGACGGCGATAGTGATTACGGCATAGATACCGACCAACTGGTTATGGTCAATGTCGAAGCCGTTGCCCCTGACGGCCGTACCTCCAGTATGGTTGAGGCACGCCTGCTTTACGATGACAGCGACAGTGGCTACAGCCAACTAGGTGGTAGCGCCGGTCGCGAAAACTTTCGCGATGTGAGCGGCGTCGGCGACATCAGCAATCTGGATTCCAATACAACAACGATTGACCTTAAATAGCACAGCACTTCCAAGATATGGAGGCTTTTATGAAACGACTTATTTTACTGCTGGTTCTTTTGACCTGCGCCATTGCCCAGCCCGCCCTGGCGGGATTCCTGGACTTTGAGGCCGGGTCTATCATTGTGCCGATGGATCCATGCTGGCAACCCAATAACGACGCTGCTCAGAAGAGTGCGTTTCGACCCACAGGTTGCGATGCTGACAAAAATGATCAGGGGCTCTTTCAGGCCTACGGGATGATCTACGAAATCCTGCGCGCCGGAGCCAATGTCGCCTGGGTTGTCCGCCCGGACAAAACAGATGCTAATGAATTTGACTTTTCGATAGCGGGTATTCAGGACCCGACCACAAACACCTGGACCGCACCGGTTAAAAAGGTTGATCGCAGCAACACCGACCAGGCAACCTGGCCGGTATTTGATCCGCCAGCCAGATCTATTCAGTGGACAACCAACGCAAACGTATCCATGAGTGAATCTTTCAATCAGCACATAATCGATTATCGCGGTGGCCCCTTTGTCATCCATAAAAAATTCCTGACTTCAGAGATCTGGCAAATCATCAATGCCTTCAGCAATGTAAAAGTGCATTATACCAATGTCTCCTTCACGGCCCCGATCGACAAAGTCCTGGATACGGTACCGCCCAAATTAGCGATCCTGGGCGGCGGCAAGGTTGATATTCTGCGAACCTATTTACAAGCGGCGGGACTGCTGGGCCTGGAGACCCTGGTCTTTAATGAGGTGACACCCAAGCAGATCATCGAAGACACTTTGACCACCCCCGATGCCAACGGCGACAAGTTCAGCCTCTTCTGGGCTCCTCATTGGGTTATCGATAAGGAAATCAACGCACCGATCACCCTTTCGAACGGAACAACAGTCCTGGACATTCCCCAGGCACGTGAAAGAGTCCTTGAGAAACTGAGATATTTTTTGGAAGCCGGAAACTCGGCCTTTCTCGAGTGCGCCTCTATCGAGAGTATGGAAGGCTCCGAGGATATGGAAAAGCCTGGAGGGGGTGTCGATGACCCTGCGGTTGATGCCCAGGGCGGTTGGGTAACGGACAGAACCAAACCAGGTCCGCGCCTCTACACCGATGGTGGCCTGATGGATGAAACCAAACTGGTCTTTGAAAACCCAACCGGCTTTCTGAACCAGTGTGCCGGCTGGACCTATGTTCCCGAAGGTGGGCATGTCCACAATTTCAAACCGCATGCCAACGTCAATTCGATTTACAACAACAATATGGAACGCTTCATCCACGATCCCGACACGGCAACATCACAAGGGTATGACTACTATACCGGTGGCCGCATCAATGGCAGCCCCACTCAGGGCTATGCAACCTACCTTGGCGGCCACCAGTACCTGGAATGTTCAAACACCTGGACCCCGCCGGGCGGTACCACCCCACCGCCGCCATCACCAAGCGAAAGAATTCTCAACCTGACAATCGGGGAATCACTCAACCCGACTGATGAAGTTAGGCTTAGCCTTTATTATATCGGGGAAACCACCCCGATCAACGTCGTTATGAGTCCCGACGGAAGTGTCAAGAATGCTGGCGAGGATGGCATTCTGCTCTCAAGATTGGTTAACCTGACGGTTTCCGAAACAACAGGAAAGACAACCTTCTCAGGGATCTCGCTGAACAACCTGTCTTCGTCAGACAAAACCGTAGAAAAGGTCACCGCACAATGGCCAAGTTCAGGAGGAGCAACAGCTCCCATCTGCCTGAATTCCGGCAACTACTCCACCACATTGAAATCAAAATCTGACCTCAACGATCTGGACCTTTGTGCAAACGTCACCCCCGGAAACGACTGTCAACCGGGGAGCCCTATTGTCCTCAAGGATTACCATAAAAAACAAAAATGGGATAAGACGCCACCCAAAATGGAGATCACGGTGACCGAGTTTACCAACTCGTTCAACTTTGAAATTTACTACGACGGTAATTCAACTCCGGCAAAATTCACCCTGGACCTGACAAGCGAAGTCGACCTAGCCGCAACATCTGACTTTAAAGTTTCCAGGAACGACCTTCTTAAGCTCAACAATGAACTGTACATTGAATTTAAAGAGGTCAAGTATGTTTTTAACAGCGGTGTGTTTGATCATGCCCTCATAAAAATTGAGAAAATTTCAAGGATTGATTCAAACGATCATACTCTGGACAAAATAAACTTAAACTGGGGCTGTGTTTCTTCTGGTTCTAGTGCACCAACTTATGCTCTGACTGAAGTTGGAAACGCAACGACACTTGCTTCGGGTGATAACGGCATAGCAGACACCAGCATTGCCTTGCTGCTCGGCAAAAATGACACCGGCGCGGGAGGAACAGGAACAGCTGCAACCTCGCCGACTATCGACCCAAATAACATTTCGTACTGCAACATCGACACGAACAATACCTGCGGAACCCGATTTGTTCTCAACACAGTTCTGGGGCTACAATTTACCGTCATTACAAACACCTACGTCACAACCACACCAATTATTGACCGTGGCATTGCGTTCCAGGGCTCCTACGAATTTCCGACCTATCGCGGCCACATGCAAGCAATTAACATAACAGCTACCGACTTCAGCGCCGCAGGTTCAATTTTGTGGGACGCAGCAGATGAGATGCCACCAGCAGGAACCACGGGTAACCCGGCCAACATCAGTCAGACTCCGGCCAGTCGTTACATTTTCACTAATAATGGCACCACCAAGGTCAGTTTTGACCTGAACTCCGCGACCCAAACCACAGACTTTCTCCCGACAAAACTCGGAATGGCCTCTCTCGACGCTGCCAAGGTCTTAATCAACACTATCCGTGGTCGCGACAAGGTCACCTCAACCCTGCTTAACGGTGAAGGCGAACCATCTTCGCGCCTCTGGAGCATTCGTTCTTCCACTCCGGCTGTAATCGGCTACTCAAAACTAGCCAAAGATACATCCACAGCACGGAGTCGTGACAGAATTGTCTATGTCGGTGCCGATGACGGCATGCTCCACGCCTTCCATGCCGGTGACTGGGACAGCTCCACAAAATCGTATTCTTCCGGCAGCGGCAAAGAGATCTGGGCCTACGTGCCATCACTCCTACTGCCAGCGCTTAAAAAACAGAATTTTGTGGATACCACATCGATCCCGGCGGTATCGGTCTCAGGTTCTCCGTCTGTTCGCGATATTCTGGTTAAAACCATAGATGCCAATGGCAACCTAACAGGCGTTGAATACAAAACCGTGTTGATCGGCACCGCAACCATCGCCGATCAGAACAAGGGGCTAGTTTTTGCGCTGGATATCTCCGATCCATATACACCGAAAGTCCTCTGGGAAACAGATCTTTCCAGCTACAACATTGGCAATGCACAGGGTGTCTCTATCGGTAAGATCAGAAATGGCGACAGCGTCCGCACCCGAGCCTTTTTGACTGCAAACTATTATCAAAAACTCGATGCCAACGGTGTTGTAGACCCGACAAATGGCAGCTACGGTGTCAATGCCATGTCCCTGAATGTCCAGACTGGCGCTGTTGAGTGGACCTGGAAGCAGAACTACACCATCAACCAGGTCTTTACACCTCCGGCGATCCCCAGCCTGCTCGATATCGACAACAACGGTGTGGTCGATTATATGGTCTTTGGCGATATGGACGGTCGACTCTGGCAACTTGATACCCACAGCGGGCATTCGGTGCTGATCGACAACAACGGTGTGGAACTCCCGGTATTCACCGTACCGACAGAGATTGATCCTACGTCTGGAGCAACCCTGAGAGCGCCTATTGCGAGCGGCATTTCGCTCTACAACAGTCTGGCAATCTTTGGCACCGGTGGCACCGATTCTGCCAGTGGCACATTCGGCCTCTATGCTGTCTCCCTCGGTGAACGTGAGGCTGATTTATACTGGAAAGCAGAAGCGACAGACACCGTAAATGCCCCGTTCCTTAAGGCTGGTGAAAAAATCTGGGGGACCCCGATGATTGACAGCTCTGGACGCATATATATTACAGTCAGCCAGGGTTACGAGCAAGGGGCAAGCAGCGCCGATAACAGCAGTAGTACCGGACGTATAATCGTTATGAACACTGCGGGTGAGATTCTGAACCAGGTCAGCACCAAAACGGCGGTTATCGGTTCATTGGCTCTAACAGACGGAGGTGCAGTCGCAACAGACTTCACTGGCAATCTTATCCGTTTAGACACTCCAACAGTCAGTAGCGAAAGTCAGGGCGTGCAGGTCAAGGTCTTCTCTTGGAGGTTGCGTTGATGCCCTTGAAAAATTCTTCTGGCTTTACATTGTTGGAGATGCTGATTGTTATCGCAGTCGTTGGGATTATTGCGAGCATAGCGACCTACAGCTTTTCTGACTTGCTCCGCAGCTGGCGACTTAAAGATGCTGCCAACCAGATGCTGGAGGATGTTCGGGACGCTCAGAATGAAGCCATGCGTATCGGAGATTATGTCAGTATCGACAACGGTGCCAATGCACGACGATTCCGGCAACAGACGGTATTCCTGGTGCTGGACGCTGCAAGCGGCAGCTATGAAGCCTGGCAATGGATCGATGACAACGACGATAGCGGGGTAGACGCTACCGACAACAACGGGTATCCCGATAATGGTACCGACGAAGATACATACATACAGATCTACTCCCGCAGCCTTCCAGATGGCGTCAGTTTCAGCTCTGGACCGGCAAGCCGAAGCGCCTGCACTGGTGCCGCAAACTCCCTTGATCCGACAACTCCCGCGCTTATAACCTTTGATAACAAAGGTTATAAGCCTTGTAATGGAAATAATTGTATTCAATTCGATGCACAGGGAAACATTAATGACAAAGGCAATATCTACCTGACAGACGACCGTAACGCCTGGGCCATTAATTCACTCGAACCAGGATTCTTCCGCTTGTGTCGCTGGACAGGAAACAGCTGGAATTAAGAGCTCTCAGGAACCGCAGCTACTCCGCACTCCACAACAAGGCTGCAAATCTACAGCACCCCCTGATCGGCAAAGCTGTGATAACGCCCATCGCCGATAATGATATGATCCAACACGCGTACGCCCATCAATTCACCAGCTTGTTTTAAGCGGGTGGTCAGGGCGATATCTTCTTTAGAGGGGGTTGGATCACCGGAAGGGTGGTTATGAACAAAAAGGACTGCAGCTGCCGATTCACGGACCACCGGGACGAAAACCTCGCGCGGATGGACGATGCTGGCGTTGAGGCTGCCCTCGGAGATCTGGACCTCGCGAATCAGGCAGTTCTTACTGTCGAGTAACAGAGCGAGGAATACCTCACGGCGGTAATCACGCAGGCGGGGGTGGAAGTGGCTGAAGGCATCGCTTGAGCTGGTATAACGAGCGCCCGGCTGCAATGACTCAGCAGCAAAGCGTCGCGCCAGCTGAAAAACCGCCTGAATCTCCGCAGCCTTGGCGGGGCCAATCCCTGCGAGTTCACAAAGTTCTGCGGTCCGCGCCTGTGAAAGCTCACGCAATCCCCCGAACCTCTCCAGAAGACTGCGTGCCTGATCAACGGCGCTGCGACCGCTTGAGGCATCGCCGTTGCGTAAGATCAGAGCCAGAAGTTCAGCAGTGCTGAGTTGTTCTGCACCGTGTTGCAAAAGTTTTTCACGCGGCCGTTCCTCTTCAGGCCAATCTTTAATCCGGCTCATTTGTCCCCCCCCTATAATTTAATATTTTCTACGACAGGCCAGGTTCTTTCTTGCCTCTCGCTTCATGCTTCGCGGGCTTATTTAAGCGGTTCTCCCCAGAACGTCTGAATGATCTTGACGTCTTTATCATTCAGAACTGCGCCACGCTTGATCATCATCTGCGCAAGAGAACTGAACTCGCGTTTCTGGCGCATCGCATCTTCTACGATATCAAGCGAATGACAGCCACTACAGCGTGCCTCAACGACTGAACGATATTCGGCCAGCGGATCTTCATTCTTGACCCTGAGCGGAGTCTCCTTGACTTCATAGCTCCGAAAAAAGATTCCCAATACCTGCCGTTCACGTGTATTGAGTTCGGCTCCGTGCTTGATCATACGCTCCTGAATTCCAAGCAGATCCCGATGTTCAGCCATGGCCTGATCGACGCGGGTACGACTATGACATTTGCTGCACTTATCATCAATAACCTTTTGAAATTCCAGATAGTTGGCTGGTTCTGTCGCAACTGCGGCCGTTACAGAGGCCAGCAGAGTCAGGGTCATTATCAAAAGAATTTTTTTCATGGTTATTCCCTTTCGATTACATTTTTTAAATAGCTTGCGCTGCCTTGAGCAGATCCTTGACTCTCTGAGCCAGTTGGCGGTACCCAGCGGCATTAAAATGAACCGCATCACTCTTGAATTTACGATCGGTCATAAGTTCGGCAAGGGCTTCTCCCAAAAAGGGGAGTTTGAACTCCGTGGCCAGTTCGGCATAGAGCGCAGGGGGCTCAAGCAACAGGCCCGGACTCGGTACACCGATCAACACCACCTCGGTCCCCGATTGTTGCGCCGCTTCAATCATTTGCCTCAGATTGTCATGTAAAGCCTGTCGATCCAGCCTGCGCAGCAGATCGTTCCCGCCATGGCAGAGGATCAGCAATTGCGGCTGATGTTCTTTGAGGATCTCGGGGAGACGCTTGACGCCCTCAGCACTGACCTCACCCGGCACCCCGGCATTGATGACCCGGCGCCCGATCATCTGCTCAAGCTGGTAGGGATAGTTACCATTTTCGCCGCCACCAGTTCCCCAGGTCAAGCTGTCACCGAAAGTCAGCACAAGGGCATCGGCTGCCAAAGGCTTGAGCTCTGCACTGCCACTGCAGGCGACAGCGCCCCAAAGGAGCAAAACAACCAGCCCACTATGGAGGAATTGTCTTCTCACGCCTCACGCTTTCAGTCGTTATAGACCGACTCATCAAGTCGTTCAGGATCATGACAACCAGAACATTCTGTTGGTCCCCGCTTTTTCCAGTGGCAGGCGATACAGATTTTATGCAAGACATCCTTGGTTTGCGGGAGTTTTTGAATGACACCATGACAGTTGCCACAGCCCCCCATCTCGACGCCCAGATGGTGACAGACCATGCAGTCGCCGATGCGGCGTTGATGTTTAAGATGCTCGAAAGTGACCGTTCCCCAGCGTGAGGGAAAATCGAACGCTTCAACACCTGATCCGTCCAGAGCCATCAGCGGGGTGGGGATCAACAGTAGTATGAGTAACAGGCGGAACATCAGACAAGCTCCTGAAGAGGCAACAACTCGGGCTGTAATTCTAGCAGATTCATTCGCATGTGTCGGCGAAAAAACTTGCAATCTGCGGCAGTAACTCTGCAGCAGGCAAGGTGAGGGTACGGGCCTCGGGCAGTGAACGCAGAAAGGTTCGACCGTAACCACGGCGCACCACCCGGCTGTCAAGGATCAGGACCACTCCCCGGTCGCTCCGATTACGGATCAGACGACCGAACCCCTGCTTGAAACGGATGACGGCCTGCGGCACCGTATATTTCATAAAGGGATCTTGCCCCCGCGCCTCAAGAGCTTCAGCACGCGCCTGCAGCACCGGCTCGGTCGGCACCCGGAACGGCAGGCGGGTGATAACTACCTGCTCCAGCGAACGGCCGGGGACATCAACCCCTTCCCAGAACGAATCGGTACCGAAGAGTACACTGGTCTCATCCTCGGCAAACCGCTTGAGCAGGTTATGCCGATTTTCGCTCCCCTGGCGAAAACTGTGAATCTTGTGGGCCTCGAGAATCGGGGCCACCTGCTCATAGACATTATGCAGCAGCTGATAAGAGGTAAAGAGTGCAAAGCTGCGGCCTCCCGCCAGGAGCAGCGCCTTCTCGGTCAACTCGGCGACCGCTTCGGCAAAACCGGGACGCCCCGGTTCAGGGATGTCGGTCGGCACCGCAACCAGCGCCTGACTTTCATAATCGAACGGCGACGCCAGCACCAGGGACTGCAGGCGAATCGGCTCGGCCAGACCCAGCCCGGTGCGTTCGCAGAAGTAATCAAAACGTCCAGCAACACTCAGGGTCGCGCTGGTCATAACCACGGTTTTAAAACGCTCATAGAGCGCCTCGTTAAGCCCCTTCCCAACCTCAAGTGGCGCGCTGCAGAGTCGCGTGACCAAGCCTCGCGAGCGACCTATGCGCCCCCTTGCAACCTCAATCCACACACAATTCTCAGTTGAAACCCCAAGAAATAGGGTAAGATCGGTCGCAATACCATCAAGGCGGCGGGCTATCCCGGCCAGATCAACCAACGGAGAGCTGAGCTTGTCGGTCACGTCATCCGGCAACTCTTCACACTGCTTGAGCAGACCGTCAAGCTTGCGCGCCAGGCCTGTACTCTGCTTGAGGAGCGGCTTGATCAAGCCAACAATCTCGTCCCAACAGCCGGTCTCTAAAAAGTCGGTCTTTAAACGATGACGGATCTCAAAGCCATCACGCACTTCCTGCTTCAGTTCCGTCGCGAGCCTCTGCCCAACCAGTTCCAAGGCTTCAATTGCCTCATCTAACAGCTTCTGCCGCAGCACTTGCATCGTTTCGACCCGCTCATGGATCCCACGATACAGCTCGTCGAAACTATCCGGTAGCTCCTTGGCCAGCTGTGACATGAATCGCGGCAACAGCCCCTTGTCCGGTTTGCGCGGGTGACGCAAGCGATTCAGGGTGCGGGCGAAACCAAAACGAGTGACCTTACTAGAAAAATAGTTGGTCGCGACATCTTCAAGATGATGAGCCTCGTCGATCACGACCCGCCCGAAGGGAGGGAGAACTGCAGTGGCATTATAGTTGTCGGTCTGTTGACGCAGAGCCAGGTCGGAGAGCAGCAGGGCATGGTTGACCACCAGCAGGTTCGCCTGTGCTGCCTGACGCCGCGCCTTGTGAAAAAAACAGCGCCCGTAGTCGCGACAACGCACCCGACTACACTGATCGGCCTCGCAACAGACCTCTTCCCAGACCGACGGAGTCGGATTGAAACTTAGATCATCACGCGAGCCATCGTTTGTCGCCTCGCCCCATTGCAAAATCGACTGCAATTCGGTCTCTTCGCTACTGGCAAACAGGCCCGGTTCACGTCCCGCCTCAGCGCCACGCCGATGACAGAGATAGTTGCTGCGTCCCTTGACCAGCACGGCACGGAATTCAAGACCGGTGGCCCGTTGCAGCAAGGGCAAATCTTTGCTGATCAACTGCTGCTGCAAATTGATGGTGTTGGTCGACACCACGACCCGCTCACCATTATTAAGTGCCCAGAGAAGTGCCGGAACCAAATAGGCCAGACTCTTGCCGGTGCCGGTGCCGGCTTCAATGACCGCAAGCTGGCCCCGATTGAAGGCTTCGGCCACACAGAGAGCCATCCGCAGCTGTTCAGGTCGATCTTCGTAGCCCTTAAGCTGTTGCGCCACCTCTCCTTTAGTGCCGAGAATCGCGTCGATCCGGGCCGGATCAAGCTGTGTCTCATCCTGTGGCGGGAAGGGCTCAACCACCGCGTAGACCCTATCAACAGAGTTATCCACAATATAAAAACCGACACCCAGACTGGCAATGCCGCTGGCTATCTCAATATCTGGCTCAGATGGGGATAAGTTGCCTGATGGGTGATTGTGGATAACCACATCGCCATAGCGGCAGTTCTGCACCACAGCCGGGACCGCCTGTTGCGAACCACGCGCCAGCACATCAACTTCAACCACCCGGCAATCGGCATCAGTATGACCGATGGCAAAAATCTCGTTGCCCGATGCTTCAACAATCGCTGCCTGAAGTTGCAGGCGCGCCTCAAGTGAAAATCTTTTCTGCATGGCCCGGGATTATAGAGACAAGAGGTGAGGATGTAAAAAGAAACATAGCTAAAAGCCGCCGAAGAGAACCCCGGGAGCAACTTTGCCTTGTTTCACCCATAGCAAAAGAGATCTGGAACCGCATATACCTGCGTTCAGTTCAGGATCAAGGGGCCGGATTAAACAACTCTTGAAAGTGGCGGAAACTAGTCTATAATGGCCGTCTTCAGCCATAGTGATCGTCAGGTGACTGACTTTTCAGGGGAGCAAGTTCTAAATTATGGACAAAAAAACAATCCACATTCTCCTGGTTGAGGGTTCGGGAACTCCAGAGATAAAGACCTGCGAGGCCCTGGAGGCAGTCGCTAATCCGGTGACAGTATCAGTCGCGCGGAATATTGCTGAAGCGCGCATCAGCATCGACGACTTCTATCCCGACCTGATCCTTATCAAATCATTCCTGCCTGACGGTAAAGGGATTGAGCTCCTATCAGGCGACCAGGAAAAAGATGTCTACCCCGCGATAATAATGGCCGACGACGGCAACATACAGACAGCGGTCGAAGCGATGCAGGCCGGAGCGCTTGACTACCTCATCACACCAGAGACAACAATTGCCAACCTGACTTGCGCTATCGAAAAAGCCTTACACAAATCTGCCCAGATAGCTGAGCGACGTCGGACCGAGCAGGCGTTGCAAGAGAGCGAAGATTGGCTACGCTCTTTTTTTGAGTCGGCTGCCACCGGAATGGCGATCATTGATCTAGAAGGCATAGTGACCAAGGTCAACTCTACATTTTGCCGCCTTTCCGGCCACAACCAGTCTGAGGCGCTGGGGAAAAGTGTTCTCGAGATCACCCACCCCGACGACCGGGAAGCGACACAAGCTCTTTACGACGAAATCCGAACGGGCCGCCGCCGGATCATCGACTATGAGAAACGCTACCTGTGCAAGGACAGATCGGTCTGCTGGGGCCATGCAACGGTTGCGGGGGTCTTCGGGCCGGACGGAACCCTGAACTATTTTGCCGCTAACGTACAAGACATCACCGAGTCCAAGCTCGTTCAGAATCAGATTCGGGAGTCGCAACAGATGCTGCAACTGGTCCTCGACTACATTCCCCAACACGTATTCTGGAAAGATATCAATTCCGTCTATCTCGGGTGCAATCGCAACTTCGCACGAATCGCAGGGGTGGAGAATCCGCAGGACCTGATCGGAAAGACCGACTACGAACTGCCCTGGAAAAGGGAGGAGGCTGACTTCTTCCGGGAGTGTGATCGCCGGATCATGGAGAGAGACAGGCCCGAGCTGCACATCATTGAACCGCAACTCCAGGCAGGCGGCAAGCAAGCCTGGCTCGATGCCAATAAAATTCCTCTCCACGACAGTGAAGGAGTGGTCACAGGTATCCTCGGCACTCTCGAAGACATCACCGAGCGTAAGCAAGCAGAAGAGAAGTTGCTCAAGGGCAACCGGGAGCTGGACGCTTTTGTTTATACTGTCTCCCACGATCTGCGTACGCCCCTGACACCGATCATCGGCTACGCCGAACTCCTTCAGGATGTCTGTCGGGAGCAGCTGGATAAACAGTCCCTCGCCCGCCTGGCCAAGATTGAGGAGCAGGGCCACAGAATGCTGGCGTTACTGGAAGACCTTCTGACCCTGGCAAAGGTGGGCCATCTGCCGCAGCCAGCCGAACCGGTCGCTATGGATACAGTGATTGAGGAACTCCTGATCGAAATGAACAGCCTGATTCATGAGAGCGGAGTCATTGTCAAGAAGAGTCCCCTGCCAGAAACCCGAATACCAAAAACCCTGCTGGAGCAGATTTTCAATAACCTGCTCGGTAACGCAATACGCTATGCAGGAAAAGAAGGCAGCCCCCTCGAAATAGGCGGAGAACGGAAGGAAGATCTGATCCGTCTTTACGTTCGCGACCATGGCCCGGGAATCTCACAGGAAGAGTCCAAGCGCATTTTCGAGGTCTTCTATCGAGGTCTAACCGGTAAAAAGTTCCCCGGCACGGGGATCGGGCTGGCCACGGTCCAGAAGATTGCCCGTCTCCACAACGGAGAAGCCTGGGTCGAGGAGACCCCTGGTGGTGGCAGCACCTTTTGGGTGGAGCTACAGGACGCGCAGAACACGAACGACCAAGAAAACCCTTCAAGAACGCCGCTTCAATCTGGTTGATAGCGCCCGGTCTGGGGATGAATCCCCTTCCACACGAACCAGTAGACCAGCATATGCGGAAGCTGACTGCCATCCGCCTTGGTGACCCTCAACGAATCAGTTGCGGAATCGAGACTGAGATGCAGTTTAAGGCCGCCAAGTTCGTTACGAATCTCACCCTGCTGACGCAATAACTCCAACGAATAAGCGTAAGCGCGACCATCGACGACCACTCCGACCACCAGCTCCTTCTCCTTTTCTCCCGGCCCCAACTTGAAAAACGACCGGAAACCACTCTGCTGTTTGTAGTAGTCCAGATAAGGGTCAGAAGCGTAGTTGCGGGAATAGCCTGTATCCAGAGAAAGAACTCTGGTCTCGGGATGCTGCTTGCGCCATCGCTTCCAGGTCGTCAAAGTCGAGGGGAGCACTTCGAGCGCGGTGCCGGTCAGTTCCCCCGTCACAGCTTCACCCTTGATCTGTGACCAGAGAGACTCGCTCTCTTTGTCATACATCAGCACATTACTGCGATAGAGCATCCCCGAAACCCCGAAGAAACGTTCCCTGCCCTTGTTCTGTCGGGAGTACACGACCCCCGCATAGGCCAGAGGTCACCAACTCACCAGGACCGGAAGTCCACGGAAGTCATCGTTAACCAGTTCGTGCCAGGAGAGGATCCGGGTCGGATAAGCCACCGCAATGCCATTCAGGAAGACACCAAGCACCTGCTCATCATCGCGCATGAAGGCCGCCTCAGTCGCAGCAACAGACTTGGGTGCCGTCAGCGCCGGAATACCATCGCGCGGTGGACCACCCGACATGATTTCATCAACCTCTATTGTTGCTTTGCTGAAATCCCAGGAAGCCACCGCCAGTAGCGGCAAAGAGAGAATCAACAGGGTTAACAACAGGGCATACATACGTGGGCGGTATCGGATATTCATAGACTCATGGTAACCCAGATCATGGTTGCCATGCTATGCTGCCCGGAAATTTCTCCAGAGAGAATCCCATGTCAGAACTGATGCAGACCTATCAACGTCTCTACGACCGCTACGGACCACGCCACTGGTGGCCGGCCGACAGCCCCTTTGAGGTGGCGATCGGCGCGATCCTGACCCAGAACACCAACTGGCAAAATGTCGAAAAAGCGCTCGCCAACCTGCGTGCCGCAAATGCCCTTTCGTTGCAAAGGATCGCCGCCCTTGACCCTGAACAACTACAACAATTCATCAGACCGTCTGGCTACTTTCGCCAGAAGACTGAGCGCCTGCAGCTCTTCTGTCACTACCTTATCAAGCAACATGGAAGTATCGAAATACTCCTTAAACAATCCCTGACTGACGCCCGCAACGAACTGCTCGCCTTAAAAGGAATTGGCCCGGAGACCGCCGACTCCATCCTGCTTTATGCCGGAGAGATCGCCTCCTTTGTGGTCGATGCCTATACGCGCCGAATCTTCGGGCGACTTGGACAATTAGAGGGAAGCAAAACATATACTGAAATCCGCGACTATTTCATGCAAAGCCTGCCGCACCAGGCACCACTCTTTAACGAGTACCACGCATTGATCGTGCAGCACGCCAAATGCCACTGCCTGACCAAACCACGCTGCCTAGACTGTCCCCTCGCAGAGAACTGCCGCTATCTGCTTGATCAACAAGCAGGCCCTGAGCTAGTCTGACGCCAGCTTTCACTTTTTCTTTTTTGGAACCCTGAAGATGACCGAAATCCAAACCGATCTCTGGAGCCGCCGCGCCCTGATTCTACTTGTAACCATCAGTCTCTGGCGCCTGCTCTATCTGTTTATTGTGCCCCTCGATCTCGGCCCGGATGAAGCCTACTACTGGGACTGGTCACGACAACTGGCTTTCGGTTATTTCAGCAAACCTCCGATGATCGCCTGGATCAATGCCCTGACAACCGGAACCTTCGGCATTTCAGCGATTGCGGTACGACTTCCTGCAGTCATCCTCGGGGCCGCCGGACTCTGGGGACTGTTTCTGGCCGCCAGACGACTCTTCTCCTCTGAGGTCGGGTTCTGGGCCCTGGTTGTCTGGCTCGCGACCCCGGCAGCTGCAGCATTAGGCCTGATCATGGCGACCGATGTGCTGATGATCTGTTGCTGGTGTCTGGCTCTCTGGACCCTCTGGCACAGTCTGGAAGATGATCTACTGGGTTGGAAGCTGGCCACCACGCTATTCATCGGCCTCGGCACCCTCAGCAAACAGATGATGCTGGTCTTCCCGCTATTGATGCTGATTTTTCTGATCGTCAGTCCCCAGGATCGCGCACAACTCAAACGGCCCTGGCCTTGGATGGTTACGGTCGGCGGCATGCTATTTCTGCTGCCACCACTCTGGTGGAACTCTCAAAATGACTGGATTACCCTGCGTCACACCGCCCACAATATCGATGGCAGTAATCCAGATCTGCTGACGCGCCTTTCAACCTTCGGGGAATTTGTCGGCTCGCAACTCGGACTCCTCTCCCCCTTAAGCTGGCTGCTGCTGATCAGCCTCTTATTTGGCCTGCTGTTCCAGCTGCGGCAACAACCGCGGCAGGTGCGCTACCTGCTCTGCTTCAGCCTGCTCGGACTGATCGGCTTTTTCCTGATGAGCTTCAAGAAGAGTATCAACCCGAACTGGCCAGCGGTTTTCTACCCCGCCGGAATGATCCTTCTCGCCGCCTGGGGCCGCAATGCCATCTCCGCGGGGCTGCTAGATCGCCTGCGTCGACTGTTTGGCCCTGCCTGGAAATTCGGGTTGCTCCTCCTGCTCATCTGCTACTGTCTGCCCTTTATCAGCCAAACGGTTTTAGACCTCGGGCGCAAAGATCCAACCTGGCGCATTCGCGGCTGGCAAACCGCCGGACAGAAAACCGGCAAAATTCTTGCTGAGCTGCCGCGCCACACCCAAACCTTTATTCTCGGTACTGGACGTAAACATGCAGCCGAATCAGCCTTCTACGTCCCAGGCAATCCACGTACATATCGCTGGGCCGGCGACCCACCGTCGGTCGCTTCGCAATATGAAGTCTGGTCACCTCCGATTGACAAGCTCGGCTGGGACGCACTGATTGTCACAGATGCAGGAAAGCCGCTGCCAGCAGCACTGGCAAAGTATTTTGACAAACTGGTGCCGCTAGAGACGACAGAGGTAAACGCTGAAGTGAATCTGCGCAGAAGGCTCGATTACTACTGGGGAAAGAATTTACTGGGCTGGCCGCAAAAGCCGTAATCTAACATTCAGTCCTGAGGTCGATCAGAACGAAGCAAGAGATAATAAAGCACCATGCCACATGAATAGATCAGATAACCGCTCCACAAAACATCGGTGAGATAGTGCCCCCCCTGCAGGATGCGTCCGATACTCATCAAGACCCCGTAACCGGTACCGAGCGTCAATGCGACCATTGCCGCCTTGCGGTGCCGACGGCGCAACAGAAAAAAAGGTGCCAGGGTATAAAAACCGATCGAAGCATGGCCTGAGGGGAATGATTTTCCTTGCCCGGGGCCAGCGGGTTGATAAAATTGATGGTAAGGGCTGGTGCCGCCAAAATCGACAGTATCAATCGGCCTTGGTCGCCCCCACATATCCTTGCCGAGCGTATTGACCAGCAAACCGGGACCGAGAAGAAGTAAAAGAAGCACAAAAGCTGCCGGCCGCCAGTGCTGACGTAAACGATTGACAAAAATCCCAGAAACCAACACAAGCAAGCCACCCACCGCCATGGCGACCCCCGGAACCATGCCATATCGATAAAGCTGCGCCCAGAGCCAATCCTGCCCGAAGATCCAACCTGCGGAAGGCTGATAAAAATGATGGGCCAGTCCGCGGTCGAGGTCTGCCAGGCCGATTGCAAACGAAACCGACAATATTAATGCCAGAGGCAGCATGAAATCAGCCAGTAAATCACGCCGATTCAGTTTCATTTTTGCCTCCATTGAACGCTGCCGAAGAACGGCGACAAAAGGATTGGTAGAGATAGAAGGTTGTAACCACTGCGACATAGGCCCCGGCCAGAGTATCAGAAGGATAATGCTTAAGCAGAACAACCCTGCTCAACGTCACTCCACCAGCCAACAGCAATCCAATTGGCCAGCTCTTGGGCCAGAGATACCAAAGGGCCAGCGCTGTTGCGACCGCGGTGTTGCTATGTCCCGACGGGAAAGAGTGCATCTTTGAAGAAAGTTCAAACAGAGAGAAGCCATAGAGATTTTCGGTCAACAACTTAGCAGGACGGGCCCGTCCAAAAAGAAACTTCAGTAGGTCAACCAGCAGTCCGGAACTAGCCACCGCAAAAAAGAGAAAGAGCCCACGTTGCTTCCAGCGCTCAAGAACCTGTGCTGTTGCTCCGCTTAAGGTTTTACGTTGACGCAGGCGGCAGAATATATAGAGCAACCCCCCAACCAGCAAGGGATAAAGGGCATCTCCCAACTCAGTGACATAACGAAAAAAATTGACGACATGGGGATCTGCGGCCAGAAAATAGTTGATCGCCAGACGATCAAAATACACATAAGAGAAACCACAAAGCAGCAGAACCAGGATCGCGCCGCATGTAAACTGTAACCCTCTGCGCGATTCAGGGTTTTGCATAAAGCTCGAGCCTCATCTTCTTGCCTTTGGAATAATTATAACTGTCGAAAGCCTTCAATAAATGTAACCGCTCAAGTTGGCCGGGGGCGGCCTCTTGCAGCTTCAACTTCTGGCGACTCTCAAGTAACAGATAGCGGAACTCATCACCGGAGAGTAAGGGCACCACACTCTCGGCGCCGGTCAAACGCGTCTTGGTGCCGATCAAAAAAGGGAGGCTCGGCTCGTTAAAGCCCACCGAAATCAACTCACCAGGTGGCTGATTTCGCAGAACCCCAGCGACCTCACGACTTGTCCAAGCGATTTCAAGTCGCGGCAAGATATCGGTGAAGGTCATCGGGAAAATCAGGAGAGCACCCAGCATAAACAGGGGCAATACTGATAAGGGCGGCATGTCATGCTGCAGCTTCCATGCACCGCGCAAGACTAAAAGCCCCCCGGCAAGAGGCAGAATGTGCCAAGGTTTAAACTGATGAAACCAGACCGGCAACAACGGCAAAGCAAGCGCCAGAATCAGAGCGGTGACAAACCACACCAAAACAACCGGCACACTCAGCAGTCGCCGAACCTTACTGGTCGTCTGTTCAAACGCTGCAGGTTGACTCAAGCCCACTGCGGTCAGCAATGCAATCGCCGGAAAGAACGGCATCACATAATGTGGCAGTTTGGTCGGGACCAGCTCAAAAATAATCCATGCAGGGATCAACCAGGCAAAAAGAAAACGTACGATATCTTCACTGCGCCGCTGCCAAAGTTGTGGGAGATAGCGCATCGCCAGGAGCGATCCTGGCCAAAAAAGGAGCGGGAATAGCAGCAGATAGTACCCCGGAGGCGCACCGTGTGATTCCTGGCCAGCAAGTAATTTAGGCAGAAAATCTTCGTAAAGGGCTTTCTGCATAAATTCACCACCAGTCGCATTCTGGATGGCAATAAACCAAGGCAAGACCATAGCGGCCAGAATCAACAGACCGACAAGCGGACGAATCGCTCTGAGCAAGCGCAACTGACGATCAACCAATGCTAGAGTTAGAATCGTTGCCAGAGCAATAACTGGCGGAAGAGGCCCCTTGATGAGGACACCCGCTCCGCAGGCCAGCCAAAAAAGCAGCACTAGCGGCCAACGGCCTTTGAGACGCTCATGACGTTCAAGATAGAGCAGGCCGAGCAAGCCCTGCATCGCAGTAATTGTTGCCAATAATGCGGCGTCGGTTTTGGCCAGGCGCGCCTCAACTCCAAGCAACAAACAACTCGCCACCAGCACCCCGGCCAGCAACCCGACGCGCCGGTTGAAAAATCGCCGCCCGAAAAAGCAGGTCAGAAGCACTGTCGCCAAGGCTCCCAGGCTGGACGGAACCCTGTACGGCCAGATAACATCCAGCGGCTGTCCGGCAACCTTTACCGCTGCAGCCTGCAACCAGTAGATGCCGATCGGCTTCTTATAGCGCGGGACCTCCTGAAAGCGAATATCAACATAGTTGCCAGTTTCGAGCATTTGCTTGCTCGCCTGGGCAAAACGCGACTCATCACGATCTGTCGATGGCAGACTACTCAGGCCTGGCAGAAAAAAAAGCAGCCCAAATAACAGCAAAAAAAGGTAGGCACGTTTCCCTTTTTCCAGATTTTCAATAACGCCCAGTACAGCCTGCATAAAATACCTCCAGCCCCTTTATAGATGGGACTACTCGCGCAGACTAGAGACTCGCTAAAGTCATGTCAAGTCTGAGACGGCCAGACGCTTTTTTTTGCAGACATAAGAAATTAAGGCATGTTATCCTGATTCGTTTTTTGTTGTTGTCTGCTTCAGACAGAAGTAGACAACCCCCCACTGAAAGGGTCGACCTCAGATGGAAAAGATCAGTTTCGTCATACCGATCTACAACGAAGAAGAAAACTTGCGCCCACTCGCTGAAGAACTGCAGGCCGTGGCGCCCGATCTGGGAGCGCCTTGCGAATTCCTGCTGATCGATGACTGCAGTAGCGACACCAGCCTTGAGATGATCAAACAGCTGTCCGAAGAGGACGAACGCTTTCGGTATATCTCCTTTGCCCGCAACTGCGGTCAATCCGCAGCGATGTGGTCTGGATTTCAGCATGCCAGTGGCGATGTCATCATTACTCTCGATGCTGATTTGCAAAATGACCCAGCCGATCTGCGTGAGATGATCAAGCATTATGGCGAGGAATTTCAAATGGTCACCGGTTGGCGCTACAACCGCCAAGATACCCTATCAAAGAAGCTCGCCAGCAAACTCGGTAATCGGATCCGCAACTGGGTTACCGCTGACAATATCCACGACACCGGCTGTTCGCTGAAGATCATGAACGCCGAGATGTTAAAAAAAGTCCGCATCTACAAAGGTCTGCACCGCTTCCTGCCGACCCTGATGCGCCTCGAAGGGGCGCGCATACAAGAGGTCAAGGTTAACCATCGCCCTCGCTTGCACGGCGAATCAAAATATACCAACCTGCGGCGCGGCATTGAAGGTGCTTACGACCTGATCGCCATACGCTGGATGATGATTCGCAACCTGCGTATCGATATCGGAGAGACAAATGTTCGGAGCTGACCTGACAACCAGTGAAATTATGATCCTGATCCTCGGCTTCACCGGACAGTCGATGTTCTTCATGCGCTTTTTTGTTCAGTGGCTCTACTCTGAAAAACACAAACGCAGCCTGATCCCAACAGCATTCTGGTATTTTAGTCTAGGTGGCAGCTCACTACTTCTCATCTATGCCATTATCCGTCGTGACCCGGTCTTTATGATTGGGCAATCGACCGGCTTCATTATTTACATCCGAAATCTCCGCCTGATCGCACGTGAGCGCCGTGAAAAAAAAGCGGCCGCAGCGAGTGAGTCCACGACCGATCCCACAGGCGAAATGTAACATTCTGTCTGCGTATACGGGATAATGTGTACTTCTGTCTCTCGTAAATGGCGCGATAGTCAAGCTCAGACACCATAAAGTACCACCAACATACTGTTTTCATTAGGTTTAATCGTCTAATGTGAAGCCTTGGTCTCCCTTGGCAACTCCCTTGCACAACTGTATACACAGAAGTGCCGCAGAAATTGCGCGCCTTATCCAGTATTCAGGAATCTGCATCCAAGAAGGAGTTCACCATGGGAAGAAAATCCGCTAATGCCAAAAAATATATTGTTTCCTGCCGCGTTAATGATTCAGAGATGGACCAACTACAGATTCTGGCACGCGAACAGGGGTCGAGCATCTCTGAACTGCTACGCAAAAGCCTGATATTACTTCAGGGTAATACCCATCTGAGTATTTAAAAAGCCCGGCCAGAGTTCCAATCCAATCCCTGGATTATCACCATTTTTGAGCGAACGAGTGGTGAACAGGCTGTGCCTGTTCGCCACTCCCGCCGGAAATGTTTCTGTTATCCTGCTGCCCCCTGCATATCAAGCCGATTTTCCCTTGCCCCACGCGCCCCTATTTTGCTAGTCTGCCCGGATATTCTGCAGCAGTTTCAACCCCTTTCGTAAAGCTGGCGGCAATGAACTACAAAGAGACTCTCAATCTTCCGAATACCGAATTTCCCATGCGTGGCAATTTGCCCAAACGGGAACCTGAAATGCTTCAAAAATGGCAACAGGCAGGCCTGAACGAACGAATCGATGCGGCAAATGCCGGTCAAAAACCGTTCATTCTGCATGATGGCCCTCCCTACGCCAACGGCCACATCCACATTGGCCATGCGCTGAACAAAACCCTTAAAGATATCATCATCAAGAGCAAGCGGATGCAGGGGTACTATGCGCCCTATGTACCCGGGTGGGATTGCCACGGTCTACCGATCGAACTGATGGTCGATAAAAAACTCGGCAAGAAAAAACGCGAGATGAGCAAGGCCGACTTCCGCCGTCTCTGCCGCGACTACGCCAGCGAATGGGTCGGTATCCAGGCGGATGAATTCAAGCGCCTCGGCATCTTCGGCGACTGGGATAAGCCATATCTGACGATGGACCCTCACTACGAGGCCGCCACCGCACGCGAACTGGCAAGCCTCGTCGAACGCGGCTCACTGTTCAAAGGGAAAAAACCGATTCATTGGTGTTCATCTTGCGTCACGGCCCTGGCTGAAGCCGAAGTCGAGCATGCCGATCACACCTCGCCCTCGATCTTCGTCAAGTTCCCCTACACCGACGAAATGCCATTTGAGATCGCGGCGCTGGGCGACAAGCCACTCTCCTTTGTCATCTGGACCACAACCCCCTGGACGATTCCAGCGAACCTCGGAATCAGCCTGAATCCGGAACTCGATTATGTTGCGGTCGATACCGGCAGTGAATATCTTGTGTTCGCCGAAGGCCTTCATCAATCGGTCATAGCCACCCTCGGTCTTGAAAATACAAAAATCGCCGCAACCTTCAGCAGCGAAATTTTCGACAAGCGCAGCTGCCGCCACCCTTTCTATGACCGTCCAGCATTGCTGATGCTCGGTGATCACGTGACCCTGGAGGCCGGAACCGGCTGTGTCCACACCGCTCCAGGCCATGGTCAGGATGACTACGTTATCGGCCTGCGCTACGGCCTTGAAGTCTACAACCCGGTCGATGACTATGGCCGCTACCGTGAAGACGTTGAGTTTTTCGGTGGGATGAAGCTGAAGGATGCTAACCAGGCCGTCAACGACAAGTTGACCGAGGTTGGAGCCCTGCTCCACCTGAGTGAAATAAATCACAGTTACCCACATTGCTGGCGCTGCAAGAAACCGATTATTTTTCGGGCGACCGAGCAGTGGTTTATCTCGATGGAACAACAGGAGCTGCGCACCAAAGCCCTGGCAGAGATCGATCGCGTCGAATGGATTCCAGCCTGGGGCCACGACCGCATCTTCAACATGGTGGTCGCCAGACCCGACTGGTGTATCAGTCGCCAACGCAGCTGGGGCGTTCCGATCACCATCTGCTACTGTGAAAAGTGTGGCGAAGCCCTGCTCAACGGAAAAATCATGCACCACATCGCCGATCAATTCGAAGCGACCGGCAGTGACATCTGGTTTGAAAAAGACGCTTCCGAACTCCTGCCGGCAGGGACCAAATGCCCTGATTGTGGCCATAGCGTCTTTACCAAAGAGACTGACATTCTCGACGTCTGGTTCGATTCAGGCGTCTCGCACGCCGCAGTGCTTGAGCATCGTGAAAATCTACAGAGCCCGGCCGACCTCTATCTCGAAGGTTCGGATCAGCATCGCGGCTGGTTCCATTCGAGCCTGCTCGAATCGGTCGGTACCCGCGACCGCGCTCCATATCATTCGGTACTGACCCACGGTTTTGTACTCGATGCCAACGGCCGGCCGATGTCAAAATCTGTCGGCAACGTCATCGCTCCCGAACAGATCATCAACAAGTACGGTGCTGAGATCCTGCGTCTCTGGGTTGCGGCGACCGACTACCGTGACGATATCCGCATCGGCCAGGAGACCCTGCAACGCCTGTCTGATGCCTACCGGCGGATCCGCAACACCGCACGCTATATCCTTGGCAACCTCGATGGTTTCAATCCTGACACCGATCTGGTTGCAACCACAGAGATGTTCGAACTGGATCGCTGGGCACTCTCGCGCCTGACCGGCCTCAACGAACGGGTCGAAAAAGCCTACAATGACTACGAATTTCATGTCATTTACCATGCAGTTCACAACTTCTGCGCCCTCGACCTCTCCGCGTTCTATCTCGATATCTTGAAAGATCGGATCTACACCAGCCCGAAGAGCAGTATCGAGTACCGCAGTGCCCGCAGCGCCATCTACCTGATCCTTGATGCCATCACGCGCATGCTGGCGCCAATTCTGACCTTTACCGCCGACGAAATCTGGACGGAGTTGCCGGGTCAGCGTGAGGAGAGCGTCCATCTTGCCAAGGCCCCGGCCAAAAACAACTGGCGCGACACAGAGCTCGAAGAACGCTACGAGCAGTTGCAAAAGGTGCGTGGTGCCGTCTCCAAGTCGCTTGAAATTGCGCGCAGCGAAAAACGGATCGGTCAGTCTCTCGAAGCCAAGGTCATGCTCAACGCACCTCAAGCACTACTGCCGTTGCTGCAGAAATATCTGCCGCTGCTGCCCAGCTATTTCATCGTCTCTCAGGTTGAACTCTGCGAGACCCTTGAAGGGGGAACTGCCGCCGAAGGGATCGAAGATCTACACCTGCGTGTTGATGCTGCAGATGGGGAGAAGTGTGAGCGGTGCTGGAACTATGTCACCTCTGTTGGTGAGAACAAAGAGCATCCGCAGGCCTGTCAGCGCTGCGTTGACGCCCTGGCTGTCGGTTGATGCGTCAGTACCGCTGGTTTATCGGCATTGCAATAGCTGGACTTCTGCTTGACCAACTGACCAAAGCACTAGTCCTGGCCAGCATGTCACTGCACCAGTCGATTGAGTTGCTCGAAAATTTTGTGCATATCACCTACGTGCGTAACCCGGGTGCCGCTTTCGGCATTCTGGCTGACCACAGTTTGCGGATACCATTTTTTATTCTGGTCTCTGTCGTAGCCTCCCTCGGTATTCTCTGGTACCTCAGAAAAGAACAAGGCGGAAACCTGCGGCTACAAATTGGACTCAGCCTGATCTTTTCCGGAGCAGTCGGCAATCTGGTTGACCGCATTCGCTTTGGAGAGGTCATCGACTTTATAGATGTCCACTGGTATCAACTACACTGGCCTGCATTCAATATCGCCGACAGCGCCATCTGCGTCGGCGTCGGCCTGCTGCTGATCGATTCATGGATCGAAGAGAGAAACAAGGCAGTTACGGCCAAGATGGAGACGAAGCCATAAAAAAATTGGTTTTTCTACTGCTGATTTCAACACTGTTTATCTCGACGGTGAATGTGCCGGCGGGCTAGGTCGCGACATGCAAAAAGCGGAAAAATGAAAGAGCGAAATAACTCAATAATTCCAAGCTCCAAGAGACACAAATCTCAGATTGACAAAAGGTATTTACGCAGAGTATATAGTTCAAGTTCGTCGCTCAGATGGGCACAGTATCAGCAAAAATGATGTCGGGGCGTAGCGCAGTCTGGTAGCGCACCTGCTTCGGGAGTAGGGGGTCGGAGGTTCAAATCCTCTCGCCCCGACCAAATTTATAACGATAAAACAATAAGTTAAATAAAAAAGGCCAGCTTCCCGAGCTGGCCTTTTTTATTGAAAATATCAGACAATGTCAGACATACTGGCAAGGTCAGATGATTAACAGTACCAGGCTGGCTACCGCTGTCAGTTTGAGATTAGTCAATCCGATAGTATCCCGTCCGTTGCACCTGAATGTTCTGTCCGCCGTTCCAGGTCCGCAGCTCGTAGTGGTTGCTAATACCCGGGCCGACAGGGACCCCGGCAACGCCTGCGGCGATTGGCCAGATGATGGCACATCCTCCCACGTCAACATTTTCGATCAACAGGTGGAGGGTGCAGAGTGCATTAGCGGGCCAATTAATGACGCTAATTTTGAGGGTTGGCCATAGTCTCAAAAGTGACACATCTATTTTCCAGGCCAGCGCCTGGTTACAGTCGATGATTGCCTCTGTCGCCCCCGCTGCTGCCGTCACTGCAATGAATGGGATGACGCCGTTGTTTACGACTGGCATCGCTGGTGGTGCCAGGGTGACAAACGGATCGACTGAGAAAATTTCCTCAACGATCTGCACTGCAACCTGATTGTCGTCAGTAATGTTGGCGACAATGACAGCATCCTGGACTGCGACATCAATAACCTCGGTCGGGACTGCGACCGTGATCAACTCATCTTTGAGGATGATATTTGTCGTTTCCATTGATTCGCCCTACCCGATTCCGGCCTTGACCCGAATTTTCTGGACCAGGAACGTTGTCACGTCGCCGCCGTTGGTAATTTCATGCTCTGACAAAAATTCTCCCGGAATTAGCGTCGCAGAAAGGGCTGGCGAAATCTCTATGGTTACCCCGAAAATGTCGCCGTTGCCGTCTGGGGCGTCCAACACACCAGTGATAACAACCTGTGGTGTCGCCGTCTCCAGTTTGTCGATCATCCGGAACTTGATTATTGCTGACGATATATTGTACGGGAATACTACGCGCCAACGTTTCGTGTCGCCCTGATAAAAATCCGCCAGATTGCTCATGACTATCTCCTGTTAATACGATTATTGATCCAGCGTGCCAACCGGGTGTCCCAGTTTATTTGCCAAGTTTTTCTGAACCACCATACTTTTTTCAATTTTGCCACCGATCCCGAGCACAGCGAAGCCGCCGGTGATGGTTGTCAGTGCGGTGTCTATCTCCATATTCGGTAGCCCTTGGTCCTGGAAATAATGACCGGCCAGGCCGATAATGCCGGTCAAGATCATGCCGATACCGCCGATAGTAGTTTTGTAGCCATCCAGCTTCTTTGCGCTGCGCTGCAGAAAAAAATCAAACAGTTTTTGAATCATAAATAGCCTTCTTGTTTGCGCGGCCACGATGACCGCTGTTCGATTATTGTGCCGCAGTGTTTGTTCCATGCGTCGACCGCAAAACCAAACCAGTTGCGTCGACATCGCTGCCAGATATTCGGGATTGTGCAAAACCTGCCGGGATCGCGTGCTCGGCGGTGCTATTGTCTACCCACCAGCCTTCTGTAACCAGCTGCTTTACATTGCCTGCGGCTTCGGTCACGAGCCGATAAAAAATGGCGGTTTCACCGCCGCTGGCGTATGCGATAATGGTGGCGAGAAAACCATCCATAAGAACGCCATTGACATAATATGGATCGCCGCCCTCCTCAAGAACATACAGCTTGTCGTTATCCTTTAGATAAACGACACCGAGCTGCCAGGGCGGGGTGTCGCCTGCGGGGATGTTTAACCCGTCCCAGTGCCAATCCCAAACCGGCAAAGTCGCGTCATAATTGTTAAACGCCAGGTACGTCTGCTCGGTTCCGAACTCGACATCTACCGCGACAGTTAAACCGTTGACATCGGTGCAGATAATCGCGCCGCGCCCGACGGGCAGATCGTAGGTTGTCGGTGCCACGATTGAGGCGGTGACGGCATCGCCTGCAGCTTGCACCAAGCAGGCCGGGTTGATTGCGGGCAATGCTGATTCCATCTGAATTGACCAGGTATAGGGGGCAACGCCGCCAGCAATAGCAAAGGCCGATCCGTTGATAATTTCACCATTGCCACCAAGCGCGCTGGCGCTGATCGCCATGATGCTCTGCCATTTATAGGTGAGCAGGCGACCGGCCCAATAGATCGGCCAGCGCTCATAGCTGCCATTCGGCCAAGCGATAACGCGATCAGGGTCTGGCTCGATAGCCGCCAAATTGACCGGCGCCGTTATATCGGGGCGCGTGGCGTTTTTATAGGGGTGGGTGTAGTAGTTGAGATAATCGGTGCCGGGGATCGCGTCCCAGCCTTCGCCCATTGCCGATAGATAGCGGCTGACCAGAACCGCCGTTGGATCTGGATCGACCGGCTCAACCGTCGGCGCTGTGCCGATAATGACTTCGTCGGTACTCGGATCGGCGGCACCAGCTGGCCGATTAACTATCTCAACGATCATGTTGTTCAGTTCATAGCGGCCCATACTGTCGGGCAAGCTGTGGCTGCTATAGTCAATGGCCGCGAGTACCCAGCCAAAACAAGCCTGTGGATTATCGACGAAACCGACGACCTGAGCACCAGACCAGAGCCTGCCTACGAACTCGATTAATACGTGGTCGCCAGTGTTAAATGCCTTGGCGTTGCAGGTCATATACTGCACCGGGATGTCGGTCAGGGTGGCGGTTTGATTAATGTCTATTCCCTGATCGCTGCTGGCGACATCAAGGGTGACGCTTGCGGTGTCGGCGCCGGTATCGAGCGCGGTGATCGTGCCGGTACGGTAGCAAGGGCGCCACTTTTCGGTGCCCGGGCGCATGGCGGCATTATAAAAAACCCCATTCGGGGTACTGCCTGCCAAAGCTTGGTGCTGCCCGTCGCGCACGGCGTCATAAACAGCGGACCCACCGTGTCCAGGGCGCAGCAGTTGGGCGGTCGACTGACGGCCAACCTCGACCGTTGCGACCTCGCCGGTCAGATCGTCGGTCAGATCAGCGCACCATAGATCAATTTGCAGCTGTGCCTGGTTATAGCTTTCGAGCCAGGCTTGACGTTTTTCGGCCGCGAGCTTGCGCAGGCGCAGCAGGACTTGTGTCTGCTGCAGGCTTGCGAGCAGGATGACGGCGGTGCGGTTAGCAGCGGTCGTAGTTTTTATATCTTCGGTATCGCCATTTGTCAGGGCTGCGTTTAGTACCTGCTGAGCATAATCGGCGGCAAGTCTGGCGCTATTAATTTCGCCGGTGAGATCGCTCAAGCGGTTGCTGATCAGTGTTAACTCATCACTCAGGCCAGTAATCATTGCCAACAAACGTACGGTGTCAAAGTCCGGCTGCACCCGGTACTGCCCGGCACCCAAATGGCTGATGATCGTAGCCCGACCCATATCAGGCCTCGCCGAACTGCACCGACTCGCGGCCGCGGCTGAGTTGCAGGCTGATGGTGTCAATAATGACGCTCTCAGCATTAAAGTTAATGGTGTCACCCGGGCGGATTGCCGGGTCGAAGTTTTCGGCAGACCAGTTGCGCTTGCCAGTGCTACCGCTAGTTTTTACGGTTGGCTGCACGGCATGACTGCTCGGGTTGCTGTTGGTCGACTGTCGCCAACCGCTGACGTTAATGCTCGAGCTCTCGACACCTTCGATTGGTTGCACACTGGCGAGAGAGGTGGTGACAATCATGGTATCGGCCGCGGCGACATGCTCAAATACCAGATCACCGTTGGGTCGATTTGCTAGCTCTGCGACCAGATCCGGAGTGTAAGGGATCACCGCAGAAAGATAACTTTGCGATCCGCTGCGCAGTCGAGCCTGGACACTCACGCAGGGCAATAGCAGGTCGCTGGTGCTATCCGCCGCTCCGGTCAAGGTCAAGCGGTAGGTTACAGGATTCGATGGAGTCGCTTCGGGGGTTGCCGGTGTCGTGTCCGGAACTGGCGACGGTGTTATCGATATCGCTTGGCGCTCGGCCAATGACATGCCTCCAGCCCAAAACTGAACCTCATCAAGAACACCATCAAAATTTTTAGTGGGGTATGAGGCGTGCAAACCGATAGACAAAGGCACAACCGGTGGCGTCACCGCGTCCCAGGCATAACCAAGATCAACCCGGTTAACCATATCGTCGACGTAGAACTCCAAAAACCCAGCAGTGCGCTGGATAACCAGCAAGTGATCGTTACTGTTAGCAAAGGTCGGCGGATAACCTCTGATTCTGGCCCCACCGATATACATATTGAGATAACCGGTTGACTTGCGGATATAGCACGACCAGTTTGTTACGCCACCGGAGCCGAAAAGATAGCCTTCATCTTGTACTGGTGCATGACGAATAAACATGGCGATTGTGAAGTCATCACCGCCAGCAGGAATAACAGCTGCAGGCACATCAAAGTGGCTACTGGTCGCAGCATCAAACTGCAGCGCTGCACCGTCGACCGCAAAGCCGGCAGCGGCCAGTTGAGCAACGCCGTTATTCGTTGCAGTGTGACCGTTACCGCTGGCATCTGGGATAGATGCACCAACAGTTTCGCCGGTGAATATGGCAGAGAGGGTTGCCATTAAACGTCGAGCCTCCGGTAAACGTTAGCGATCAATCCGACCATCAAGCCATCGAGCGACAGCCCAGACAAAACCACCTCAAAACAGCCATCAGCGCAGCACAAAACAGCGGTGCTGTAGTTCTGGCGCAGGTAATCGAGTTCTGCTTTTTGCGCGGCGGTGGTCGCTGGCAAGGTCAAACTGATAGAGCGATCCGGCTCGCACCAACCCATATCAACCAGCACCGCACCACCGTCTATAGTCGGCACGCGCTTTGAGCGACGATTGATGTTGCTGCTGGCGGTGCCGTTATTGCTGATGATGCAACCGTTGAGATCAACTGTGGGCGGGGTAAGTGAAATCATCAGCCACTCCCCACTAAGAATTGGGCTTGCTCGGCAGACATTTCGACTTGGGCGTTTTCCAGAATCTTCTGCCAGATCGAGCGCAGTTCTGGTTCAAAACTTGAGTCCATAGTGACGCTGATCATAGGCTCGCCGGATCTCATACGATCCATCCTCAGTTTGTTTAATTCGTGGAGATCATCAGCTGCCTGGTGTGTATCCTCAAACGCCACCCTGCGTCGGTCGTTCTCGTCTTCGATTTGCTCCTCAATCAACCTCCTGCTTGACCCTGCGTGGCTGCTAAGTTGGCCAAACATGTTATTGATGAGGTCGCCGGTGCTGGTGACGCTGACACCAATGTTTTCAATGTTGGCTATCGCTTTATCAGTGTCAGCCTCAAGGGCGGCAGTGTTGAGATTGAACGCAATATCCATCCCCTTAATACGTTCATCAGCAGCGAGCTTTTCCATCCCCAGCATAAAGTCTTTGGTTTTTTCGGTGGCGGTTTCAGCTTCCTTTGCGACCTTCTTGATCGGAGCATCCATCCCTTCCATCTTGGCTGCACTCAGCGCCAGTTCTGATGACATCCCTTGCAGTTCAAACCAAGCTGCTCGCGCCTCAATGACGCCTTGTTTCTGTTCATCCACCGCCGTTGTAGTGGCATTGACGACCCCGATCAAATTACCGTTATCGTCTGTAATTCTTTTTATCTGCTCGCCCCAATCGTAGGAAGCTTCAGAAGCCGCCTTCACCTCGGCAGCATAGTCACGCAGAGGACCCGCGCCAGACTTCCAACTTTGCGTTGCTTCGTCGAAATGAATCGTCCCTTCAGCAACAGAATCACGCAGATCCTGCGTACTGGTGATTGTTATGCCGGTGACTTCAGAAATGTTGCGGTATTTTTCGGCCAGGTTTGCGCTGGCATCTGCTCCGCGCTGAAGAGATTTTTCAAGTTCGTCCTCAGCGTCTTGCCACTCAACGTAACCCTTAACTGCACCAGCAACCGCAGTCGCCGACAGGCCGAGCACCGCAACAACCCCAGCCGGTCCGGCCAGCATTGACAGTATGGGGGCAAGCTTGCCGACCACAGACCCAAGGGCACCAGTCAAGCCCCCAGCACCCGCCAACTTGGAAATCAGATTGACCACCTGCACACCGGCCAAGACCTGCATGCCGGTACCGATTCCGCCAATCCCTTTGAGCACGGCGTCTACCGGACCGGTCAGCTTGTTCAGCACACCACCAAAACCGGTGACGGTGCCGATGGTCCTTTGCCCTTCTGAATCCATCTCGATGAAGGCATCCACCATCTCCACCAGCATCTGGATAAACGGACCTGCACCGCTGACCATGCCGCTGGTCACATTGGTGAGGCCAGTGACCCCATCGACCACCTTCTGCAGCGCAGCGGACAGGCCTTCCGGAGTACTCAGATCGAGCCCATCGAACAGGCCTTCGACCTCAATGCCAAGATCTTTCAGTGATGTGAGCAGTTTGGAAAAGTCCAGATCATCAAAGGCTGCGGGGATATTCTCGGCTACTTGGCTGAGGAAACTGCCTAGGGCAGATAGCTGTGACTCGAGTGCAACGAACAGCGGATCTAGACCACCAGAGCTGACAACGGAATCAAGAGCGTTGATGATTTCGGTCGCGCCGTCGATCGAATCTTTAGCCGAATCGCGGAACTGATCGCCCATGGAGGTAAAGGCGTTGACCATCCCCTGGATAAAGAGATTGACCGAGACCTCTGACGATTCCAGCCTGGCCGCAACTTCGAGGGCGGCACTGCCAGCAGCACCCATCGCCACCGCAGTAATCTCACTGGTCTTGCTAAGATTGTCGAAGACCGTAACCATGCGTGCGGATTGCTGGATACCGACCAGTTGTTGAGCAACGAACAGCTTTTCGTTCTGGCCTAAGGTGGTGAAGGCCCCCGCTACGTCGGCGAGAATGTCCTTGCCGCTACGAAGTGCCCCGTTGGCATTGGTCTGAGATACGCCGATCGACTCAAGGGCGCTCACCACGGTGGGATTATCGTCGACCATTCTCAGTAGGCCGGTCTTCAGAGCAACAGCCGCCTCGCCACCACTGCGGAAGATCTCGATCACCGGGGTTAATACGCCGGCGGTCTCTTCCATCGAAAAGCCCATGGTCGAAGCGATCGGGGATATCTCGGCCATGCCGATGGCCAACTGCTCAACGTCAGTCGCGTAGTTGTTCGAAACCTCATTGAGAATATCGATCAGCCTGCCGGCATCCTCAGCCGGGGCCTTGAACCCCTTCAGGGAAGCAACCAACAGATCAGAAGCCTGGGCGGCTTCGATATCCCCGGCGATGACCAGATCCAATGCGTTCTTGGTCAGCTGCATCGACTCTTCAATGTCGAACCCAGCCTGCTTGAAATTGGCAGTACTGCGTAGGATCTCGGTTGATGCTTCGCCATAGGTTCCGGACAGACTGCGGGCGTAGGTTTCAGCCTCAGCCAGCGCAGCAGGGTGGTCACCAAGAACCTTCTTCAGTTCGATCGAGGCGGATTCGAAGTCTTTCGATTTGGCAAAGGCATAGGCCAAACCACCTGCAGCCAGAGCGGCGAGGGCAGCATCAACCTTGAGAACGCCACCAGCCAACGACGCAAGAGGCGCGGTGACATCGGCGACTGAGTCGTTCATGTAACCGACTTGACCGGCAAACTGATTCACCTGGCCGCCAGCCGTAGCGAACATGCTACCGAGTCGGTTTTCACCGGCTAAAATCAGCTTGATGACATTTTGAGTGCCCATCGATTACCCCTTGTTAGCCTTATGCTCAGCGTGAAACAGATCCCAAACATCCATCTCGGTGATGGTCAGCTGTCCTTCTGGGAAGAGATCTGGTCTGAGTTCGTAGAGAGGTTTTCCCCAGATGTGTCCGTAGCAGGCTGCGGCTCGGACGTCGGGGTTTCGCCAGAGCCTGGCAGCTTTCCCGGCTGCTTTCCTAAACCTGTCAACCGCATGATCGTGCCGGTTAAAATTCTCATTTCAATCGGGTAGGCATCGCCAAGTTTGACCGCTACCTCCAAGGTAATCTTTGGTTTAACGCTGCAAAGAACAAGCATCTCGTGGCGCTTGACCAGTTCTTCCGGAACATCGCCGGACAGACCCAACATCTCGCGCATTGCTTCGGCCTTGTCCTCTGCCGTGGAAGAGCTCACCGCATCAATAATGGCGATCAGGTTCTTGTTTTTTTCTGCCGCTTCATCCACTAGCGCATATTCGATGCTGGTCATTCCACGCACCCGCCACACCGGTTTCGCATCCCCAAAAAAAGCGGCCATGCCTTTAACCGGTACATCCTGCTCTCTTGTTGTGAATGTCGTCCGCATAAAATCTTTCTGCTCGAACATGTGATCTCCCAATTGCAGAGAAGGGGCAGGGCAAACCCTGCCCCTCTCAAATGTTTAGCTGCTGAAATCAGCGCTGGGCCGCTCGGCCGAAATGGTCGCGGTGACATTAATCTGTTTATCCGCAGGCCATTGGCGGGCAATCCCAAGCTTGCCCTGCGTTAACACGAAAGGGGCTTTGTTTTTGTTTGGGAAAAACTTAAATGTCTTGATCTTGTTCTTCGCCTGCACCAGCACGTCCTTAATCCCGTCGGAGACCAATGCAGAGAAACCACCCTGGCCCAAAGACTCAGAGGTTGAACCGATCGAGCCACCATAAACCTGCTCACTCGAAGTGCTGTGGCTGGTTTCAACCGCCGTGAAATCGACAGTGTTGGAGACCTCGGCAAAGATCGGAGAGTGATACTGGATATAAACCCGCTTCGGCACACCACCGGTATGCGACAACGGCAGGACGCTAGAGAACTCAACATGGGCCGAGATCTGCGCTGCGACCTCGGCAGAGTCACCCTGTCCGACATTGTCGACGGTGAACACCGGGAAGTCAGAACGTTCGGAATGCTGACCGATAACCTGATAAATTTCGCTTGCAACGATCGGAGCGGCGACAGTGGCATCCAGCCGCACTTGGCCAAGTTCAACCGAGTCGACCAAAATCTCAGGCGGCCCGCCGGCTGCACCACGGGTTTCAACGAAGGCCGCGCCTTCGGTACCGGCAACCACCGCAATCGCACCGGCGCTGGTCATGGTGACACTGTTGATCAGTTTGGTTGTAGCCGGTCGGGTCAGGGTTTCGTCTGCAGCAGCAGCGACAGTCTGCAGCACGCCCATGCTGTAAGCGGTGAAGGCCGCGACATCGACCTTGTTGTCACCGGCGCTGGCCGCAATGCTGATCAGATTCTTACCGCTGACGATGCCGTTGGGTCGCACATCAGGCTCGTTGCCAGCTTCACCCGAAAAGATCGGATCGGCGGCGGTGAAAATCAGTTGATCACCACTATTGATCATGGCGGAAAAAGTGCGCAGGTCGGTCCCTTGTTCCATTAAAATTCTTGCGAGTGCTGCAGTTCCCATGTCGGTTCTCCTTTTTTCTATGTTTTAGGTTTAAGCGTTAACGAGTTTTGCGACCTTGAGTTCTTCAACCAGAATCTTCTCTTCCCGGGGTTCGACATCGTATGTCTTGCCCTTTTCCCACAGTGCCCCCAGAACGACATGGTCGGCGGTCATTTTTACTTTTTTGGTTGTAGCCATAGGTCAGACTCCTTGTGTGATAACTTCGATTTCTTGAACAAGAAAACAGGTGTCAGTTGCGCCTTCATCGTTCATGCTTTCGCCCGGGTTAATCCCGTCGACCAAATCATTAAGGGTCGGGTCTTTTTCCAGCGCAGCAACCAATAACTCTTCAAACTCGATTAACTCCGGAACCCGGCGGTCGACATCGGGCTGATAAAACCCGGCGTAGATCCGGACGATGTGAGTTCCGTCAAGTGATCCATAGTTGCTGCTGCGCTGTACGCGTGGGCGAGAGAGCATCACAATCGGCAACTCATCGAGCGCGATCGATTCTCGGTTCTTGTAGGTCGTCTTGACCGTCAGTTCATCCCAACCGTTGGCCGAGATAAACAACTGCAGGGCCGAGTCGGATTCGAAAACCTGCTTGATGGCATCGAGTACAGCGTTGAAGCTCATGTATGGCTCCCTTAAAAGTTATTACCAACCCCGAAGAACGCACCGATTCGCACGCCAACAAACCCAACAACCGATTCAAATTTGCTGGTGCGGGCGACAACCTCACGAAAGCGCTGGTCAGCAATCTTGCGATCTTGTCTGTTCTTGGCGTTGCGACAATCGTAATCATGGCCGCAAGAGGCCATCGGGTGCCGCCACTTTGGAAACAGCCGCCGGAAAAAACGCGGCACGCTGCTACCGTCCCAGATGAAATCTTTCGGTACGTCCGGCCCGGCGGAGCGGATCAGCGGCCAGTCCAGCCGTCTCTGATCCGGCTTGCCTGGCACTGTGCGCATGTGGATAACGGTAGAACTCATTCTGCGGCACCAGAAAGAATCATGTTTTTCATGTTGTTTCTCCCTTAATATCCCGCCAGCCGACCAACTCAAAATGAGGAAAATCGTCAAAACGGTTGTCGGATAAGTGAGTGTCGCGATCCCAGTCGCCTCCCCACTTGAGTTCAATCCCCATAGCCCGAGCGGTGGCAACCACAACGCCGGCGAAATAGATCATCCGCTCGGAGTCATGCCAGTCCAGCGGATAGGGGATAACATCAACAGCCAGCGCCGGTGAAAAATTGTGTGGGCTATTGCCGTAGCTGGCCTTGCTCTTGCCGCTGGTAAAAGCAAGGTTCTGGGCGGCTGCGTTCCGGTTTCCACAGATTACAGAGCAGTCGAAGTTCTTGACCACCTGCTGAAAAACCCGCTGTAGATCAGGGTGAGCAGTCAACAGTTTTTTTGTTGAGGACTTCCCAAATTCAGCCATCTGTTTTCCGTCTTCCTTTAACAGCCTGTATCGCCTCGTGCACCGGTACCCCGGCTTTGATTGCTAATTCCACGACCAGATCCTGAATATTGCTCACGGCTCGACGGGTTTCGCAGTCTTCACACTCTTTAGCGGTGACATGCTTTGTCCCGATGGTTTTCTTAAGAACAGCTTGAGTCACCCACACAGCAGCGCCACCGGCGGCAGCAGCCAAAACTGGATCCATCACTTAAACCCCCTCTTGGTGATAACCTTGGTGACTTCTTCATCAGCAATTTGCGACAACTTGTCGCCACGATTAAATGCCTCAAAACCATCAGTGATAAATGGCCGGGCCCCAAACTTTGCAGAGGATCCTGTGCCATCATGGATACTGCGAGAATAGATAGCCGAGTCGTAGACCATTGCTTCCAGATCGCCGGTGGCGAAGGTTGAGCCATTCACAGTCTTGGCCTTAGCCTTGTTGGTCCAACCTGGCGTTTTTTGCGGGGCCAGAAAATCGAGCATGCGCTGCAGGTGTCCAGTCCGCTTTGGGACCGGATACCCGCCAGCAGCGATATTGGAATCCATGGCACCAGCACCATTGAGAAAGTCAAAGGCTTCTCGCATGGTACCCTTGGCACCCTTGGCCAGAGTGATCCGCAAGGCATGAGGCATATCTGCTTCCATCCCCTGTAGCCCCGCGATAACAACCTTGTCACCCTCAACGGTGGCGTTAAGACTCAGCATCAAGCATCCTCGGCGAAGTGGCTGGAGACATTGACGCCGCTGGCGAACCCGGTGCCGTCAATGGTGCCCCCAGCGTTAATCTTGACGATCAGCTCTTCGGCCTCGGCGATGAACTCCTTGCGAGAGGACCGCAGTTTTTTGGCGTCGGTGCCATCTTCGTTTTTGGCCTCTTGGGTCAGGCGCAAAATGCGACGCCGGCAAAGCTCTGCAGCCACCACGCATGCGGCCGCTTGCTTGATATATTCTTGAGTCGGTGAAGAGGCACTGGCATACGCAGCGGCACCTATCCGGCCCGACAGCAGGGATTCTTGGCTCGCGATTACGGCGGTCAGGAAATTGGTGTAGTCGGTGGCGGTGGTTTTGCCGAACATCTCTTTGCTGAATCCGATATCGGCAATCTCTGCAGCAGTGTTCTTGGCCATGGTCACTCCGGATTAAGTTAAAAAAAATAGGGCGGGCGATGAAGCCCGCCCTATTCAAAAGGAGAATTACCCAGGGGCGGTTTAGTTCAGGGCGCAGCGGCGGTACTGCAATTCGCTCCCGATCGCGGCGTTGTAAGCACCGGTCCACACATGGTCAGCACCAAGCTTCAACTCGTTACGCTGTGGATCGCGGGTGTTCAGATCTTCCCACTCGCCACGGTTGGTCTTAATGCCAGGCAATGAAACGTAGTAGGATCCAGATGCAATCTTGGCGGTCGGGATAACCCCAGCGATCTGGTAGATGATCTGGGTGATATTGGCGTTCGGGTTAACAAAACTGGCAGCCAGCGCTTTGTAGATCCGCGCCAACTGGTTCGGGTGGCAAGTGATATAAAACTTGCTGGCGGCACTGACCCCATATCCGGCGGCTTGCATATCGGTCAGGATCTGCCCGATCGCGTTGTTGATGGTGGTCGAATCATCGGTGTCAAATGTCTGATTAATGCCGGAGCTGAGCAGTTCGATTAGCGCGTAGAACAGATCGGCCTTTTGGTCGTACCAACGACGCACAGTGTCCTCGGTGAGATCATCGATTTTGTAGAGCTCATTGAAACGGAGCCAGTCATCGAGAATCGCGAAGCCACCGGTAAAACGCAGCATGCTGACCGCAGCCTTGCTGGCAGTCGGCAAAACACTCAGCTCGGCCTCTTCACCGGGCTCTTGTTGCTGGAAGGTCACACCGCCGCTGATATCGACAATCTCAAAGCTCTTGCTGGTGCTCTGCCGCAGATCCTTCTCCTTGAACAGAGCTTCGTAGCCGCGATCCGGAACAGCAACGGTATCGCTGCCTCCCATGATGATCGGTGGTGCGGCGGCGACCAGATTCGAGTCGGCACCCAAGGCCTTGGTGCCGAGCACGTCAGTCGCCTGGGATTTGCCAAGCGGTTGCTGAGCAAAACTCTTGAGACCCGCGGTGATCGCGGCCAGAATCAGGGCTTTTTGATTTGCTTCAGGGACTTCTTTCAACTTGCCCCAGTCGATAATCTGCTTGCCGAAAAATTTCATTATTTTCCTCCGTGGATAAGTGAGTGTCAGGGGCAAGGGCCGGGGCTATTGCCCCTTAACTCCTCACTCCACACAAATTAATTTTCGTGCAGTTCGACCAGAACCGTGGTGCCAGCGGCAAGCGCGGCCTTTTTAACGATACCTGCGCGGGTATTTGCCGTGCTCACCGTGGTGATGTTGCCAGCGGCGGCATCCCAGTAAACGACAGCGGAAGCAGCTTGGGCTTGGCCCACCAGCTTGGGTAATTCGACCGGACCACGGAAGGCGAAGGCGATTTCGACATCAGCAGCAGCAGCGTTGCAGGCCACCAGAACGTTGCCAGCAGAAACGATGATTTCGCCATCGAGGACGGCAGCGGTATGAGCCAGCAGCAGAGTTCGCAAGGCAAGTAGCCCTGCTTTAATTTTTGCAATTTCATTTGCCATGATTCGATCTCCTTATGTTGAGCGTGACATCCTTTATTCAGACAACCGGCAAACCGCTACTTGGGGATCAGCGGGTTTACGTCAGCACCTTTTTCGTGTGACTGGGTGCCAGACAACTGATGACCAGCGGGGAACTTCTCATCAACCCGGGCGGTCAACTGCTTAACTTCATCACAGAGGAAGGTGATTCCCATCGACTTGGCGAACCCGGTCTTCCCGGTCTTGGCTTCTTCGGTTTCTTCACATTCGCCGAGCAGAACCTTGAGTCGGGTATATTCTGCAGCCTGGTCCTCAAGGTATTTCTCACCGATTTTGGCGTTGGCTTTGAGACCAGTGACCTCGGTTTCGAGCTCGGTGATCCGGGCATCCTTCGCGCCCAGCGCAGACTTGACGGCCTCGACCGCTTGTTCTTCGGTCGTGTTATCGCCGAACGCTTTACCCAGTACAGTGCCAAGCAGCAGCAACAGAGTCTTCATGATTCCTATCTCCTTTGTAGAGTCAGATTCTTCCGACTTTAAGTCGGCGGATTTTTGTGAGGTTGCGCCCTGCTGGGCGCCGAGCCAGACCAATGAGCCCTCCAGGGCTTCGGCCGGGGCGACATATTCCCAATAGAGCACCGAGCCGTTCGGGTCGTTCTTGATCGAAACAATGCTCGCAGCGTTAAAACCGATACTCCAATGGCGATAGGTGCCACCATTGATATTTTTCAGCACACTCTCAACGTCTGGAGTTTTAACCACGTAGTACCAGGCCCACAACGCCTTGACCGATGTCGTGCCCTCTGGCAAGCGCGGGTCGCTACCGGTCAGCGCCTTGAACTGCTCGACCGTCATCTCTTCGGTTTTGGCATCGAAATAAAGACCGAGCGGCAGGAACTTGCCACGGTCATGCGCGTACAGGGCACTCTTGCCAGGCAGGGTATTGGCGAAATCGTCAAGGATTTGCTCGGGGAAACGTTCCCGATCACGATCGATGCCGTTATGTGCCAGCAATTGTTTGCCGACAAAGATCTCTTCGGCCTTCAGCTGATCAAGGGCATAGCCGTTGATCATGCCTAGCATCGTGTCAGTGACTGCAACCGCAGAAACGACACTCTTCTGACAAGCAATCTGTTTATGGCCTGCGTTGACCGGCCCTTTGCTTTCACCACGGATGAATGGCATCAGACCTTGTGTCCTTTAGAACGCAGATGCTTAAGGGCATCCTGACCGGTGATCATTGTGGATTCGTCAGCCTTTTTTGCTGGTTCGGCGGCGGGCTCATCTTCTGCCGGCGGATCGTCGTCAGGAGGATTCAATACCGCAAGCATGGTGGTCGCTTCCTCGGGGTACTGATCCTTGAAAGCCTCAAAGGCTTCGTCGCGCTCGGCAGCAGAGACCGATACTCCCAGCTTTTCAGCAAGGACACGCGAATCAGGAAGTTGTGACTTGGTAAAGTGTGCTTCGTCCTTCGGGTCAAGTCCCAGAATCAGTGCGATTAGTTTTACGAGTTTTTCCGTCATCGTTGCTCTCCTTGGTGACTTCGATACCAGGGCCATCGAATTCGTTACAGTCTGAAGCGGTGTGATTGGTACCGATCTTTCCAACCTGTCCTTGCTTCATTCGCGTTCCCTTGGTTTGGCTCATGATGTCGGAATAGCAGAAATTCAAGCGGTGATCTGGCAGATCACTGCACAAATTTCGGGGAGAATAAAAAAAGGCCCCGACATTTCTGTCAGGGCCTTAAAATTTCCTCGTTGGGTTTGGGTGTTATTCTGTCACGGGTTCAAACTGGATCCCGTTATCCCCCTCATAGGGCTGGCGGTGCTCAATTTCTCCACTGATAATCTCTTCAGGAATCCCCTCAGGAAAAGCGGCACAGCGGAACCCGAACTGACCAGGCTCGTTCTCCTTCAGATGTTTACACTCCATGCACAATGGCGCTGGGCCGATCATGAGTTACCTCCGAATTTAGCCGTGTATTTTAATTCTATCAGATCGCCGATCTTTTTCGAGAGCGGGCGCGGGCTTTCGTTATTCAGATATTCGGCCCAGGCCTCGGCGATTGTTTCACCCGGGTTCTTAAGTGCGTAGCGTGACAGATCGTTCGGAATGTTTCCACCTTCAGCAAAGAATCCTTGCATTACTTCCTTGAACTCGTCACTGCGACGTAACTCTAGCAGGTTATCCAACTGGTGGGCCATCTCATGATCAACCACCGAGCGCACCGAATCGCAGCCAACTGGATGAAAGCCAGACACAACGTCTGATGCCAGGTTATTCTTGAACTTGTCAGCCGTTTTCGCCCACTTTGAATTGACGCTGATGCCGCTCGTGTACTGATCATTGATTGAATACGCATAAACACTGCCTGGTGTTTTCCCTGCCTGTTTTCTGGCAAGCCTGATCAGCGATTCTTCACTGTAGGTCGGATACCTCTCTCGCAGGTCAGCAACGTACAGCCGTACAAAGGCCCGTTGGCGCTCCTGAGTAGTGCCGATAAACTTCAGGTTCTCGCGCAACATCGGAAAACGGGTGATGTGATCGAATACCGAACGGTTCCATTCGTTGGCGACCTCGACTGAGGCTCCTTTGTATGAAATCAGATCGGCCAGGCCATTGTTGCGGGCCCACTCTTCCGCTTCTTTCAGAGATAGCGCCTCAACGAATTCAAACCCCGCTGGCTTCGGCTCTTCCGGGCGCTGCAAGCTCCGCGTATCGACGTCGGCACCAGGCCGTCTGGCACAGCGACAACGCGGGTGGGTGTCATCTACCGGCAGCGGGCATTCATTAATTTTATACTCCCCAGCCAGGGCCGTGCAGATCGGGCAGGCATCCGGCGCAGGCACAAAGTCCATGGTCTCAATGCCCCAAGCCTTCCACTCTTCTTCCTTGGCTCGCTCGGCAGCCATGCTCAACTCACTGCGGGCCAGGCGCTCCCAATCACTGTTGCCATCCTCAAATAATTTGTTCAGGCGGGCGGCAACTTCACGCGGATTACTGCCCGCAATGGCGTAGGCTTCCATTTCGGTCAGGATCTTGTTCTTGATTCGCTTGGTGGCGTTATCCTTGACTAGGGCGAAGCCTTCTTTTTTGAGCTTATCGAGGATTTCTTGATTTTTGAGAATGTCGAGAATCGGCCGTCCCTTGCCGATGAGATCTGCGGCTTGAATTAAACCGAGACCGTATGATTCGCCGTAATACCATGAGATCGGCGAATCTTCTTCATCGATCTTGTAAGTGCCGATCCAGTTGCGCATCTCGACCATGACCTGGGCGCGTTCTTCTGTTGAAAACGTAAAGCTGTCACGGCTGATGCCTTTTTCCGGAAGCGCAACGCCCAGGCCGAGGATGTTTTTCACCTTATCGTGCAGCTGGTCCCAGTCGCTTTTCAGCCGGTGCTCAAAGTTTTCTTCAAGCCGATCGAGGACCGGCCAAAGGTCGGTGCGGTGAATCTCTTTGGTGTGGTGCTGACCGCAGGTGCAGTCAGCAGTTAGAGCTTTTTTTTTATGCTGTAGCTACCAGACTCCTTTTCTTCTTGCTGCTCAGTCCCCATCATATCCGCCTGAGAATTAAGGAAACGCGCCCGGGCTTGCTTTTCGATATCGTGCAGGTTGACTTGCTGGAATTTCAGTTCCCAATCACCCTTTTTCCAACTGCGACCGCGCATCTTCAGCAGGGTTGATATAATCCGATTGAAAGTCGGCAGTTTGGCGGTCTGGCGCGTTGTGACATCAGCCAGCACCATTTCGCTTTCGAACTCAGCCAGGCGTTCGGTGGTGCTCCAATGCTGTCCAAGCATCCATGGAGGCAGTCCGGTTTTTGAGACGATCTGCTCCGCGACGTGGCGGGCGGGAACTTCGAGTTCAAGCAACTGGCCTTCGGCCCCAATGATATTGATATCCAGGCTGCTGTTGGTATCGATAGCGTGGACAAAATCTGCACTTTTGCCTAAGCGTTTGGCGCGGACCACAGAATCAAGATCTTTGGCCAGGGACTCGACGCGCTCTTGGTGGTTGGTTCCGTCTTTTTTGCTGGTTTTGTAAACCAGAGAAAAAGACGGGTCGCCGAAACGTTCCCAGGCGTTAAGCAGCGAGTTGTGCATGGTGGCCATGATTTGTGCGACAAACTCACAACTACGAAACAGGGGGGTACCGTAGGGGTTTTGGTTTTCGTTATTGATCGACCAGTAAAGCAGATTTGCCGGGTTTAGCAGCCGTTCTTGTAGGTCACCATCGGCTTTCTGCCAGATCTCCATAGCCGTCGGGGTGCGGTTGAACTTAATGAACTTACTATCGGCGACCCGTAGCCCAACGATATCATCACGCCGCTTACTGGCGACAAACTCCCCGAGGGAAAATCCCTGTTCAAAAGCCTCGTTGCTGAAATTCTGATGATAGGCCTGCAGGCCAGTCTGTAGATCGTTGACCGGCACGTTGTCTATCCAGTCCTGAATCTCATCAACCAGCCCGGACTTATCTCCCTCAACGATGATATGTCCATCGAGAGAGACCAGTCGCCAGATCGCGGCGTCCATGAGCGGGATCGCTTCTCGCAAAAACTCAAAAAACTGACCATCTACCTTGCGAACGATGAATTTACGGAAACCGGCGGTGAATGGCCCTTGCCCATTGTTCGGCCGCAGCTGCACGGTGCTGCTACTGCTTGGGCTCTTCTTCTTGCGCTGGGGCCGTTTGCGGCTGGTCAATAGTGTCATGTCCTTGATCATACGAAAATATCCTCCATCTCGTTACCAAGCACACCGGCCAGCTTCTGGGTGCGGTGCGAGTCGATCAGATGATCCTTCTGCTTGTTATAGATCCGCTGCCGTTCGCCGATCCGACAGGTGTGATTGGTATAGTCGCTGATGATATCTGGATCAGCCGGTAGCTCCAGTAGCTGTCGTTGCATCTGTTTGACGATCAGGTCAGTCGCCAGCTCTTTCAGGGTTATTTTTGACGGTTTGCCGGTTTTTGCGTCGGTCAGTGGCTCTCCACTTTCATCAATATTGTCGGTCGTGCTTTGGAACATGAAGCCGCGCAGACGATCTTCGTAGCTTTTATGCTCATAGATCTGTAGGCCCTGAAGGTCGTGAGCAACAGCACTACCGGCGTTGCCGTAATCGGTGCCCCACTTCATCGAATCATCAGCCGAGGCGCACAGATCATCCAGCGCATCGAGCGCTTGGCACTGTTGATCGTAGGTCACCTGTTTCAGCTGCAGCCGCGAAACAAGCCGATCGCGTTTGCCGATGATGTTCCACAGCGTCAGTTCAGTTGGATCTGGAGCAAAACCGAAGTCGCCGCCGCCTCTTTTTAATCCCGGTACCGAAATAAAATAATCACGAATCATCTGTTTGAACTGGCTGTCGCCATCGTCATCCAGCTTAAACAGTTGGGTCAGGTCGAACAGCTCATCACGCAATATCACTTCACTGGTCTGCGGGCCGTCATTGCCGATGACATAATCACAGCGATAACCTTTGATAAGCACCTCTTGCTTGGCCGTATCAACCAGCACCTTCAGAACCCGGTATTCTTGAATATCGCGGATGCAATGCTTTAACTGCGCCCAGGGGAAGACAGAATTTTCCGGATCGCCGTGTTCGCCGAGGACGTTGTGCCGGTAGTCCGGAGAATCTTCGCCACCGTATTGATCGACGTAGAATTTTTTCCGTTGCGGCGTCCAGTAAGGAGCGGGCATAAGGTCTTTGCCCCAGCGGAAGAGCGTCCAGGTGTAATTGTCAAAATCTTCGCTAGCGGACTTTTCATCCTCATGATCCTCCTGTCCATCGTCTGCCGTACCGGTTGCCCGCATCGTCAGTTTGTAATATCCCGATTCGCGATCGCCATCTGGCACAGAATAGACGCGACCGGTCGCTGAGGGTTTTAGCGCCCTCCAAAACTCAGACCATTGTTTCGGGTTTTTCTTCTTCGCGGCCTCATCAATAATGCCGAAGGTTTTGGCGTGTACGCCTCGATAGGCGTTGCCGTCGAACCCGGCGGGGCGGTAATCCTCTTTGAAACCGTTTTGAAACTTGAACTGGGTATAGGGCTGCTTCTTGTGTTTGATCAGCCGCTTTTCCAGCGTCCGGTTGTACGACAGCTGATCCAGCTTGGCGTCGATGATCTCATCCAAATGCACCTGGAGCGGGGCACCGATCAGTCCGGATCCTCCGGGGCAGGTATGGTTTCTCCACGTAGACCAGGCAACAATCTCGCGAGTCTTGCCAACCTCGGCGGCGTCCTGGTGAACAACACTTGTCATGCAACGCAACGATTCCACCTGATAATCAAAGAACTGGTATGGGTCCTTGTGGTCGATATCTTCAGGTTCACGCAGAAAAGCGGTGCACCATAACAGCGGATCTTCGCAGATGATTGCCAGCTGCAGAATCTGCAATCGTTCCTTTGTATCCTTCCCCCGCCTGTAGATCGCCGCAGGAAACTCACCGCGAGACAACTGCTGCCAAGTCCAGTCAAGCTCCTCAAGCACACGCTCAAAAGTCGCGGCCGGAACGATAATCCCCTTACCAAGATCCGCCTCAGCAGACAGCGGCTCCATTGGCGGCGGAACAACCAGCCCTGGGTATTCAACCTCGGGGGCTTTCTCGAGCAGAGCGACGGTCATTCGTCCTTCTTTTTGCGAGCTGCAGCCAACCCTTCGCCAGCATCCCTGAACAAATCGGCGAACTTACCGACCGCATCATCATTCGATTTTTTCCGCTCAACTGCGGCTGGGGTGATCATAAAGTCAGGCAAGGTCACACCAGCAGCCTTCAGCAGATTCGAGAGCGGCAACAAGGACGGATTCGGTTTCAGCTCGTAGCCGATCACGCCACCATCCTTGTTGAGCTTTTCGCTCTTCATGTAGACGCCATATTCCAAAATTGACGCCTGCAGCTCTTCGATTACCTGCAACGTGCCACCTAACTGCAGCGTGGCGATCTCTTTCACCCCGGTCAGATCACCGTCAGTCAGGGCGGTAGAAATAGCATTCAGGGTTTCGGCGAAATATTCTTTGTTCAGACAGTCTTGACCCGGGAGAACATCACCGTCATTAACCAGGGAGCAGGGGTAATCAGGACAGGTGGATTTACAGGGCTTGCCGAAGCCTAGCACCCGACGCCGAGCATGAGCACCATGCTTCCAGGCGTTGCGAGAGCTGGCGTCTTTACCTTCGGGAGTTTGGGGACCGGTCGACTTCTGGGCATTCTGCTGGCGGGCGGCTAGTGCGGCAGGGCTCAGATTGTAAGAACGTTTGACCCGCAACCGTTTCAGCAGCGGATCTTCGCCGTCATCATCTTCGAGATCAACACGTAGCGAGCCCTGAAGCCTCAACAACACTTCAAGTTTATCGAGCAGGCCTTTTTCCCCGTCATCAATTCGCCGCTTCAGATCATCAATCTGATCCGGAAGCATCTCAAGAGTCGTCTGTTTATCTTCCTGATTCAAAAAAGCCTCCCGCGAACTGGATAAAATTCCAGCCCTTATGAGGCTACATATCAAATATTCAAGCGGTGATCTGGCAGATCACTGCATTAATCACGCAGCAACAGGCCGCACATCAAGCGGGCTGGGCACATCGGTATTCTGTTTTATCAAGTGCAGATAGAGCATCGTTGTCGATGGATCGGCATGACCGAGCAGCTTTTGAAGCCGGAGCAGAGCAACCTCATGTGATCCGTCGGCATTTTCGAGCCAGTGCGTTGCAAACGAGTGGCGGAAGGTGTGACAACCAGCTTTTTTAGTGATACCAGCACCCTTGATTGCCCTGACGATGCGCTTTTGAATCGCCGTGGGGTGGACATGGTGCAGCAGTCCTCCCCATTTAGGGTCACGCGCAGGGCCCGAGGCAGGAAACAACCAAAACCAGCGCCATTCACCCGGGGCTGATGGGTATTTTCGGGCCAGAGCACATGGCAAAGAAACCTTGACGGAGCGGCCGGAGAAATCATCAAAGCTTCGGCGGAGGTTGCGCAGGTGTTTTTCGATTGGTGCTGACAGCATTTCTGGCAGAGGAAGGATCCGGTCTTTACCGCCTTTGCCATCTTTGACGGTGAGTTGCTGGCGATCGAGGTCGATATCTTTGACCCGCAACTGGTAAACCTCCATCAGCCGCAAACCACAACCGTACATCAATGCACCCCAGATCCAGCCATCACCCTCAAGTAGATCCAGGGCGGCCCAGGCCTCTTTGCGGCTAAAGACCTCTGGTAGGCGCTTCACCCGCCGCGACCGGGTGAACTTGGAAATATCTCCAAGATCAAACCGCAAAACACTTTCATATAGATATTTAATCGCACAAAGAGCAACCTTTTGAGTCGATGCTGAAACTTGGTCCTCAACTGCTAGTTTAGTCAAATACGAAATAACTCGATCTTCGCGGGTGGAGGTAGTATCGCAAATACGCAGATGATCAATAAACTGGGCCGCATAGTGCGTATAGGCATCAATCGACCGGCGGCGATACCTCTGCATCATCATCTGTTCCCGCATCTTCTTCAGTGTTTCTGTTGCGTTCATAGATCCCCCGTTGAAAGCGTTATACAGCCGTTGTGTCTGTTTAGATCCTGTTCTATTGCTTAATCGCACGCTCAGCAGCTTCACTTTCGGGCATCATCTCACAAATCAGCCCTAGCTCTTTTTCACACAGGTCTGCGCCGGTCCGCTCCATCTCTCGTGCAGTTTCAGCCAAAAAGTCCACGGCCAAAAGATAGTCGCCTTCTGCAAACTCTTTATGACACAAGCTTCGCTCGCATACGCGCCAGAGGACTACCTTCTTTTCACCCTGTTTTTCCGCAATAAGCTGCTTAGCTCTCTCAACAGCAAAATGTAATTGGTCGAGGTTCATCTTTTTTAAATATTCATTTGTTCCCATAAATTCGCTCCTGCAAGCAGCGCAATAGAACCAACTAATCAACCGGAAGAAACATACGTCTGCTTTAAATTTGAAGAAGCGCTACTAACCGCAAAGGCACCCCGCCTCCGGTTATCGCGCCCCGTTAGCAGGCCTTGGCACGATACAGCGGCGTAATCTCAATGTCTGGCCACCCGCAAGCCTCTAACTCGCTTTTTCTTACTTCTGCATATTCGCGTTTTGCGAAAAAGTCCATTGTCCAGTCGGTTTGCACTCAACAAGGTAGCCAGCTAACAAGGCTAATCCAGCGGACGGGGTGGGTCTGGCTGCTTCTCCAACTCCCAGTCCAAGTTCGCAAGCATCGCAAATATTATCCAGCGGTACACCGTGATCACACATTCCCATTGCGTTAATCCTCGCTCTGCGGTGGTCCCGCAGCTGATCGTAGTTCGTTAGGCGCTTACCATTCCAGCTGGAAAATTCGTCTCGTAATCACAAATTAGCGTGTCATTCGAGCAGAACATAAAGCCAGTGGGCTTAACTTTGACCATGTGCTTTCCACAAAACGGGCACTTTTCGTCGGTCAGCTCATGAACACACTCACCGCCACCGCAATTAAGAACCCCGCAATTATATTTTTTCTTTTCGCCACTGCCCCCCAAACTTATAGGCTCGCCGCAGCTCCTGCATTTAATGTCTGAATACTCGGTTTTGTGTAGGGTGAAGGTTTCACCGGCGCATTCAGGGCAACAAAAACTCGCGTCAACCGAATAAACATCAATGCCATTCAAATCACCCCACACTGACCTACACTTAAACAAATGATGCTCCCCTCTTTTGATGCTTCCCATATACCCTCCGATCCGCGCCTAACAAGTCGCTCGAGACGACGCGCAATAGTTGTGTTCTGTGGCCTTAAAGTGTGGTGATCCGCCAGCAGTTCGTCGGCGCGTCTCACCTCTAATCGTTATCTTGAGAAAACACAGCCATCACCATGCATATCTCTAACCTCAATCCAGTCGCCTACATCCACCCAGCCAGCTGAGCCACATTGGTAAAGAGTGCTGCTATCATCAAATTTCACGTAGGTTTGGCCGGCACGGTGGTCAACTGTCTCCACAGTGCCGCGGTAGAGATTATCATCATCGAAAACCATGTCCGCTATCTCGAGAACAGTGCATCCAGATAACAAGCCCATCAAGACGGACCAGACCAGGCAGACTACTATCACGTTTAAAAATCTCATTGGTAAACCCTTTCTGCGGCGAGCTTGCCGCTTATCATTTTTGCGCTAATGACCTTGCCTAAAAATCAAATCGGCATCCCTTTGCAGTGGTGTGCGGCATTCTCTGGCCATTCCTTGCCGCAGGCGCGACAAATGAGCATTTTCGGTTTTAAAAGTCCTTTTTTTGTCTGCCTTCCACAGGACGAACATTGACCGTTGTCCCATGTGTATTTGCAACACTTCGGCATTTTGTGCCCTTTCTGTTGGCCTCAGGCGTTAAATTTCTGACTCAAATAAACAGACAGGTTTAGCCCGAGGGTGAATTAGTAGCGCTGCCATTCATGGCACAGGCTGCGTATTTGTCACGGTTATGCAACCTCTCTCATGTTTGTTGGGGATATCCCCAGCAGATCTATTAATTTGTCGGTCAATCGTTCTCTTGCTGCGGAGGCCTCGTCTGGCGTTATTGCGCCGCGCACCAGCAGGCGTGTTATTGCCTGGTAGTCGGCGAGCACAGCATCTGCAACCGAGGGTGACAGGTGTTTGGTTAAGGCATCGATCATTCTTGTGGGTCCTGCGATTGTAAATATGTGGACCATGTCTCGATCAGCGTAACCTCGGCCCAACTACCATCCAAAGGGCAAACAGGCCGGACGGTACGGTATGGACGGCGAGTCCGGCGACCGAGCCAAACAATATTACTGGCGCGTTGCTCAACCCAGTTCGTGGTTCCCCAATCGTCAGAGCAGGTAATGTGCACTGCGTACGTCGTGGCGCGACCTGGAGGCCAAACCGGGCGGATCGCGGCCAGACATTCAGTCGCTGTCATCAGGATTATAAATATTGCTAGCATTGCCCTCATCATGCGGCCCTTAATTGCTTTTCTGCCGCCCAAGTATCGAGCAGCATCTGCATCCCGTGTCGACAAGTCGAGTCTTGAAAAATGTCTGGTAAAAACGGTGTATAATTTCCGTTTTTACTACACCAATAAACGGCATATCTATCTCTGCCCACTCTGATAACGCCAAGCTTGGCCATCCCATCCCATGCCGTTTTTTTTAAATATACTTTTCCTTCGAAACGTTCCATGGCGACTAACTTTCTCCTTTTACAATATTGCGGACATGGCGAACACTCAGCCGATACTTGATTGCCAGTTCGTCATAATTCACACCGTTGAATTCGATTGCTATCCTGTGATCGCGCTCCTGTCGGTATAGAAATTCAACATCAGGGAAGGTAACGCGGCTCCCTCCGAGGCAGATCACCATCGTTTCGATGATCTGTGGAGCTAATTTCCCGAATTCGGTGTGCAGCTGGTCGAACAGATCTGCAATGACCTCCTTGTTTTCTCCGCGTGGCATCAGAGTTCCTCCTCAATTTCACGAAATCGACGGTCTGGAATGGCAGTTTTGCGCAAGACTCGATCTGATATTGCAATGTAACCCTGGGTCGTTTTCGGATCTTCGTGTCCCATCTGGGCTTGCACCTCCAGCAGGCCCACATAATGGATAGGGTGACTGCAGTGGGGGCACTTGTCGTTGCCGCTGTCGTACAGGTCGCTGGCAAAAGTCGATCGCATCTTGTGGCAGAATGCGTCGGCACTCTCTATTCCGATAAACCCGGCGTATTTTTTGATGATGTTGAGGACCTGCCGGGTTGAGATCCTTTCTTTCTCCCCACGCAGACCGATGAATATTCCCTGGGACTCACTATCGATCTGCTCGCGCAGCAGTAACCATTCACGCAGGGTGCGACTGGGGTTGGTGCGCAGGGTGACGGTGCGGCTCTTACCGCCTTTGCCGCCGATGATCTCCAGCCGGATATATCCGCCGGTATCGTGGATATGATGAGAGTTCAGGTTGACCAGTTCCTCAACGCGGGGCCCAGCGGCATACATGGTTTTCAAAATAGCCAGGTCACGCACACCCATATGGGTCGAGAGATCCGGAGCGGCAAAGAGCATGCGCAACTCTTCGGTGCTGAACTTCTTAGCCAGGGCAGGCTGAATCTTTGGTGAGGGGATCCCTTTGGTCGGATCGATGTCGATCAATCCCGAATATTTCAAGAAGCCAAAGAATGAGCGTAGCGCTGACAACTTACTTGCCCTGGTGCGGTTCGAAATATTTCCATGTTCAAAGAAGATCGAACGCTGCCATTCAGTGATGTGGTCCTTTGCAACCTTTTCAGGGTCCGCAGAAAAGCCCTTCTCCTCGATCCAGACAAAGAACCCCCTGACCACCCGTTCATATTGCTGAACACCACGAGGCTGCTGCCCCCGTTGGATAAAGCAGTGCTCACGCCAGTCGACCAGATAAGACTCAAGCATCCCCCCCGCGCCCCCCGCTTTGGGAAAAAGGCTTTTGAAAGAAGCTCCCGATATGAGCGAGCTCTGGGGGGGGATATATGGCTTTCTGCATGTTTCTTTTGAGGGGGGGAGGGTACTGGATGCCGGTCATTGCCTGTCGTACTGCACACTTCATGATGTCTCGCTCTCCTAAGTTATTGATATCCGGTTGCCATCACCCTATTGAACTGCACAGTTTGTAAGAGTGTGCAGTCTGCATTTAGCTTTTTTCGGTTCGTTCTGAGCCCTTTTTTATCCAGGTAGCGAAACGAGGCAGCACAGGGTTGATCCAAGCCCGCTACTGGTCTACGCTCAAGGGTGTTGAGAAGACTCCCCCAAAAACTTCCCCAAAGTCTTTTTTTAAGAAGTCTTTAGGCCTGCGGCCAGCTGATCCAGAGAAATATTAAGGATATCAGCCAGCCCTAGGGCACTTAAATCACTGCACCAACTGCACTAACTCCCTCAAGCTACCGTGACACCTAGGTTTGCGCCTTAGTGCAGTTCGAAAATACCCCCGCCAACTGCACCACCGACTGCACCAACTGCACCACAACTGCACCACCGACTGCACCAAGCCTTAGTCTAATAAAAATAAATACTTAACTAAATTTAGTGCAGTTAGTGCAGTCCCTCAAAAATGTGCCCTACGCGCGGGCAAGAACCTTAACAAAAGAAAAAAACGGCTAATTTGCCCCTATTTCTTCACTGTCCTGCTATTTATTCTGACAACTGCACCAAGTCCCTGAACAGGACTGCACCACTTTCAAACGACTGCACTAGACACTGATCAGCGTATGGCGGAATTTGAAGATCCTTTCGCCACTGACGATCTTGAAGTACGGCTTTACGTGCTCTTTCTCAGATTCGACCAGCTTCCAACCACTCTTTGCCAGCACGCTTTTGTCATTGCGTAGCCGTGAGGTGAATATTGATGCTGAATGGTATGGGTTACCCTTGCCCGTATTCTTCGCAAGCATGTCAAAAGCATCGACAATGTTGGCGCTGGTGGCCATGAACTCAATCGTTGAGCTCAAATATTTTTCTCCATCACCATCAACCTTTGATTCCGACAGAGTCTTGTAGATCGTCAGACCGTAGTCCTTATGTTCCATAACAAAGACCGGATCCTGATACCCCTGGACAATCTCCGTTTCGCTCTTATGCTTGTTAACCTGTAGATATTCCCGAATCAGGACACCCAGCAGCTGCAGGATGTAGTTCGAACCCGTTTCTGTTTCCCTGGCCGCGTTGTTCTGTTCAGCGATCCAAGCCTCATAGATCTCTTTTTCTCCGGATTCAACACCGTGAAGCAGATCTTCAGGCCCGTAGAAAGGGATATACTTCAGCATCTTCGAATTGATCAGCATCAGCAGCGCCAGGTAGGCGTTGCTTCGATCCTTGGAGTGACCTTTGAACATCGTGTTGAGGATCGCCATGTAATGCTTGCGCATCTCAAGGTTGGTCAGAATCTCTTTCTGGATGAAGCGGATCATCGCCGACATGATCAAATCCCGCTTCTTCTTCAGGTTCTCCAGCACCTCCGATTCGAAGAATGAATCGTCGCCATGCACCCGTCGGTCAAAAGGGATTTCGAACGTCCTAGTGATCAGCTCCGACAGGGTGAACGGCTCGATCGCAGTGACGCAGATCAAAGCCCGCGGACTCTCGTCGACCGTACCTGTATCGGTGCCGCCCTTGCGCTTCTCCTTTTGCCCCCTGGTGGCCGCAAGAAGCAGAAACTTCTGCATACCCCGGTTCAAGTCTTTGTTCTCCAAATTATCGATGACCAACAGCGGGTTTTGCGCCGCATTGGAAAAAGCCGCTGCGCCTGACGGATCCGAAAGCTCATCACTGCCGAAAAAGATCGTCGACAGAAACTTTGCCGCAGTCGATTTGCCCGATGAGGCATAGCCACCAAACTTCATCAAAAACTGGTAGGGCGCCAAGTCAGGGCAGAGACCACTGATTAACCAGGACAACACCAGGTACTTCTGCTCTTTCTTGATCGCCAGGTTATCGAAAACCAGTTCCTTCAGTGCCGTCATCCCCTCCTGAATATCGACATCCGGAAGCCAGTTCATCGGCGCGATTTTAGGTGATGACGAAAGCAATATATGATCGTCGTTCATGCCGTTCTGGATCTCTTCGATATGCTGGCGGGAAACCTTCAAAATTGTGTTGTTCGGACCGTTCAAGTTCAGGTAGATGGTGTCCTTAACCGAATCAGTGTGGATCCACCTGCAGCGATCGATGCGCCGTCCGTTATTGTAGGCCGTATGCTTCAGCGCATCCCAGACCTGGCCGCCTGGTGTCTGGCTGATGATCATGCGCGTCATCTTCAACATCAACGCATTGAACTTAGTGTTGTTATGGACCTCGTAGGTCTCGTTTTGATAGATCAGCCACACCGTGTTATCCGCATCGAAGTAGAAACGGCCATGATGAGCAAAGAAACGAAAGATCGTTTCAGCCATCCTGATCGGGTCGATATCCTTCGGATTGTCGACCATCATCGTCTGCTGCTGAATCTGCTGCAGCAGGTCCTGGCTGAAATCCAGCTGCTGCTCAATCGCCGCCGTGCTGAAACCAAGAACCGCCAACTTCTCGCGGAAGATATCTTGCTGCACCGCCTGTTCTTGGCCGATCAGCTGAAAAATCTTTTCTTCCTTCAGGTGCAGCAGCTTCTCTTCCAGGGATGAAAGCGCCGCCGCCTGTTGCAGCTCCCAGCTGATGAACTCGACGGCATCCAGCTGTAGCCGGCGGATCTCCTTACGCCGATCGCCTTCGAACCCTCGCAGATAAGCATCCGGATCATCGCCATCCTTTCCGTAGACAATGATCCGGACATTCAAACCCTTCAGCCCCTTGCAGATCTTGCGGATATAATCACAACCCGCCTTATCGTTATCGACCCACAGATAGAGCTTCTTGCCCGCACAGAGCTTCTTCAAAACCTTGATCTGCTCATCGCTGATCTGGCCGATCATCGCCATCACGTAGCCGACACCGGTATTCAACACCTGCAGACGGTCGTTCTCACCCTCGGCCAGTAAAATCTCGTCATACTTGTCCATGGCGTCCTGGCCATAGAAGGCCCAGCGCTTATCGCGCTGCTTTGCCGGAAACTGATACTTCAGCTTCTTGGCCGGATCCTTCTGGGTGAAGTGCAGCACCTTACCCGCCGAAAAATGCGGGAAGATCACCAGCCCCTTGCCGAAAAAATCATTCACCACCCGGCGGCCGCCATCCACTTCACGCTCACGAGCCAGGCCACTCTCAAGAATCTGTCGTTCGGTAAAATCCTTACTCAGCAGATGATCAACCAGTCCGCCATCGCTGAAGCCGACTCGTTCCTTCTCCAGGGTCTTCAGATCGTGGCCGCGTTCCTTGATCAGATAATCCTTGCCGCCATTTTTCAGCATGTGAGCGTGATAGTAAGCCGTCGCCTCGAGGCGGATCTTATCGGTGGTGCTCAGTTTTGTTGTGCGCTTCTTTTTTTCCTCCAGGGGAATTCCGGCAAGCTCAGCGGCCATTTTCAGTGAACCGGCACTGTCCAGGCTGTGAAACTTCTCAAGGAAATTAAAAACATCCCCTTTATCATCACACTGAAAGCACTTGAAAAAGTCCTTATCCTTCGGGATAGAAAAGCAGTCATGACCACCGCAAAACGGACACTCCGGCAGGTGATCTTTGCCCATCACCTGGCTGGTCGCGTTTTCGATGACCTTTTGCAGATTGAGCGCTTCTTTGATCGTGGCAAAATCAGACATCAGTTAAGCCGCCGCCTCCATCGCCAGAGCATGACCCTTGTACAACTCCAGCCGTGCCCGGCAAAAATCCAAAGCAACCGGTTTGAAATCATCAATCAGCCCGTTATTACGTAAGGCGGTTAAATCTTCATCCGCCTTGGCATCACAGCGCTCAGCAACCTCAGGCAAGTTCTGGCGGCCCCAATCCATTGCGCCGGCAACCGCACCCAGATACTTCTCTTCAACCACCCTGGCCATCTGCGCCATTTTCTCGCGAAAATAGAGGTCACAAGCTTCAACATTCATGAAATCACCCTCAACTGTTCGAGATAAGCCCTCACCGGGCCGGTGCTTCCCCCAAAATCATCCTCAGGCTGTTCTTGCCGCAAATAACCCTTAACCTCGATCAAGTCACCAGCCGCAGGGGTATCGAGAAACTTTTCATCCTGCAACCAGTACTCAAATCGCTCGGTCTCCTGCCCTTCCCGGCTGTAATTCAGCAGTAACCGCTGACCGCCCTTGACCGCGCTGATCACGTCGACTTCACCTTTGAGGATGAAAGCCGCCCGCGGATCACTCTCCCGCACCTCCCACTTGTGGATCGTAAAAGTGGTAAAGACCGTATTCTGCGCGTCCCAGTATTGGCCGAAAAATCCCCTCAGATAGAGCGGATCATGCGGCCGCGCCCGAACATGAGACCAAAAGGCATCAATCGCCTCGGTTTTCCACATCCGGCAAAATGCCTTGGCAGAACCGCAGTGACGACCAGAGACATTGATCTGGAAATTTATAAATTCACTGTTGGGGCTCTGCTTGCGCTCGATCGAATCGATCACGATCCGGCCAAAGACGTTGCCCATGTTGAAGTGCTTGGGATTGGTTTGCGTCATGATTCGATCCTTTTTAATAAGCGTTGGTACGCTTCTGCCATGGCTGCTGGTACCTGTCCGTTTCCAAGGGCTTTAATCTGGTCCAGTTGATTGGCCACCCCATAAGCCACGCGACCCAAGGAGGGTTCAGTGGCCCACCATTCTTCGGGTTGTATTGAGCTTCGTCTTTTCCACTCTTCCTGTCCGTCCCAGAGAATCTTGACATCATCAGAGTGCCCATGTCTCGGCACGTTGCCCGGGGAGTCGGAAATTCCCTCTGTCGTCCGATGTTGTGGATCTTGGCATAAAGATCGCCCCGGCCGCTCCTCATCGAATCTGCTGCGCATGGCGTCGGCCAGGTCCGCACCGCCGTCGCCAGACCCGTGCCGCGAGTTGTGCCCGCTTTCGGTGCCTGATTGTTGCCGCAGACTGTCGGGGTGGGCCATAGTCTTGTCTTTACTGCAGTCCTCAAGTTCTCCCCGCCCTGTCGCCCGCTGGAGCCTGGTCCACCTGTGCCGTCTGATTTCGTCGGTGTAGGCCAATACCCATATTCTGTCCCTTTGGTGCGGCGCTCCCACGTCGGCCGCTCCCAACACTCCCCATTCCGCATCGAACCCCATCGCGGCCAGGTTTCCGAGTATGACTCCAAGCCCCCGAGAAGTGAGAATTGGTGAGTTTTCCACAAAGACAAACCGGGGTCGTACTTCGCGAATGATCCTTGCCATTTCAAACCAGAGTCCGCTTCGCTCTCCGGACAGGCCTGAGCCTTTTCCCGCCGCGCTGATATCCTGACAGGGAAACCCACCAGAAACGACATCAACAATTCCGCGCCATGGTCGGCCGTCAAAAGTTGTGATGTCAGACCAAACCGGAAAAAGATCGAGAAGTCCGTCATTTTGTCGTTGCGCCAGAACAGCTGCGGCGTAGGCATCACGCTCAACTGCGCAGACTGTTCGCCATCCGAGCAGCTGACCTGCGAGTATTCCTCCACCAGCGCCTGCGAAAAGAGCCAGCTCATTCAATGGTCTCGCTCTTTTTTTGAACCATCATCACGCCACCTCCCGCAAATTATCCGCAAAGCAGAAAAATTCCTCGATCTCGAAACGCTCATTCTCCAACGTCTCAAGCCGTAGGATCGGCGGCAACGCCTCACGCTCGACCCCCATCACCACGCAATCGGTCCCTGGTTCAATCAGCGCACCACTCGGTGCCTTGATCGGGTCGACCGTCTTGGCCAAAGTTCCGCTCGTCATCACGCCACATCCTCCGCTATACACATCGATCCATGCCCAATATCGCGCCGCCCGTGACAGTGCCGGCAGACCTCAACCGGCAGACCGTCAACCTTCGTCATCCGCCAGGTAATATCCTGCAGCTTACCCACCAGCAACCGGGCCTCGACTATGCCAACCATTCCACACTCAACCCGGGCCACTGCCTCACGTACATCATAGGTCGCTACACTCATCACTATATCTCCGCCGCCGCAGCCATGTCTTCACGGCCCGGCGCTACATAGATCATGGTGCTGTTCATGCTCTTGTGCCGCAGTTGCTTGTTCGCCAGCAGCAGAGCGTTCTTTTGCTGCCCCGGGGTCAGATATCGATCATCACGAATAATCCGCTGCGCCTTGGTATGCCGCAGACCGTGCGGGGTCACCTTGTGCTCAACCCCAGCTGCGGTCAGCCACTTCTTCATAATGTCGTTCACCGCCCGAATCGACAGCCGCGATCCGTTACGACTCACAAACAAAGGCGCATCAGCCGCCACCGATTCACCCGCCTGCCGCTTCCAGCGCATAAATTCTTTAAATAGCTTCTTTAGTTCAGAGGGGATGATCAACTCAGCGGTCGCACCCTTGGCCGCGATCCGCGCATCGATCAGCAACCGTTCCTTAGCGTAAACATCGCCGACATTCAGCCGCACGCCCTCAACCCGCCGCAGACCAAGCAGCCGATAAGTTTTTAGCAGCACATAATCGCGCTCAGCCTGGGGAATCTTGAGTTGCTTCAGGTAATCGAACATCTGTTTTTCTTCCGCCTCAGTCAGGTAGTTTTCACCGGCCCTGGTCTTACTCGTGTCAAACATGATCGCCTCCAATCATGACCCCAAAGGATTGCTGGGCAGGCGGTGAGGCGTCCGCTCTTCGGGGATTCCCCCTAGCCCAACAAAGTTTATATTTATTTGTTAGAAAAGACCCTGTTGTGAATGATCGATAACGCCCTCTATCCCTCTGAAACTAGGCAACTCAAAGAAGGGACAATCTGGTGATGTTTCATTGTGCGTCCAGGCGTACCATGTTGCTCGGCAATGTTCTGACGTCCGCAGACACTGGCCGTTTTTCTTGCAGCGCAAACAATCAATATTGTGTTTTTGATTAGCCATCATTCCCCCCTTAAAACATGCACCCGATAATCCTGCGGCCCAATCTGCTGCATCCGCTTCGCGTCCTGGTAGTCACTCTCACCCGCGTAACCCATCACCAGCAGCAGCAAAATCATGTACAACCAACCGACTAACGTAGTCTTGCGACTTTTCATGTCACACTCCATCAAAAGGTCTGAGGTGCCAAAAACGGGTTGGCCAGTTCGACCGCCGTTTTGACTTGCTGAGTTGCTAAAATTTTCTCTGCCTGACCAGGGAAACGCTCGATCAGATGCTCACGGCAAACGGTATGAGTTGGTTCTTTACCAACGGGAATCTCAACGGGTGGACACCATGCGCAAACCGGGACCAAATCCAGAACAAACCTCCGTGGCAACAATTAAAAAAAGACCGGGGAGCTTAGGGAGGGGTAAAGCCCCCCGATCAAAGCCAGCACTGTGGGTGCCTGACAAAATTGATTAGCTGTTTTTCCGAGAGTCCAAACTTTCCCGTCGCAGAATCGCGTCGGCCCGACGCCTGCTGTCACGCAGCATCCCACGCGGCGGCAGCCTCACCGGCTCCACGTCATTGTTCGATGCCACCAACCCCGTCAGCTGATTGACTTGCTGCTGCAGCTTTTCGATTTGCTCGAAAAGCTGCGCGTTGGTGGGTTGCTTCAACCGATCCATAACCAATTGCCCTTGCTGAGATTGACCTTTATCCCGCCTGCTGAAATCTCCTCAGCTGATCTCAGCACCTCTTTTTTCGTGATGCAGAAAGCAATTGGTCCGGCGTCAGTACGGACCATGACGAAGCAACGCTCTGCCTTTCGGACCGCGATTTCAATCTCTGCAACAGTCATCCTGTTGCTTCAATCATGCGAGTTAGCTCCGCAAAAGCAGCCATCGCCTCGTGCGTCTCTTTTAAAATTTCACGCCGCTCATTAGGTGACAGACCATCTTTTTCCAGCGCCTTAGCCGCAACGCTGAACACCTCGCCAGTTTCTTTGACTGTTCGTAACAACTGGGCGCTGATCTCAGCGGTATTAAGTGTTACGGGGATAGCCGGCAGAAACAGCCCGCCGAAGCGTTGAGCCAGATAATAGATAGGAGCAAACACATCACACGATGGGCGGTCAGACTGCAGAGCAACCTCGATCACGCCCTCTATCCGATCCAGAGGGTTAAAACAGCCGCAATCGGTAAAGTCAGTTGTCGGCTCACACCACTTGTGCATCAGGCTACTCGACCGACCCAGCCGCTTCGCCACCTTCACCGCATCATTACCAACTGCCCTGCGCATCGCCTCGTATGATTCCATTACTACCTATCCTTTATAGTTTTTCATTGCCGTGTTTATGGATATTATTGGTCTATGGCTGATCTACTATGCAGCGTCTGTTTCGTCCTTCTCGACTAACAATCCCTCTCGGATCAGCCTGTCGAGAATAGCCTTGGATTTGTCAGCTCGCGGCCCAGCCCCTCTTTGGCCTGCGACCGTTAGGTAAAACAACCGAGTGCTGACGTTGTAAACCCGACAACACTCAGCCACGCTGCCATATTTCTTGCGGCATTCATCCCGTGTCTCAACACCATTGATTTTCATTGTGAAATCCTTTGATTATTTGGTATGTTCAGCCGTGAACGTGTTCGCGAGAACAAAGATAATACGCATTTGCGAATTGGTCAAGTGCAAACTACGCATTTGCGTAGAAAATAATTATGGATATTACTGAACAACAATTTGAGCGAATGTTTAAAGTTGGAAATGTTTCGCAATATTCGGAGCTTGCCCGGCTGATTGGCGAGACACAAAGCACGCTTGGGTCGTGGAAGAAAAGAGGGATACCAGACGGTAAACTCTATAAGGCTGCTGAAATTTTGAACTGTAGGTCTGATTGGCTTCGCAAAGGCGAAGGCCCCATGCGAGACCAACCCCCAGATGTTGGGCACAGCTACACAGCAGAAAGCTCGTTGAACGCAGAAGAACAAACCTTACTCAATAACTACCGGGTAGCAGACCCGGCTATCAAAAAAGCAGCACAACGAATACTCGAAGATTCGGCCATAGAGTCGCGGAGAAACGTCGGAGGGGGCTCAGACTTACAGGCGGAGAAATCGGCCTAGAGCTGAGGCGACTTGGTTGGGGAATCACTTAATGAAAGCTAAACAGGAGGGGATTTATGCGCTTAATTGTATTTGCAACGCTACTTATCTGCACCACAGCAACCTATCTATGTGCCGAGAGCGGCAAAGAAGCCTTAGTCAAACACTTTCAAGGGTCAGCAGAAAAAACCGCCTTAGATGCTACCTGGAAATCATCAACAGTATTTGCGGTTGGCGTTAGAGATGATGGCACTCGCCGTGACGGTTATGCGCAATATGTTTGTTTGGTCTTACCTGATTTTGGCTTATCGCCAGCTGGTACGCTTATCCAGATCATCGATGTAGTAAAGCTAAATTCAACGGGCAACTGGGTCACGCTTGGCCAAACATTCTGTAAATAGGGAGGGTGGCGAAGTGAATAAAAAGATCACCATTGCAGTAATTCTTTTTTTGCTCCCTACCATTGTTTTTGCGGCATCCGCGCAGCTCATCCGTGTGGTTGACGGGGACACAATCATCGCCAAGGTTCGCGGAGAGCAAATAACTATCCGCCTCGCTGGTATTGATTGCCCAGAAATGAAACAGCCAGGGGGGCAAGCCGCTAAAGCGTTTACCGAAAAGAGCTTGGGCAACGGCAAGTTCAGCTACAAAAGTAAACGGTGGGGCAAGAACAATCGCAGGTTAGCTACAATAACCACATCTAAAGGTAAAAATCTCAACATCTTGTTAGTTCGGAAAGGTCACGCCTGGGCCTACCCCAAAAAAGCGTCAAAATTAATCGTCACCGAAGAGATAAAAGCAAAAAAATCAAAGGTAGGCATATGGGCTGGCGACCCAGAACCCCCTTGGGAATATCGGGCTAAAAAAAAAGTCGTAAAAAAATCACCACCAAAACCAGCACAGCCGAAAATAAGTCTTTATGGGGATACAGTCCATGACATCGTCAGAGATCCTGACGGATCAGCCGTTGGTCGCGCCGGGAGCTTCAACGGGCAAAGCACTAAACAGTCCGCTGATTGGGCCCCGAACCCCGTAAGGTATATTGGCAGCTCTCCCAATAACGTTCCTAGTGTCGCAACGAGGCCTTTAGTTAAAACGGCTGGAGCAAATCCAGTCTGTAGGTATAGCACTCAAAAGGCAAAGCAAGACGTAACGACTGCTCTTTCGAAAAAATATGAAGGGCATTATTCGACAATAAAAATGTTGATGGATGCGAATATGACCGCCTATCGAAAACTATGCAATATCCCAGAATCTGTAGTCAGCAACAGGGTGCTTGCCAATCTTAACCGTAGATATTATCCACACTTTTCAACAATTAATATGCTTTATGAAAGCAATATGAAGGCTTACTACGAACTGAATCAATAGCCTATCTGCTACAGTGTTTGAAATTGTTGCAGGAATTCCCGACGGAAGTCGCCAAGGTTAGCTAGAATTACAGTTGCCTGCGGGGTGCTCCTAAACGGTCGATTACCCCTCCTCCCCGAGGGAGCACTCTGCGGGCTCTTTATAAAGGCCAAACATGGCGATCAGACCACACCCGACAAAAGGCAAAGACTGGTGGCAGATCGTCATCAGCCAGGGCCGTGGTAAAAAGCAGAAGCTCTACACCTACCAGGGCACCCGTGCAGAGGCCTTGAGCTTTGAAGCCGATCTACGAGGCATCCCCAGCTATGCCGCAGAGCAAAAGCTACTCGATATTCTCGGCCGCTTTCTCGATTGGTACCATCTGCATCGAGCACCCCGCTCAGCACAAGACGCCGAAAGCACCCTGCCCCGCGTCATCGACCGCATAGGCAACAAGCATGTCAGCCTGCTCAGACAGGCCGACTATACCAGGTACAAACAAATCCGCCTGGCCGATGACGTCACCAGGCGAACCGTTAATATCGAACTGACCAAACTGCGCGCCCTGCTTAACTACGCCAGCGAAGAACTCGGCTTGCAGATCGGCGACATGCCGAAGCTCTACACCAAAAAGCAGACTCAGCCACCATCGATCGTACCCCTCACACCCAACGAGATCGCCCGACTGCTGACCGAGCTGCAAGGTGACAAAAAGACCATCGCCATGCTCTATGCACACTGCGCCCTGCGCCGCAATGAAGCCCTGCACCTGCAAGCCAAACACATCGACTTCGAATCAGGCTTGATCTATGTCACTGGTAAGGGAGGCAAGCACCGCATCGTGCCGATAATCGGCGACGAACTGCGCCAGCAACTCACCCAAGCCTGCATACACTTCCCAAAGATGAAACGCGGCAAGCAGATCGACCCGGCAGACACAGAACGAAACAAACGCCCCGACGAATACCTCTTCATCTGCGCCCGTACCGGAAAGCCATACCTCAACATCAAGAAAAGCCTCAAAGCCGCCGCAGATCGCGCCGGAATATCCAAGCCGATCTGGAATCACCTGCTTCGCCACAGCGGAGCCACCGCAGGCATACAAGCAGGCGTCGACATCCGCAGCCTGCAGACCCTGCTCGGCCATTCAGACATCCGCGACACCGAGCGTTATACCCACATGGCGGCCAGCGTGATCCACAGCGCTGGCGACAAACTCTCAGCCCTGCACAACACCGCAAGGAAACAGACGTCTGATATGTCTGATATCAAAATAGCCAAAAAAGATCGCTAATTCAGATACATTCGAACCAGAACCGCTAATTCGGGAGTAGGGGGTCGGAGGTTCAAATCCTCTAGCCCCGACCAAATTTCTTCATAAGTTTCAACGGCTTCGCATCCCGAAACTGCGAGTCGGAATCACAATCAAAGAAGCCTCCGGTACTGTTCAGGTCCGGGGGCTTTTTTTGTTTATGGGGTGGGGAAGCGAGAAGTGTCACCCTGGGTGGTCCGGTCCGGGGTTTTGGGGAGGGTCTGTGGGGCGGTCCGAGATTCCCCTGAAAAAAGTTGCATCCTTCCAGAAGTCAATTAGAATTACACAATCATGCAAGCACTGAAATTCATGTGGCTTTGATTAACCATGTGCATTCTAGCGTCGGAGATATCCTATGAGAGACACAAATCTCAAAGTCAAATGGATTCATAAAAGCCTGAAGCAACAACTATGGTTTGTTTTCGAGGGAAAGTTAACCACCAAAGACGCTGAAGTCGCAATAGAGGAATGGCGCAAGCAGTTTAATCTCATGAAAGAAACATCTGCTGTTATTGTTTGGGATTGTAGAGCGATGAAAGGTTATGAGCCCACGGCACGCTCAAAATGGTTGGAGGCTCTCAAAGAGTTGAAACTTCAAATTGAAACGGTATGGGTAATCAGTGATTCTCCCTTCATCAGAATGGGAGCATCGTTCCTGGGGATGCTCAGCTCACTGACCATTAATGCGGTCAGCACTGAAAATGAAATAAAGACCTAACCCGCCCCGACCAAAATCTTTGTTGAGTTTCAACGGCTTCGCATCCCGAAACTGCGAGTCGGAATCACAATCAAAAAAACCTCCGGGACTGTTCAGGTTCGGGGGCTTTTTTTATTTATGGGGTGGGGGTCTCTGTGAGGTGCTCTTTGACTCTTCCGGTCCGGGTTTTCGATGAGGGGGCGGGTCCGGTACAGAGACCGTTATTTTGAAGCACACCAAAACCCTCAAACACTCAACGTTCCAAGAGATGTAAGAATTCGGTCTAGAAAAAAATTTGGGGCCACCCCTTCCGATTAACTTCCAAGAAATTTACATACTAACGACAATCATTGTCCTTAACTCTACCCCCCCTTCCTGTTGCTTCGCAGTAGTACGGATCGCCAACTTTCCAATTAGGGTTGTTTGCGGGAATCGCCCAAACATGGACTCCAAAACTATACGCCTGGTTTCCGAAAAATGCCGCTCCACCTACTATTGAGGCCAGATCTCTTGGTTTCTTGTTGAACCCTACGTAAACATTATTCCTATCGTACCTAACCCAAGATACCTCTGATATGTCATTGAGGTAGGCCAGCCTATTTTTGAGTGCTTGTTGATCTTTCGCAAAGGACTGTGGTGCAACGACCAAAATGATCATTGCTAATGCGATTGTGATAATCAGATTTTTCATTGCCCCTCCTTAATTGAGTTTTTAACAAATATGCGTCCTATGGCACGACCCGAATGTTGAAAGTGTCGTAAACCTTTAGACGTGCCGAACGTCTAATAGTCATAACTACGAAATTTATAATGTCAGCAAAAGCTCCAGTGACGCTAGCGAACGCTTCAGCGACGAGCAATGCTCTAAAGTATTCAGGAGGGTAGCATGAAGAAGACAACAATCTGTGGCAGATGCTTCGAGAAGAAAGAAAAACTTTATCAGGCCAAATGTCAGGGCAAACCAGAGAAGATAGTTTCAGCGCTGGGGACACTCGTACTCTGCTCAGACTGTCATGCTGTCATGGAAGTCGAAGACCAGCATACTCCCGTATGCAAGTCATGCTATGACCGTCAACATCCACACTTGGATAAAAACCCAATTACCATACTGAACGGCTGGGAAGCCCCATTATAGCCAGAATGTCGATCCGATTTACGTAGGTAAAACGAAAGATTTGTTAGCTCGGGGAGTTCAGAAGTTCCACGAGTCACGAGTTCCGTCCGACAGAGTTCCGGGGAGTTCCGGGAGTTCCGGGAGTTCCGGGAGTTCCGGGAGTTCCGGGAGTTCCGGGAGTTCCGGGAGTTCCGGAGTTCCGGGGACAGTATACCTATCTTTGACATCTCCAGATCCTTTGCTAGAGTAAACCATGGCCAGAATCGCACGCGTTGTAGCCCCCGGCTACCCACATCACATCACCCAGCGCGGTAACCGTCGTCAGCAAACTTTTTTCTGTGACGAGGACTACCTTGCCTATATTGAATTAATGGCTGAATGGTGCCGCAAGTGCCAAGTCGATATCTGGGTCTGGTGCCTGATGCCGAATCACGTCCATTTAATCGCTGTGCCTCATACCGAACAAGGTCTGGCCCGGGCCATCGGTGAAGCTCATCGCCGCTACACTCGACGAATCAATTTTCGTGAAAAGTGGCGGGGACATCTGTGGCAGGAGCGGTTTGCCTCTTTTCCTATGGATGAAAGTCACCTTTTATCTGCCGCTCGTTACGTCGAGATGAATCCGGTTGCTGCCGGTCTGGTGGAAAATCCTGCAGACTACCGTTGGAGCAGTGCCCATACCCATCTGACAGGGGAGACTGACGGCTTGACCCAGGCGCTACCGTTGCTGGAAATGGTCGGCAACTGGGGTGATTTTCTTGCGTTATCGACAGCAACAGAACTTGAACGGCTGCATCGTCATAAGCAGAGCGGTCGGCCTTTGGGTTCGGATGCCTTTACGGAGGGTTTAGAGCAGGAACTAGGTCGTGTTTTGCGTCCGCAGAAGCCAGGTCCCCAAAAGCGCGAGAAATAGAGTTAGATATACTGTCCCCGGAATTGCCCCCTGTCCCCGGAATTGCCCCAGTTCACGGCTGGCTAGAAAAGAGAACCCCTTGACTTTACTCAATTGCATGTTTTTAATAGGAACGTTGTTTTATGGCAATGGTTGCCGAGGGATAGGAAACCCACCCCAAGGATCAAGGGTTTTCATTATCCATTATTTTAATTGATGCGGGATCTACATTTAAGAAAGATGAGGGTACATCATGAAAAAACTAACGGTATTGTTTCTTGCTAGCTTAATGATTTTCACATCCGGAGCGGCCTTTGCCGACAAGTTATATGTCGGTACGGACACCGCTTTCGTGCCTTTTGAATACAAGGGCAAAGATGGTAAATATACAGGCTTTGACATTGATCTATGGGCAGAAATTGCAAAACGGATCGGGGTTGAATACGAACTGAAGCCGATGGATTTCAACGGTCTGATTCCCGGCCTGACAACCGGCAACCTCGATGTTGCCCTGGCCGCGATTTTCATCAAATCTGCTCGTGAAGAGAAAATCGACTTCTCTCATCCCTACTTCAGGGCTGGATTGAAGGTCATGGTTCCGGCAAGCAACACAGACATCAAGTCACCTGCCGACCTGAAAGGCAAAGTTGTCGCAGTAAAACTCGGAACCGCAACCGTTGAATATGTTGAAACCCTCGGCGCGAAGAAAATAGTCAAGTTCCCGAATATCGATCAAGCCTACCTTGAAGTTGTCACCGGCGGCGCCGATGCGGCAATGCATGACACTCCGAACGTGCTCTATTACATCAAGACTGCCGGCAACGGCAAAGTCAAGGCTGTCGGCCCTGATGTCAAAGCCGCCCAGTACGGAATCGCCTTTCCGCAAGGGAGTGCTTTGCGCTACAAGGTAAACGTTGCCCTTCTCAAGATGATGGAAGACGGCGCTTACGCCAAGCTTTACAAAAAATGGTTTAACGCTGACCCTGAATAGTCTGAGGGAAAACGCAAACTGACCTGCAACGAATTCAACTCAGAACAAAAGTATGCCCTCAGAATCCCTTCTGCACGAGCGTGTGCAGAAGGGATTCTTCGTTTTTGAGAAGCATCTCAACAGCCTTTATGGACGAGTCAAATCATGGATTTTGAATTTTCGGTTATCGTCGAATCTATTCCTGCTCTTCTGGCCGGGGCCAAGTTGACCTGGATCATAACCGTCCTGGGGATTAGCGGGGGCATGGTCTTCGGTATTTTGGCGGGACTGGGTCGTATTGCCGGAACCGAATCTCTGGGAGAAAAGCCACACGGGATCTTCATGCCGATCAGTAGCCTGATCAGGTACATATCCAGCGGCTATGTCGAGACAGTACGCGGCACCCCGATTATTGTGCAGGCCATGTTTCTCTACTTTGCCTTTCCTATGCTGGTCAAGGCTGTCACCGACATTGAACGCTTTCGAATCGAAGCTTTGACCGCCGCAGTCATTACCATCATCCTCAATGCGGGGGCCTACATTGCTGAGATCGTTCGTGGCTCGGTCGTATCCGTCAACAAGGGACTTCTGGAAGCCGGGATGTCTCTGGGAATAAGTCGTTTCCAGCTGATTGTTCATGTTATCGGTCCGATAGCGTTCAGAAGAATGATCCCGCCTCTCGGCAATCAGTTCATCATCAGCCTCAAGGACACCTCCCTGTTTATTGTCATCGGGGTCGGCGAGCTGACCAGACAGGGCCAGGAAATAATGGCCAGTAATTTCAGGGCACTCGAGATCTGGCTGGCGGTAGCCGTCATGTATCTGATTATGACGACGGTCCTGGCCATGAGCCTAAGACACCTGGAAAGAAGAATGAAGATATTCTAACAGCCTGCCGGCTTTGACGGGATGAAGCGAAAATTCGGAAGTATGAATAAACGGCAGAAAAAGATGTCGGCCTGGGGCTGACGACTTACGGTCCAGGCCTAAAAAAGAGATGAGGGAAAGATGTCGAGCATTATTGAATTGAAGAAAGTCTGTAAATCGTTTGGCAACACAGAAGTCTTGCACAACGTTGACCTTTCCATCCAGGAAGGTGAGGTAGTAGTGATCATCGGTCCTTCCGGCTCCGGAAAATCCACCCTGCTGCGCTGTATCAACTGTCTGGAAATGATAACCAGCGGGGAACTGATCGTTGACGACATCAGAATCCCTGCCGAGCAGGGAAGGATACGTCAGATCAGGCTGGAGGTCGGAATGGTCTTTCAGCAATTCAATCTTTTCCCACATATGACTGCGCTGGAGAATGTCGCTTTCGGTCCGCGTAAAGCGAGAAAAATGAGCAAGGCTGAAGCGACAGATATCGCCAGGAATCTTCTCGACAAGGTTGGTTTGGCAGAGTTTGAAAACAAACTTCCCGGGCAACTTTCCGGCGGACAGCAACAACGCGTCGCAATCGCCAGGGCGTTGGCAGTCAGCCCTAAAGTCCTGCTATTTGATGAACCAACCTCAGCTCTCGACCCCGAAATGATCGGTGAAGTTCTGGATGTTATGAAGAGCATTGCCAAGGACAGCGGCATGACAATGGTTGTTGTTACTCATGAAATGGGGTTTGCCGCACAAGTCGGTAACAGGCTGATCTTTATGGACGATGGCAGAATTGTCGAGGAAGGCAAACCCGGTGAAGTGATGAAAAATCCTCACTCAGAAAGACTCAAAGACTTTTTAGGGCATGTGAAGCACCACTAAACATGCGCAATTTACACTTTGAAATTTTGGAGCGCTCGGAATACATGTGCCTCCTGACGGTCGCCTTTTCTCTTCCTGTCCCGCTTGCCAACACTCCAAATACATGACAAAATACCATGTCTTTTTACAACCGCAGGATATGACCCATTGTTTTGAATATCGTGTTCAGGGCTCAAAAATTCACACGACTGTAATAGCCTCGCCTTTAGCATAGGTGCAGCTGATTCAATCCAGTCTTTTCCCTGTAAAACAATCGGTTCCAATGACCGTTTTTTGCTTTTAAGGCATAGTATCTTATGACTCTCTTCCTGCTGCTGCTCTTCAGTTATCTAATCGGGGCCATCCCGACCGGCGTTGTTCTGACCCGTCTCTTCGGTGGCGCGGATGTCCGTAACTCCGGCAGCGGCAATATCGGTGCGACTAACGTCTACCGGGTCGCGGGGCGCACTCTGGGCATCCTGACTCTGATCGGTGATTGCCTGAAAGGGGTCATCCCGGTGCTGTTGGCTTCGAGCGTCTTCGAACTTTCTGCCGCACATATCGGCCTGGTCGCCCTGGCTGCATTTCTGGGCCACTGCTACCCGATCTATCTCGGCTTCAAAGGGGGGAAGGGGGTCGCTACGGCTCTCGGTATCTTCCTGGTTCTCTCCCCCTGGTCGATTCTGTGTGTATTGGGGGTTTTTATCGCGGTGCTTTACCTCTGGCGCTTCATCTCACTCGCCTCTATCAGCGCTGCTGCGACGGTCCCATTTCTGGTCTTGTTCTTTGAGCGTTCGAGCCCGCTCTTTGTCGCGACCCTGATTATTGCCGGGATTGTTATCTGGCGTCATCGCGAGAATATTGGACGGCTGCGTAGCGGGACTGAAAACCGCTTTAACCTATAAATATGTCGATGTCTTTTCGCGCTGGAAAACCTCTTCTCATAGCTATTGCCCTTTTGATCAGTATGACTGTTTGCCTGGGCTGGTGGACTTTCTCACCTCTCACTCCCCCGCCTGACGCTGCCCTTGTTATCAAGCCTGGCAGTTCGCTGATTCTTATTGCCAACAAACTGACTGAAAAAAAAATCATCCGCACGCCACTATCTCTTCGACTGTTGGCGCGCTTACGTGGCCAGGAATCTGTTCTTCAGGCGGGTCAATATTCCTTCACTCTGACCGCGTCTCCGAGTACAGTGCTTGAGCGACTTGTCGCTGGCGATGTTGAACAAACCAGTATTACGATCCCGGAGGGGTTTAATCTGCGTCAAATAGCCAGTCGTCTGAACGAGATGGGAATTGCTGATCAGGATGCAATACTGAGTGCTGCGCATAATTCTGAATTTCTGAATGAACTCGGGATCTCGGTACAATCCCTTGAGGGCTACCTCTTTCCGGAAACCTATCGCTTCGTCCCCGGCATCAATGAATTTGCCCTGTTGCGCATGATGGTCGCCGAAAACAGTCGACAGTTCGAGCGCCTGCTGAAAGAACTCAACGGCAAGCTTCCGCTTAAAAAACACCAGCTTCTCACGCTGGCATCAATCATCCAGCAGGAGACTGGTCTGGATGAGGAGATGCCACTGATTTCAGCGGTCTTTCACAACCGTCTGCAACGCAACATCCTGCTTCAGACTGATCCGACCGTCATCTATGGAATCGAAAACTTCAATGGCAATCTGACCCGTAAAGATCTACAGCGACCTTCGCCCTACAATACCTACCTGAATCGCGGCCTTCCGCCAGGCCCGATTGCTAACCCCGGCTACAAAGCACTTTTAGCTGCTGCCAGACCTGCCACGAGTCCCTACCTCTATTTTGTCGCGCGCGGTGACGGCAGCCATCAATTTTCAAACACTCTCAAGGATCACAACCTCGCGGTGCGCAAATACCAGTTGCGCCGCAGTAAATAGCAAGATCACAGGTCGTCTGCTAAGATGGTGACACACCCCACTAATGGAGAGAGCAATTGAGTGACTACTACGCATCAGAAGACTTGAAAAACTTCGCCGACATTGCGAAAGATGCCCCTGAACTCGCCCAGAAATTCTTTGATTACTACGGTGCCGTCTTTGCAGAAGGGGAACTGAGCGCGCGGGAGAAGGCTTTGATCGCGCTGGGAGTCGCCCATGCGGTTCAGTGCCCCTACTGTATTGATGCCTATACCACCTCATGCCTTGAAAAAGGTTCGAACCTGGGGGAGATGACCGAAGCGGTGCATGTTGCCAACGCGATCCGTGGTGGTGCCTCGCTGGTTCATGGTGTGCAAATGCGTAAACTGGCAGAAAAGGTTTCGCTCTAAATGAAAGCGACGCCACACAACAAGTTCGAACAGCGCCTCTTACAAGAGGGGGTGGCATTGCTTCGTGATTCGATCCATACACTACAGATCAATACCGGCTTGCTATGCGACCTCAAATGCCGCCACTGCCACTTGGCGGCGGGACCAGGCCGCAAGGAAGTGATGAGTCTGCAGACCATGGATCAGGTGATCGCCTATGCCGAACGTAACCGGTTTGCGACCATCGATATCACCGGGGGCGCACCTGAACTGATCCCGCATATCGAACATCTGATCGCGAGTCTTGCGCCACTGACTCCACGCCTGATGCTACGCACAAATCTGACCGCCCTGTCACAACCAGGCAAGGACCATCTTCTCGATCTGTTTCGCAAACACAAAGTCGCTCTGATCGCCTCATTCCCCTCAACGAACGAGGGACAGATGAGTGCTCAACGTGGCGCAGGGGTGTTGGATCCATCATTGAAGATGCTCAAAAAATTCAACGAGGCGGGGTACGGCATCGAGGGGAGCGGACTTGAACTTGATCTTGTTGCCAACCCCTCGGGGGCGTTCATGCCGACCGAACAAGAAGCGGCTGAGCGTAAATTCAAAAATGATCTGGCGCGCAAATGGGATCTCTATTTCAACAACCTGTTTATTTTTGCAAATATGCCCCTCGGCCGTTTCGCCGACTGGCTCGAAAGTTCGGGGAACCGGGATGCCTATACAGAAAGGCTCCGGGCCGGCTTCAACCCCGGCACTCTCGATGGCCTGATGTGTCGAACCCTGGTTTCTGTTGCCTGGGACGGCAGCCTCTACGACTGTGATTTCAATCAGGCTGCAAATATTCCGCTGGGTGGGAAGACAACCCATATCAGTGATCTCGATGGATTTCCAGAAAGGGGGACTGCCATTGCCGTTGGCGAGCATTGCTTTGCATGCACCGCCGGCTCTGGCTTTACCTGAGGCGGCGAACAACCTGCCTAGTTAGGCGGGTCGAAACAAAAAAAGCCCTCCCGCTCATTCGAGCAGGAGGGCTTTTTTTAATTTTATCAGCGATGAATCAGCCCGCCGAGATACTGATGAAGACTAGACCTTCACTGCCGGTGTTTTCAATACCATGAGACTCACCAGCGGGTGCAACCAGAACGGTTCCAGGGCCAACTACAACCGGGTCCTGACCTGCGGCGAGGTAGTTTCCTGCCCCTTCAAGCACAACCCAATAATGATCTCCGGCGTGAATATGCGGATGGATATGCTGACCGGCCAGGAGGCACCAGAGGGTCATACGCCCATGGGCCGTTTCACCCAGAGCAACCTTATTAGCCTTTTCCTGGCTATAAGCAATTTTGTCCTGATAATTTGCGTATTGCATATATGGGCCTTTCTAAACTTTAGCCAGTTGAACACCGATACGGTTACAACCATCATCAAGTAAACCCTGAATGCCCAATTCTGAAAAATGATAGGTCGCAAAAATCAATCCAGCCGGCAGATTTTCATCGATCCGGACCGGTCCACTGGTTGACCCGATACGACTCGTCAACTTAACGCGCGCACCATCGATAATTCCAACGGCGGCTGCATCAGTAGGGCTAACACTGATAACACCCTGATTCTCAATTTCGAGCGGACCAGCAGCCCAGGTTGAAGTTGTACCAAAATGATAAATCGACTTACCACTCACCAGTTGCAAACCAGTCTCGACTTCTTCAACCTTCGGGGTCTGATAGTGGAAACCTTTGGCTGTCGGGCGATAGGGCTGCTTAAGACAGGGGCGATTCCGCTCATCACCAGCAAAACTGATATCACCGTAAAGTGAGCTGAGGCTACTGACTTCGGCCAGAATTTCACTGCGACTGATGCTGACAGATTGTTTTTGCAGGCGAGCAAAGAGACCGGCGAGAATTTCCCAATCTTCAAGAGAATCTCCTGGCAAGGAGATCGCCTTTTCCAGCGAGCGCACCCGATGATCCAGCGAAGTCACACTGCCACCCTTTTCGGCCCAGGAAGCACCGGGGAGGACAACCTTAGCCAGCTTGGTAACCTCGGTCGGCAGGATATCCTGTACCACAAGGAAATCGACCTT
>JAJRRT010000048.1 GCA_024279255.1 Deltaproteobacteria bacterium | reverse complement strand
GCCAGTTTGACCTTGGCTGGTCCCTCCAGGATGCAGCCAAAGTTGACCACCGCGCGCATGACCTGTTTTTTCCCGAGCCGTTCAGCCAGAACCAGTTCGGTGTCGATACCGTTCTGCCAACTGACAACATAGCGGCCTTCGCTTATAAAGCTTTCCAGGGCAGAGGTTATGATCGGCAGGGCTGTTGCCTTCACCGTAACGATCACGACATCTGGGGGATCATCAGCGAGTTGGTCAATCCTGGTTGTCGTTTCTGTGACTGCGGCCTGAAAGTTATCTGCACCCGAAAGAGTGATCCCAGGGTTCAGGGCCGGCTCGAGCAGGTTCGTTTGAACGTCGCAGAGTGTAACTTCATAGCCCCCTTTGGCAAGAAACGCGGCAACGATGCAACCGACTGGACCGGCGCCGACAACGGCAAATTTCTTGGGTTTATAACTGTTGGCTGCTTGCATTTTTGGGCTCCTAACCGCGATCTACCAGAATGCCGAACGAATCGGCATCGAGTAGTTTTGCGCCATTGTTCTTCAGTGTTTCAATTGCCTGGTCGATAGCACTGAAACGAAAAACCATGACTGCTTTTTGCAGATTTGCGCCAGCGACGGCATACATGTATTCGACATTGATTCTGGTCCCTGTAAACAGGCTGAGCAGATCCGCAAGGCTACCGGGGCTGTCATCAATTTCAACCGCAACAACGTCTTCTACCCGGGCAGGAATGAGTTTTTCCATGATGACGCCGCGTGCCGCCGCAAGATCCGAAACCAGAATCCGCAATACCCCAAAATCGTGAGCAGAATCGCAGATGCAGTGTGCCCGGAGGTTGATACCCGCATCTCCCAGCGCCCGGACCACGTCGTGCAAACGTCCGGGAGAATTTTCAAGCGGTATTGAGAGTTGTTGCAATTTCATAGCGAACTCCGTTGGTAAATCAGTCCAAATTGTTTTGCCTTCTGGTGGCGAGATTGTTTGTTCCGGGCCGAAAACTATTTCGGCTCCAGCGCCTTGACCAGCCCACGGATCATGTTGTTATAGGGAGTGGGAATCCCGGCCTGCAGGCCGTATTCGATAATTTTGCCATTGATGTAATCAACCTCGGTGCGCCGCTTTGCTTCGATATCCTGCAACATCGATGGTTTATGATTACCTGCATTTTTGATGTAATTGATTGCGTAGGGATAATAACCAGACCCCAGGGAAAACTCATTGGCTCGGGCGACTGCAATCCCTTCCTTGATCAGGCCATCGACTAGATTGAAAGTAATCGGATCTTTGATGATTTCAACCATCGTCATCCCGGTCACTGCGCACATCGGATTCATGCAGGCATTCATCACCGATTTGCGCCAGACCATGTCTGTGACTTGATCGGTGTGTTGGGTATCCAGACCACATTCAGTCAAGACGTTGCAAATAGCGATGGCGGCATCTTGAGACTGTGGATCAAGCTCCTGTAAAAAGTGAGGACGATGATGAAAAGCCAGACGAATATGCGCCGCTCCCAAAGGAACGCAGCCTAAGTTTACCACCCCGCGCATCACTGCCTTGTTGCCAAGGATCTGGGCCAACTCCAACTCGGTATCTATGCCGTTCTGCCAGCTGATCACGTAGCGTCCTTCAGCGACAAAATCTTCCAGGGCAGAAGCAATCAGCGGTAAAGCCGTGGCTTTAACTGTTATGAAGATGACGTCAGGCGGATCATTTATCAGGTCATCAATATTTGTTGTAGTGCGGGTCACTTTGGCCTGGAAGTTATCGACCCCCTCAAGGAGAATTCCGGGATCGAGTGCCGGAGCAAGAAGTTCCGGTACGATATCGCACAGCGTGACATCGTATCCGCCTTTGGCAAGAAAGGCGGCGACAATTCCGCCGACTGGGCCTGCACCGATGACAGCAAATTTTTTCGGACGGTAACTGGTTTCAGCCATCGTTTCTCTCCTCGGATTCTAGCGGACTGTCGAGAATTCCGAAAGATTCAGCATCAAGGATCCTGGTATTGTTTTCCTGTAGCAGTTTTATCGCCAGGTCATTGTCGCTGAAGCTGAAAATCATCACCGCTTTTCCCGAAGAGGTTCCGGCAAGGGCGTACATATAGTCGACGTTGACCTTGTTCTCCATCAGCAGCTTGAGGGTCTTTGCCAGACTGCCGGGGGTATCGCTGATTTCTGCAGCAACTACCTCATCGACCCGGGCCGGAAGCTGTTTTTCCATAATCACCCGGCGTGCTTTGGCCAGATCGGAGATAAGAACCCGCAACACCCCGAAACCGGAAACATCACTGATGGACAGGGATCTCAGGTTGAGACCGGCATCACCGAGAGCCTGAGTCGCCTCATAGAGCCGGCCCGGTGAATTCTCAAGGAATATCGAAATCTGTTTCAGTTTCATGGTTTTCTCCTGATTAACTCCAATGAGGTGCCGTGGCAGTTTCTGATCTGGAAACTAAAGCTATGCAGCCGCGCCGCCGGCCAAGGCTTTCATGTTGACTTCGAGCCCTTTATTCTGCGAAATCTTTTTGACAACTTCGGTGATGATCTCTTCTTTGAGGGGCAGATGTTTCATCACCTTGCCGACCATCACCATGTTGACCGCCTTGCCGTTGCCAGCTTCTCTGGCAATGGCGAGGGCCTCTATCCCTTGCGCCTCAGCACAGGCTACGGCAATCTGCTCTTCTACATCCTGCGGGTAGACCGCCAGTCCGGCAGCCACGGTACTGGGATTGATCGAGACCTTGTTATAGACCAAGCGACCACCCGGCTTGAGATAGTGGATATAGCGCAGGGCTTCCAACGGTTCGAAGGAGATCAGCAGATCAGCGCTTCCGGGCATGACCACCGGAGAGCTGACCTGGTCGCCGATGCGCACAAAGCTGATGACGCTGCCGCCACGCTGGGCCATACCGTGGACTTCGTTCTGCTTGACATCCAGTCCACTGGCCAGAGCACTTTCGGCTAGGACTTTGGAGGCCATCAGGACGCCCTGACCACCGACACCGGCAATTACGATATTAAAGATTTGCATTATTTTCTCCCTCAATTGCATGCATCGCATCAAATTTACACATCTGTGCGCAGACACCGCAGCCGTTGCAGACGTTAGGATCGACCCGCACCTTCTGCTTGTCTTCACCAGTCGCGGTCAAACCCAGAGCCATACAGGCGACTTTGAGACAGGCTCGGCAACCGGTACAATTCTCCTGGTCAACCTTTATCGCCGGTTTGCGAATCTTGTAACGCAAAATGCAGGGGTTCTTGTCGATCAACACATAGGGGCCGGGAGTTTCGAGGCCCTTCTTGATCGCGGCTTCAGTCGCCTTGAGATCGTAGGCGTCGTACTCCACGACATTATCGATGCCGAGAGCTTTAACCAGCGGCACCATCTCGACCTGACGCGCGGGGACACCCTGCAGGGTGACACCAGTGCCGGGATTTTCCTGACCACCGGTCATGCCAGTGGTGCGGTTATCCATGATGATGACCAGGGCGTTACCGCCGTTGTAGGCCATGCTCATCAGGCCGGTCATCCCGGAATGGAAAAAGGTCGAATCACCGATAACAGCGACCGGCTTTTCGGCACGACCGGCAATGGCGTTGACCTTGGCCATACCGTGGGCGGCACTGATACTGGCACCCATGTCGATAACTGAATGCATGGCGTTCATTGGTGGCAGCGCCCCCAGGGTATAACAGCCGATATCCCCCGAAACGAAGACCTTGAGTTTGCTGAGAATCGTAAACAGACCACGATGCGCACAGCTGGGACAGAAGACTGGTGGCCGCTGCGGCAAGCCTTCGACCGGGCTGGTTGTCTCAGCTGGGGTATCATTGATGGCGGTGCGGATGATATCGGCACTGAACTCACCGCAGAGCGGTAGTTTGTTCTTGCCGATTTCAACCTCAATACCCATGGCACGGATCTGCTCTTCAAAGATGGCATCCATCTCTTCGGCAATCACCAGACGCTTGACGCTGCCAGCGAACTCGGCAATTTTCCGGGCCGGAAGCGGATGAATCATCCCCAGTTTCAGAATCGACGCATTCGGGTTGGCCTCGCGGACATGCTGGTAAGCCACCCCTGAGGTGATGATACCAATTTCGGTATCTCGCATCTCGATCCGATTCAAGGGGGTGGTCTCGGCATATTCCTGCAACTTGAGCAGTCGTGCTTCAACCTCGATATGCTTGAGCTTGCCGAAGTTGGGCAGCATGACGTATTTGGGTACGTTCTTCTCCCATGCCTCGATCTTCGGGGCGATTTTCTCCTGCTGAACAACCACACCTTTGGCGTGCGAGATCCGCGTGGTGGTACGCAACATCAGTGGCGTATCGAACTGCTCCGAGATCTCGAAACCGATCCGCACCATGTCGTAAGCTTCCTGGGAATCGGATGGATCGAGCATTGGAACCTTGGCAAACTTGGCGTAGTTGCGGCTGTCCTGCTCATTCTGCGAGGAGTGCATCCCCGGATCGTCGGAAACCATCAGGATCAAGCCGGCGTTGACACCGGTGTAAGTCAGAGTCAGCAGGGCATCAGCAGCAACATTGACGCCGACATGCTTCATTGTAGAGAGTGAGCGGCCACCAGCGATAGAACCGCCGATCACCGACTCCAGCGCGACTTTTTCATTGGGAGCCCACTCGCAATAGACGTCGCCTAACCGGGCGACTTCCTCAAGGGTTTCAGTGCTGGGAGTGCCGGGGTAGCCGGAGGCGAAAACCCCGCCGGAATCCCCAAAACCCAAAGCAATCGCTTCGTTGCCGGAAATTATTTTTTTCATCAAAATCTTCCCTTGTGAGTTGGCTCACTGATATGAGCCGGATAAGTATAAAGTTGACGTCGATTTCTACCTTTTGCGGCAGGCTACGTCAAAGTAATTTTATGAATAGTCCTATGACTCTAAATGGTTACAGAGAGTCAATCCGTCCGCCGATCTTCAATCCTCTTCGCCTTGCCTTCACTCCGTTGAATGCTGTTGGGTGGGACCAGATGGACCTCAACCGAAATACCAATCACATCTTTGATATCCTGCTGCAGATTACGTTTTTTGCTGCGGACCGCCGCGACATCTTCGAGAATATCGAATTCGTCTCCCATGAGGATGTCAGCCGCCGCCTTGATCATGAATTCTTCCGTGACCTCTATCTTGACCCGCAGTGAGTCCATTGCTCCTTTACGTTCGACGATGATCATGTAATGGGGAGAAACTCCTTCCCGCTTGAGGATCACCGATTCGATCTGGGAAGGATATACATTGACTCCCCGGATGATCAACATGTCGTCGCTGCGCCCGGTCACCCGCGCCATTTTCACCAGCGTACGACCGCAGGAGCAGGGTTCATAGCTGAGACGAGAGATATCTCGGGTTCGATAGCGCAATAGCGGCTGGCCATGTTTGTTGATCGTTGTGAAGACCAGCTCTCCCTCTTCCCCGGCAGGGAGAACCTCGCCCGTATCCGGATTGATAATCTCAGGGTAGAAAAAATCCTCATTGACATGCAGACCATTCTGCTCTTCCCAGCACTCAAAGGAGACCCCTGGGCCGGTGATTTCAGAAAGGCCATAAATATCACAAACCTTAATGCCGAATTTTTCCTGAATCGATTGACGCATCGCTTCACTCCAGGGTTCAGCACCACAGATGGCCTTCTTCAGATTGAGCTTTTTGAAATCGACCCCCATCTCTTCACCGACCTCATGGAGGTGAATCAGGAATGAGGGGGTTGAGGTCAGAGCGGTGGTGCCGAAATCCTCCATCAGCATGATCTGCTTCTGGCTGTTGCCGCCAGAGATCGGAATGACCCCCGCGCCAACCTTAAGGGCTCCGTAATGAGCACCAAGGCCACCGGTAAACAGGCCGTAACCAAAGATATTCTGCACCACATCATCACTGGTAATCCCCGCGCCGGTACAGGTTCTGGCCATAGCCTCGGACCAGACTTCGAGGTCTTCTTTGGTATAGCCGACGGCAATCGGTTTGCCGGTCGTGCCGGACGTTGCGTGATACTCGACGATCTCCTTCGGTGAGGCCGTAAAGAGTTTGAACGGATAATTGTCACGCAAATCTTGTTTGGTGGTAAAGGGGAGAAGTTTGATGTCGTCGAGGGATTTTATATCACTCGGTTTCACCCCTGCATCATCAAGCGTTTGCCGATAGAAGGCGTTCCGCTCATAAACAGTGTTGACAGTTTTTTGCAGCCCTGCTAGCTGAAGAGCCTGCATCTCGCTGCGATTGATGGTTTCTTCTTGACTCCAGGCCATAACCTAACCCCTTTTCTGCTTTTGATTGCATGCGAAATTCGATTCAAATCAATGCTGAGTCTTACCTTGTGCGAAACAATTATAGATAGTTCAGCTCTTTCGCTTTGGCGGAGATTTCATCGCGGAAGCGGGGGTGAGCAATGTTGATCAATGCCTGAGTCCGCTGCCGAACGGTCTTGCCATAGAGCTCTGCGGCGCCATATTCGGTGACCACATAGTGAACATGATTGCGACTGGTAACCACACCCGCACCCGGTTTAAGCATTGGGACTATCTTGCTGACAACTGTGCCGTCGCGCAGGGTGGAGGTGCTCGGCAGCGCGATAATCGGGACTCCGCCTTTGGAGCGGGAGGCGCCAAAGATAAAGTCCAGTTGGCCACCAACGGCCGAATGCATCTTCGGCCCGATACTGTCGGCACATACCTGGCCGGTCAGATCGACTTCGATGGCCGAATTGATCGCGACCAGTCGGTCGTTCTGTGCCACGACAAAGGGGTCATTGACATACTCGGTACGATGCAGCTCTACCAATGGGTTATTGTCGACCCAGTCATAGAGGCGCTTGGTGCCGAGCAAAAAGCCACAGATGATCTTGCCGGGGTGCAAACTTTTACGCGCGCCGTTGACGACGCCAGCTTCGACCAGATCTATGATGCCGTCCGAAATCAGTTCGGAATGAATACCCAAATCTTTTTTCTCAAACAGAAATTTCAGAACCGCGTTGGGGAGTGCGCCGATTCCTAACTGCATGGTTGCGCCGTCAGGGATAAGTTCTGCAATATGTGCAGCGATTCTTTTGACCTCGTCCTGGTCGGCATCATCACCCATCGGCATTTCGAACAGCGATGTATTCTCCGCTACGATGTAATGCATTTTGTCGATGTGGATGGCGGTATCGCCCAGAGTGCGAGGCATCTGCTCGTTGACCATGGCAATAACAACCTTGGCCACTTCGGTCGCCGAAATGGTCAGGCCTGATTCCGCGCCCATGGAACAGAAACCATTCTCATCGGGAGGTGAGACATGGATCAGGGCGACATCGAGGGGAAGATGACCGTTCTTGAACAGCAGCGGGAACTCCGAGAGCATAACCGGCGTAAAATCAGCCCGACCCTCGTTGACCGCTTTGCGGACGTTGGCACTGATAAACATCGAATTGATGCGCAGATGGCCCTCCATCTCCGGAGCGACGTAGTCAGCCGGGCAGATGGTCAGGGGATGGCAAACCTCGACATCCTTTAGTTCCGGCGCACGTTTAACCAGCGCATCGAGCAACGGTAGTGGTACTGAAGCGTTGCCGGTCAGAAAGACCCGATCCCCGGATTTGATCGCCTTGACAGCTTCTTCTGCCGTCGTAATCCGTGACCGACAGGTGTCCTGCCAGTTGATTGCTGTTTCCTTCTTTTCTAAAAACATAATCTTCACCTTTAGCTTTCAGCCTGGATTCGGATCCTGCCGTCAACAGCAAAAGCTCTGTCGGCAAAGGCCATGATCGGGTTCAGGTCCATCTCTTCGATCATCGGCAGATCACCGAGCAGCTGCGAAACTCGCTGAATGAGTTCGATCACCGCCTGTTTGTCGATCCCCGCTTCGCCACGCACACCATCGAGCAATGCAGCCGTCTTGATTCCGGTGATCATCTCTTCTGCTTCGATGCGTGTGACCGGAGCAACCTTCAATATCACATCCTTGAGGACTTCGACGTAGATACCGCCTAGACCGAACATCACCAGGTGACCCAGTTCGCGTTCGGCACTGGCTCCGATAATCAACTCACGTCCTCCGGGCAGAAATTTCTGCACCAGAAAACCGAGCTCGCCGTACTGACCGAGGCGACTCTGCATCTCTATAACGGTCTCCCGCACTGCGGCAGCATCCTTAAGGTTGATGGCAACTCCGCCCATATCGCTTTTATGGTCGATCTCGGAACAGTCGACCTTGACCACCACCGGAAAGCCGATTTCGCTGGCAGCAGCAACGGCTTGTTCCGTCGTCTTGACGACCTGCCAAGGTGCGACCGGGATGCCGTAGGCTTCAAAGATCCGGTAGACCTCAAAGGCCGAAAGGACTTCACGACCGGCTTGCCGGGCTTGTTCGATAATCTCTTTTGCTTGTTCAGCGTTGGTCCCGCTGAAAATCTGTGGCTGGCCGATATCTCTTTGTTGAATACGACCGTACTGCACCAGCGCGCCAAGAGCGCGAGCCGCATCGCCGGGATTGGCATAGTAGGGAACCTCGCCTGACTTGAGGATGGCGGTGGTCTTTTGATAACGCTCCAACTTCAGGTTGGTCATGAAGTTACATACCAGCGGTTTGCGGCGCTGACGGCTGACCTCGACGATTTCATGTGCGACCGCGTCGGTGTCGGTAAAGGGCGCGGTGACAAAGTTGATATAGATGCAGTCAATATCCTCATCATCCAGCAAGACATCGAGGGCCGCATGAAACTGTGGACCGCCAGCGGTCGCAACGACATCAATCGGATTTTCCAGGGCGGCCTGGGGAAGCTGGGTTTCCTGCAGGCGCGCGATCGAGGCTTCACACAGTTTCGGCACCTCGATCCCGAAGTCGACCAACACATCGGTGGCGATAACAGCCGGTCCACCGGTATTGGTAATGATGCCGACCCGGTTACCCTTGGGGATCGGTTGGCTGGAGAAAGCCATTGCCGCACGAACCATCTCCCCTTCATCACTGAACGGCAGGACGCCGATTTTTTCAAATATCAGTTCGGTCGCAATATCGACTCCGGCCAGTGATCCGGTATGGGATGACGCTGCTTTGGCGCCTTCTTCGGTGCGGCCAGCCTTCATGGCGAGGACCGGCTTTTTGATCGTCACATCGCGAGTCACTTCAAGGAATTCACGTGGATTATCGAAGCCCTCGGTGTAAAGAATAATCGCCTTGGTCCCCTCATCCTCGCCGTAATATTTGATAATCTCCGGAATCGATACATCACAGGCATTTCCGTTGCTGGCGTAGAGGCGTTGACCGATATCCAGATCATCCAGCACCTGCATAATCAAGGCACCGACCCCGCCGCTTAAGGCGACCACCGAGATGCTGCCCGGCTTGGGGAAGGTAAAGGTAAAGTTACAATAAGCATTC
>JAJRRT010000047.1 GCA_024279255.1 Deltaproteobacteria bacterium | reverse complement strand
TTTCATTGACACTTTGTCAGGCGGTTTGCTATACATATCCCCGCTCGCCACGGCGGGCCAATATGAGCGGGAATAACTCAGTGGTAGAGTGCAACCTTGCCAAGGTTGACGTCGCGAGTTCGAATCTCGTTTCCCGCTCCAAAAATTCAAGCACTTAGACTGAAAAGTCTAAGTGCTTTTTTTTGTTTTTTTTTAGTAATCAGATTGACACTTTCTCTCATACCCATCATCACCATTCTTCAGAATGATTCTTGATATCTACGCGATCTATTCTAGACTTGATTAGAATATTGCTATGTGAAGCATCCCCTGAATTCACAATCTTGCCGTTTACGTATTTATCAATCAGGAGAAGTATGTGAAGCATCTTAATTTGCTTGTGTGTTTTTTGTCTTTTGCTTTGTGCGGATGCGGCAGCTCTGGCGATATCTTCAGTACCAGTCTCAATTTCGCTCCTGTCGTGAGTGCTGGAGCAAACCAAAGTGTCATCACTGGTAATCTTGTCTCCCTTAGCGGAAGAGGGTTTGACGCCAATGGTGACACACTGACATATGATTGGATGTTTTCTGCTACGCCTTCAGGGAGCACTGCCGTCTTATCTGACTCGAGCATACTTAATCCCTCTTTTACTGCCGATCTGGATGGTAGCTATGTTTTAACGCTGACAATAAACGATGCAGGAGGGTCTAGTACTGTCGACTCAATTACGATAACAGCGACAACTTTCAATGCAATTCCGATAGTCAATGCAGGGCCTGATCAGAATGTATTGTCTGGTACCCAGGTTTTTTTGAGCGGAACAGGTTCTGATGACGATGGGGATCTTCTTACTTTTAACTGGGTCTTTACCTCCATGCCATCAGGGAGTGGTGCTACTTTATCCGATCCTGATATTGCCAACCCTTCATTTACTGTAGATCTTGATGGTGTATATGTTTTGACTCTGACGGGCAATGACGGGACTGCAACGAGTGCCGCCGATTCAATTTCAGTAACTGCTGATTCACAAAACTCTGTCCCTACCGCAAATGCTGGACCTGACCAAAATATTGTCTTAGGCAGTTTGGTGTCAATGAGCGGAAATGGTACCGATGCCGACGGCGACTTACTCACTTTTACTTGGTCATTCTCATCGAAACCGGCTGGTAGTGTTGCTACTTTGACTGGTGCAACGACAGCCACACCGAACTTTACTGCTGACTTGGAGGGGAGCTACGTCTTGTCTCTGATCTGTAATGACGGGACCGTAGATAGTCTCGCCGATTCAATTACGATTACTGCTGCAACATTAAACTCTTCCCCAGTTGCTATTGCCGGTCCAGATCAAAATATTGAGACAGGGAGCCTTCTTCTTCTGAGTGGAAACGGGACTGATGCTGATGGAGATCTATTGTCTTTCAGTTGGACCTTCGCGTCCAAACCCTTTGGGAGTACTGCAATATTATCAGATTCAAGTATTGCAAATCCGACCTTTACTGCTGACCTGAGTGGCACTTATGTCTTGAATATGACAGTCGATGACGGGATAGTAACCAGTGCGTTGGACTCTATAACGATTACGGCATCATCAATAAATTCTGTTCCAACCGTAAACGCCGGAGTGGATCTGAATGTCAAAACGGGAGACCTTGTCACCCTCAATGGATCTTGGTTCGATGCGGATAGCGATACGCTGACTTTTACATGGGTTTTTACTTCTATGCCCTCGGGAAGCACTGCTTCTTTATCAGATTCAAGTATCGCAACTCCTACATTTACAGTGGATCAGGAGGGCATCTATATTTTAAGTTTTACGGGTAACGATGGTACCGTGTCGAGCAGTGCAGATCTGATAACGATTTCTGCGACTAGCCCAGCCATAAATTCTGAACCCAGGGTCAATGCTGGTCCGGTTCAAAATGTAACAAAAGGTGATTTTGTCACGCTGAACGGCAGCGGTGTCGATGCCGATGGTGATTCATTGACTTTTGTTTGGTCATTTATCTCCAGGCCATCTGGTAGCACGGCCGTCCTTTCTGATCCGAATGTTGCTAATTCTTCCTTCACTGCAGATCAAAGCGGATCATATGTTTTATCTTTGATCGGAAACGATGGTGTGGTTAATAGCCTGCCAGATACGGTTACGATAACAGTACAGGAGCCAAGCCTTCTCGTTGGCACATCTTATTTGGCGGGAGATGGTTTAACAGTCACCATGGATAGCATTTCAGTTGTTAATCTGGGTGGGACGTATACTTATGAAATTAATTACACTCTCCTGAATGCTTCAGCTTCTTCAAGTATTACTGAGGGTCGTTTCAAATTGTATTTCAGCGATTATAGTTCGATTTCGCAATCCGGTACCTTTTCGACACTATTGCCGGGTGATTCTAAATCTGTAGCATTCACTTTTGAAGCCTTCGTGAGTAAAACGCCTACAGTGGTTAGTTATCTTTTTGACAATTTTTCCAGCAATGTTCCACCATTTGGGGCATTGAGCTGGGATATCATTTTACCTTGATGATGGTCGACTGATGTTTGTTTTTTGTCGTATGGAATATTTTTTGTAATTTGCTTTTAATACAATTTGTGCAGTCGGATTGGCTTGAGCAGGGTCTGGCTATTCAAGAACGGTGGTATGATGCGAAAGATTTTTGTCTTAACCTTTTTGTTATTTTGCTTCGCTGGTATTACGAATGTTTCTGCTGAAATATACGCGTCTACAAATGTAGGCGCGATATTTATGGAAAACGCAAGTTTGAAGGCGAATGGTCTTGATATCGGTGAGTTTACGTTTGATCCAGGGCTTGGTTTAACCGTTGCTGTCGGCAGCACATTGTTTGAGGGACGTGTTGAGGTTGAGGCTGGGTATAGAATCTCTGATGCTGTATTCAAGGAGATAGCCGGGGCTGGTACAACTGTCCCTAGTGGCGAAACCACAATTATCACACTCATGGGTAATAGTTATTACGATATTCCTGCTGTGGGGAATATTTTGCCTTTTTTTGGAGTAGGTGTCGGTATTGCGAATATTGAATTTCAATTAGATACTGGCGTAGATGCGTCAACTGCAATCGCTTATCAGGCAATGCTTGGGGCCGGGTACCCGTTAGCTGAAAAAATAATCATAGATATTCAATACAGATTTTTTGGCACATCTGATGCGACTTTGCGTGCTGGTGGGAGTGACGTTAAAAGTAGGAACTCTGCACATAATTTGATGATCGGATTTCGTTACAAATTTTGACATCCAGGATTCTTCAGATTTCTTATTTAGGTATGACAGCCGACCTTATGTTTCAGGGCGGCTGTTTTTATTTCTGATACAAACACCCCAGTCTCCGGGGTATGATATCTTTATAACCTATCGTTCATTGTCTACAGATAAGGATTGTTTTGAAGAAATCGGTCTCTTTGTTTGTTGCTCTTTTTCTCATGTCTGCTGGTTGGGCAGGGGCTTTCCTTCTGGCGCACAACCCTTCTGTTAGCCAGAGCTATTGGCTGATTCCTGCATTGACTATCGGCATGTCGATAGGCCTTTGCCTCCGCTTTATTAATGGGAAAAAAACAGCACTGGCACTTACCTTGACCGCGGCAATTGGGATGGCAACTGTCAACCACTTCTTTCCTGATAGTCGTGTCTCCGTCGAGTCTGTTCGCAGCCTTTTTACGGGTGTGAATACTCAAGGAATCCTTCGCCAGGTCAAGGTCGATAACCGCTATCAAACTGCTCCCTTCGACAAACCGCTGATTTTGAAGTCTCCGGTTTCTCTTGATCTATCGCTCTTTACCAGATTTCCTGCAGGAGTTGATGATTTCTGTTTTTCTGATGATAAAACCCTCTACGCTAGCTTGCCCGGTCTCGGCGCTGTTTATCGTTTTAAGAAATCTGCACTTGATGTTCCTGGAGGGTTTGAACTTTTTCTGCATAGCCTTGATAACCCGACAGGCCTTGCCTGCGAGACTGATCAACTGCTGGTCTCTGAAAGTTCACAGATCAAGGCCTATCCTTATGTGGGCGGAGCCGGAGATCTTCTGGTTGGACAGTTGCCTGATGATGGCGGGGAGCGCGGTCACCGCTTACAACAGGTTTCTGATGGATTACTGTTCTCGATCGGATCTCGTTGCGATGCTTGTACTGAAGAAGATCCCTTACGCGCAACCCTACAATTGTTGAATTCGAACGGGCAGCTGCAGGCTTATAGCAGAGGACTGCGCAATGTTGGTGGTTTAGCTTACAATGAAACTGAAGACAGCCTTTGGGCTAGTGAACGAAGCCGTCTTTATCCTGAACCCGGAGCGGCCGACGAGCTGAATCGCCTGCAGCTCGAAGGAGACTATGGTTGGTCGCTTTGTGATGGGAGTGGAACGGCTGACGCACCAGGTAGCCCCTGTAAGGATACCACTGCTGCCGAGGTGCTGCTGCAGAGCAGGTCGAATCCTGCTGGTGTGATGGTAACTTCACGGCTGGATTACCCCATGGTCTATAGAAATAGTCTGCTGATGGTTCTTCAAGGGGATAGCAAGTACAACATTGTTCCCGCAGTTGTGCGCCTTCAGCTCTCAGCAGGAAAAGTCGGAGTTCCAGTGGCATTTCTTGGTGGTTGGGATGGTAAAACCACGCGGCCATCAGCCATTCATCCCGGCCCTGATGGTGCGGTTTATATTTCAGACGAGATCAATGGTGCAATCTATCGAGCAGCATGGCTGCGAGCTGACTAGATTCTGTAATTTTTTTGACCCTGATAAGGGGCCAGATTGTCCGGCAATAAGAATTTTGAGCTTGACACTCGACAACCGATTTGGTACTTCAATGCGCACGCCAAACAGCGACATACCGGCCTCGTCGCCAAGTGGTAAGGCAGAGCTCTGCAAAAGCTCCATCACCAGTTCGAATCTGGTCGAGGCCTCCATTATTAAAAAGCCAGCCTTTATCGGCTGGCTTTTTTTATGGGTATTCGATGCAGGTCTATTTGCCTGAACTGTTCTGCTGTTTTATGATGCGTAAACCTTTGCAGGAAACTTTCCATGGAAATTTTCACTCCGACAATTCTACTTTTAACCGTAAGTTTCTCTGCCTTGGCTGGATTACTGGCTGGATTGCTGGGAATTGGCGGCGGGGTGATTTTGGTGCCACTTTTTCTTTGGCTTTTTAACCTCGCTGGATTTCCGTCCGAAGTCATTGTTCATACCGCTTTTGGAACGAGCCTCTGCATTATTGTTCCAACGGCGATCAGTAGTACTTTTGGTCATAGGAAAAGAGGCAATGTTGCCTGGCACCAGGTTTTTTACCTGGCAGCTGGTGGCGCTATTGGTGCTGTGCTCGGTTCGAGTATAGCTGCGTTTTTACCTGGGAAAATCCTGCATGCTGCTTTTGGAGGCATGCAGATTTTAGTGGGCTTGAAGCTTTTGTTTTTCCACTACCGGCTTGCGCCAGAAGAGATGCATCCTCAAAAAGTTTCATTGTTGCTCGTTGGCTTTGCTGGTGGTGCTTTTTCAGCATTTTTTGGTGTTGGTGGTGGTGTGATAGCGGTCCCCTTAATGCTGATTGTATTACGGCTTCCAATCCATCTGGCAGTTGGTAACTCGAGTGCCCTGATCGTTATTTCGGCCCTGTTCGGGACTATCAGCTATGTTTTATATGGTTTGAATAAAGTCGCTTCGGTACCGTTTTCTCTTGGTTACGTCAATCTTCTGGTTGCAGTTGTTGTCGCACCCTTGACTATTTTCTGTGCCCGGCTCGGGGTACGGCTTGCGTCTCGAATCAGTCAGGATAAAATGGTTAATGTCTTCGCAGTTGTTTTGATTCTTGTTGGCTTAAAACTGATGGTCTGACTCTGAATAACGGAGCACCGATGATACGCAAACCTGCTGTTGCTGGTCAGTTCTACTCCGACAATCCTGAGATTTTAAAGAATGAGCTTCGTCAATACCTTGATGGCGGCGAGCATGGTCAAAGCTCAGTCGGGATTCTGGTTCCGCATGCGGGCTATGTGTTCTCAGGGAGCATTGCTGCAGAAGCTTATAAGACTGTTGAAATTCCGCAGACTGTTGTGCTTTTAGGACCAAATCATCATGGTTTAGGCGGCCCGGCGACAGTGTATGCTTCGGGTTCCTGGCGAACTCCGCTTGGAGATGTGCCCATCGCTGAGGATCTGGCCACAAGCTTTATTCGTGATTGCGACATACTTGAAGCGGATGAAATGGCCCAACGTTTTGAACATTCGATTGAGGTCCAGATACCATTTCTGCAAATGTTGCGAGAGGATTTGCAGATTCTACCGATTTCACTGGGACACGGACATCTCGAAACCTGGTTAAAGTTCGGTCGCCAGTTAGGCCAATCCCTTCATCACAGCAATGAACGGGTACTTTTGATTGCGAGTAGTGATATGAATCACTTTGAGCCTGCTGCGCACACCGAGATTGTAGACAGACTGGCCATTGAACGGATGGAAGATTACGACGTGACGGGTCTTTATAATCTCGTCCGCGAAAAAAACATCAGTATGTGCGGTGTGATCCCGGCCATTGTTATGCTTGAGGCTGCTGCTGTTTTGGGGGCAACCACTTGCAGCCTGCTTCGATACGACCACTCAGGCAGGGTCAACGGAGATATGAACTCAGTTGTGGGTTACGCAGCGATGATTGTTGAATAGATAGTAAATTATTTGATCCGTTATAAATTCATACAGAATAAATAAGCCAATATTGACTGAACGGGGAGTGTCCCCATCGATTTTATGAAGCAAGGAGTTTTTATTCATGTCTGACCTGCGAGTTCGCTTTGCCCCCAGTCCAACCGGTTATCTGCATATTGGTGGTGCCCGTACTGCACTCTTTAATTACCTGCTCGCAAAAAAAGAGCAAGGAACCTATGTGCTGCGTATCGAAGATACCGATGTTGAGCGTTCAACGCAGGAATCAGTAGATGCTATTCTAGACGCTATGGACTGGCTTGGGCTCAGTTGTGATGAAGGTCCATTTTATCAAACCGAACGCTTCGATCTGTATCGGCTGAAAGTGCAGCAACTTCTGGATGAAGGTAAGGCTTACCGTTGCTATTGTACGTCTGAAGAGCTTGACACCAAGCGCGAAGAAGCAATGAAACAAGGTCGCAAGCCGAAGTATGATGGGACTTGTCGGAATCGCCAGGACCAACCTGATGCCCCTTTTGTTGTCCGTTTTTGTTTGCCGGACCCGGACGGTGAAGTCCGTTTTGTTGATAGGATCAAGGGCCCCATAACTGTTCGGAATGAAGAACTTGATGATCTGATTATTCAGCGCACCGATGGTACGCCGACCTATAATTTTGTTGTCGTTATCGATGACGCTGAGATGGGCATGACTCTGGTGATACGCGGAGACGATCACATCAACAATACCCCGCGCCAGATACATCTATATCGTGCCCTTGGCTATGAAGTCCCGCAATTTGCTCATGTACCGATGATCCTTGGCGATGACAAAAAGCGCCTTTCCAAACGTCACGGGGCAACCTCGGTTATGGCCTATAAGGAACAGGGGTTTTTGCCTGAAGCGATGATCAACTATCTGGTGCGTCTCGGCTGGTCACATGGTGATGAAGAGATCTTCTCCATGGATGAACTGATTGAAAAGTTCACGATCGATGCGGTAGGGCGTTCAGCCGGAGTTTTTAACCCTGAGAAATTACTCTGGCTGAATAGCCATTATATAAAAGCCTCGGATCCCGCTACTCTGGCAAAACTTCTCTTACCTTTTCTTGCCAATCGGGGGATTGATCCCACAGGTGGCCCCGACTTGCCTGCTGTTATCAAAGGTCTACAGGAGCGTTCATCGACCTTGGTACAAATGGCTGAAGGAGCTGCATTTTATTATGCGGATCAGCCTGAATTTGACGTTAAGGCAGCAGCTAAATTTCTGATTGAGGAGAATCGCAGCCTGTTTGCTGAATTGAAAACCGCACTGGAAGCCTGTAGCAGATATGATGAAGCGAACCTTGAGTCTGCATTGAATTCCGTTGTCCAGAAACTGGGCCTCAAGTTCGGCAAGGTGGCTCAACCACTACGGGCTGCACTGACCGGGGGGGCGCCTAGCCCGGGAATCTACGAACTTCTGGAAGTTCTTGGCAAAAAACGAGTTGTTAAGCGCATTGATAATGCTTTGAATAGACTGAAGTAATAAGTCATAAAAAATCCCTTTTGCTCCGGCAGAAGGGATTTTTTATGACTAATGTCGGTAACATTTTACGAAATTTACAAATTTCTTACCTTCTATATAGCCATTTTTACGAATATTCCTTGCGTTCATCTAACAAATCCCGATAAAGTCGACCGGATTCGACTTTATCGGGATTTGTTATGACAAATGGCAAGAGACAGCAGAAAAAAGAGATCACGCGGCGGGCAATTGTTAGTGCCGCCGTCGATCTTTTTAGCAGGAATGGATATGAGAAGACCAGTATTGAAGATCTGGCCAAAGCCGCTGGTATCGGTAAATCGACGGTTTATACCTACTTCAAGGCGAAAGAAGAGATATTTCTCGCCTTCTGTGATGAGGAGTTTGAATACAGCTTCACTGCACTGCGCGACCGAGTCGATGCAGAGGCTCCGTTGATCGAACAACTCCATGCCCTTTTCATGTCGCAGTATGAGTTCGTTACGAGTAATCGCGAATTTGGACGTATTCTGATCCGCGAAACCCTCTTTCCTGAAACAGTTACCAGCCTCGCTAAAGAATCTAATCAAAGATACCTCGATGCGCTCGGAGAGATCCTGACTCATGCTAAAGCACGTGGTGAAATCAGACCGGAACTCGATAATTTTTTTCTTTCCGCTCATTTCTTCATGCTTTACCTCGGCGCTTTGTCTGGTTTCTATACCGGATATGTCACGACAACTGAGGACGTAGGGTCGGGGTTGAGGACCCTGTTAAATCAAGCACTGCAAGGAATCGCACTATGAAATACCTTGGAAGGTACTGTTTTATTCTGTTACTGGCAGTCGCTACGCAATTTAGCTTGCCCGCTCTCATCGATGCAGCAGAAGTTCCCGTCTCACTCCAGTCGCTACTGCTGCTTGGCCTGGAGGAAAATCTTGGCTTGCAGGCCGCACGTCTGGCTGTACCTGTCTCGCGTGAAGCGATCACTATTGAAGAAGGCGGGTTTGATGCTGAATTTTTTGCAAATAGTGATTATGTGGAGACGCAGACTCCTTACGCGTCAATCTTTACGCCTGAGACCAGTATTGATTTAGCTAAATTTTCGGGAAGTGCCGGCTTGAGGAAACGGTTTGCTACGGGTTTAAGCACGATACTTTCGCTCAACAGTAATCGGACGGATCAAAGTCTGACGACTGAAACATTAAATCCTCAATATCAGACCAGCCTGTCTCTCGATTTGAACCAGCCGCTGTTACGAAACTCTGGTCCCGCGACAAACCTGTTGACCCTGAATCTGGCCAAGGGACAGAGCCGACAGGCTGACTATAGTTTTTTACAACAGGCACAGAATCTCGCTCTGGGCATCGAAATCGGTTATTACGATCTTCTATTGTCGCGTTCCACCGAGATCTTGCGCAGAGAAGCCTGGCAATTGACCCAGGAATTGTATGAAGGTAACCGTCGCAAACTTGACGCTGGAATTATCCCGATCTCTGAGGTTCAAGAAGCCGAAACGGCTCTGGCTGGTCGAGATCTGGACTACGTGCTTGCTCAGCAACAGCGTGAGGTGCAGGCGCATCGGCTGAATGGTCTCCTCAATAACAGTCTGCCTCCGTCACTCGCAGAATCTCAATCTGCAACAGTTGAAGAGGGAGAACTCGTCCTGCCCCGCAATGCATATTTCCCAAATGTCATGGATGCGCTGAGAAGTGCTGAGCAGAGTCGCCCTGATTTAATGATCGCTGCAATCGATATAGAAAATTCAGAATTAAGCGTGATCGCCGCGCAAAACAGGGTCAAACCAGAACTTGATCTTAATGTTCACTTGAGTACAGAGGGTCTTGCGGGAAGTGAACGTCCGACGGTAAGCAGTCCCTTTCAGGGTAATTGGAGTGATTCTCTTTCGTCGATGATCTCTTCTGATGGCTATCAGTGGGGAGTCGGTTTGCGCTTCAGTTATCCACTAGGAAACCGCAGTCTTAAGTCTAGCGCCAAAGTAGCTCAGTATCAAAGCCGCCAGGCCCAACTGTCTCGTCGTGATTTGCTGTCACAGGTTGATGCTGAGTTGCGCGAGCGTATAACCCAGGTTCAACGGCTGGGACAACTAGTGGATATATCAAGCCGCTTTCAGGGTTTGGCTGAAATCAGTTTCAAGCAAGAGACCCGCAGGCTTGAGGAGGGTCTTTCCGATAGCTTTCGAGTCCTGACTTTTCAAGAGAAGATGATAACGGCCAGGATCTCCCGGATTGCCGCTCTGGTCGAATATAATAAAAGTCTTGCCAGCCTCAGCTATGCGATGGGTACAAATCTTTTACGGCATGGCATCGTTGCAAACCTGTCGACTAAGGAGATTCGTTTTGAAGAGAACTAACCTGTTGCCTATATTTCTCGTACTGGTTCTCATGCTGTCGGGTTGTAGTCAGGATGAAAGTCAGGTGGCGGCTGAAGTGGCTCCAGTAAAGGTAGTTCGAGTTGAAAGTCTGCAGGTTGAACCGCGCGACCTTGTAGAAAGTTTCACCCTGCCTGGTTCGCTGGAGGCTTGGAAGGACCTGATTCTCGCAGCTGAGATTGCCGGGCCAGTTGAACGGGTTGGGGCTGAGGAAGGTGAGAGGGTGACGGCCGGCGAAGAGTTGGTGCGAATCGATACCCTGACCTTGCAGACAAATCTCGCTAGCGCCCGCGCGGATTTTGAACTACGTCAGAAAACAGAACGTCGATTGAAGCAGCTGATCCAGGAACAGCTTGTGAGTACGCAGGAGTATGAAAATGCCGCCAGCGCTCTCGATATTGCGGCCGCTTCGCTCCGTTCGGCCGAAGTCATGCTGGCCAAAGGGACTCTGAAGTCGCCGATCAAAGGCCTGCTTGAGGAGCGGTACGTTGATCCTGGTGAATATGTCGGGCTTGGTGACCCTCTGGTTCGAATCGTTCAGGTCGATCGTCTCAAGGTCAATGTTGACATTCCGGAGAAAGATATTCAGTACCTTCAGAAAGGGGACAGCGTTACGATCGATGGCTCTGAAATCAACAGATTGGATTATGGCTCCCTACAGGGAAAGGTATCTCATGTTGGATACGTTGCAGATCCGCTGACCCGAACCTATCGTGGTCAGATTGAAATAGTAAATCGCAATACAGTGCTCAGGCCCGGCATGATTGTCCGAACCAGGTTTACCCGTCGTCAGCTCAATCAAGTGCTGGTCGTACCGCTTTACGCGGTTGTTGATCGCGATGGCCAGAAATATCTATTTATAAAGAACGGTGATAATGCCAGACAGCAGAAGGTTTTACTGGGTGCGATCCTGAGTGGCGAGGTTGTTGTCCGCGAAGGGCTGCGTGCCGGTGATGAGGTTGTGGTCAAGGGGCAGCAACTATTGCTTGACGGGGCCCTGATCAGTTCTGGAGAGAAACAGTAATGCTGATATCAAATGCAGCGATTGCGCGCCGCAGTACCGTTCTTGCGTTGATGTTGATCATTCTGATTACGGGCATCTACAGCTATATTGTTCTGCCTCGGGAATCGACGCCAGATATCACCATTCCGGTTGTGCTGGTTGTGACGCCCTATGAAGGGGTGACTCCGGAGGATATCGAGAATCTGATCACCCATCCCCTTGAACGCAAACTGAAAGGTCTCAAAGACGTCGAGAAAATGAGCTCAGTAAGTGCTGAGGGCTCATCGATGATTACTATCGAATTCGTTCCTGATGTCGATATTGATAATGCTCTGCAGTGGGTGCGAGACAAGGTCGACCAAGCAAAGGGGGATCTACCGAAAGACCTGGAAAATGACCCCTCGATTCTTGAGATAAATCTGTCTGAGTTTCCGATCCTGATGGTCTCGATCTCTGGTCAGGCCGACGAAACCGTACTGAAAAAAGTCGGTGAAGAACTTGAAAATCATATTGAACAGATTGCTGGTGTGCTTGATGTTGTCCTGAGCGGGGGACGTGAGCGGCAGATCCGTGTTGAGTTTGATCCTGATCGTCTCTTTTCCTACCGGATTTCACTGAGTGAAGTTATTCAGGCTATTCAAAAGGAGAATGTCAATATCCCCGGCGGTAGCATTGATATTGGGCAAGGCAAGTACATGCTGCGAATCCCCGGGGAATTTACTGACCCCGATGAAATAGACAATCTGGTTCTTACAGAAAGAGGAGGGCGGCTGATCTATTTCAAGGATGTTGCACAAATCGTTGATTCTTTCGAGGATCGCACCAGTATGGCCCGTATGAATGGTAAGCAGAGTGTCACTCTCGCAATTAAAAAAAGGACTGGTGCCAACATTATTGAGGTTGCCGATCAGGTTTTTGCTCTGATCTCCTATGCAAAAAATGAACTACCGCCCGGTATTGATCTGTCTGTGACTTTAAACCAGTCGAAGGATATCCGCCGGATGGTGAACGAACTTGAGAACAATATTATCACCGGGCTGATTCTGGTTGTGGCTGTACTCTTTCTATTTCTTGGTTTGCGTAATTCTTTTTTTGTTGCTCTGGCCATTCCGTTTTCGATGCTTTTGTCTTTTGCTGTCCTTCAACTGATGGGGATCACATTGAACATGGTGGTCCTCTTCAGTCTTATTCTGGCACTAGGGATGCTGGTCGATAATGCTATTGTGATTGTTGAAAATGTCTATCGTCACATGCAGGAAGGACTGTCCGGGGTCACGGCGGCCAGGGTAGCCACGGCCGAAGTTGGCTGGCCGATAATCAGTTCCACCTTGACAACCCTTTGTGCTTTTTTCCCATTGACGTTCTGGCCCGGTATCATGGGCGAGTTTATGAAGTACCTGCCATTAACTCTGATCGTTACCCTGTCTGCCTCCCTTTTTGTTGCCCTGGTTATTAATCCGACCCTCTGTGGCCATTTCATGTCTATTGATAAAAGTGCAGATCTGGCAAAAAAAGAACCGTCAAAAATAATCAATCTCTACAGCAAAATACTTGAATACGCTTTACATCACCGATTGTTGGTTGTTTGTTCCTCCTTTCTTCTCCTTATTGGAATAGTAGTCGCCTATGGTGTGTTGGGTCATGGTGTTGAACTTTTCCCCGAGATAGAACCGAATCGTGCCTTTATCGAAATAAAGACTCCTGAAGGGACCAACCTTGAAGCCAGCAACGAACTGGTCCTGCAGGTTGAAAGCATTGTCCTCAAGGAATCTGATATCCGCTATACCATCACCGAGGTCGGTACCTCCGGAAGTGATCAGGGCGGCGGCGAAAGCGTCCAGTCAAATCTGAGTAAGATCTCCCTCGATTTTGTTGATCGCGAAGAAAGAGCAGGGGACTCCAGGGCTGTGCTGGATCGCATACGGACGGCTATTGCACCAATGGCTGGTGCCGAATTCAAGGTGGAAAAACAGGAAGAGGGCCCACCAACCGGGCCACCGGTCAGTGTTGAAATCAGTGGTGAAAACATCCAGATCCTTGAAGAACTGGTAGCAAACGCACGTAAACGGATCGAAGATGTTCATGGCCTGGTCGACTTGAAGGACGATTTTTCCAAAGCCAAACCTGAAATTCGCATCGATGTCGATCGCGAAAAGGCCAGCCTGTTGAATTTATCAACGGCTGAAATCTCTGAGATGCTCAAGGCGGCGATAAGCGGTACCAAGCTTGGGACCTATCGTGAGGGGGAGGATGAGTATGACATCATTGCCCGTATGCCTGAAGAGCGCAGGTCTTCGATTGCCGACATCGAGAACTTGCTGGTGCCGGCGATTGACGGATCACCTGTCCCGCTTTCATCCGTCGCAACTATTCAGCTGGGGAGCGGATTTGGATCGATCCGCCATATTGATCAGAAACGTGTAGTAACCATTACGGCTGACACCTTTGGCCGTAATAGTAATGAGGTCCTTAAGGAGGTCCAGCAACGTCTTGCAACACTCGAAATCCCGGCTGGTTATCTGATCAATTACTCAGGAGAGCAGGAGGAGCAGCAGAAAGCTGTCGTATTCTTGTCAAAGGCCTTCATTGGTGCAATTTTGTTGATTATGTTGGTGTTAATTACACAATTTAATTCAGTCCTCCAGACCATGATAGTTATGAGCTCTGTGGTTCTTTCACTGACCGGTGTTTTTCTTGGCCTCATGATTACTGCTACTCCCTTCGGGATTATTATGACCGGTATTGGCGTAATATCACTGGCAGGAGTCGTGGTCAACAATGCCATTGTGTTGATCGATTATATTAATCAACTGCTCAGAGAGGGAATGGAGTTAAATAATGCTCTTATTCGTGCCGGGGTTGTCAGGTTTCGTCCTGTCCTTTTGACCGCCGCTACCACAATCCTTGGGCTTCTACCAATGGCTGTTGGTGTTAGTTTTAACTTCAAAATAATGGCATGGGAAATAGGTGGTGAGTCTGCCGAGTGGTGGGGGCCGATGGCCATAGCTGTGATCTTTGGTTTGGCGTTTGCGACAATATTGACGTTGGTTGTTGTTCCCGTTTTCTATTCATTGTTGATGGATATGAAGCAACGCCTTTGGAGGCAAGCGCCCGGAGGCTAAATTAGAATTAGTTGACATTTTCTTCTGTCCTGTTTTGCTATACAGGACAGAGTTTGGGGGAGAAAATGCGTGTTTTAACAATTTTATTGCTCTTATTGATCTCGACAACACCAGTAATGGCGTCTGATTTTGTCTTGAATGCCGATGGATCGGTTGCAGACTTGTCTTCAGGTCTAGTTTGGCATGCCAGAAGTGCCAAAATGCTGTCAAGCTATGATGCCGTTGACTATTGTGATCAATTGAGAACTGAAGGGTCTTACTCCTGGCGTTTACCTGCCCGCTCTGAACTCGCAGCACTTGGTAAAAGCCTGCAGGAGGCCGCACCCTCTGCCTACTGGGTAGCCAGCGACTCATTGACCGAGCAAGGAGTTTATTGTTTTGGTGATGGGGCATATTTTCAATTTCGTGAAATTAAAACAGCGGCTCTCGTTCGTTGTGTCAGTGAAAACCCTTTGGTTTCAGCGATAGAAGCGGTCAATGCTTGGGTTCATTCCTGGCAAAATGGAGACATCGAAGCTTATTTGTCATCCTATGACAGTGAGTTTCAACCAAGCGATAATATCCTCCATTCGGTTTGGGAACAGCAGCGCCGGGAGAGGCTTTCTTCTTCGGTAGATATTTCAATCGATATACAGACAGAAGAGATTAACTCTATGCCTGATCAAAGCGTGGAAATTGTCTTTGTGCAAGAATATCATTCTCATCGTTACCACGATCGGGTCCGTAAACGCCTTCATTTAAAGCAGCATCAGGGACGGTGGCTTATTGCCAAAGAAGAACAACTCTCAACCCTTCCTCAACAGTCTCTGTCGGCCACTTCAATTTATTAACAATATAAACCTTCTTTTTTCTTGACCAGTCGTTGTTTCTTTGATAGAAAAACGCTCGCTCTTGGGGCGTCGCCAAGCGGTAAGGCACCAGATTTTGATTCTGGCATTCGCAGGTTCGATCCCTGCCGCCCCAGCCATTAAATATTAGAGCAGTTTGCTCTTAAATATTATTCGCTCTCCTGAGGGATGGCGGGAAAAGGATGGAGATTTTTCTCCATCCTTTTTTTGTCTTTAAAAAGATTAAAAATATTTATAAAACTGGTTGCGTTAGAGACTTTTTTTGTTTAAAATTCATTAGTAAGTTATTAATAGATCTCTACTGCACGTAGATCAGGGAGGCCAGGATGTCCGTACCTCAGCCAATTCGCTCAGATTTCACAGCAGGATTCCAAATAAAATTTATTCTTGCAATGGTACTCGGTGCATTGTTGACAACGCTTGCCATCTATTTTTACTTAGATCATGGATTGGGTGCTAATTATTTTGATGCCCTTGCAACCCTCTCAACTGTCGAAGCTGCGCTAACTTCCTCCCTGGTTATCACTTTCTGCTTACAGCTGTTTTTGATCTTTATCTTGACGATCGGGCTCACGCTGTTTGTCAGTCATAAAATTGCTGGTCCCGTTTTTCGCTATGAGGATAGATTGGAAAAAATTCTTGAGGGTGACCTGCGTACCGATGTGCGGACCCGTGATGGTGATCAGTTGAAATCGATGATCGATAGTATGAATCTCTGGCAAAACTCACTCCGTGATATTTATACCCAGGCCAACCTGCTTGAACGCGAACTTTTGTCTCAGATAAGCAGAGCTGATAGTTCTACTGAACATGAAACTTCAGAGTTGCTAAATTCTGTTGAGAAAATGTCCCGAATTCTTGCATCAGGATCTGATGTTATGGGGAGGGACCATGAATAAGCGGATAGCCGTTTTACTTGTCGTTATTGCAGCTATTGTTATGGCAATGACCGGCGCGATATCGGCACGTTCAAATGAAGCCCATGATTTTTCGGGCCAATGCGAAACCTGCCACCTGACGAGTCCACGCAAGGGCGGTAAGAATATTTTTACTATGGATATTGATACTCTTTGTGTCGAATGCCATGAAGTCGCAGTTATAAATTCGCATCCGACCAAGATGATTCCAAGCATGAATGTGCCAGGCTACTACTTCCTCGATTGGCAAGGCCGTGTCAATTGTGCGACTTGCCATGATCCACATGACAAAAATGATAAGACAATGTTGCGATCAAAGGCACGGGGTCGTGACTTTTGCGAGACTTGCCATACTGGTGGGATCCTGCAGGGACGTCACGTTGCCGCGTCTGGCATGGCTCACACAAAAAACTGGACGCCACCTTCTCCGAGCTCATTTGGACAAATTTTGGATCGTGTCAGTCTTGAATGTCTTGTGTGTCACGAAGGCTCAGTAGGCCCTGCGGCAGAAGTTCAGATAGGACCGAGGTCTGCCGGACAAGCGCTATCATATGCAGGGCCAGGGTTTAGCCATCCCATCGGAATCGACTACGCTAAGGCTGCAGCGTATGATCGACAACTGCGGGCACTCGACGATCTCTCACCTTTAGTCTCTCTTTACGAGGGTAAAGTGGGTTGTGCTTCCTGTCATAATCAGTTTTCCCATGAAGGTGACATGCTGGTATTCAGTAACCGTGGTAGTGCCCTTTGTTTGGAATGTCATATCAAATAGCAATTCACCTCTTGATTGGAGGATATTTTAATGGGACGTCCAAGTCTAAGACGGCGTAAGTTTTTCATAAAAAAAGAATTTCAAGGCAAATTTATTGCTGCCTATACCATTGGTGTCATTGCCCTGGCCGGTGTGACGACTCTGGTTTTAAATAGCTGGCTGCACACTGTCGTTGATGAGCAACTCTACAGTTCACACATGAAGGTCCATCGAACCGGGGAACTGTTTCTTACCCCACTTATACAAACAAATCTTTTTGCCCTGCTGGCTGTTAGTCTGCTGATTTTAATTTTCTCAGTTGTGGTCTTCAGAAGGTTGAACAAGCATTTTTCACGTATGGATTTAGCTTTTCATGCGATGGCTGCTGGGGATTATCAAAGTTATAATCCCCCCTCCAGCCGATTTGAAGAAATAAACGCGATGATTGATCTGGTTCGCAAGTCCCAGGATGACTACAGAGAGCTCACCACTGTTTTATCGACTATTACCAAGGATATCGGTTCGGCGGTCCAGAGAGGGTGCTCTCAGGACGAAATCAAGACATTGCATAGCCGTCTCGCTCAGGCAATTAATCAGGTACAACTTCCAGAAAGCGCTTAATCCCCTTCAATCCATATACAGTGAAGTGATTAAAGGAAGGCCTCATTGAGTTGAGACCTTCCTTTTGGTTTGCGTCGGTGTCAGTCAATCGGGTACATTCTTCCGAATTGAATACTAATTGATGGAGAAAAACGATGATGACTGAAGAAGGGCCGCTGGATCCAGAATATAAATTCTATCTTCCCCCTGTTGGACGCTATGTGACAGCTGGTGCTGATGAACATAAAGTCATGCTGCCACAAATACCTCTTCCTCTGGATCAGACAGCTGAGATCGAACCATCAGACAAACAGCTTGGCGTCAGTTTGTATAATTATTTGCGACGCTTCCCAGACTGCCCACGCTGTGAGGACTACGCACAACTTTTGCAAGAGGCCTTTCCTTACTATCTAACGGATATCGGTTCTCAAATTATTATGCTTGAGGCCAAAGATGTAGATGCACCGTATGTCCGGCGTAAAATTAGTTACCTGAAAATTCTTGTTTTGCTCAATCCTGAAAACCCACAATTGTTACAAAAGCTGGGAGTCGCTTTTTTTGAGCTCGGTATGATTTATGTAGAGCTGATTCATGTCCGCCGTGAATTGAGCCATGCCGTAAATTTTTTACAGAGATCGATCAATATTGCTCCTCAGGATACGACAACCTTGAATGTTCTCGGTCAAATTTGTTATTTGATGGGGGATTATTCCGCAGTGTTGCGTTATTGGCAGGGGGTTGTTGATCAGATTCCTGATTGCGCGGCAAGAGAATTATTGCAACAACGGATTGGTAAAATTGCAGCTGCTCAACATCCAAAGCGTCCCCTGATCAATGATCTGGAGGCCATCGGGATCGCCACTGAACATTTTGCTGCCAAGGAATTTGATGCCGCAGCTGAAATTATGAATCGACTTGAAGAAGAGGCCGTGATCCCTGAGGAGTTGCCGAGTCCTGAGTTTTTCTATTTTCTCGGTTTATGCAGAGAGAAGAGTGGTGAATTTTCAGCAGCCTTTGAGGCTTATGGAAAGTCCCTTGAAATTGATCCGATGCATCAAGCATCATCTGACGCCATTGATCGAATAACATCAGATAGCATTAAATAATTCACCCTGATCTTGCTGGTTGACATGCCGCTTAAATCGCAGTATATCAGCCGTGGTAAGACCTTTTAACAGCCTTCACTTCCGAAGGTCCAATCTGGAGGAACTCCATGAATCCGCTTGCTGCAGAGTTGAACGAACTGCTCGAAAAAAACAATCCTCATGTACTGGCTATGCTTTCCGATCTTGGTCGTAACCTTTTCTTTCCGAAGGGGATACTCAGCCAGTCTGCTGAGGCCAAAGAGAAAGCACATAAATTCAATGCCACAATCGGTACCGCTACCGAAAACGGTGGCCCGATGTTTCTGCAGTGTATTCAGGATAAACTCTCTGCCTTTAATCCCGCCGATATCTATCCTTATGCGCCACCAGCCGGGAAGCCTCAGTTGCGTCAGTTGTGGCGTGAAAAAATGCTGAAAGAAAACCCTGCCCAGCAAGATAAGCATTTTGGTATGCCGATTGTCACCAACGCTTTGACTCACGGTTTGTCTATTATTGCTGACCTTTTTGTTGATGAAGGGGACCATCTCGTGTTGCCAGACATGATGTGGGGCAACTACAATCTGACTTTTGCCACACGTCGCAAGGCTGAGATGCGTAAATTTAATACCTTTACGGAAGAGGGCGGCTTTGACGTCGCTTCCTTCAAGGCTTGTCTAAAAAAGACGGCAGACGAAAAAGGAAAAGCTGTCGTTATCCTTAACTTCCCCAATAACCCGAGCGGATATACGCCGACAGTTGCTGAAGGGGATGCTTTGGTTGAGGCGATTAAAGAACAAGCCGAGGCGGGTTGTAATATCGTTGTCGTGACTGATGATGCCTATTTCGGGCTTTTCTATGAGGATTCACTGCAGGAATCGCTTTTTGGGAAGTTGGCTAATATCCACCCACGTGTTTTTTCGATCAAGCTCGATGGTGCAACCAAGGAAGAATTCGTCTGGGGCTTTCGCACCGGATTTATTACCTTTGCCGACGGGGCTCCCGGTGAAAGCAATGCCGTTTTGGCTGCGATTGAGAAGAAGGCACTCGGTATCATTCGGGGTACGATCTCGAACTGTCCACATCCATCGCAGACCTTCGTTATTGAGGCACTCAAATCACCAGATTTTGGTGCTCAGAAGCAGCAAAAATTTGAGGTTATGAAGGGGAGGGCACTTAGAACAAAAGAAGTTCTGAATGATGCCCGCTTTGTTGATTCCTGGAGCTACTATCCATTCAACTCCGGTTACTTCATGTGTCTTAAGCTGAACCGGGTTGATGCCGAAACTCTGCGAATCCACCTGCTTGACAAGTATGGTGTAGGTGCCATTTCAATTGGTAAAACAGATCTGCGTATCGCCTTCTCCTGTATTGCAGAAGAAGATATTGCCGAACTGTTCGATCTGATCTATCAGGCAGAATGTGATCTGGCCTGAGTAAACCACCAGGATCAAGAAACTTACGGCCTGCCTCATTGAAGCAGGCCGTTTTTTTTATTCCCTGCTATGCTTTAATTATGAAACTAGAACATCCACTCTACGCAAAACTGAGCGCTGAAATCAGACAATATCTGCTGCAACTTCAGCAGATATTGTCTGATTCGCGGACTGACATCTGGCTGGTTGGTGGGACCATTCGAGACCTGTTGGAAGAACAGATTCCCAAGGACTTTGATTTTGCTTTTTGCGGCGACCTGACTCCGCAGATTAAACGCTGGGCCGGTTTGCAGGGAGGTCGTTGGTTCTGGCTGGACAAAAAACGTAACCAAAGCCGTGTCCTCTTTACTGACAAAGGGCTTCAGTTCGATTTTGCGCCTCTCAGAGCTGAAGGTATTTACGCCGATCTTAAATTGCGCGATTTCACCCTGAATGCCATCGCCCTGCCTTTCAACGACACCCCTGGCCAAGATTCAACCCTGCTGGACCCGCTCAATGGCCGACAGGACCTTGCTGATCATATCCTGAGGAGCTGTGGACCCAACGTCCTGAGTGACGATCCTCTACGTATTTTGAAGGGAGTCAGGCACCATGCTTTGCGCGGTTGGCAGTTCGACGTTTTAACGGCCCAACAGGTAACCGATGCAGCGCCACTCCTATTATCTGTTGCAGGTGAGCGACTCAGGAATGAACTGGGACAGATTCTTGAGTCTGCGCGACTGCTCTCTTCGATAGCCTTGATGGATAAGTACGACATCCTTGACAATATTTTCCCTGGTGTCGCAAAGCAGGGTCTGGCTCAAGGGTTAGGCTTGTTGATCTCTCGTATTGATGAACTTTCTCAGATTCCCTGCTTTACCGCTCTCTTCGCCCAGTCTATTGAAGAAGGCCTCACACGCAGGACTCTGTTGCTTTTAGCCGCCATAGTGCGGCGGGTCCATTCTTTAACTTCAGTGGATGAAATCATTCAGCGATTACGACTTTCGACACGCAGTCGCGAAATCTTGCTGGCACTCCATGGAACACAGGTCTCTCTTGAAGGCTTCAGTGACTCAGATTCCTCTCGTATTGCAGCGCTCAAGTTAGAAGCAAAAGGAAGGCACTGTCTGGAACTGGTATTATTCGCCTTGGCCGGTAAAAATTATGCTGGGCAGGATCTGCTGCTGGCAAAGTGCGTCAATGCATATCAGCAACAGTTGTGCAGAGGTCGGATTGTTGATCTTCTTGATGGTCGCGAGATTTCCCTTCATACTGGAGTCCCCCCGGGTCAGATTATCGGTGACTACCAAAGAAGAATTAAAACTGCTGAAATTGCAGGTGAAATCACAGGGAAAGGCTCAGCTGAAAGCTGGCTTAAACGGCAATTTTCCGATTGACAAAACACCAGGCCTCTTCCTATACTGCGCTTCGCTTAGGCGGGAATAACTCAGTGGTAGAGTGCAACCTTCCCAAGGTTGAGGTCGCGAGTTCGAATCTCGTTTCCCGCTCCAGTAAA
>JAJRRT010000046.1 GCA_024279255.1 Deltaproteobacteria bacterium | reverse complement strand
TCTGGTGTTCGGCTATGTCGGCGGCGGCGAACTCCCTTTTGACGAGAAGTTCCCCGGTGCGGCCTTTATTCTGGCCTTCCGCGCCCTGCCGCTGGTGCTGGTGGTCAGCGCCCTCTCCTCGCTCCTCTTCTACTGGCGGGTTCTTCCGGTTGTGGTGCGCGTATTTTCTAGCCTGTTGCAAAGAACGCTACGGATCGGCGGTGCGGTCGGGGTCGGGGCGGCAGCCAATATTTTTGTCGGCATGATAGAAGCGCCTCTCTTGATTAAGCCCTATCTGGGCAAACTTTCGCGCAGTGAGCTCTTTACCATCATGACTTGTGGCATGAGCACCATCGCCGGCACCATGCTTTTCCTCTACGCCGCAATCCTGCAGAACGTCATCCCCGAAGCGCTCGGCCAGATCCTGACCGCCTCGATCATCAGTGCACCAGCCGCCATCGTCGTCTCCCGCCTGATGATTCCTCAGGAAGGCCCCCAGACCACTGGCGGGATCGAAGATATCAATGACTCGAAAAGCTCCATGGATGCCATCACCAGGGGGACCACCGACGGCCTGGCGCTGCTGCTCAATATTATCGCGATGTTGATCGTGCTGATCGCGCTGGTTGCCTTGGTCAATCTGGGGCTCGGCTTGCTGCCGAATCTGGCGGGAGAAGCGGTCTCCCTGCAACGGATCCTCGGCATTCTGCTCGCTCCGTTCGTCTGGCTGTTGGGAATCCCTTGGGCAGAAGCCCTGACTGCTGGCAGCCTGCTCGGCACCAAAACCGTTCTCAATGAGTTTATTGCCTACTTGAATCTCGCCGGCTTACCTGAGGGAGCCCTGAGTCCCAAAAGCCGACTCATCATGACCTATGCAATGTGCGGCTTCGCCAACTTCGGGAGTTTAGGGATCATGATCGGCGGGATGGGAACGATGGCCCCGGAGCGCCGCAGCGACATCGTAGCGCTGGGCCTTAAATCGATCATCGCCGGAACCCTGGCAACCTGCATGACCGGGGCGATAGTCGGTTTGCTCTAGGAGACCATCTCATCAACAGCCTCCTAGATAACAACCTCCCCTTGCCCCATGAGGAACAATCGATTGAAGAATAAAAATTTAGAAACATTATGCGATATCACAACAAAGGTTCATGCCCGCATTCAACAGGATTTCAAAGAGATTAATCCTATGGTGGGTGTAAATCAAAAAATGCGGGAGATGGGTGTGCCGGTTGACGCGGTGACTATCGATTGTCTGAAAAACGGTAAGCGCATAATCCTGATATTACATGATCAGCAACCAGATATGCTCAGCTATCAATTTACCTTTAAAGATAAAGATCCAGGTGAAAAGTTTGAACATATCCAATTCAACAAACTGACCGAAAACAAATTATACGGTTGGATTGAAAGCTATTTTCAAACCTCCAAGCCAAGTCCAGACAACCTTGATTTATAGACGTTTTTGATAAATGCAGACCTTACAGCTCGATCCTTCCTGCTGAATATAATCTGAGGTCTTTTCTTCTACGCACTTCCAGACACCGCTCTTTTCTAATTTATCCATCACAAAGCGGTAATTATCATCGTCCCAAGCCTGATCGCGAACCGTAAAGCAGAGATAACCTCCTGGCCTGGCAACACGGATCAGTTCATCAAAAGCCTCGGGACCGACATGACCGCTGGTAAATGTTCCGACACTGATGATCGCATCGTAATTGTTTTCTGCCAGATCGAGCCTCGCGGTCAGGTCCCCCTGGTGGAGCCTGCTATAGATCTCTTTGTCTTTGGCTTTTCCAGCATTTGCACAGAATAATCAAACCCTTCAAGGTTGTGATAACCCTTTTGATGCAGATCTTCCCCTACCAGTCCGGTTCCACAACCGGCATCCAGAATTCTGGCATTCAGATCGTCTACATACTCCTGCAGGAGTTGACTGGCGATAACCGGGGCAACGTAGCCCATCTCATCGACAAGGTCCGTATCATATTGTTCAGCCCATTCACCATAGACTGTCGCTAACTCGTCCTTGCTCGTTGCATTGAGTACTCTGTCATGAATCTCTTTACGGGTTACCATGGCTACTCCAGAGGGTCACGCAGAGGGTTATTCGAGCTTGATAAATCCGGGCATCTCCTTTTATTTCAATTCAAAGGAGACCTTGAGTACGACCTGGTACTCATTGACTTTACCATCATCGCCAATATGACCACGAACATCCTGAACCTCGAACCAGGAGAGTTTCTCCAGAGACTTCTGGGCTCGTGATACCGCCTGCTGAATCGCATCCTCGATGCTGAGGCTTGATGTGCCGACTATTTCTACTTTCTTGTAAGTTCGACCCTGTCCGTACGTCATGGCTACCTCTCTTTCTACGAGATTCTGAAAAGCACTTATCTCATTAAAGGTTAGCACTTTGCTCCAATCTGTAAACCCGAGTCGACAACGCTTCACAGGATTGAGACGATCTCCCCTGTTTTGGATTCGGCTGTGCAGCTGATCTCAACCTGCCCGATCCAGAACTTTTTCCAGCGCTCGATCCGCTCTTCAACTGAGAAGTTCTCAAGATGCAAAGCGGGCGGAATAGTGGCATGATCGATATGCAGTCCGTTGATGCTGTTGGCGTTAAGCACGGCGTAGGTCTGTCCGTCCAGCTCAGCGGCAATCAAAGGGTAAACTCCACAGATGGTGCAGAGCATTGCATCGGCGGTGTCGGTACCGAAACGGTAGGGCTTAACCTGCGTCTGGTCCTTGATCTGCACTTGCAGCCGACCCTTGGGGTGTGAGATATAGCAGGCCCCCTGCCTGGTACAGAAGGAGCAATCACAGGTGCGAATCGGCAGTTCAATCTTCGGGATTGGCGAGAAAAAAGTGTATTCTATGTTGCCACAATGGCAGCGGCCGGTGATTTCATGAATTGCGCTCATCGTTGATACCTCCTGTTCATCACTATAAAGTTTCAAACCTGACGGATCATCCCCTCCTGAGCTACGGATGCCACCAGTTTCCCTTCGCGCGTAAAGAGATTGCCACGACTGAAACCTCGGCCATGAGACATGCTCGGACTGTCCATAGAATAGAGTAGCCAGTCGTCGAGACGGAAATCGCGATGAAACCACATAGCGTGATCAAGACTCGCCGCACGGACCACACTCTGCGAAAAAGTTAAACCATGTGGCAACAGGGCCGTGGCAAGAAGAGAATAATCGGAGGCATAGGCCAGCAACACCTTATGCATCGCCGGATCATCAGGCAAGGCACCAGCGGCACGTATCCAAATATCCCGCACCGGAGGGGTCGGTTCAGGGTGAAGCAGGTGGGTGGGTTGAACGGGACGAAACTCAATGGGCCGCTGCCACTCTAAAAAACGGCTTAATTTATCTGGAATTTCTGCCAGGGCCTGCCTGCCGAGCTCAGTCAGGTTCGGCAATCCATCGGGGCCTGCGACCTCGGGCATTTCGAACTGATGTTCAATCCCTTCTTCTTTGGTTTTAAAGGACGCCGACATGTTGAAGATCGGTTTGCCACCCTGAATGGCGACAATTCTGCGGGTCGTATAGCCTCTGCCGTCACGAATTCGATCGACCTCATATACAATAGGCTTCTTTTTATCACCAGGTCGCAGAAAATATGCGTGCAACGAATGCACATCACGCTCTTCAACGGTCTGACTGGCAGCAAACAGGCCCTGCGCGAGGACCTGACCACCGTAAACATGGGGACTGCCTATGTCCTGACTTTCACCACGGAAAAGGTTCTCTTCGAGACGTTCAAGGGTCAAATGCTTGAGCAAGTCCTGCACAATATCTTTCATAATTAATTATCCCCTGATCTGTTTAAGGCTGCCTCTTTCACTTCTAACATCTTTTGCGCAACTGGATACATTCTAAATTTAAAGCCTTAGCGGCTGCTGGCTGTTTCTTCCAGGAGACCACCTCATCAACAGCCTCCTGGCCTAACCCAAACATCCGTTAAATACATGATAAACTAAACCTCCACGCACTGACCCGTTGACAGCCGCCATAAATTTCGTTGCTAGCGATTAAATTGTCATGACCAGATTTCAGAGGACGAAGTGATGACACCAATCCTGAACTATCCGGTCTACACTCTGGACGGGCAGCAACTGCTATCTGCCGGGGCACAGCTCGATGAAGCAACCCTGCAGAAGGTTGCGGCGGCGGGACGTGATCGTTATCAGTTCCGTACGTTTCTCGACCATGGCAGTATCCGGCACGATCTGCTTAAATATATGACCAACCGACCTTACAGTGTCCTCTTCGGCGATAGCGAAACCCAACGCGAGCTTTGGACAATGATGGAAGAAGTCAGCATTATCGCCCCCTGTCTGGATGCGATTGACTACTTTCAGCAGCAGGATTTCTACACCTACCGTCATATCCTGATGGTCTTTGCCATGACCACCCTGCTGACCCGCGACCTGATCCCCGACTGCCGGGACTGGATCCGCGAGAGCTTTGCCAGCCCAACCCACGACATCGGCAAGACCTGTGTCCCTCTGGAGGTGCTGCGTAAGACCACGCCACTGACGCGGCGCGAGCGGCTCCGGCTCAAGCATCATCCGCTGGCAGGCTATGTTCTGCTCTGCCACTATCTGGGCGATCACAACCATTTCGCGGCGCGCGTTGCCCGTGACCATCATGAACGCAAAAACGGCAGCGGCTACCCGCGAGGGATTCTCGATACCGACCCCATGGTCGAAATCATCACGGTCTGCGACATCTACGATGCCCTGGTTTCGCCACGCCCTTACCGTCCACAATCCTACGACAACCGAAGTGCAATCGAAGAGATCACCCGCCTGGCCGAGTGCGGTGAAATTGGCTGGTATGTCGTCAAGGCGCTGGTCGCCCACAACCGCCAGGTTGCCTACGACCCCAACGAGATCTGGGTCACGGACGAAAAACGCGGTACCCCTCCTGCCGTTAATGCTTACGGTATACTGCTCGACGATTAAGAGCGAAGTTCAAGGCCAAAAGGTTGCCGATATCAGCCTTCAACCTGAAGGAGCATTTAACTTCTGCCAGTCAATCATTCTTTTTTCTTGACTCTATAATACCGTTTGATATCATACCTAACAAACGTTAGGTTGCCAAGGGATATGTATGACAGAGACCATTCCACGTCGGGAACTCATTCTTCAAGAAGCGGCACATCTGTTTCGCGAAAAAAGCTATCCGGGATCGAACTTACGTGAACTGGCGCGGCGCGCCGGGATCCAAGGGGGGAGTATCTACCATCATTTCGCCTCGAAGCAGGAGATCCTCTTCCAGCTGATGGATCACACCATGAGCGACATGATCGAACGGCTAACGGAGCGACTCGCTGAGGCCCATACCCCTCTCGAAAAACTCCGCGCAGCCGTCTATTTCCACATCGAATATCACGTCACCGGACCTGATCAGACCTATATCACTGATGAAGAGTTACGCAATCTGGAACCGGAAAACTACCTTAAAGTCGTTGCTAAAAGGGACCGCTACCAGCGGATCGTTGAAGATATCTTAAGTGCTGGCAAGGCCGAACACGGTTGGTTGCTGGATGAGCCTAAGCTCTATACCCGCGCCCTGATCAAAATGTGCGCAGGTGTCAGCACCTGGTTCAAGCCAGAGGGTGAGTTGAATATCGAGCAGATCGCCGAAGCTTATATAAATCTGTTCAGCAACGGCCTGCTCCCACGGTGAAAAACTGTAAACAGCAGGATAAGATGTCACAGATGGAACAGTCTGTACCGGTTTCGGCCGGAACAGTAAGAAGCCATATTAAGTCAACAAAAACAGTAGATTAAGGCAGGCCAAAGATGGCTGTATTCACGATTAAATTGTTTGGTATTTTCCTTGCTATCTCATAAGGGGCTGGCAGAATCTTTATCAGGATGGAACCTATGGAACTAACCCGGGAACTCTATTGGAACGTCGGCCACTCGGTACTGATACCGATGTACTTGCTTGTGATTGCATCCTTCGGTGTCATGATCTGGGGACTTCGCAAACGGCTGACGACTTACCGCTTGGGACAACCTTTGGAACGCTGCGACCAACGCGGCGAACGCCTTTCGGGGGTACTGCGTGATGTCTTTCTGCAGGCTCGGGTGCTGCGGGTCAAAGGTGCGGGGACGGCTCACGGACTGTTTTTCTTCGGCTTTGTTCTGCTGACGATCGGCACAACTCTGGTCTTTATCCAGGCTGATCTGCTCGATCCATTGTTCGGCATCCGTTTTCTGACCGGCAACTTCTATCTATTCTTCTCCATCGTTCTCGATATCGCCGGTCTGGCCGCACTAATCATGCTACTCGGTCTGGCGGTGCGGCGCTATCTGCTACGCCCCAAAGATCTGCCCAATACCTCCGACAACGCCTTAATGCTGATCCTGCTTCTGGCTATCCTGCTGACCGGTTTTCTGCTCGAAGGCGCACGTATGGCCGCAACCGAGATCGGCACCGACCTCTCCTGGTGGTCACCGGTCGGGCTACTGTTTGCCCAACCTTTTGCGGGGATGACAGAAGCGGGGCAACGCGCTGTCCACTCCGGACTCTGGTGGTTCCACTTTGCGCTGGTGCTCGGTTTCTTCTGCGCCATCCCCTTCACCCGCTTGCGTCATCTTCTGCTCACCCCGACCAATATCTTCTTTCGCGATCTGGGCCCGGTCGGCAAGCTGCGGACTCTTGATCTGGAAGATGAAGAGGCTGAAAGCTTCGGCGTGGCGAAAGTAACCGATCTGACCTGGAAAGATATCTTCGACGGTGACGCCTGCACCTATTGCAAACGCTGTCAGGATCGCTGTCCGGCCTGGAACACCGACAAGCCACTCTCGCCGATGAAGCTGGTCAACCAGATCAATGAAGTCAGTTTTGCAGATCCGGAGACCAGCCTGATCGAGACGATCACCACCGATGTCTTGTGGAGCTGCACCACCTGCCGCGCCTGCCAGGAGACCTGCCCGGCGGCGATCGAACACGTGCCCAAGATCATCGATATGCGCCGCAATCTGGTATTGATGGAAGGGGAATTCCCCGGTGAAGAAGTCACAAAGGCGATGGAGGGAACCGAGGTCAACGGCAACCCGCTGGGGATGGCGCCTGCCGCCCGTGCCGATTGGGCCGAAGGTCTGAATGTCGCCGACCTCAGCAAAGGCGAAGAAGCCGAAATCCTCTACTTCGTCGGCTGCTACGCCAGCTTCGACAAACGTAATCAAAAAATCGCCCAAAGCTTCATCAAGCTCTGCTCTGCTGCCGGGATCAAAGTCGGCATCCTCGGTAAGGAGGAAAAGTGCTGTGGCGAACCGATGCGTAAGCTCGGCAACGAGTATCTCTATCAGATGCTCGCCACCGAGAATATCGAACAGATCAAGGCGACCGGCGTACAAAAGATCGTCAGCGCCTGTCCACACTGTTTCAACACCCTGGCCAAGGATTACGTCGATCTCGGCCTGGAGCTACCAGTTGAACACGCCAACAGCTTTCTTGCCGAGCTGCTGAGCAGCGGCAAGCTCAAACTCAAGAGTGCAGGCCTTGACTGCACCTATCACGACAGCTGCTATCTCGGTCGCCACAACGACCTCTACGAGGCTCCGCGCCAGCTATTAAAGGCTGCAGGCGCCAGCGTTCGCGAGATGGAGAAGAGCCGTGAAGAGAGCTTCTGTTGCAGCGCTGGCGGCGGACGGATTCTGGCCGAAGAGAATCTCGGTGAACGGATGAATCAGACTCGCGCCAGGATGGCTGCTGAGACCGGGGCTCCGACTCTGATTTCAAGTTGCCCCTTCTGTATCAGCATGTTCGAAGACGGCATCAAAGGCGCCGACCTCGATGAACAATTGAAACCACTCGATCTGCTGGAAATCCTGGCAGAACGGATAGAAGCATAAGCACTGGATATAGCCACCACCAAAATTAGGCGCCACACAAGGACACCAAGGCAGATACTTTTGGACTAAAAATCAAACCAAAAGTCCTTAAGATTTTCTTGGTGAACTTGGTGTCTTGAGCGAACAGCGTGAGCGGGTGGCAAAAAAAAGTTTTCTACGGAGGTTAAATTATGAACATTCTCGTCTGTATCAAACAGGTTCCAGACATGGAATCACGCTTCAAGGTCGCTAGCCACGGCACCTGGTTCGAAGAGAGCGATCTAGCCTGGCGGATCAATGAGTATGATGAGTTTGCCGTCGA
>JAJRRT010000045.1 GCA_024279255.1 Deltaproteobacteria bacterium | reverse complement strand
GATGAGTATTACCCCATCGGTGCGCGGTGCGGGTTGGGAGTTGCTGCGACTTGATGACCACGCTGCGGTGAATTTTCTGGAGATCGCCGATCATCCCGAGATCCGCTTCGTGCATGCCAACGGATTTCTGGCTAAAACCCACACGCGGCTGCCACTGGACCAGGTTCTGAAACTTGCAGCACAGGCGATTCAGGATCCAGGTAACAAGCGCAAGGTATAGAGCCCTCTTCTCCTGGCCCTCAACAGCTGAACAGAAACGGAATTATGTCATTTTCATCCCTTGGCCTCTCTGAGCCCATTCTCCGTGTGACCAAAGAAGTCGGGTACCTCAGTCCGACACCGGTGCAAGTCAAAGCGATTCCCGCCGTTCTTACCGGTAGTGATGTAATGGCCGTGGCACAAACGGGCACCGGAAAAACCGCCAGTTTTGTCCTGCCATTGCTGCAGTTGCTTTCCGGCGGACCCAAGGTCAAACCGAACCACGTTCGTGCCCTGGTGCTAACACCGACTCGTGAATTGGCAATACAGGTCGCCGCAGCTGTGACGACCTATGGGAAGTATTTTTCCTTAAAATCGAGCGTTGTCTATGGCGGGGTAAAGATCAACCCGCAGATGATGAAGCTGCGCAGTGGTACCGATATTCTGGTAGCGACGCCAGGGCGCTTGCTCGATCTGTTCAGTCAAAACGCTATCAAATTTTATCAAGTTGAAACTTTAATCCTTGATGAAGCCGACCGAATGCTTGGTCTGGGTTTTGCCAACGATATTCATAAAATTCTCACTTTACTGCCACAAAAGCGACAAAATCTGCTTTTTTCGGCAACCTTTTCAGATGATATCCAGACACTTACAGCTGACCTGCTTAAGAAACCGACCATGATCAATATAAGTCCGCAACAGCTTGCGGCTACAACAGTTCAACAGTGCGCCTATGCAGTTGACAAAGAAAAGAAGTCTGCCCTTCTTAGCCATTTAATTCGTAAAAAAGGTTGGCAAAACGTCCTTGTTTTCATGCGAACTAAAAACGGCGCGGACAATCTGGTTAAAAAATTAGTCCGCGACGGCATTTCAGCTGAAGCTCTCCATGGGGACAAAAGTCAGGCTGTTCGTACGCGCGCGCTTAACAACTTTAAATCAGATAAAATCAACGTTCTGGTTGCAACAGACCTGGCAGCGCGTGGTATCGACATCGATGGTCTCCCACTGGTTGTTAATTTCGACCTGCCGAAAATTTCAGAAAACTATGTCCATCGCATCGGCCGAACCGGGCGCGCGGATTCAGAAGGAACGGCAATCTCTCTGGTCTGTGCCGACGAGGTCAAACTGCTTGCGAGTATCGAGACCCTGATCGGCCAGACTCTTTTTCGAGAAATAGAGCCTGACTTCGATCCGGCCCATAAGGTTCCATTGACTCGTCAGATGAAGCAGCGCCCCAAGAAACCAAAGAAACCAAAGAAACCAAAAATCAGATCTACACAAAAGCTGTAAGCCGCCAGTCAATTGTGAAAAACACAAGATTAGAATGCTGGAATAAATATTGCTAGAATCTCTAAAGCTAAAAGATTACAATGTAAAAAACCGTAGAAAACGGAGAGATTAATAGTGCTGAAAATAGATCGACAATTTGGACTTTATGTCATTCAGGAACAGTTGGCAATTGACGAAACGACTGCCAGTTGTAAGGCTGAAGATCCTTTCTTTGACCGTGATGTGGTCATCAAACTTGTTAGCCCGTTGGCGGTTGGCGGTCATGAAAATCTGAATCGCCTTAATCCATATCTGGAATCGATCTCAGAGCTTGAACACCCCGCCATAGCTCCCATATATGACAACGGAATTGAAGGCGAAACCTGCTACTTCACCAGAGCATTTTACACAGGTGGCAGTCTGGCAGATCAGCTATCACAACCAATGAACATTGGCAAAGGGTTGCGGATCATCCTGCAACTCAGCAGCGGTTTGGCTTACGCCTACAACGAGGGTTTTGAGCACGGAAAATTGGCGTTAAAAGATATCTTCTTCTCAAACGACGGTCATGCAGTTATCACCGACTTTGGGATATCTGTGACGATTGAAGGATTAAAGCAAAGCAATAACAAGATCAGTTCATTGGCACCAGAAGGCCTCAGGATTGAAACACTAAAGAGCCTGGGTGAGATCCTGATCAAGCTGTTACTCGGGCCAGGCGCCAAGCCGGATGCGGTATCAACAGCCATCATCAGACAATCTCATAGTGAGTTGTTATTTGCTCTGGTGACAGACCTTCTCGGTGAGAGCGAGCGGGAAATCAACAATTTCGATGAACTTCAAAAACGCCTTATTGAATTATCGGTCCTGGGCTCTGAAGTGGGAATCGACGAATATGTTGAGTATGTTGAACAAAAGCACATCCCTTCGGCAAGCACTGTCTGTAAAACACTGAAACCGTTCGTCACTCCATCTCAACGGCAATTGGAAATAAAGGAAGAGGTTTATGCCAAAGGTGAAATCCGCCGCTTAGTTGCGGAGAAAAGCAAACTTCAGGAAGTCTTGCGCAGGGCCTCCACTTATAAGAAGACGACCGAGCTCAAACTTACGGCAGGGGCTGAAGCACTAAAAGCTGCACAAAAAGCTGAAACCGACGCAAAAAATAGACTCAAGATGGCGGCCTTCCAAACGACAGGGCAACGCCAAACGCGTTGGAATCAGGCGGTCTGGATGGTTGGTGGCCTTTTAGTCGGATCCCTTCTAACCAGTGGGTACTATCATTTCAACCAGGCGGCACCACAAAACAAACTTCAAGCACAGAGTTCTCCAGAAAACACTGCACCTTTATTGACGCCAGCCACGGCACCTCAGCTGACAACAGTTGGCAACCATCCAGAAGTTGCCGAACTCAAATTGACCGTTCAAGATTCACCGACTCAGGAAGAGGCAGAGCTCTGGTGGCCGATCGGTGGTGAGTTTGATGCAACAACAGCAATCCCTGTCATATTAGCCCCAGAGACACTTCTGGCAGACACTCGGAATCTCCAGGCACCAAGTGTCAATGTTACGCTGCCATCTCCTGCTGAAGCAGAATCAGAGCAGATAGAGCTTGTAAAAATGGGATCAGAAAACTGGCTGTCGATCGGGCACGAATTTGACAGGGTATCTGAAACAGGACAAACAGATTCAGATAGTGATCAGGTTATATTAAATGTCGTACAAAATTGGGCCAATGCCTGGTCAAACCAAGACCAGGGCAGTTACTTTTCCTACTATAGCTCCGAGTACCGTCCTGAACCCGGACAGACTCAGGAAGAGTGGCGTTCTATGCGCCGCTCTCGTCTCACCCGGCCGCAATGGATCAAAGTTATATTGCACGACCTGCAACTGCGTTCTGTAGGCAAAGACCTTGTCCAGGTGAAATTGAAGCAGAGTTACAGCTCAAACTATTATCAAGACGAAATCATGAAATCCCTCAATTTGGTCAAAGAGAACGGAAAATGGCGAATCCTGATGGAACGTTCTCTTGGGGCGACCTACAGCATCGGGGCGAGCAACGATATGATCGGGGGGTAATCTCACCCGAAATCACAAAAAAACCGGCAAACTTGTCGCAGAGCCTTTTTTTGTGGTTAGTTCTCGACAGCACGAATGATCGCGATTTCCCGAAGCCGATTAACCGGCATAACCAGCAAGCCCCGCTTATCCACGGGACGCAATTTTTTTATCTCGGCCTCCCGTTTGCTCGCACTGCTGCGATCATGCCCTTCCTCAAGGTAAACCAGTCGAAGAGGCGTATGACCACGAAAGTACCTGGCTCCTCTCCCTGCAACATGTTGTGCAAACCGCCGATCAACGTTAGTCGTAATCCCGGTATAAAGAGAATCATCCACACAGAGGATCATATAGACCTGCCAGTTCATATCAAAATCCTCATTCTAACAAGCCATTAAATAAACCGGGAAAACACCATCTTTTCAAAAAAGTACCATAACAAAACACGCGACATCACCCCTGATTCTTCAATCATTATCTGATCACGACATCATAGAGCTTTTATAACTTGCCTCCAGCACAGAGGACGACTATAGTCTGCGTCTTTTGCCTCGTTACATCCAGTTTAATCTCCCCGCTTAAGGAATAGTTGATGTTCGAATTTCTTGTTAGAAAAAGTACCTCATATAAAGATGACCTGCTCTCTGGTCTGACCGTCGCTTTGGCCCTGGTGCCTGAGGCTGTCGCCTTCGCCTTTGTCGCCGGAGTCGAACCTCTGGTCGGTCTTTACGCCGCATTCATGGTCGGCCTGATCACTGCCGTCATTGGCGGTCGTCCGGGGATGATCTCCGGCGCTACGGGTGCGCTTGCTGTCGTTATGGTGTCTCTTGTTGCCGATCATGGCGTCGAATACCTGTTCGCGGCGGTCGTGTTGATGGGGATCATTCAGGTCAGCGCCGGGGTTTTGCGTCTTGGTAAATTTATCCGCCTGATCCCACATCCGGTCATGCTCGGATTTGTTAACGGCCTGGCGATTATCATCTTTCTTGCTCAACTCGGCCAGTTCAAAGTCGCCGATGCCAACGGGGTTATGCAATGGATGCAGGGCCCGAGTCTTTTCCTGATTCTCGGTCTTGTCGCACTCACCATGGCAATCATGGCATTCCTCCCAAAACTGACTTTAGCTTTCCCTTCGGCGCTGGCGGCAATCATCGTGGTCACCGCACTGGTTCATGGTTTCAACCTCGACACCCGCACCGTCGGCGATCTCGCATCGGTCGCCGGTGGACTCCCCTCCTTTCACATCCCGATGGTTCCACTGTCGTTGGATAGCCTTTTAATCATATTCCCCTACTCGATGATCCTTGCGGCCATCGGCCTGATTGAGTCACTGATGACCCTGACTCTGATTGATGAGGTCACTGAAACTCGTGGCCGCGGCAACCGTGAATGTATCGGACAGGGAGTTGCCAACGTCGTTACCGGCTTCTTCGGTGGCATGGGCGGTTGCGCGATGATCGGCCAAAGCATCATCAACATTAACTCCGGCGGTCGTGGCCGCCTCTCAGGTATAACTGCGGCCCTCTGCCTGCTCTGCTTTATCGTCTTCGCCTCAGGTTTAATCGAAATGATCCCGCTGGCTGCACTGATCGGCGTGATGTTCATGGTGGTGGTCGGCACATTTGCCTGGTCGAGTCTGCGGATTCTACACAAGATCCCCTTAAGTGATGCCCTGGTGCTGGTACTGGTTTCAGCAGTCACTGTTTTCACAGACCTGGCTGTTGCTGTCGCTGTCGGCGTAATCGTTTCAGCGCTGGTCTTCGCCTGGCAAAATGCGCGGCGTATCTACTCCGAAATCTCCATTGACGAGATCGGAACCAAGATTTACCGACTGAATGGACCTCTCTTTTTTGGATCGGTCCGCTCCTTTCATGACCAGTTCACACCAGCCGAAGACCCCGATGAAGTCGTAATCGACTTCCGCGGCTCACGGGTCTGCGACCATTCGGGCCTTGAAGCAGTGAATAGCCTCACTGAACGCTACCTGGGACAAGGCAAAAAACTACGACTCAAACACTTGAGTGCCGAATGCCGATCACTGCTCGACAATGCAGGCAGTATGATCGAAGTCAATGTTATTGAAGATCCACGCTACCGGGTGGCGGTCGACGAGTTGGCATAACAGGACGACCTGAGCGCCTGTTCAACGTTTGACGCACGTACAACTTCCCGAATCAAAAAGGGGTCCGCACTCAATTATTTACCGCTGGTAAATAATTGAGTGCGGACCCCTTTTTATATTTGCTAACCCCAGCGTGACGTTTGCAGTTAGTTCAATCCTGAAATTTTTGTTGGCCTTTTCACCCAAGACTCTGTCTATACTTAGCCGGTTCGCACAAATCAGCAACGATCCCAGTAAATTATGGCGATAAGCCTTGCTCTCTTTTTTTGAAATCTATCCTTGGGAGGTATCGATGAAAACCAGTAAATTGTTTATCCTGTCCATTGCCTGTGTGTTCTCTGTGTTAATAACCAGTCCTGTCATTGCCTACGATCAGCCTGCGGTCAACCTTGGTTTTACCAGTTTTCTTGATGGCGGCCCCCCCGCCGGGCCAGGATTGTACTTCACCGAGTATCTTCAGTATTACTCTGCTGACAAACTTGCCAACCACCCGGCCCCCAACGCCACTGTCGATGTCACCGTCAGCCTGAATCAACTCATCTACCAGTCTGATCAAGTTCTGCTCCTGGGTGGCAAATGGGGTCTGGACGTAATCGTACCTATCGTCGATTTCAACAGCGACCTGCCAGCCAACAGTACCGGAATTGGGGACATTCTGGTCGGACCTTATCTGCAATGGGATCCGATCATGGGCAAAAATGGTCCGCGTTTCATGCAACGGGTCGAACTGCAGACGATCTTCCCGACCGGACGGTACGACAACAGCAAGGCTCTGAACCCGGGGAGTAACTTTTTTTCCTTTAATCCCTATTGGGCAGCGACTCTGTTCGTCACACCACAACTGACCACTTCCTGGCGGCTGCATTATTTGTGGAATGCCAAGAACGATGACCCGTTTATCGGTAGCGGTGCAGGGGAGACTCAAGCTGGCCAGGCTATTCATGGCAACTTTGCAGTAGCATACGAGGTTATTCCAAAAAAATTACGCCTCGGCCTCAATGGCTACTTCATGAACCAGATCGGCAACTCTCAGGCTGATGGAAGTGACAGCCCTGCCAAGGAAAAGGTCTTCGCCATCGGTCCCGGTGCAATTTTCAGCCTGTCACAGGATACCCATATCTTCTTCAATACCTATTTTGAATCACAAGCAGAGAATCGCCCTGAGGGTGATCGCTATCTACTGCGTCTTGTGCATCATTTTTAGCATTCAGAAATAATAAGCCGTCTCTTGCATCGCAGGAGGCGGCTTTTGTATATACAACTAAATGGATTGTGCCATGCTAAGACGCATCCCTGAGACTTGAATGTAGTCCAATCAAGATAAATTTTGACCACGTCTATGTTTTATTGGTATCTTCGCGAGGATTAAATATAAAATGAAAGTCCAAATCCTTTTACATCTCAGGAGTTGCCACTGAAATGTGATCCAGATGTAAGACACTACCGCCAATGTAGGGCAAAAAACCTACTGGCGGTTTTTACGTTTTTCGGCAAACATTTTAATCGCAAAGTATTCCATCCCAATCAACCAAGGAGAAGAACATGAAAAGAGTGATCAAGAGTCTTGTTTTCATCGGCCTGTTCCTGCTGTTGGCATTTCCCGCGCTGGCAAATGACACCATCAAAATCGGCTTCAACATTCCGATGACCGGTGACATTCCGAAGGTCGGTGAGATGTCCAAACAGTCAGCCGAAATGCTTAAAGCCGACATCAACGGTGCCGGTGGTCTCGAAGTTGGCGGCAAAAAATATATGCTCGAGTTTATCTATGAGGACAACGAAGCAAAGGCCGAGTCTGCGGTTACCACTGCTCTTAAGTTGATTACAAAAGATGAAATCATCGCCATGATCGGCCCTAACTCATCCAAACAGGCAGTTCCTGCTGGTCAGATTGCCGATGATAACGGCGTTGTTATGGTCACTCCATGGTCGACTAATCCCGATACCACGTTCGATCGACCCTGGGTATTCCGGGCTGCTTTCCTCGACCCCTTCCAGGGTCCGGTTGCCGTAAACTATGCCGTCAAGACTTTTGGCGCCAAGACCGCAGCAGTTCTTTATGACCTCTCTAACGACTACTCCAAGGGCCTGGCAGAAATCTTCAAGGCCGAGTTCGAAAAAAAAATGGGCGCCGGTACCGTTAAGGCATTCGAAAGCCACGGCACCAAAGACCAGGATTTTTCGGCCCAACTGACCAAGATCATTGCGACCAAGCCTGACTTCATTTTTGTCCCTGACAACTACAACCAGGTCGCTCTTATTGTTCCACAATCACGCCAGCTTGGTTTCAAAGGCGAGTTCATGGGTTCTGACTCTTGGGGTTCTTCTGAGTTGATAACTCTCTGTGGCGAGGCTTGCTATGGCCTTTCTTTCTCGACACATTACGCGGCTTCTGGTGCGACTGGTGCGACTAAAGAGTTTATCGATCGTTTCAGTGCCAAATATGGCGCCACTCCTGATGACGTGGCGGCTTTAACCTGGGATGCAACCCGCGTTGTTCTGCTGGCAATCCAAAATGCCGGGAAAATCACCGGCAAACTGAAGAAGGATCGTAAAGCCGTTCGCAAAGGCATGGAGGCGATCAGCAGCTTTGACGGAATTACCGGCAGCATGAAGTTTGACGAGCAGGGCGACCCCGTCAAGTGTGCTGTTGTGGTTAAGATTACCGATACCGGTGAGTTTGCGTTTAAAGAGTCTGTCTGTCCATAAAGTAAGAGTTTATTTTGTAAACTAGGCAACTGGGAGGTCGGGGATTTTCTCCGACCTCCTTCCTTGCCAGCGATACAAGAACCAAAGGTTGTTCATGTTAGAGAGTCTCATTCAAAATATTATTAACGCTTTGCAGTGGGGTAGCTTTTATGCCCTGATTGCTCTTGGCTACACTCTAGTTTATGGAGTTCTGACCCTGATCAACTTCGCCCATGGCGATGTCTTCATGGTCGGAGCCTATATTGCCTTTTTTGTGGCAACCTTCTGCCTCACGGTTCTCGGCTTGCCGGGTTGGGTAGCGCTGATCCTTGTCATTCCACTGACAATGATTCTGACCTCTCTGGTCGGCGTTACCCTTGAGAGGATCGCCTATCGACCATTGCGCAAAAAGGGCGCTCATCGCCTCTACGTGGTCATTACCGCCCTGATGTGTGGTTTGATCCTCGAACACGCCAACCTGGCTATTTTGGGCGCCAGTCGCAAAGCTTTTCCGGTCCTTATTGAAGTTCAGGTTTACAATATTGGCGGAGTGACTTTTACAAATCTGAAAATTGCCGTCATTGTGACCGCTTTCCTGTCCTTTTTATTCCTCCATTGGGTGGTAACGAAAACCAGGATCGGCATGGCGATGCGGGCAATTTCTTACGATAAATTCGCAGTTCCCCTGATGGGAATTCCGCTAGATCAGATTATAGTCGTTACCTTTATTCTCGGTTCAGGTTTTGCTGGCCTGGCAGGTTTGCTCTTTGCCATGAGCTACCCGGTGCTGGAACCCTACATGGGCGCGTTGATCGGTTGGAAGGCATTTATCGCAGCCGTTGTCGGTGGTATCGGTGATATTCGAGGGGCATTTATCGGCGGTTTTTTGCTCGGTGCAGTGGAAATTATGGTTGTCGCCTTTTTCCCTTCGACATTTCGCGACCTGATCTCTTTTAGCGTCCTACTGGCGATACTGACCTGGAAACCTACCGGTCTGTTCGGCATCGCCCAGACCACCAAGATTTAGGGGGACGATATGTTACAACGTTATTCCGTCCACCTGATTCTGGCTCTGAGTGGCGGCCTACTTGTCTACCTGGCCGATCAAGAGTATCTCAGCCTTTACACCATGTCGGTCCTGATGTTCATGGGGGTCAATGTGATCCTCTCTGCCAGCCTCAATCTGGTCAATGGCTATATGGGCGAGTTCTCCTGTGGCCATGCCGGATTCATGTGCGTCGGAGCCTATGTATCCTCGCTGCTCGGCGTCTGGCTGTTCGCTAAGGATAAGGTTTTTGGCGCGGCGTTGCTCAACCCTGAGTACGCTCTCTATGCCTTTCCATTTGTCATCCTCGCGGGTGGTATCGCAGCGGCACTAGCCGGATTGCTGGTTGCCGTACCCTCTTACAAGACCCGCGGCGACTACCTGGCGATCATCACCATCGCCGTCAACTACATTATCATCAGCGCCATCGAAAATATCGGTGCCATCGGCGGTTCACGTGGTTTCATGGGCATGAAACGCCTGGTCAACTCGATGGAAGATATTATCGAACTGCCCTGGATGCCGATCTGGGTATTTATCTTCACGGTGTTTAGCATCTGGTTGATTCGTCGCTACGTCTCATCGACCTTCGGCAAAGGGGTCTCCGCCATCTGTCAGGATGAAGTTGCCGCCGAGATCATGAGTGTCAACACCAACAAGATGAAAACCATTACCTTCATGCTCTCTGCAGGTCTGGCGGGTATCGCTGGTGGGCTATTTGCCTATATCCTCGGCTATGTCAATCCGGGCAGTTTCAACATCATGAAATCAACCGAAGTGTTGGTCATGGTTTATCTGGGCGGCATGGGCTCACTCACCGGTTCTATATTGTCAGCAGTTCTTTTTACATTCATGTTGGAAGGGTTCAGATTTATTATCCCTCTGGTCAACGATTTTGCTCATCAAGTACACCTTATTCCCGATAGCTATGATATCAGTCCGGTGTGGAGATGGGTTTTAATTCCATTACTCTTGATCATCCTGATGCAGTTCCGTCCCGAAGGAATTATGGGCAACCGTGAGTTGAAAGATATCTTCCCCCGGCTGAAGAAATTTTACAGGTTTAAATAATGGCACAGACTCAAGTAGAGACAGATAACGCGCCGGTCCTCGAAATCTGCGGGCTGACCCAACATTTTGGGGGCCTGACAGCGGTCAATGACTTTAACGTCAAGTTGATGCCGGGAGAACTCTCAGGACTGATTGGACCCAATGGTGCGGGGAAAACGACCGTCTTCAATCTGGTCAGTGGCTTCTATCAGCCGAGCGAAGGTCGAATTCTGATCGACGGAATTCCGACCGCGGAGCTCAAACCACACAAAGTTACTGCACTCGGTGTTGCCCGTACCTTCCAAAATATTCGCCTCTGGAACGACATGACGGTGCTCGACAACATTCGTGTCGCCCAACATTATCGACTCGGATATGGCCTCTTCCATGCGATCGCTCGCAGCAAACATTACCAGGAACGCGAGAAAGAAATAGCCCAGGAAGCTGCGGAGCTTCTCGAGGTTTTCGACCTGCAACGTTACGCCAATGACTTTCCGAAGAACCTGCCATATGGAACCCAGCGCAAGCTGGAAATTGCGCGTGCCCTTTCGAGCCATCCCAAACTGTTGTTGCTTGATGAGCCGGCCGCAGGACTTAACTCGGCCGACGTCAAAGAGTTGATCCGACTAGTGCGCTGGATCCATGGCAAGTTCGATGTCACTATCTGGATGATCGAGCATCACATGGATGTCATGATGGAGCTGTGCACCCAGATCAAGGTTATCGATTTCGGCCAGACCATCGCCGAAGGAAATCCTGAAAAAGTCCGTAACGACCCCGCGGTTATGACCGCATATCTCGGAGATGATGTAATCTGATGATGCTGTCTATTGAAAATCTAGAGGTGAAATACGGCAATATCCAGGCGCTTCACGGGATCAGCTTTCATGTCAATAAAGGTGAGATTGTCACCCTGATCGGCGCAAATGGGGCGGGCAAAACCACCAGCCTTCATAGCATCTCGCGCTTGCCTCCACCAGAAGCTCCGCGCGTAATTGCTGGTGATATCCGCTTTAATGGTGAATCAATCCTGAAGACTAAACCGGATCAAGTCGTCAAGGATTTGCATCTCGCCCTGGTTCCTGAGGGACGACACATCTTCGGTAATCTGACGGTTATGGAAAATCTGCAACTAGCGACCTATGCACGTGCCAAAGGGACAGATTTTGAGCCAGAATATCAACGGATATTTGATCTGTTCCCACGTCTTCACGAGCGCCGTAAGCAGCGGAGTGAATCCCTCTCAGGGGGTGAACAACAGATGTTGGCGGTTGGCCGTGCCCTGCTGACCGGCTGTAACTTTCTGATGCTCGACGAACCTTCTATGGGGTTGGCGCCGGTGCTGAAATATGAACTGTTCCGCAAATTGAAACAGCTCAACGACGAAGGCATGACCATTCTGCTTGTCGAGCAGAATGCCAACCTGGCTTTACATCTCGCGCATCGAGGTTACGTACTGGATACCGGAAAAATTGTCGCCGAAGGGACCGGCGAAGAACTTCTTGGAAATCCTGAAGTCAAGAAAGCCTATCTAGGAGGGTAGCCCCTGCGGATTCAGCCTACCCTTCTCCTCGCATACGGTTAGCTGCTGCTGCCAATTCATAGAGGCGTGGCATCGCCAGATGACCAACTTTCCAGGGGAAGAGGAGATCCAACCCTTGAGTTTCAACATCGTCCAACGCTTGCTGTAGGCCTTTGATCAAGCCATCGGGATGCCCACCATACTTGCGGGCACAATAGTCGAGCAATCGTCCAATCGCTTCAGTCTGCCCACGGTCAACTAGCTGCTCGACCCGATTCAGATCGATCCGGTGGCAGCCAAAATCGATCAATCTCGGTTCTCTGACATCGATGCGTATCTTGCCATCACTCCGTCGAGAATTAAACCGTGCGACATCGAATGAACGTTTTTTTGCAGAGTGAAACGGAACCTTGCCCGAGTCACGAGCTGGTGGTTCCCCTGCCAGGGTTTCTGCCCGCGTGCTGACATCTTGCGGACAATAATTGTCCATCAATATCACTCGATCGGCAACGGCCAGGTAATCACCAGAACCGCCTGTCACGATAATGCTCGAGACCCCTTCATCTTCATAGAGTTCGCGGACCCTGTGAAGTAACGGGGTTATCGGTTCCTGCTCGGAGCTGACCAACTGCTGCATCCTTTTATCTCTGATCATGAAGTTCGTTGCCGAGGTATCCTCATCGATCAGCAAACAATCGGACCCGCACTCCAGGGCCTCGATAATATTGGCCGCCTGAGAAGTGCTACCGCTGGCATTTTCTGTCGAAAAATTTTCGGTGCTACGGTTACCGGGCAAGGTTCCGATAAAGGGACTGATATCGGCCTGATAGATGGCTCGATGATCTTCTGCGCGAATTTTTACCGCAGACTCAGTCGTGACGACAAGTTCGCGCCCATCACCAGGAAGATGGTTATAAATTCCACGTTCCAACGCCTGCAAAAGTGTTGATTTGCCATGAAAACCGCCGCCAACAACCAGTGTCACCCCGCGCGGGACCAACATGCCACTGATCTCACCCCGGTTCGGTAGAGTGACTCTGCGACGCAAGCTTGCGGGTGAGTCGAACAAAATAGCATCGGCCAGAGGTCGATCATCGATACCACTGTGGCGCGGCAAAAGAGACTTATCAGCAACAAAAGCCACCGCATGCTCTTTACGCAACCAGTGACGCAGATAGTCCTGATCCTCAACCTGCTCAACTTGCTGGTAGATTTCAGTCAGATCACGCTCCAGATAAACCAGACCTGCTGCTGTCACCTCAGGTAATTCATCAAAAAACATGGCACGCGCATCGTCAACACGTGCTGAACGTCCATCTGCAGGGAGGGCAAAGAGCAGGCGTGCCTCAATGACCGCACCATCAATAATCACGGCGTTCCGCCGCAACACCTGCTGGCCGCTGGTTGAAATACGGATCTGTCCGCTATGACCAGTGCCTCTTTGTCCCCGAACATATTTTAAAATCGCTTGTCCAACTGCACGTCCCAGAAAATCTTCGAGAGCAGTTTTGCGGATACGGGTGGCCCAGAGTTCTTCTGGCAAACCGTGACTTGCAGCGTCAATCTCGAGGCTGATACGCGATGGTAGAGCGTAGGGGTCGCCCTGAACATGATCAATATGTAAGCAGAAATGATTGAAGCGATAACTGCCCTTCAACTGCTTGTAGTCCCTGTAGCTTTTGCCCTCAATTCGAGACAGAATCTCTTTGAGTCTCTGCATAAGTTTAATCCCGGCTTATCGATTTTGACGCTACTGTTTCAAACTATTGTACCTCAATTTCATGACCGGACAGGAATCGACAGAGTCAACAAAAAAAGCCAACCTCCGCATAACAAAGGTTGACTCAGTAAATATCAAAGATGATTCGAATCTCTACAGACCTAAATAAGCCTTTCGAACTTCATCATTGGCGAGCAGGGCAGATGCTTTGTCGACTAAAGTAATCCGGCCGTTCTCCATAACGTAACCACGATCGGCAAGCTTCAATGCCTGATTTGCATTCTGCTCGACAAGGAAGATGGTAGTCCCATTCTCCTTGTTGATTTTTTTGATAATTTCGAAGATCTGCTGAATGATCAACGGCGCAAGTCCGAGCGAGGGTTCATCAAGCAACAGCAGACGCGGCCGGGCCATCAATGCGCGTGAGATAGCCAACATCTGCTGCTCGCCACCCGACAGGGTACCACCTAGCTGAGTCCGGCGTTGTTCAAGGATCGGGAAAAGATCGAAGACCATATCAAGATCCCCCTTGATCGCGGCCTTGTCGTTGCGCAGAAAAGCCCCCATTTCAAGGTTTTCAACGACCGTCATACCAGGAAAAATCCGGCGCCCTTCGGGGACCTGACAGATACCGAGTTTGACAATCTGCTCGGGCTTGAGCTGATGAATACGGCTCCCCTTGAAGGCAATCTCACCTTTGCGCGGCGGGGTGATTCCGCAAATCGACATCAGGGTGGTCGTCTTACCCGCACCGTTGGCACCGATCAGGGTAACAATTTCACCCTCCTCGATATCGATAGTAACATCCTTAAGTGCCTGGATATTTCCGTAATAAGTCTGGACATTCTGCAGTCTAAGCATATTCGACTCTCTAAAACAGTAGATGGTTAAGCAAAAAATTCGCTGCCCAAGGCGGAGTTTTTCTCAGGGGCGAAGACATACGACTGTATGTCGAAATCCTGCAATTACATGACAACGCAGTTCAGTATAAATTTATGCGTCGCCATCAAGCATCGACTTCTTCTCCGAGATAGGCTTCGATCACCTTCGGGTTGTCCTTAATCTCCAGCGGGGTACCGTCAGCGATCTTCTTGCCATATTCCATAACGTGGATGTTATCTGAAATATTCATGACCAGCTTCATGTCATGCTCGATCAACAGGATGGCAATTTTCACTTCATCACGGATACGACAGATCAGAGCATCAAGGTCATCTGTTTCCTGCGGATTCATTCCTGCGGCCGGCTCATCAAGCAGCAGCAGGAAAGGTTCGGTCGCCATGGCGCGAGCGATCTCAAGACGCCGTTGCGCACCGTAGGGCAGGTTTTTTGAATATTCATTGGCGAACTCAGCGAGGCCAACCTGCTCAAGCAGTTGATAGCTGGACTCGACGATCTGCTGCTCTTCCTTGCGCGCCGCAGCACCGCGTAGAATCGCCCCGGTCAAGCCGGTACGGGTTCGACAATGACGGCCGATCATGACATTTTCAAGCACTGTCATGTCGGGGAAAAGACGGATATTCTGGAACGTCCGCGCCATCCCCAGCGAGGTCACTATGTTCGGCTTCTTACCGTTGACGCGCCGGGTTGGTTTGCCCTTGGGATGAATCAGGATATCTCCGGAAGTCGGGGTGTAGATACCGGTGACGCAGTTGAAAAATGTCGTCTTACCAGCACCATTCGGACCAATCAGGGCCGCGATTTCGCCTTCGGAGACACTCAGGTCAATCGAATCAACAGCGCGCAGACCACCGAAATCCATGGTCAGACCCTTGACCTCTAGCAATACGTGTTTTTCGGTATCAGACATTATCGGTCTTTTCCTTTAATCCTTTGAATTCATATTTCTGGCGAATATTGCTGATAATCCCCTGCGGCCGGAAGATCATCATCAGCACCATGGCGGCACCGAAAATAATCATTCTGTACTCGGAGAAAGCTCGCAGATACTCCGGCATCAGGATCAGGATCATCGCCCCGATAATGACACCGAGGATCGAGCCCATACCGCCGAGGACGACAATCGAGAGGATGATCGCCGACTCCATGAAGGTAAAGCTCGCCGGGTTGATAAATGTGGTCTTGGCAGCAAACATAACCCCGACCATTCCTGCCCAGAAAGCACCGAGAGCGTAGGCCGACAGTTTGGTGCGCGCAATATCGATCCCCATGGCGACACAGGCGATTTCATCTTCACGCAGGGCAATCCAGGCGCGACCGATCCGCGAGTGCTTGAGTCGCCCGGTGACAACGATGGTCAGGATCACCAGGCCGATCATGATGTAATAGATGTAAGTTGTCGATGCGGCGATGTCCATATCCAGACCGAACAGGCCGGGTTTGTCGATATTGGCGATACCGCTGGGACCGAAGGAAAACGCGCTCCAGTTTTCGAGCACGACCTTGATAATCATCCCGAAACCAAGGGTCACGATTGCCAGGTAATCGCCACGCAGGCGCAGAATCGGAAATCCGAGAATAACGCCGAAGAGGCAACTGAGAATGCCGCCAACCGGCAGGATGGTCCAGAACCCGAGTCCAAAATGGTAATTGAGCAGGGCGTAAGCATATGCACCGACCGCAAAGAAGGCGACGTAACCCAGATCAAGCAAACCGGCCAGACCGACCGTGATGTTCAGGCCAAGCCCCAGAACCACGTAGATCAACGCCGAAATCATGATCGTGCTCTGGTAGGTATCAAAAACCCAGGGGAAAACCAGCGCAAACGCCAACAGACCGAATAACAGTTTGGTGCGCAGGGCCTGATTTTCGAAGAGCACCTGTATTTTCGATGGTTTATCCTGATCATCCTGCCCACTCATGGCAGCCATCTGACGTGCCTCTTTGCGATTCAAGGCATAACGCCAGACAAATGAGAGGACAAAGATCGTAAGTCCGACCCAGAGCATATTCATCCAGCGCCACTGAACAAATTGGTCGGTGGTGTTGACCTTGATCACCATGAGTGGAAAGGTCAAAAAAATAAACCAGAGAGACACCGCAAGGGACTGTTTTAAATTTTTCATCGATTATGCCTGTGGATAGCTGCTTAAACTTTTTGTTTGGTCGTTCGGCCCATAATACCTGATGGTCGCAGAATCAGGATCAGCACCAGCAGACCGAAGGCGAAGACGTCTTCATAATCGCTCGAAATATAACCGGCGGCAAAGCTTTCGGTCAGCCCAAGAACCAAACCACCAATGACTGCTCCAGGAACAGAACCTATGCCACCCAGAACAGCAGCGGTAAAGGCCTTAACCCCGGCGAGAAATCCGATATAAAAGTTCACCTGCCCGATATAGGAAGCCACCAGCACTCCACCGATAGCGGCTAAAGCCGAACCAATAATAAAGGTCACCGAGATGACCTGGTCGACATTAATACCAACCAGTCGCGCCATGCTCATATCCTGCTGAGTCGCACGCATCGCCTTGCCGATCTTGGTGTACTTGATCAACAGGGTCAGCAGAATCATCGTCACCAAGGTCGTGATAAGGATCACCAACTCCGCCGAACCGATAATATGGGCGACAGGCTCCATGAATTCAAAATCGGGGATCAGGGCTGGAAAGGGGAGAAAATCGGAAGTCTGAGCCAGAAGTACATAATTCTGCAGGAAGATCGACATGCCGATGGCACTGATCAAGGGAGACAGACGCGGAGCCCCTCGCAACGGGCGATAAGCGACTTTCTCCAGCGTATAGCCATAAGCACAGGAATAGATAATTGCGAGCATCCCGGCGATGATCAGGACCGACACCCCGTGAAAGCCGTAGATCGTCATCACACCACAGACAATATAAGCAACGAAAGCACCGATCATATAAATTTCGCCGTGGGCAAAATTGATCAACTGGATAATGCCGTAGACCATAGTGTAGCCCAAAGCAATCAAAGCATAGATGCTTCCCCGGGTCAGACCACTGAGAAAAAGTTCAATAAAATATTCCATGGAGATTCAGACCAATGTAAAAGCAAACGGAAACGTGCGCCATATACGACACAAACAAACTTTAAACTGACATAAAAATCTGTACAATGCTGGAGCTTAAATAAAGCTTCAGGGGACCAGCCAGTGCCGATCCCCTGAAGCGGGGCTGAACAGAATCATGCCGAGTGATACGGCATGCAAAAGAGCAGCCTGCTAATATTTACTTCTGCTCGATAAATTTTCCATCTTTGACTTGGTAGACCGAGAAGCCTACGCCTTCGGCATCGCCTTTGTTGTCAAACTTGATCTGACCAACCGGGGTATCTACATACTGGGACTGAAGTGCCTTGGTAACAGCTGCATAATCAGTTGAACCGGCTTTTTCGATAGCGTTCAGCAGTGCCAGTGCAGCAGAGTAGCCTTCCTGAAAGAATGCGCCTGGATCTTCGCCATAAGCCGCTTTGAATTCGGCAGTCGCAGCAGCATTGAGCGGAATTGACGACAGATCGCGAGGACCAGTCATGTAAGCACCTTCGGCAGCGGCGCCAGCCACCTTGATGAAGGTCGGATCTTTTACCCCGTCGTCAGACAAGAAAGCAGTCTTCATACGCTTGCGCTTCATCTGGGAAACAAGCTTAGACGCTTCAGGATGGTAACCGCCAAAGATCAGGACATCGGCTTTTTCTCTGCGAACCTTCTGAATGATCGAAGAGTAATCCATTGCACCGGGAGTGACCCCTTCAAACAGAACCACTTCGACTTTATCCGACTCATCAGCAAATTTCTTGGCGAACTCGGCAAAACCTTTACCGTAATCACCTTTGTCATGAATCACCGCAATCTTTTTTGCTCCGAGTTTTTCAATGGCAAAATCGACTGCAATCTTGGCTTGCATATCATCGGAAGCGATAGTTCGGAAGAAGTTAGGATAGTCACCAGATTGGGTCAGACCTGGGTTGGTTGCCGAAGGGGACATGACCGGGATTTTGGCATCTTTATAAATGCCCATCGCAGCCTTGGTAGCACCTGAACAGATGTGACCGAGAACGACGTTGACGCCCTGGGTAACCAGCTTGGTTGCAGTATTGGTCGCGATTTCAGGCTTGCACTGATCATCCTGAATCAACAATTCAACCTGCTTGCCAAGAACACCACCCGCAGCGTTGACCTTTTTAACGACTAGTTGAGCGGCTTTCATGGCTGGTATTCCATAAGGAGCCAAATCGCCACTGTGAGGGCCAGCAACGCCGAGCTTGATCGTATCGGCAGCCAGTGATGGGCTTGCCAAACCAAGTACAGCCACAAGTACGGTCAGAAGAGTACTGAAACGTTTCATCGAAGAGACCTCCAAGCTAAAGATTTAGTTGATATGAAAACAATGTTTGATATTACTTGAAACAGTATATAATTGAATCGATCTGTTCGGTCAAGAATAAAGCCAACTCCAGTCAAAATGCAGCCTGAACAACCCTCCATGCGGCGCCATGCCACCAATTGAGGCGAAAATTAGCCAGCCGATTCAGGTTAAAGCAACCCCCCAATCAACGCAGCGCCTTGGCGCCTCTCCGCATTTCATCGATCATCTCTTTAACCTTCGTAGCAGCTGCGACCTTTTGTGCCAATCGAGTAAAGTCAGTAAAAAAATGATCGATTTCGCTATCTGACATCAAAGGACTGATTTTTTTAAAAGCCTTCTCGACTTGAGTCACACCGAATTGTCCAATATGGCGTTCAGCGACGCCACGCATCAAAGCATAAAACCGCTCACGCCTGGCCGCAAGCTCGGCGTCATTCAATTCCCCATTATTCGCGTCACGTTGTTGGCGTTCTGCCATCAGCCTGTTGCGTGCCTTGGTCCACATTGGTCCGAGGTCGGCTGACGCCATCAAATCAGCCATCTTTGTTCCTTCGGCGGTCACAGTCGAAAGCAGGTCAAGCTTCGCTCCTGGAAGAGAGGCGACAGACATTGAGATTTCTGCAGTGGTTTCTAACTCAATAGAGCCTTCATGTAAAAAACCAAGGGCATTCCCTAGTTCGTAGAATATCAATGTCACACGATTCTCTGCATAGATCCGCAGGCAACCAGTCAACCTGTCCCTGACGATCTGTCCTAACAGCCCCTTTATGTCTACCAGGTTAATATCCTGCCCCTGGTAAATATATTCTCCATGCAACAAGGCATGAATGCTCATGGCAACCTCAGGAATGAGACGGTAGATATTTAAAACAGCATTGCCGAGGATTGATATCTCAAAAATTCGGGTGATTGCATCGTATGCAATCACTTGCCTCTCAACATCGACTTCCTGCATCAGAGCACTGATCAGGTGCCCATCGGTAAAGAGAATAATTCCAGTCCCGATAGGAGAATCAAAACGCAGGTAGCCTGAAAAGCCACTCTCTACGAGCTTCTCCATCGCTTCAGGAAGATTAACTCGGGCCGGATTGACCCTCTCTTTAACTGGACTTCCCTTGGGTAAAAGAATCATGCAATCCTCATCTCATACGACTCAAAAACTATTAAACCTAGAAATTAAAAGATATAGAGTTCCAACTGTCAAATAATAATTCTCGAGACGACTCTATAATTCTGCAACAAGTCCGTCACGCAGAATCTTGCGCAGACTAACACATTTACGATACCAACTCTCACCCAGTACAGCTTGGCCAGCCTGCGCCGGATAGAGAATAATTAGAGCCGGAAGCTGTTCTGCAAGTGTGAGCCCGGTAGCTTGACGGACCAGCGTTTGCCACCCGCTGTCAGGCGCTGGTTGAAAAAGTTCTGACTCAACAAGCTTTCCATCGTTATCCGCCAACAACAGTCTGATCTGGGGCAAGAGACCAGAGGATTCAACCCCCATGCGCAAAACGGCGGTTTGATCGGTCTGCCAGAATGGCTGAAGCTTGCGGCCTGCCATCAACTCAGTCACGCAGTCAGCATGAACTAACCAGCGGCTACGTTGCGGCAATGATTCGCAGTAATGTGCTGAAGAAAAACAGGCCAATTCGTTACACAACGGACAAACCAACTCAACCCGACGAAATCTCTGAGGCAATGTTCCGTCAAGCTTCAGACGCTGCAACTGACAAGCACAATCAGCACCGGCTTCAAATTGCTGTAACGCCAACTGTGCTAGACGGTGCAGCAACCGATGTGCCTGACTGTCAGGCATCCGGGTCAACACCGACCCTCCTGAACCACGTGTAAGCAGCGGCAACCGCTCATCAACCACAAACTCAGCATCCAAGACCTGGCAACTTCGTTCGTGGGCCGCAAATCGCAAGAACTCAAGCTGACGAGCCTGCTCCTGTGGATCAGAGACCATTGAAGGTATCAACCAGAGCATCTGGTCGTTGCCCCCACCAGCCCTGAGTTCACGGCGAATTCCAGACAAAGCTGCCAGCCCTGCGGCATCGCGGACCGGCGCAAAAACCAGATCAGCAGCCTGCAATGCTAATGCTGCCGGGGCTTTATTCAACTGGCCAGCATCAATAATCAGAATTCCAGGAAAATTGCTTTCAAGCAACAAGCGACGCAGTTGCGGTGCGGTTATGGGGGGAAGAAGACCTGCCGCCATATATTCGACACCAAACTGACCAAGAGTCAGTTGAGCCTCCAAGCCGAGTCCGACTGATAAATCATCAAGGCTCGTCGCCGGACAATCAGGCAAGGCAAACGTCTGCGCAGGGTCATAGCCGGGATCAAAAGAGATCACCGCTACCGGTAAATCCTCAGCCAGCCCCTTCAGATAAACGGCCAGATTACCCGCCAGAGTCGATCGCCCAACCCGGCTAGCCGCAGCGGCCAACACGATCACGTAGGGCGAGGTCTGTCTCATACAGGCTCCTGCAATTTTTCCCAGCGCGCGTAGGTCTCTTCGAGGCGTTCTTTAATTTTCTGGTGAGACTTGCTGGTCAGACGCCACTTTTCCTGATCCTGATATAACTGCGGATCAGCCATCTGCTGTTCTATCGCAGTCAGTTCGGCCTCTTGTTTTTCAATTTCTGATTCTATTTTCGACAGATCTTTTTCACGTTTTTGCTGCTGCCGTTGCTGTTGCTTTCGCTCCGTATGCGATTGCAGACGGTCATCCTTCGACTGAGGCACCTCGACTGACGACTCCGTAATGATTTGTTCAACTCGCTGGCTGCTATGACTGACATCACCGACCTCCTGCTTGGCGCGCAGAAAATCTTCATAATTGCCAAAATAGGATTCAACCTGACCGGCACCAACTTCGAGCACCCGACTGGCTAATTGATCGACAAAGTAACGATCGTGTGACACAAAAACGATCGTTCCCTTGTAGCCCTTTAAGGCATCAAGCAACACTTGTTTTGACTGCAGATCCAGGTGGTTTGTCGGTTCATCGAGGAGCAATAAATTGGCTGGCCGTAACAACAACTTGGCCAGCGCTAAGCGATTGCGCTCCCCACCAGAGAGAACCCGGACCTTTTTTTCAACTTCGTCACCAGAAAAGAGAAAGCTACCGAGGATATTGCGTAACTTTGGAACCATATCATAAGGCGAATCAGCAGAGATCTCAGCGAGAACATCTCGGCCCGGGCTAAGTTCCTCAGCCTGATTCTGTGCAAAATATGCCTGAGCCAGATTATGCCCCGCAATCCGCTCTCCGCTGGCAGGGACTTCAACTCCGGCCATCAGACGCATCAAAGTTGATTTACCGGCGCCATTCGGGCCAACCAACGCAATCCGCTCACCCTGTTCGACGATCAAATCAACGGATTCAAGGACTTTCAGATCGCCATAGCTCTGTCCGGCCTTCTTCAGCTCGAGAGCGATCCGTCCACCCTTCGGCGGCACCGGAAAGCTGAAGGCAATTTTCTTTCGTGCCGGTGGCAAGCTGATCCGTTCAACTTTATTCAGCTGCTTAATCCGGCTCTGCACCAAGGCCGCCTTGTTCGCCTGATAACGGAAGCGACTGATAAAGGCCTCAGTCTTTGCGATCTCATCATCCTGCTGCTGCTTGGCCGCTCGCAGTGCCTTGACCCGCTCATCACGCGTGGTCAAATATTTACTGTAGTTACCAGGATATTCGGTCAACTTGCCGTTCCAGATTTCAACGATGCGACCGATCACCTTATCAAGAAAAAAGCGATCATGAGAGACCAGAACCACGGCATAGGGATAGTTACACAGATAATCTTCCAGCCAGTCACGAGCTGGTAGATCGAGATGGTTGGTCGGCTCATCGAGCAGCAACAGGGTCGGGCGCTGCAGCAACAACTTGGCCAGCGCAATCCGCATCTGCCAACCACCTGAAAACTGTTCACAGGGACGTTCAAAGTCGCTGGTCGCAAAGCCGAGTCCACCCAGAACCTTACCAACCTCGGCCTCCATACTATAACCACCGCGATCTTCAAAAAGGGTCTGCAATTCTGCATAGCGATCAAGGTCGGCAGGCTCATGGCTTCCGGCCAGGGTGACTTCCAGGGCGCTTAACTCAGACTGAATTGCCAGCAACTCTTCAAGAGCGCTGTGCACCTCGGCAAAGAGAGTTCGGCCCTTATACTCAAGTCCATCCTGCGGAAGATAACCAAAGGTCGTCCCCTTCGCTGACTGGACCTGGCCCCCGTCTGCTTCGACCTTACCTGCAAGCAGCTTGAGAAGAGTCGACTTGCCAGCACCATTCTCACCACAGAGACCGATGCGGTCAGTCGGTCGGACATGCCAGTCGATAGCATCAAAAATGCGTCGATCAGCAAAAAATTTATTGACTCCACGTAGTTGCAACATGGCGTGGGTTATAGCACAAACTGAGGGTTAGAAAAAGAGAGGAGAAGCAAGGTTTTGCCCGGCGAGTGCAGATAAAAAAATATGCCTGCTTTGGAGGATCAAACAACAACGGCCCCACCTGTCATTTCAGCGGGGCCGTTGTTGTTTGAGATTAGCGTGTGATGCCGACAGAGGTTATGGCCCAGGGCAAGCTGACCGCACTGACAGGGGTTCCGAAAGCTGTCAATTCACCATTTGTACCAATACTGAATTGACGAACCTGATCGTTAAAATCATCTGTCACGTACAAATACCCACCTGAAGGATTGATGGTTGCAGCAAAAGCGCCAACGGCAGAGGTCTCTGTACCGATCTGCGTCAAGGTGCCCCCCGTATCAATGCTAAACGTTGTTACAGTCTCCTCAAGATTGTTAGCGACATACAGATAAGTCCCCGTTGGATCGATCACAACCGAGGCCGGCTCGGAATCAGGAACAGTACCGGCACCAGTATTCTGTTTACCAACCCCAGCCAGATTTCCATTCGCATCAATACTGTAGATCGAAACACCACTGGCAGCCTGGTTGGCAAGATAGAGATAGGCACCGTCAGGCGTGATGGCCATCGATGTCGGCGAAGCGATCGGTTCCGCAATATTTGAAGTGATAGTACTTTCATACTGCAGTGTCCCCCCGGTCTGGATTGAATAATGGACAAGGACATCAGTGACGAAATAGGCCACATAGAGATGACTTCCAGACGGATCAATCACCATAACTGTCGGCTGCACCGGTGCTCCGGTTGGGATAGGTGCTGTTGTCGGTGTGTTTGCGACAAGCAGGCCGGTTCCAGAAGTAATCGTAAATTGAGAAATTGTATTGGCGGTTGAGTTAGCAACATATGCGTACAAACCTGATGGGTCGACAACAACCCCCCAGGGATCATCACCTGTCGCGGTGTCTGCAACCCAGGTCAGGGTCCCATCATCATTGATACTATATTGTGAAACCTCATCAGTTGTACCGGGACGGGTGATGTAAACAAACTCTCCATCCGGTGTCGCGGCTATCCCGTTCTGAGTCTCCAGAGTATCAACTTGCGCTGGAGTGTTCTGGCTTAGAGCCCCGGTCGTCGAATCGATGAGATACTGGGAGACATTGTTATCTCCCGCGTTACCGACATAAGCGAACTCCATGTAGGTTGTTACCGGGGGAACAACGGGTGTCGCATCGGTTGACCCACCACCACCGCAGGCGGTAAGCAATGCAACCACACCTATCACTAAAGTAAGAGAGAAATATTTTAGTTTTTTGTCCATGTCATCCTCGTTAGCAGGTTTAGGGAATTGTGGACACTAGCCTATCTAATTATCGCTTCAAAAACCAGCCTACAACATATTTTTAATCATTTTCATGCTGACGAGTGGACTCTATCGCCTAACGGAAGAAGTGGTTTATGAAATGTTGCTTGGGACGGGACAATACTGATCTCAGACAGTAGCCACTGCGCTAATCTTTTTCGAGTTTTCTGAACAGACCAGTCATCTCCCCGCCTCCGGGGTAAATGACTGGTCTGGTTACAACTTAATTTTCGTGATGAAAATGGAAGGTGCGTTTCTCGCCGTCGGCCAGTTTGGTGCCAACCTTGAAGTGGTACATCCCCTTCTGATCGAACTTGACACCAGTGCCGAACATCCCCTTACTCTTCTTCATTTTCTTTGCTTCGCTGACTTTTTCATCCGGTGATTCAATTTTGACAGCGACTCTCCCCTTGGTGATCATCTTGCCACCATCTACTTCGGTAAACATGACCATAATCATCTGACCCATGCCGCCCTCCATCTCCATCAGGTGGGCAGAAGCCTTGACGCCATCGACCACCTCATCCTGCAGCATGACCACACCCTCCATCCCCATGCTGCCATGATCCATTTTCTTGGAATCATGATCCATCCCCTTCATCGCCATAGCAGATGCCGGGACCAAGAGTGCCATCAGGGCCAGAACTAGTAATTTTTTCATTTCTTTCTCCTTGTTTCTTCTGGTTATCGACTGATCATCAGTCTTTCAATTAGTGTCGTTTAAATTTGAGAATCGGTTGGATCAACTTCCCAATCATATTCCTGCCTATGACGACTAGGCCGTTCGATATAAGTTTCAATCTCATTAAGTTCCACCGTTGAGGACGGGGTCAAATCCTTATCCAGACCGATTCCACGCCAGAGGAAGTAAATGACCGGGAAGACCATCAACTCCATAATTCCCGAGGTCACCACACCGCCTATCATCGGTGCGGCGATGCGCTTCATGACGTCAGCTCCGGCCCCATGGCTCCACATAATGGGGACCAACCCGGCGATGATGACTGCGATTGTCATGATCTTTGGTCTGATTCGCTTAACGGCGCCATGGTGAATCGCCTGAACCAGATCACCGCGTGTCTTCATGCGCCCCTTATCCTCCCAAAGCTTGAAGGCCAGATCCAGATAGAGCAGCATGACGACGCCGGTCTCAGCCGAAATACCGGCCAGGGCTATGACCCCGACCCAGACCGCGATCGAACTGTTGTAACCGAGGAACCAGAGGAACCAGAAACAACCAACCAGCGACAGGGGTACCGCAATAAAGATGATCCCGGTTTTAACCAGTGACTTGGTGCTCATATAAAGAATGACAAAGATCACCAGGATCGTCAGCGGGATGACCAACTTCAGACGTTTGTTCGCCTCCTGCATATATTCGTACTGCCCACTCCAGATCAGGTTGTAGCCTGAGGGCAACTTGACCTGTTCAGTCACAGCTTGCTGAGCGGCCTTGACAAAACTGCCGATATCACTGCCAGTCATATCAACATACACCCAGGCAGTTCGGCGGGCATTTTCGCTCTTGATACCTGGCGGGCCCTTTTTAATGCTGACTTTGGTCACTTGACCAATCGGAATGCGTGCCCCCTGTGGAGTGGTGATCAGGATCCGCTTAAGTGAATCGAGATCATTACGGAAGTCACGATCATAACGAATATTGACCGGATAACGTTCGAGCCCTTCGACGGTCTGGGTGACATTCATGCCACCAATAGCAGTCTGAATCACATCCTGAATATCGCCAACGCTTAAGCCGTAACGAGCTGCCGCCAAACGATCAATCTCATAATCAAGGTAATTGCCGCCGACAACACGTTCGGAGAACGCCGAGAGGGTGCCGGGCACATTGCGCATGACCGCTTCGACCTCTTCCCCAAGACGGCTTAGAATAGTGAGATCATCCCCCATGATCTTGATCCCGATCGGGGTTTTAATCCCGGTGGAAAGCATGTCGATTCGAGTTTTAATCGGCATGGTCCAGGCGTTTGTCAAACCGGGGAAATTTATCGCCTGATCCAATTCCCTTTTCAAACCCTCAACATCAATGGTTTTTTCTTCAGGCCAGACTAAGCGCAGTGGGCTCTTTAACCAGTCAAGGCCCTCATCCCAACTCGTGTAGAAACGCTCAGTTTTCACCTTGCGCCACTCATCCTCGGGTTTTAGCATAATCGTGGTTTCAAGCATCGACAGAGGTGCCGGATCAGTTGCCGTCTTAGCGCGACCCACCTTGCCAAACACATGTTCAACCTCAGGGAAGGTGGCAATAATACGATCGGTCTGTTGTAGAATCTCGCGTGCCTTAGTTATCGAAACTCCGGGCAAGGTGGTCGGCATGTAGAGAAGGTCGCCTTCGTAGAGTGGCGGCATGAACTCGGAACCCATATTATTGAGCGGAAAAGCGATCGAGAGCGTCATCAATACCGCCCCAACCAACACCAGCTTGCGCCATTTGAGGACAAAATCGACAACCGGATGATAAACCCGAATCATCAGTCGATTAACCGGGTTAGCCTCTTCAGACGGGATTTTTCCACGAATCAGCCACCCCATCAGCACCGGAACAAGGGTGATCGCCAGAAAAGCCGAGGCCCCCATAGCGTAAGTTTTTGTATAGGCCAGCGGTTTGAAGAGGCGGCCAGACTGTCCGGTCAGGGTAAAGACCGGCACGAAAGAGACGGTGATTATCAACAAGGAATAGAAGAGCGAAGGACCGACCTCTTTAGAAGCCTTCAGGATTACATCCCAATGCGCCTCGTCCGGCCTTTTATGCTCAAGGTGCTTATGCGCATTCTCGATCATAATAATCGCCGCGTCGATCATCGCTCCGATAGCGATAGCAATGCCACCGAGACTCATAATGTTGGCATTGATTCCCTGGGCGTACATAATCATAAACGCGATCAGGATCGCCACGGGCAGGGTCAAAATTGCGACCAGGGCACTGCGGAAGTGAAAGAGGAAGATCGCGGTAACAATCGCGACAACAATACTCTCTTCGAGCAACTTCTCCTTCAGGGTTTCAACCGCACTTTCAATTAGCCCACTGCGATCATAGACCGCCTTGATGGTCACCCCTTCAGGCAAGCCCGCTTTCAACTGCTCCAGTTTCTGCTTTACATTCTCAATTGTCTTCAGCGCGTTCTCACCGTAGCGCATGACGATGACGCCACCGACTGCCTCGCCGAGGCCATCCAGCTCAGCCAGCCCACGGCGCAGTTCCGGGCCGATTTCGACCCGAGCCACATCTTTGATCAGTACCGGCGTCCCCCGCTTGTCAGTGGCGACCACCACATGCTCAAGATCTGAGATCGATTTCAGATAGCCCAAGCCACGCACCATAAACTCTGTCTCGGCCATCTCGACCAGACGCCCACCAACATCATTGTTGCTGCGCTTGATCGCCATGCGCAACTGTGCCAGTGAAATGCCATAGGCCGAAAGGCGGTTCGGGTCGACCTTGACCTGATACTGCTTGACGTGCCCGCCGATACTCGCGACTTCGGACACCCCATCAACCGAGGTCAGCTCATACCGCAGATACCAATCCTGGATTGAACGCAGTTGTTGCAGATCGTGCCTGTCGCTCTCGATAACATATTCATAGACCCAACCGACTCCGGTCGCATCTGGGCCAAGACTCGGAGTGACTCCGGCAGGCAGATTTCCGGCAGCGTAGTTCAAGTATTCAAGCACCCGAGAGCGCGCCCAATACATATCGGTGCCATCTTCAAAGATGATGTAGACGAACGAAAGTCCAAAAAAGGAGTAACCTCGGACCGTCTTTGCATGGGGAACAGCCAGCATCTGAGTCGTCAGAGGATAGGTGACCTGATCCTCAACCACCTGAGGGGCCTGTCCTGGATATTCGGTAAAGACAATAACCTGAACGTCAGATAGGTCGGGAATAGCGTCAAGCGGTGTGTTTACAATCGCGTAGAGTCCACCGATGACCAGAAAGATCGTAACCAACACGACCATGAACTTGTTGCGCAAAGAGAGGGTGATGATCTTTTCAAGCATGAGGCAGTCCTTTAACAGGCAGTAGGATCAAAACAGATCTTCAAGCTTCTCTTTATTCGGGGTTTCCTCATCCCCGAACAGGTCAGCAGCAGCACCGTCATCTTCGACAGCTTCAACTTTCGGTTCCAACATCTTGTTAATCGCTTCGCGCAGACGACTTTCGGAATCGAACATAAATTGCGCCGAAGTGACGACCATCTCCCCTTCAGCCACGCCCTCAACGATCTCCAGCATGCCATCATCCCCCTGAGCGCCGGTTTGTACCACTCGTGGCTCAAACTTCCCCTCACCCAGAGCAACAAATACCGTCTTTCTTTCACCTGAATTCAAAACAGCTTCGCCCGGAATTGTGAGGACTGCAGCACGTTGGTTAGCCTGAATCTCGACGTTTACATACATATCAGGCCGCAGGTTCAGGTCGGGATTGGCAAATTCGATCCGAGCCTTAACCGTACGGGTCTTGGCATCAACATAGGGGTAAAGATAGGTCACCTTTGCAACCCGGGGTTGTTCGCCCGCATAAGGCAAGGTCACACTCGCCTGCTGCCCGACTTTGACAAAAGGAAGTTCGTTTTCGTAGAGATCCGCATAAACCCAAACATGAGAGAGGTCCGAGATTTCAAATAAGGCAACACCCGGTTTGATATACATCCCTTCAGTGACCATTTTCATCGACACGATGCCACTATGCCGCGCTTCAAGGGTCACAAGTTTCTGGACCTGCCCGCTCTTTTCAATCTGATCAATTTGTTTCGCTGAAACATCCCACAAAGCAAGGCGCCGGCGGGAAGCATCAAGTAACCGCCTTGCACCATCGGCTATCTCTGGAAACTGGGTCTTTGACAAAGCGTCGAGATTCTCTTTGGCGAGAAGCAACTCTTGCTGAGCAGTGACCAGTTCCGGGCTGTAAATTTCGAGCAAGGGCTGCCCCTTTTTGACCTGCTGTCCGGTCTCATTGACATAGAGTTTTTCGACCCAGCCGGCGATCTTGGAATTCACTGAAAACTGCTTTGGTTCATCAAAACCGACAAGACCGACTGTGCGTATCCGCCGCGAGATAACACCTTTGACGACTGGTGCCGTGCGCACCCCCATGTTCTGAGCAGTAACCGGATCAATACTGATTGTTGAACCACTCTGGGCATCATCTTCATAGACCGGAATCAGATCCATCCCCATTGGCGATTTACCCGGCCCATTGCGGATATAGGTCGGGTCCATCGGAGCGGCCCAATACTTGATTTTTTTCTCAGCAGAAAAAGCCTGGCTTACGAAACTAAAACCCGCAAGCTCGTCGTTAACTACCGAATCGGCCAGCCATAACACCCCGGAGAGCAAGGCAGCCGCCAGCGGATACAAAAGGAGAGAAAAAAGTAGTTTACGCATCGGGGATGTCCTTTTCAATCAGGCTGGGCAGAGTTTGGGGAATGTCGTCAAGACCGGTAATAGCCCACAGACGCGCCAGACTGCGCTGAACATCTGACAGGGCTCGGGCAAAATCAACCCGGTACTGATAGAGCGTCATCAGTGAATCGTGCAATGCAAGAAAGTCGACTTTGTCGACCTGATATGCGGCCAAGGTCGCTTTATAGGCCTGTTCGGCCTGGGGAATAATTCCATTGCCGTACAAATTTCCCAGTTTCTGAGCCTGTTGAAATTCGGTGAGGCTGCTATGCAGCTCAAGATCAACCTGACGGCTAAATTCGTTACGTTGCTGCTTAGCCATACGCAAACCGGCGTCGGCCTCGCGCACAGCAGCCTTGCGTTTAGCGACCGGGAAAGGGAGGTTAATGCTGATGCCGCCACTGACAAAATCTGTTCCGCCATCTGCCAGGTCATCATTGCGGAAGCGATAGCCAGCCCAGACATTGAAATCAGGACGGTAATCCAGCTCAGCTAACCTTGTTTTCTGTTCGTTCTGACCGATCAGCGCATCAAAAGCTTTGAACATCGGGCGATTTTCACGGGCCTGTTGCTGGAGGCTGGCCAGGGTCGGTGCGTAGCTGGTTTCATTCGGTTCTGGTATATCAACCAGTGTCATATCTGTCGCACGTCCGAGCAGGCTGTTAATCCTCGCCTGACTGATCTCTGCTTCTTTTTGCAAGCGCAGCAAGCGATCGAAAAGCCGCGAACGTGCAACCTGAGCCCTCAGAACATTCTGCTGCATCCCCTTGCCGACCTGATAGCGGGTTTCGACAAGACGGCTTAGATCGTCCATTAAACCGACATGAGTTTGAGTCAATTCAATCGCATGCTGTTGAAAGCTCAGCTTGTACCAGTTATCACGAACTTGCTGACGAACCTGCAGTGTCAGATCAGCATATTTAGCCTGAGCCCAGAGTTCCTGCTGTCGAGCGAGTTCTTTTTTCGTGGATAGTTTTCCTGGAAAAGGGAACTTCTGTGAGAGTTTAAGATCGTTTCCGGTCATCGGAGTCTTACTGCTGCTCAAGCTATCAACCGGGTAATTCAACAGACTGATAGACAACTGAGGGTCGGGCAACGCGGAGACCTGATCAATTCGGGCCGCCGAAACCTCAATTTGATCGTGTGCAGCAAGCAGCGCCGGATTATTCTGGACCGCTTCTCTCAGCAAGTTCGCAAGAGGCAGGGAATCAACTGGTCGCTCAGCGAACGCCGGAGAAGCCAGGATCAATCCCAGAAACAAAACAAGAATGGCAAGTAACAACTTCATGACATAAAACTCCATACGCAGGTCAAGAACATTGACAGTCTACTATCAGAACTCATGCCAAAGTAATTAACTCAACAAATCAAGGTACTTACTTATCAAAGATATAAATTGCATAGCGACTATGTAGAATATAATACAGCAACGCGTGGGATATTCTACAGAGAGGAACTAAACTAATTTTTTAAAATTCATCCATTTTCACCTTTTAAAAGCCCATTGCTAGAGTTGCTTGCCTGTCCAAGGCACAAGCCATAAAGGGATTTTTCTTTCCTTCTCATGACTTTCTGCTATAGTCAGCACTTACGAGACACGAGTTTTACCGGATCGACCTCCGCTGCCCCCAGGCGTTGAGGCCGCCGGTTTGCCGCCCTATTTCAGGGCTCTCCCCTCTTTCTTTGAGGGGAACGACACATTAAATCCACACAGATACGGCGGACCCCGTTCCCTAGACGGTGCGGTCCATATGTACTTGTGGATTGGTACCGGGGGGTACCTGAGAAAGGTTAAGTTTATGAGCAGGAAGATGCTGATCAATGCATCGCACTCGGAGGAAAACCGGGTTGCAATTGTTGTTGACGGAATCCTCAGCGAACTCGACATCGAGATCGCCGGGCAACAACAGACAAAGGGTAATATCTACAAGGCGGTTGTCGTCCGGGTTGAACCTGGGCTACAGGCCGCCTTCGTCGATTATGGTGCAGAGAGACACGGTTTTTTACAAACCGGAGAGATACATCCCAATCTTCACCCTCCTAAGAAATCCGATTCCAAAGAATACCCACGAATCAATGAGATCCTCCATCGCGGTCAAGAGATTCTGGTTCAGGTGGTCAAGGGTGAGCGTGGCACCAAAGGAGCGGCTTTAACCACACTCCTCTCCTTACCCGGTCGCTACATGGTATTGATGCCTGACAGTGACACCAAGGGCGTTTCACGTAAGATTCAAGACGACAAAGAGCGTAAAACTCTCAAAAAGACCATGGCGCAACTCGATCTGCCAGACGAAATGGGTTACATCGTACGCACCGCCGGCATTGGTAAGGACGAAGTCGAGCTGAAACGTGACTTCAACTATCTGGTCAGCCTCTACAACGGTATCCTCGCCCGCAAAGAGAAGGTCAAAGCCCCGGCCCAGCTCTACCAGGAATCAGATATCGTTATCCGCAGTATCCGTGATTATTTTTCGACCAACATGGACGAGGTCCTGATTGATGACAACCAGGTCTACCAGCAGGCTCGAGATTTCTTCTCACTGGTGATGCCGGACCAGTTAAGACTGGTGAAGCAGCACCGCGAAAAACGCCCGATTTTCTCTCGCTATCAGATAGAAGAACAGATTGAGTCACTGGCACGCAATCAGGTGCCACTCCCCTCGGGCGGGTCGATCGTCATCGACCAGACCGAAGCCTTGGTCGCCATTGATGTCAACTCGGGAAGAATGGGTGGCGAAAAGGGGATCGAAGCCACAGCAGCGCGTTCTAACATT
>JAJRRT010000044.1 GCA_024279255.1 Deltaproteobacteria bacterium | reverse complement strand
ACTGCGGTTACCCCGGCGGCAGCCGCGTTGTCGATGCCATCGCGGAACGGGAAGAAGGCGTCGGAGGCCATCGCCGAACCCTGAACCTCGAGACCGGCATGCTCCGCCTTGATCACCGCAATCCGCGCCGAATTGACCCGGCTCATCTGGCCGGCGCCGACCCCGATGGTCATGCCATCGCGGCCGTAAACAATCGCGTTACTCTTGACGAACTTGGAGACGCGCCAGGCGAACATCAGATCTTCACGTTCCTTGGCGGTCGGCACCCGCTTGCTGACGACTTCGAGGTCGGCATTCAGAAGCAGATCGGCACCCTGGACCAGGAGCCCACCGTTGACCCGCTTGAAATCATAACGGCTCTCTGGATTCTCAGGCCAGAAACCGCATTCGAGCAGGCGCACATTCTTCTTGGCGGCGATAATTTCAGACACCCCATCGGCAACCGCTGGGGCAATGATCACTTCGACGAACTGCTTGGCGACGATCGCCTTGGCGGTTTCGCAGTCGAGTTCGCGGTTGAAGGCGATGATCCCGCCGAAGGAAGATTCCGGATCGGTCGAAAATGCACGCTGGTAAGCCTCCAGCAGGGTTTCACCAACGGCCACTCCACAGGGATTGGCGTGCTTGACGATGACGCAGGCCGGCCCCTCACTGAACTGCTTCACGCACTCAAGTGCAGCATCGGTATCGCCGATGTTGTTGTAGGAGAGTTCCTTGCCTTGCAGCTGCCGAGCGGTTGCAATCGAGGCCTCAGTGACATTCTTCTCAACATAAAAAGCCGCCTGCTGATGGGGATTTTCACCATAACGCATCGACTGGGCCTTATTGAACTGCAGGCTCAGCGTCGGTGGAAATTCGGCATTCTCTTCACCGGTCTTCTGACCGAGCCAGTTCGAGATCGCACCATCATAGGCCGCGGTATGCTGATAAACCTTAACCGCCAGCCCGAAGTTGGTCTCTGGCGCAACCGCCCCACCCGACTGCTTCATCTCTTCCAGAACCGGCGCGTAGTCGGAAGGATCGACCAGAACCGTTACCGAACGATTATTCTTGGCCGCGCTGCGCAGCATGGTTGGACCGCCGATATCGATATTCTCGATGGCATCCTCAAGGGAGCAGTCCGGCTTGGCGACGGTCGCTTCAAAGGGATAGAGATTGACAACTACCATATCGATGTTCTCGATACCATGCTCCGCCATAGTCGCCACATGCTGAGGATTGTCACGCAGACCGAGCAGACCACCGTGAACCTTGGGGTGCAGAGTCTTGACCCGGCCATCGAGCATTTCCGGGAAACCGGTGTAATCAGAAACGTCCATCACCGGGAGTCCTGCTTCACGGATCAATTTTGCCGTTCCACCCGTTGAGAGAATTTCAACCCCAAAACCACAGAGTTCTCGAACCAGCTCGACAATACCAGCCTTATCCGAGACCGACACCAGGGCACGTTTGATCGTCGCCATAGAAACAGTAATCCTTTCAACAGCGGACGGCATTGCCAATCCGCAGAACCTGAAAAAACGAAACAAGAATGGACAGCCACAGCAGCTGCCCATCCACTTAAATTATTTAGGAGAATCCTGACCAGTCAAAACCGCCAGAAGAAGGCTCTTCTTCTAGCATAAAGCGCTGTTGCGGGCAACCCCTTTCAGCCGCGCCTCTCACACATCTGCGGGTCGAGCAATCAGGACGCGTGGCACGCGCCGGCTGATCCCGCAAAACACTTCGTAATTAACACTGCCAACCTTGGCAGCCCATTCTTCCGCGCGGATCTCTTCTGCGCCATCGCTACCGAGCAACACAACCCGGTCACCGACCGCAACATCCTCGACATCGGTCACATCGGCCAGAATCCAATCCATGCACACCCGGCCAACCACCGGAACACGCTTGCCCCGAATCAACACTTCACCGGCATTGGAGAGCAGGCGACTATAGCCATCGGCATAACCGACCGGCAGGGTGGCCAAACGGGACGCGCGGCGAGTGACAAAGGTATGTCCATAGGAGATCCCGCAGCCGGGCTCGATGTTGCGTAGCTGTACGATACGGGTCGAGAAGGTCATCACCTGACGCAGATCGAGTCGAGAGCTGAATTCATCAGACGGGTAACCTCCATAAAGCATGATTCCGGGCCGGACCAGGGTTGATTCGGGCAGGTCCCAGGCCGATAATCCGGCGCTGTTACTCAGATGAATCTCCCCGGGTGAAATACCGGCAGCCTTCATCTCCCCAAGCAGACCACGAAAGTTCCGAATCTGCACTTCGGTGGCGACAGAACCCAGCTCATCCGCACAGGCCAGATGCGACATCAGGCCGAGCAGTTCGATCCCCCGTGCAGATTTCAGAGAATCGATGAGCGCTGGAATCTCCGGCGACAGGAAACCGACCCGGCCCATCCCGGTATCACATTTGACATGCACGCCAAGCCTGATGCCGTGCTCAACCGCATAGAGCTCCAGACGTTGCAAGTCTTCGAGACAGAAGACCACAGGGGTAAGTTCCTGACGGATGAATTCAGTCTCCTGGCCCGGATAACATCCGCCCAAGACCAGAACCGGCCGCTTGACCCCGGCGGCACGCAGCTCTTGCCCCTCCTCGAGGGTTGCGACGGCAAACTGCTCGACACCTTCGCGCTCGAGCGCTCGACTGATCTCAACCGCGCCATGACCGTAGGCATCGGCTTTTACGACCGCGAGCACTCCTTGCCCCGAGTCGCAAAAAACTCTGATCTGCTGCAGATCATGACTCAGAGCCGCTAGATCAATTTCTATTAGGGTCGGTCTTGAGGGGGCATTCATTCAGCCTGCATCCTTCGTATTGTGAAACTAGATTCCAACAGCAAATCTTCTATGCATCCTCAAGTGCTGCCAACCTGACTGTAAAGGTTCCAGAACGGCAGCAGCGGCTCAGGGATTCCAATTGACAGTATTTACCACCCTCTGCTACTCTTTTGCCAGCATTTTACCTTTTGGGGAGGTTCATCCATGTGTCTTGATTATGGCCCATTCAAACTGGTTTCGGATGATAAAGAGACCAGCCTCGAAAACGTTGCATCCCTACTGATTGAACAAGACGGGTTGAAACTGATCGACAACTTCGGCAAAATCGAAATAATCGCCGGAAAGATTTGCGAAATCGACCTGTTGAATCAGCGCATTGTTCTCGCCTGAACAGACGTGAGTCACATGTCCGCATAAACAATTCGACCCTTCTACCGTTTAGAAGCTCAAAAGACCTGACAGGAGCACCCTGATGCTTTCCGGACTCTACCTGATCACTGATGACAATAGCGACGGCAAGCTGCTTTCACGGGTCGAAAATGCACTGATCGGGGGCGCTCAAACGGTTCAATATCGTGCAAAAAATGTCGCTGCGGACGAACGCGCAAATACGGCCCGAGCCCTGCTGAAGTTATGCCAGGCCGCCGGGGCCAAGCTGATTATCAACGATTTTGCCGAACTGGCCAAAGAGATCGATGCCGACGGCGTTCATCTTGGCCAGGACGACATCAGCATATCCCAGGCGCGCCAAATTCTGGGTCGCGATAAAATCATCGGCATCTCGACTCACAATGTCGACCAGGCCTTGAAGGCCGAGGCACACGGTGCCGACTACATCGCTACCGGCAGCATCTTCCCGACAGAGAGCAAGGAAGCGCCTGAAGTTATCGGCCTCGACACCCTGCGCAAGGTCCGGCTTGCGATTCGGGTTCCACTGGTAGCCATCGGCGGGATTGATCTCGCTGGCGCCGACCAGGCGATTGAGGCCGGCGCCGATGCCGTGGCCGTCATCTCCACGGTCATGCAAGACAGCTCTCCCGGGATTGCGGCGCGTGAAATATCCAACCTCTTCAATCGCAAACTCGGACGACCACGCGGTCGGGTACTAACCGTTGCGGGCTCCGACAGCGGTGGCGGAGCAGGAATCCAGGCCGACCTCAAGACCATCAGCCTACTCGGCAGCTACGGGAGCAGCGTCATCACTGCGCTTACCGCCCAGAACACCCAGGGCGTCAAAGGGGTCTTCCCCATCGATTCCGACTTTGTTGCCGAACAGTTTAATACCATCCTGGATGATATCGGAACCGACACGGTCAAGACCGGCATGCTGAGTTGGGGAGGAACCGTCTCGCGCGTTGCCCGAACGATACGCGACCGGAAATTACTGGCCGTTGTCGACCCGGTCATGGTGGCCAAGGGCGGAGCTCCGCTGCTTGAAGAGGAAGCTATGGACAGTCTGCTCTCTCAATTACTGCCTCAAACCTACCTGCTCACACCCAATCTTCCCGAGGCGGAAAAAATCACCGGCTCACCGGTCAGGAATCTGGAAGAGATGGAGGAAGCGGCCTATACCCTTCAGGGACTTGGGGTGCGCAATGTCTTGATGAAAGGCGGCCACCTTAAGGACGGCGATGCCGTCGACCTGCTTTTGATCGGCGACGACAAGTATGAGTTTCGCTCACCACGCATTCCGACCCGCAATACCCATGGCACCGGCTGCACCTTTTCCGCCGCCATCGCGACCTTCCTGGCCCAAGGCATGCCGCTGCTCAAGGCGGTCGAAAATGCTAAAAAGTTCATCGATCTTTCGATCCTTCACGCGGTCGATTGCGGCAAGGGCCATGGACCGGTGAATCATGTCGAAGCGGCCTTTCGCTACTTTCACGACCAACAGAGTTGACCTGAAAGACCTCAGCCCCTTATGCTGTATCAAGATTGTAGACACGGGGCAAATCCCTTAACTCAACCCTTGGTAGAAATCTAAAACCATGACATTGCAGCAGCACCCCGAGAACTCACGGGGCTGCTCTTTTTTTCGAGGAGACCATGACTCAACTGGAAATGGCCCGCAACGGGCAAATCAGTGATCAGATGCGCATCGCAGCGCAAACTGAAGGAATCGACGCAGAAATCCTACGCCAGAAAATTGCCGCGGGAACGGCCGTTATCTGCCTCAACAACATGCGCAAAAACGGCAACCCCCTTGCGGTCGGCGAAGGCTTGAAGACCAAAGTTAACGCCAATATCGGCACCAGCCAGGACGACACCAGTATCGACAAGGAACTTGAGAAGGCCAAGGTCGCGCAAGCAGCCGGGGCCCACGCCTTGATGGACCTTTCGACCGGCGGGCCGATCGATGAAATCCGCGCCGCCGTAATCGCCGAAACCGAGCTCTGTATCGGCAGTGTCCCGCTGTATCAGGCAGCCTGTGATGCGGTTTTGAAGCAGGGCAAACCGATTGTCGACATGAGCGTTGAGGATATCTTTGCCGGAGTCAAGAAACACCTCGACGACGGTGTCGACTTCATCACCGTTCATTGCGGTGTCATCCGTGACACCGTGGCACGGATGGAGAACGAAGGCCGGATCATGGAAGTGGTCTCGCGCGGCGGCTCCTTCACGGTTGAATGGATGCTGCACAACAACGCCGAGAACCCGCTCTATGAATTTTTTGACCGTCTACTCGAACTGGTCCGACCCTACGATGCGGTCCTCTCTCTGGGTGACGGTTTCCGTCCCGGCTGTCTGGCCGATGCCACCGACCGTGCCCAGATTCACGAATTGATCGTGTTGGGCGAACTGACCCAGCGTGCTCAGGCAGCAGGTATCCAGGTCATGATCGAAGGCCCGGGCCATGTTCCTCTCAATCAGATTGAAGCCAACATTAAACTACAGAAACGGCTCTGCCATGGAGCCCCCTTCTACGTTCTGGGCCCGCTGGTAACCGACATCGCACCCGGTTATGACCACATCACTGCAGCGATTGGCGGTACTGTTGCTGGAGCGGCCGGTGCAGACTTCCTCTGCTACGTCACTCCAAGTGAGCACATTCGTCTGCCAACGGTTGAAGATGTCCATGAAGGTGTCATGGCGACGCGGATCGCTGCTCACGCGGCCGATATCGTTAAGGGCATCCCCGGCGCCATTGAGCAGGACAACGCCATGGCCAAGGCGCGTAAGGAGCTCGACTGGAAAAAACAGTTTGAACTGGCGATCGACCCTGAAAAAGCACGTCGTTTACGTGCCGAGTCGGGTGTCGACGAAGAACATGGTGCCTGCACCATGTGCGGTTCGCTCTGTGCTTACAAGGTGATGAACGAGCGCAAAACGGTCAACCAGAGCGCCTGATTTTTCGCGGCGAATTCAATAAAAAAAGGGGCACTTCTGAAAGTGACCCCTTTTTTTATGCCGGTGAAGCCGAAATGACTGCAGCCTCTACTCTGCCAGATAGGTGTAGGAAATCAACATCTTGTCGAGTAGTTCGATAAAATGGCTGGTTTCTTCAAAAGAGACCTTGCGTGAAGCAACATTCTTCTCCAAGGCATCACGCACCTGCTTCAAAATTTCCGGGCCCTTGTACTGCACATACTTCAAGCTTTCCCAGGTCGCATCACCATTGATCACGGTGTCGATCTTGTAGTTGGTCTTCTTGTTGAACGTGACATGCACCGCGTTGGTGTCACCAAACAGGTTGTGCATATCGCCGAGAATCTCCTGATAGGCACCAATCATAAAAAATCCGATATAGTAATCCTCATCATTCTGGACCTTGTGCAGAGGCAGAAATTCAGTCCGCCCCTGTTCTCCGACAAAGCTGCTGACCGCACCATCCGAATCGCAGGTAATATCGGCAATGGTCGCCATCACGTTCGGTTTCTGGTTCAGACGCTGAATCGGCACGATCGGGAAAAGTTGATCGATCGCCCAGGAATCGGGAACCGACTGAAAGAGTGAAAAGTTTGCAAAATAGGTCTGACGCAGTGACAACTGAAAGGTTTTCAATTCTTCAGGAATCGGTTTCAGCCGCTCGACGATCGTATTGATTTTGATAAAAATCTTGTTACACAACCACTCGGCAAGAGCACGGTCAGGCAGGGTCAGGTAACCGAGAGAAAAGAGACTCACCGCCTCCTGAATCAGCTGCAGGGTATCGTGATAATCTTCACGCAGCGAGTGGCGATCAAGACTCTGGTAGATGTCGCGAAGCTTTTCGACGGTTGGCGAGAGATCGTCTGCCTGTTCGAGGACCTCGTCATAATCGGGAAGCGCATTCTGGGTATTGGTGTTAAGAATATTGGTCACGAGCACCGAATAATGAGCAACGACCGCGCGACCCGATTCCGAGATAACGTTCGGACAGGGTACCCCGGCCTCATCGCAGACGTTCTTGATCTGATAGATGACATCACTGGCGTATTCGTCAACCGAATAGTTGACACTCGAGAAGTAGCTCGACTTGGAGCCATCATAATCGACCCCCAGGCCACCACCTATATCAAGATACTCGAGGCCCACCCCCATCTTGACCATTTCGGCATAGATTCGACTCCCTTCACTGAGGGCGGTCTTGATCTTGTCGATTTTGGTAATCTGACTGCCGATATGGAAATGGAGCAGTTTCACCCGGTCGAGCAGTTCATTCTCACGCAGCAGTTCGATCGCCGCGAGCAGTTCCGAAATTTTCAGGCCGAACTTGGCCTCACTGCCACCGGAGGTCGCCCACTTCCCTGTCCCGCGCGCCGAGAGCTTGACCCGAATCCCCAATTTGGGTGTAATTCCAAGCTGCTTTGAGAGCGCGATGATCTTCTCCAGCTCGAAGAGCTTCTCGACCACAAGCGTGATGTCGTAGCCGATCCGATTGGCATAAAGGACAGTTTCAATAAAATCATTATCCTTATAACCATTACAGATAATCGACAGGTTTTTGCCTGTGGCAAAGGAGATCGCGGCCACCAACTCCGGCTTTGAACCGACCTCGAGGCCAATATTGTGCTTCTTGCCAAAGTTGGTAATCGCCTCGACGACCTGGCGCTGCTGATTGACCTTCAGCGGGTAGAAAGTCTGATAACCCGCCGGATAATCGTTGGCCTCAATCGCATTATTGAAAGCCCGACTGATCGCGGAGATACGTCCTTGCAACACATTCATAAAACGCAACAGAATCGGCGGTTTGATTTTGCGTTTGATCAGGTCATCAACGAGGCTGCGCAGGTCGATAGAATTCTTCGAGTTCGGAGAGGGGTGCACACAGACGTGCCCCTTCTTGTTGATCGAGAAGAAACCATCGCCCCAGTTGTCCAGATTATAGATCCTGGCAGAATCCTTGATTGACCATCGTTCCATAATGTCCCTGCCTTGCTATCTTTGTTAAGCCCATTCCCAGGGCAATATTTATGATAATTTGCTGCGAAAATCCGCATAGCTAAAGCTGCGAACCACCTTCAGCTCGCCAGTCTCCGGTTCATAGGTACAGAGATGTGGGTGTTGAATACCATTAAATGTGCTGGTTTTCACCATGGTATAGTGTGACATGTCAAGAAAAGCAAGCCGGTCGCCAGCCTGCAGTGGCTTGGCAAATGACCAGTCACCGATAATATCACCGGCCAGACAGGATGGACCACCAAGACGGTAGCTGTAGGTCTGCACACCATGATCTGAACCGTCCTGAACCTCAGGTCGATAAGGCATCTCCAACACATCCGGCATGTGGCAGGTCGCTGAGACATCGAGGATAGCCGTCGGCAGCTGGTTATCGATCATGTCAAGCACTTCAGCGACCAGCAGACCTGTCCCGATCACTACCGCTTCGCCCGGCTCAAGATAGACCTCGACCCCATACTTTTTGCGAAAATACTTAATCAATGCGACAAGCCCATCGATATCGTAGCCTTCGCTGGTGATGTGATGGCCCCCACCGAAATTGATCCACTTCAGTCCCGGCAGGAATGCTCCAAACTTCTCCTCGAAAACGTCAACCGTGCGAGCCAGGGGTTCGAACAGATGCTCGCACAGGGTATGAAAATGCAACCCCTCAACCCCGACCAGAGACTTCCCATCAAATTCACGCAGCGGTATGCCCAAACGGGAATTCTGAGCACAGGGATCGTAGATCTCGGTCGCCCCTTCTGAATGTTCGGGGTTAACCCGCAGTCCGATCGACACCCGACCCGCTGCCTGCTCCCACAGAGGCCGGAAACGTTCGAGCTGGTTGAATGAGTTAAACACCAAATGATCGGAAATCTTCAGCAACTCAACGACATCGCTCTCTTTAAAGGCCGCAGAAAAGGAATGGATTTCGCCACCAAATTCTTCACGCCCAAGCCGCGCCTCCCAAGGGGATGAGGCACACACCCCCTGTAAACTCTGACGAATCAGCGGAAAAGTCTGCCACATGGAGAAGGCCTTAAGCGCCATCAGAATCTTCGCGCCGCTACGCCGCTGCACATCCTCAAGAATCGCAAGATTGTGGCGCAAGCGGCCCAGATCAACCACGTAAGCCGGAGACGGAGCCAGCTCAAGAATTTTTTCGATATCAATACCGGTCAATTAAAGTTTGTCCTTCTCCATCAATCACTATTGCATCCGGGATGCGGATTTTACGTCAAATCAAGGCGCCAAGGAAGAGCGCGGAGGCCTGCCTCAGCTAGGTCGTACAAGCGACTGACGCCGGCAACGTCGAGTTGGCGCAAAAGCCGGATTCCTACCCCTAAAGCGCGGGCCATTCTCCTTCGACTATTACGTATGGCAACCCCAGCGGTCCGACCTCAGCCATGAAGGGTTCGGGATCGAACTGTTCCATGTTCCAGACCCCCGGCGCATGCCAGTCTTTATTCAGCATCATGATCGCCCCGGTCACCGCCGGCACACCGGTGGTGTAACTGATCGCCTGGGAATTGGTTTCAGCATAGCAGGCCTCATGATCGCAGATATTGTAAATGTAAACCTGCTTGCGCTGACCGTCCTTCTTGCCGCGAGCGATGACGCCGATGCAGGTCTTCCCCTTAGTCAAGGGTCCAAGCGTTGCGGGGTCAGGGAGTAGTGTCTTCAGAAACTGGATCGGCACGATCTTCTGGCCCTCAAATTCGACCTCATCGATGCGGGTCATACCAACATTCTGCAAGACCTCTAGGTGCTTGAGGTAGTTATCGGAGAAGGTCATCCAGAACTGAGCCTTCCTGATACTCGGAAAATGCTTGACCAGCGACTCCATCTCCTCGTGATAGAGGCGATAGATATTCATCGGCCCGATCCCTTCGGGAAAGTCGAAACTACGCTTGGTCGACAAGGCTGGAGTCTCGACGAAACGCCCGTCCTCCCAGTGTCGACAAGCTGCGGTGATCTCGCGAATATTGATCTCCGGATTAAAGTTGGTTGCAAAGGGGAGTCCGTGGTTGCCGGCGTTAGCATCGATAATATCGAGTTCCTCGATCTCATCGAGGTAATTTTTCGCCGCCAGCGCGGTATAAACGTTGGTCATCCCCGGATCGAAACCGCTCCCCAAGAGAGCCATGATCCCCTTCTCCTTGAAACGTTCCTGATAGGCCCACTGCCAGCTATATTCAAAATGCGCGGTGTCGAGCGGCTCATAATTGGCGGTATCGAGATAATCGACGCCGACCTCAAGGCAGGCATCCATGATGGTCAGATCCTGATAGGGGAGCGCAACGTTGATGACTAATTGTGGCTGTACCTGTTTGAGCAGGGCCACTAATTGCGGCACATCGTCGGCATCGACCTGAGTCGTCGAAACCTTGATATTTTTGATCTCGGCGGCAATCTCCTCACAGCGGGACAGAGTCCGGGAGGCCAGCGTAATAGAAGAGAAGATATCGGGACGCTGGGCACATTTACGAACCACAACCCGACTCACACCACCAGCCCCGATAATCAGTACCTTGCTCATAAGAACTCTCCTTCTGTCATGCCACCTTGAGGTAGCAGGAGTAAACCTTGTCTCTCGTCAACCTGTGTAATCAAAGGTTGGCGGTGTAACAACCCAAAGAATTTTCGCCGGCCCCTTACCAATATTACGTACGCTGTGCCGTCGGTCCGCAGTAAAGAGGAAACATTCATCCTTCCTGACCACATATTGTCGATCGTCGAGCTGAACCTGCACCCGACCAAGCAGCAGATAACCGAACTCTTCACCTTCATGGACATCCTGCAGCGCCATCTCGGCCCCTGGCGCAAGGGTCACTAAAGCAGGGTCCAGGTCGCGATTCTGTGCACCCGGAACCAGCAACTCAACCTTGATCGCTTCGCCATCTGCACTCGATTGCACTCGCGCGCTGCTGCCAAACACCACCTCGGTCTCAACCGGCTCACTGAAGAACTCCTGCATGCTGACGCCAAACACATCAAGGATATCCTTAAGAGTCGCAATCGACGGGCAGGTGGTGTCATTCTCCAGTTGGGAGATATACCCCTTGGTCAGATTTGTCCGACTGGCAAGTTCTTCCTGTGTCAACGCATCCAGCATTCTGAGCCGTTTCAACTGAGCTCCGATATTCACCGCATTCTCCCGAGTTTAGTTATACTAATCAAAAAGTCAGGAGCGAATAATATCGATCTACGTTTTGATGTCAATAAAAAAGTCAGTATTTCAACGCCTTGCTAACACCTTCCCCTTGAAAGAGATTCACAGCTCATGCTCTAATCAGCACTATAGAAAATGCAGCTATCTTTCCATCAACCTCCGGCTCCAGGAATAAGTACAGATGAAACTGACTCTGGTCTCAAGATTAAATACCGCCGCTTTTGGCTTGATCCTCCTTTCACTCACAGCTTGCAGCGTTAGTCAAAAGCCAATCGGCAACCCTGAATCACCCTACCCACTTCTCCAGCCCAAGGTTGGAGACCTGTTCCATCAGCCAACCGGGCACAAACTTGATCCTGCAGAGATGCTTGAAGCAATCGGAGATACGCGGGTTATCTTTATTGGCGAAACCCATGACAACCCGGCCTCACACCAATTTCAACTCGACATCCTGCAGGGACTACAGCAGAAAAGCCCAGGCAGGCTGGCCCTGGCCATGGAGATGTTCACCCCGGAGCAACAGCCGCTGCTCGACCGCTGGAGCGCGGGCGAACTTGAAGAGAAAGATTTTCTACGTGAAGTCGACTGGTTTAAAAATTGGCAGATGAATTTTGCCCTCTATCGCCCGCTTCTCACTTTCTGCCGCGACAACCAGATCCCGGTGATTGCACTGAATGCACCGAAAACGTTGGTAAGGAAAGTCGGACGGACGCCATTGACTGAGTTACCAGAGGAGTTGAGCGCCAAACTACCTGAGCTTGACTTTCATGACCCCTACCAGCGGGCGATGGCGGAAAGTATCTACAGCGGCCATAGCATGGGAAAAGCGAGGAGTGACGGTTTCATCCGCGTACAGACGCTGTGGGATGAATCCATGGCCCAGAACCTTGCCGCCTATCTGCAAAGCCCTGACGGCCAGAATCGACAGGTCGTAGTGGTCGCGGGAGGCAACCATGTGCGCTACGGTTTCGGTATCCCGCGTCGACTGCATCGACGCCTGCCAGTCTCCTATCTATTGATCGGTTCGCGTGAAATTGAAATTTCCAAAACGCGCGAGGCACAATTGATGGACGTTAACATGCCACGGTTTCCGATGCGCGCCTGGGACTACCTGAAACTGACAAGCTATGAGAAGATCGACGTTGGGGTCAAACTCGGGATTGCAATCGAAGATGATCCACAAGGAGTGCGGGTCAAAATGGTGATGCCCGGTTCAATCGCCGAGAAATCCGGGATTCACAAAGATGACCTGCTGCTTCAAGCCGACGAGACAAGACTGCATGATCGCTTTGAGCTGCTTTACCTATTGATGAACTTGAAAGCTGGGGATGAGATTCAACTCAGCCTGCAGCGCGGCGAAGAGATTCTGCTCCTGCCTGTGTCCCTCTGATTTAAAAAAAAGGGGCGACCTGAAGAACAGGTCGCCCCTTTTCCCAACGGTAAATTCAAACAAGCCAGTGCGAACTATGCTTTTCCTGCACTCCCAAGCACTGCCTGATTCTTATGTTTAATCAATTCAACTAATTCGCTACGTGCAGCACCAAGATACTTACGTGGGTCAAATTCACCAGGGTTCTTGACGAGAAACTCTCGGACTTTCGCAGTCACCGCCAAACGCCCATCAGAATCGATGTTGATTTTACAAACCGCGCTCTTAGCCGCACGCCTTAGCTGATCTTCCGAAACACCAACCGCACCGTCCAACTTTCCGCCATACTGGTTAATCAGCTCAACATAGGCTGGCACGACGCTACTCGCACCATGCAAGACAATGGGGAAGCCGGGGATCCGTTTTTCGATCTCTTCAAGGATATCAAAACGTAAAGGAGGGGCAGACTCGCCCTCCTTCAGCTTAAACTTGAAGGCTCCATGGCTGGTACCGATAGAAATCGCCAGGGAGTCGACGCCAGTTTTCTGAACAAAATCCTCAACCTCGTCCGGTTGGGTATAGGTCGACTCTTCGGCAACAACTTCATCCTCAATCCCGGCCAGCACACCGAGTTCACCTTCAACTGTCACATCATACTGATGGGCATACTCAACAACCTTACTGGTTAAGGCCACGTTCTCATCGTAAGGGAGGTGCGAGCCATCGATCATGACCGAAGAAAATCCTGAGTCGATGCATGATTTGCATAACTCAAAAGAATCACCATGATCAAGGTGAAGAACGATCGGCAGATCAACTCCAATCTCGCGAGCCATCTCAACCGCGCCCATTGCCATGTATCTGAGCATGGTTTCATTGGCATAGTTACGAGCGCCTTTGCTGACCTGCATAATAACCGGCGAACGAGTTTCAGCGCAGGCAATAACAATGGCTTGCAACTGTTCAAGATTGTTAAAATTATATGCAGGGATGGCATAGCCACCGGCAACAGCATGACGGAATAATTCACGTGAATTGACTAGCCCGATATCCTTGTAACTGACAACTTTACTCATATATTCTCGCTCCTCGACACGAAAAATCGACCCGAATATTCAGATATTCTCCTAGATTCAGCAAATACTATTATCAGCAGATCCTAAGGTTGTCCAGCTTTCACCCACAATTTATATAATTCGTCTCCCTGCCGACTCCATGAAAGACAGAGCGGTATTGCGTCACCCTGTTATTTCGATTAGTATACCGGCGAATTCACCACCAAAAGCAATACGAAACAAAATATAAGCAAGTTTTCAACACCTCACCTGTGCCTTAAGGCACTGACACAGGAAAGGGCCTGATAAATGGCTGCTGAAAAAGACGAGAAATATTTTAAAGATTGGAAACAACGCGAAGAAATTGCTGAAGCGATGATCCCTTTGATCGGACGACTTTATCGCGACCGAGAAGTGATCTGTACCATTTTTAATCGCTCATTGGTCCACCAATCGACTATCGATATTTTGCGTGGCCATCGTTATGCACGTCAGATAATCGACAAAGAACTCTGGGTAACAGATACCTTCCCGATTCTGCAGGCTTTAGAAAAACTCGACCTGGCACCAGGAAGGATTGATCTGGCCAAATTAGCTATTGCCATCCAAGAGCAGAAGATTACAGATATTGACGCATTTATCGCGCAGGAACTGGCACCACTGAATACCGGGCGTTCCCATCAACTGAGTGAGCCACGCGACGTTGTTCTCTACGGCTTTGGCCGTATCGGCCGTCTGCTGGCGAGGATCATGATTGACCAGGCTGGCGGAGGCAATAAATTACGTCTACGTGCAGCGGTGGTCCGCAAAGGCAGTGACGACGACCTGACCAGACGTGCCAGTTTGTTACGTCGTGATTCGGTACATGGCCACTTTGAGGGGACGATCAGAGTCGATGAAGAGGAGAACGCGATCATTGCCAATGGCAACATGATCCGTATCATCTACGCCGATGCCCCTGATAAAATCGACTACAGCCAGTACGGAATCAACAATGCCATTGTCATCGACAACACCGGCAAATGGCGTGACCGTGAAGGTCTCGGCATGCACCTGAAATCGAAGGGCGTCTCTCAGGTTATGCTGACCGCACCGGGCAAGGGTGATATCCCGAATATTGTCTATGGTGTGAACAATGGTGATCTTAAAGCCGGTGAGCAAATCTTCTCAGCAGCCAGCTGCACAACCAATGCAATTGTTCCCGTGCTTAAAGCGATCAATGATCAATTCAGCATTGTCAACGGTCACGTTGAGACTTGCCACAGTTACACCAATGATCAAAATCTGATCGATAACTATCACACTAAAAATCGCCGCGGCCGTAGCGCGCCGCTGAATATGGTCATTACTGAGACTGGTGCCGCGAAAGCGGTCGCGAAAGTCCTTCCGGAACTAGCGGGCAAGCTAACTGGCAACGCGATCCGTGTGCCGACGCCGAATGTTTCGCTTGCTATCCTTAATCTGACTCTCGAAAAAGAAACCAGCATTGAGGAGATCAATACCTACTTGCGCGACGTCTCACTGAACTCACCACTTCAGGAGCAGATCGATTTCACCAACTCACCAGATGCTGTCTCGTCCGATATGGTCGGTTCACGTTACGCTGGAGTGGTTGATTCACTTGCCACGATTGTCGATGGCAACCGTTGTGTCCTTTACGTCTGGTATGACAACGAGTTCGGCTACAGCTATCAGGTCGTCCGCTTCGTCGAAGAGATCTCCGGTCTCAAGCTCAAAATGTTTCCACAATAAATAGATCAGTCGCTCTTTCTTACGTAGAAAGAGCGACTGCAAGATAATAAAAAAGGCGATTCCCGTGAAAGGGAATCGCCTTTTTTATTAAACGATGTTGCTGTTTCTCAAGTGAATCGACGCATGGCGCGCTGCTTCTTACGCAGACGACGCTGGGCTTCCTTCTCTTTGCGTTTACGCTTGATACTTGGCTTCTCGTAGAACTTCCGTTGCTTCATTTCACGGAAAAGTCCTTCTTGCTGAAGCTTACGTTTAAAGACTTTGAGCGCCTTTTCAACGTTGCCATCAATGACTGTAATTTCCATGGAATAATCACCTCGCTTTCACACCATATTTTACGGCGCGAACCGCAAGAGCGCACTATATATCGATGACCCGGTAACAAGTCAAGATTTTTCTATTTTTTTCCGTCCGGACCGCTTGCGAACATTGACCTTAATTCCGCCATTGGAGAACGACCACAACCGCTTGCAGCCGAGCTGGGCATCACGTTCAAATTTACGACTTGCTGAAATCCAGCCAATTGTCCAGTCCGCAAAAGGCCCACGGCAAAGCTTGCCAAAATCAACATAAATGGACCGTAATCGCTCAACATCACCCAATCGCTCGCCGTAGGGTGGATTCATGACCAAGACGCCTTCAGCGGCCGGAGCCTGAAGCTCTTCCATCGAACCTTCTTCAAACTGGACGATTGAATCAACCCCTGCAACATTGGCATTTTTACGGGCGGCGGCAATAGCTAGCGGATCACAATCAATGGCCAGAATTGGCGCAATGGCTGCTATCTTCACCTCTGCCTCCTGCAGACAGAGGGTCCAGGCGTTATGACGAAAATGAGGCCAGTCCATGAAAGAATATTTACGCAGCCGACCCGGCGCTACCCCGGCAGCAATCATCGCAGCTTCGATGGCAAACGTACCCGAACCGGTCATCGCATCGATCAAAACTTGCGATCCATCGTAACCGAGTTTAAGGAGAATCGCCGCTGCCAGATTTTCACGTAAAGGTGCAGCAACCATCGCCTTGCGATAACCCCGCCGATGGAGTAATTCTCCAGAACTGTCTATTGAAACCATGCAGACATCATTCTCGATCCGAATAAAGATCAGCTGCTCAGTCTCGGAAGCTGCGCAATTCTTCCCCAACACCTTTTCAACGGCAGATATAACCGTTTCTGTAATCCTGCCACTGTGAGTCAACCGCGATATCTGACAACTGACCCGCACTCCACAAGCTTGCCCTGGATAGATAAAACGGCCCCAGGGTAGCTTCACCAACTGCTTGTAGAGCGTAGGAAAATCCCGACACTTGAATTCACCAAGCCGTACCAGCACCCGCGACGCCACACGGCTCCAGAGATTGGCGCGATAGAGGTCGCGGGCAATCGCCGCAAACACCACACCTCCGGCCTGGGCTCTAGCCTCAATCCCCAGGCCACTAAGTTCCTGAGCGCATAGCTCTTCAGTCCCTGGTGGAGTCACTGCAAAACAATCAAATTTAGGTTGGGCCATTTCGTAAGTCCTCACTTGCGGCGGGACCATAGCATGCCGTCATCATCTCCACCAGCCCCCCCCTTATCATGAGATCGCAGAGCTCATCTTATCCCTACTTATCGCTCTTTTTCTCATTACAAGTTGTGCCATACCGACTACTGACAAAATAACAGTTATGCCCTTGCCCATTTTTCTGTATAATGCCCCATTCATTTTTACTGACAGGAGGCAACACCCATGTCGCGTACGCTTATGATTATGGTTCTCTCACTCACTCTGCTCATCCCGGAGCTTGCCACGGCCCGCTGGATTGACGATATTGTTAAAATGGAGGTTGAGGCGACCGGGCCAGTCAACTTCAGCCACTACAACCACCTTGAAGCCCTCGGCAAAAAATGCACGCTCTGCCACAACAATGTCTACAACATTGTTCGTAGCAAGAACCCCGAATTCAGCATGGATGATATGCGTAAGGGGAAAGCTTGCGGTTCCTGTCATAACGGCAACAAAGCCTTCGCTGTAGACGATGACTGTAGTTCCTGCCATCCAACGCGCGACATTACCTTCGCCGTTGAAGACGGCGATGCCATGTTCCCACACAGCGTCCACACCGAAATGTATGGTTGCGGAGACTGTCATACCGGCATCTTTATCCCAGACCACCAAAAGAGTACACGTTACACCATGGACCAGATGAGTGAAGGAGAATCCTGTGGTGCCTGTCACGATGGTGATACCGCCTTTAGTGTCGAGGAGGACTGCGAAAGCTGCCACGACATGTAAAGAGATCGTGACGGTTTGCACCATGTATTAAAAGGGATGGGGGCCCTCTGCGCCCCCATCTTCTCGAAAGTGCATAAGTCTAAATGATTTACCAGCGATACTTTAAAGCCGGACAAAAAGTGCAATTACGCACCAAGCTGCCGCTCCACCCTGAAGGACGTAACGAGTGGCTAAGCGCCCGCATTCATAGCGGCGATGCCAACTACTTCAACCTGACCCTCCCTTACGGACCAGACGCAGTTGCACAATACCCCTTCACTGAAGACATGCCCTTTGAACTCAGTACCGATGCCCTAGGACTGGGCGTCAAGGTCACCGTGACCTACCAGGAGGCACTTGCTGGCGATCGGATCAGGGTTCTTGTCCTGCCAGACCTGCAAATGTTTCAACGTCGAACTCAACAGCGTATTGACTGTACAATCGGCATCCGCTTTACTCGCGGAAAAAACTCTTTACTTAAATTACGAGAAACTTGGCAGAAGAATGCCTTAATTCTGTCGAGCTCCACCTCTAAGTCAATTCCTCTGAAAGGGTTCCACCCCTGTCAACTGAACCTTAGCGCTACCGGCATCCGTTTCTCACTGCACCCGCCAGCAGAACCTACCGATATTTGCCTGATACTTTTGGACCTTGGTGATTCCAAGCCTCCTATCTGTTTGCTCACCGAAATCATGTGGACAACAGAAAAAAACCAGCAAGGCACTGTCCACGCTGGCATGCAGTATATTAATATCATGGAGCAGGATCAGAAACGGATAGAACGCTTCATCAAAGAACATTCTTGACCCAAATCAGCTTGTCTCGTGCATCAAGTTCAGTGTATAAATCAAAACCACAAACACTCCGTCCCGGGTATTGAATCAACGGGATAACCTCCCAAATCGGACGCATTTTTTTGATGATGCAAATCTCTGAAACAGAAGCTTTCCGCGCCTGTCGCATCCTGTTTGGTAACGATCTCACTTTAAGTCGTAGTTTTCTGCAATACCTTCAACCCTCTGGGGCAAAGTCCGCTTTTCGTAAACAAGCAAAAGCGACCCACCCTGACAGTAACCAGAGAGTCACACAAGAAAAACACAACCAGGTGCTACTTTTTCAAAACCTGAACCAAGCGCACCAACTGGTTCAAAACTACCTGCGCCAGCGTGATCTGTTCTCTGCCCGCACCCGCTGTAACACTGCGACCAGACCGGTAAAACCGACCAGCACTGTTTCACGTCAGGCACACAAAAAAACGGGACAGGGCCCGCTCCCAACCCGTCCCCTGCAATTCGGACTTTACCTCTACTATCGCGGGCTTATCCCGTTCAAGTTGCTACTCAATGCCCTGAACTGGCAGAGCAAGCAACGGCCAACAATCGGAAAAATTGCTCTACGCTGGGGTTGGCTCAACGATCAGAACATTGGACAGATTCTGACCTGCAAAAAACTTGGTCGCTTCGGTGAACGTGCTGAGTCGCTCGGCCTGCTCAGCTCATTGCAGGTTAGGGCTATTTTGCTTCACCAACGCACCCGACAGGACAAACTGGGGAGTTACTTCATCGAACAGGGTTTGTTGAACACCGAAGAAGTTAACACCTTGCTAGGAGACCTATCAGAGCATAACCTGAAATATCGCCACGGCTATCCGCACCATTTCTACTATCATCGTTAATTCCGATTAAATCAGATTAAACCGAGAGGATAAAACACTATGGGGCTTCTTGCGCCTTCAGCAGGCATTTGCCATTTTGAAGTTATCGGCACCCTACCACAGGATCAAATTTATCAACTTTTGACCGAACGTCTCAACAACGAACGATTTCGATCGATAGAAAACTCGGCGGATGAATACAGCTGCGGTTGGGTTGAGTTGGACGATAATGACGCAACAGAATTCAGTGAAGAACGTAAACTGCGCAGGGAACAAATGATCTGCTTTGCCTTACGCGAAGATCGCCGTAAAATTCCAGCTGCGCTTCTCAAGCGAGAAATTGCACGTATCAGTGGCGACTTTCTCTCCGCTCACCCGACCTTCAACCGGGTTCCCAAGCAGGAACGTGAAACCATCCGGGATCAAGCCAGTAGCATGCTCTTCAGTCGAACCCTGCCCGTACCCGCAGTATCGGATATCGCATGGGATCTTAACAGCGGCCTGCTGCGCTTTACCTCATTAAGTCAGAATCGAATCGATAGCTTCCAGGGGTTGTTTCACCAGAGCTTTCCCGAGTTACGTCTGCGCCTGTTGACCCCCATGGCGCGTGCAAAAAAAATCGCGAACCAAGAACAGCAAGAACGACTGAATAGTTTGAATCAGGCCAACAGTGAATCTACTCTCGAAGAGATCGAGGCCAATGGCTGGATGGGTGAAGAGTTTTTACAATGGCTGCTCTATCGCAGCCTTAATTCTGACTCTGGGTATGCGGTCTCTACTGACGGGCCACTCCTTAAAGATCAGCCATTCACAGCCTGGCTGGACAACCGCTTGCTGTTACTCGGAAGCGGCCAGGAAGGCGAACAAAAAATTTCGGTTGCGGGCCCACAGGACCGCTTTTCTGAAGTCTGCGCCGCGCTACGCAGTGGCAAGCGGATTTCTGAAGCAACCCTGCATATGAGCCTCGGAGAAGAACAGAACTGGAAATTGACCTTAAAGGGTGAGCGTTTCAGTTTCGCAGGGTTTCGTACCCCTATGAACAAACCTGACAGTGACCCTGAGGATGATCCTGCCCTTGAAGCTGAAGCAGCTTTCTACACCAAACTCGGCACAATCGAAGAAGGTGAGCAGCTCTTCGCCAGCTTGCTGAAAGCCTTTCTTGAATGTCGCCTGAATGATAGTTGGGCTACTGAAGCAACCGCGATGACGACATGGTTCAGTGAGAGCGCAATATAGAAGAGTCCTCTGCAGGCGGCGAGGCTGGAAAATTAGACTTAAGTTTCTGCCCGTCGCCTAGCAACCCATCTGCCAGCAGACGGCAAAAATTTTCGCGGGAAATTTCAGTCGCCCCAAGACTCAACAGATGCTCACTGCTCTGCTGGCAATCAAGTAGATGAAATCCCAGCATTTGCAGTTGTCGGCACAGAGTCACCATCGCCACCTTCGAGGCATTGGTGACTCGACTGAACATCGATTCGCCAAAGAAACAACGTCCCACACTGACGCCATATAGCCCACCAACCAGCTGTTCGTCTTGCCAGCATTCAACAGAATGCGCAAACCCGAGCCGATGTAGCTCAACATAAGCGCTGTACATTTCAGGCGTGATCCAGGTCCCCTGCTCAGTGCGTGTCTGACGACAGCCCTCAATAACAGCAGAAAAGTCTCGGTCAAAAGTCACATGGAAATCACCACGTTTCAGGACTTTATTCAGGGACCTTGAGATATGAATCTGATCTGGGAAGAGGACACAGCGAGGATTTGGTGACCACCAGAGAATCGGTTCGCCAGGATTGTACCAAGGAAAAATACCCAGGCTGTAAGCGAGTAATAGACGCTGCGGCGAAAGATCCCCGCCGACAGCCAACAGGCCGATCTCCTCGGCCTCTTCCACAGGCGGGAACCAGAGTTCTTCAGAAAGATAGATGCAGGTCAAAAGAGTCTCAGCTGAATTTGAAGCTGAGCTTGCCAGCACGACAACCAACCTGAACTTTACCACCAGCTTTTAACGCACCGAAAAGGATTTCACTGGCCAAAGGATCGTTAATTTCCTGTTGGATCATTCGCCCTAAAGGTCGTGCACCAAAAAGTGGATCATAACCACACTCGGCCAGGTAGCGGCGTGCCGCGGGACTCAATTTAACGCTAACGTTCCGCTCAGCCAATTGACTTTTCAGTTCACCAATAAATTTATCAACAACCTGCAGCATCACCTTCTGGTCGAGCGACGCGAAAGTCAACACTGCGTCCAGTCGGTTACGGAACTCGGGAGAAAAGGCTTTTTCTACTGCATTCTTAGGCGCTACGGCATTGCGTTCGCCAAAACCGATCGGTGCAATATTCATTTCACGCCCACCGATATTACTGGTCATGATGACTATCACATTGCGAAAATCTGTCTCGGCTCCGCTATTGTCAGTCAGAGTGCCGTGGTCCATCACCTGCAATAAGATATTGAACAGATCAGGGTGAGCCTTTTCTATCTCATCAAGCAATAATACCGACCAAGGGTGCTTTCGAACATTTTCAGTTAACAATCCACCCTGATCAAAACCGACATAACCAGGTGGTGCCCCAATCAGCCGGGCCACCGAATGTTTCTCCATATATTCACTCATGTCGAAGCGTAGAAATTTGACCCCGAGGGTTGACGCAAGTTGCTTGGCAACCTCAGTCTTTCCGACTCCGGTTGGCCCGGTAAAGAGTAAAGAACCGACCGGTTTATCAGGATGACCGAGTCCGGCACGTGAACGGTGGATACTCCGGACCAGATTCTCAATCGCAGGATCTTGTCCGAAAACCACTCGTTTAAGGTCACGTTCAAGGTGACGTAGCTGCTGTCGGTCGGAACCACTGATGCTACGCACCGGAACCCGCGCCATGAGAGCCACGACCTTCTCTATTTCATTAACTCTAATTGGCTTGCAGTTCTGCTGCGACAGTCTCTGCTGAGCACCGGCCTCATCGATGACATCGATCGCCTTGTCGGGAAGATGGCGTTGAGGCAGATGCTTGATCGCCAGTTGCACAGCGACATCAAGGGCCTCCGCAGAATAAGAGACCTGGTGATGCTCTTCGTATTTCCCCTTAAGCCCTTCCAGAATAGCCCGACTCTCTTCTGCTGAAGGTTCGGCCAAATCGATCTTCTGAAAGCGTCGCGAAAGGGCACGATCCTTATCAAACAGATTGCGATACTCTTCATAGGTTGTTGAACCGATGCAGCGCAATTCTCCCGAACCCAGGACTGGTTTAAGGATATTTGACGCATCGAGACTTCCACCGCTGGTCGCACCGGCCCCGACAATAGTGTGAATTTCATCAATAAACAAGATGGCCTTGTCCCGCTTCTGTAGCGCCCTGATAACGGCCTTGAGGCGCTCTTCAAAGTCACCACGAAACTTGGTTCCAGCCAACAGCGCACCCATGTCGAGGGTAAAGAGTTCACTGTCTTGAAGCAGGTCAGGGACATCCCCGCTCGCGACGCGCAACGCCAAACCTTCAGCCATTGCGGTCTTACCAACCCCCGGCTCCCCGACAAAAATCGGATTATTTTTGCGCCGACGACATAGAACCAATAAAGTGCGTTCAAGTTCTTGTTCACGACCAATCAATGGATCAATCTTGCCTGCTTTAGCGCGCGCAATCAAATCGTGGGTGAATGCCTTCAGTGGATCGCTGGCATTTTTTTTGGGCTTGTTCACCTCATCAGGTTGCGGAGATGATGGTTGATCCTGAGCTGGTTCAGATGAAGAATCCCCTGTGCCATGGGAGATGTAATCCAAAACGTCTACCCGCTCTATCCCTTGACCTGCAAGAAAGAAACAAGCATGACTGTTCTCTTCTTCAAGTATCGCTGCCAACAGGTCGCCGACTCCGACCTCGTCCTGATTTGAAGACTGCATATGTAGCACCGTGCGTTGCAGCATACGTTGCAGAGCCAAGGTCTGGCGCGGGACCTCCTCATCCTCAACCTCTGCGGGCAATGAGACAAGATGCTTGTCGAAGAAATCCTCCAGTTGACGCTTAAGCTCTTCAACATCACCACCGCAGACACTGATCACCTGCTGGCCGCTCCCCTCAAAGAGCAGGGCATAAAGGATATGTTCGGTGGTCAAATATTCGTGACGCCGCCGTTGCGCCTCTCTAACCGCCAGAGTAAAGGCTATCTGAACATCATGATTAAACATAAATTATCTTTATTACTCCTTCTCGACACTGCAACGCAGCGGATAGCCTGCCTTGCGTGCCCTGCTGCATACTTCTTCAACTTTGGTCTCGGCAATGGCAAAGGGATAAGTGCCGCAGTGGCCCAAACCCTGAAAGTGAATCGCTAACATAATCCGTTCGGCCGCAGTGTCACTCTGGTGAAAAACCGACTGCAAAACCTCGACGACAAACTCCATAGTGGTATAATCGTCATTATGCATCAAAACCTTAAACAGTGGCGGCGTTTTCGTAATGTCCTGTGCCCTGCTGGTAATTGATGGCAACTGTTGATCCCGACTCATGCGATACAATGCTCCTTGTCTGATAATGCTACATTCTAACATAACCTAAATTGACCGAAAAGATGGTCAAGGAGAAACTGATGGCCCGAAAGATTGATCGTCGGCAAGGACCAGACCTCTGGATAAAACTTCTGACATGGTCAGGCCTACTGAGCGGTGTCAGTCTTGTTGCGGCCCTCTTCATCACTGCCGTTGCCAAACCTGAAATTGAAACTTTTTTTGACCGCTTCTACGATCTGAGATTACGGCGATCCTGGGATCTGGAATTGATGCAATATCTCTTTTACTTACTGCTCATCTGCTTTTTCAGCAGCATTGGAGGACTCATTATTAACAGTAAGCGTAAACGCCGTAAAAATGATCATACGCGGGCGTCTCTGATCGTCATGCTATGCATCTCAATCTTTGGACTCGTTCAATATTTCCTCCTCATAAGCCGTCATGCCTGACCACTAAGCTTCCTACTCCGCTCCGCAACAACCTCAAGAGAGGTGGGCTCGATTTACACGTCGAAGAGTTAAGGACCACCTGAAAGGTTTTCACAAAAAGGGATCCTCTTCGCCCTTTCAACTCTAAACCCCTTGTGCTCTATTGTATCGCGCAATTAACATCAAGCAAACCCTGGCTTGCCGACAGACTGGTCTATCTGATAATTATAACGCCAATATATCCCCAGCCAAAACAACAAAAAAGAGGACTTTGCTGTGACTGAGATATCGCCTTTACTGTTATTGATCGTGACCGCACTCCTGAGTGGCTCATTCGGGCTGGGAATTGGTTTTTTTATCAGCCGCAATCGAGCGCAAAAATATGAAAAGATAGCAATCGAATATCGTGCACGACTTGAAGCTGAACGACAATCATCTGAAGAGAAGTTAACCTTGCTCAAACAGAATCAACAACAATTGCAGCAGTCGTTCAAAGCACTCTCCGCCGAGGCCTTAAATGCCAACAACCGCAGCTTCCTGGATCTGGCCCAGACCAAAATGGAACAGTTTCAGTCCGAGGCCAAGGGAGATCTTAACAACCGCCAACTCGCCATCGACCAACTTGTCAAACCACTACAGGAAGCACTCAGCAAAGTCGATCTGCGGATTGGCCAACTCGAGCAGGTGCGCACCGGTGCCTACGCACGACTGGATGAACAGCTCAAGACGATGCTGGAAGGTCAGCGCAGCCTCGATCGTGAAACCAGCAATCTGGTCAAAGCTCTCCGTGCTCCGTCAGTTAGAGGCCGTTGGGGCGAAATACAGTTAAGACGCGTCGTCGAAATGGCTGGCATGCTCAACCATTGTGACTTTGAGGAACAGCAGTCGGCAAATACTGAAGGGGGGCGGCTTCGCCCTGACATGATTATCCGGCTACCGAACGGACGAAATATTATTGTAGATGCCAAGGCCCCTTTGGCGGCATACCTTGAATCCCTTGAAGCAGGAGATGAAGAGAATCGTCGTAAATATCTAAAAGATCATGCGCGACAGATCCGCGACCATCTGGGAAAATTATCGGCTAAAAACTACTGGGAACAATTTCAACCAACTCCCGAATTTGTTGTGCTTTTTTTACCGGGAGAAACATTCTTTTCCGCCGCACTGGAACAGGATCCCTCCCTGATTGAGATTGGTGTCGATCAAAAAGTTCTGCTCGCTACGCCGACGACTCTGATCGCTCTTTTACGCTCAGTCGCATACGGTTGGCGACAGGAGAAATTGACCGAAAACGCCCAGGCGATCAGTCAATTGGGACAAGAACTCTATGGGCGGATTGCGGTATTAGAAGAGCATTTCCATGCAATGGGCAAGGGGTTGGGCAAAGCTGTCGACAGCTACAATCAAGCGATGTCCTCTCTCGATCGTCGGGTGCTGGTCAGTGCGCGACGCTTTAAGGAGATGGGTGCAGGCAGCGAGAGAGAGATCGCCAGCCCTGACTTGATCGAAACCAGCCCTCAAAAGCCTCCAGAGTTTGACTGATGTGCAAATAAAGAATTACTGTTGTCGTCTCACCGCTTCAAAGAAGTCACTTTGTCGGCGTGCCGAAAATCCTTTTTGCAGCAGCGCATAATTATCACTCGCTCTCAGTTCAAGCTGTAATTGTTCAAGTGCCAATCGGTAGCACTCACTATCACGACCATAAAACCTTTGTAGCTGGTTATGAATCCGAGAATAGTTACCGACCAATGGCAACCGGCGCCCTTTTCGACTTGCAGAAAGAAACTTCTCCCCCTTTTTTGTGCAACCGAGCAAATGGAGATAAAGCGGGCCTTGATCGAGTAATGTCAAAGCAACCTCTTCTTCAACCTCATTAAGGAGTTGGCAGAGGATCCGCTGTACCCGGGTTCGGGTCAACTGGCGGACCTTGATCCCGTCAATCAAATCCTCAAGGGTGGTCGCCGTCAGCGCAACCTCGAACAAACGATTTTCAAGTCCGTGTTCAACCTGATAAATTCCCTGTAAACTCGCCGCACCACGCAGAATTCTGGCCAACAAAATTCTCAAGAAACAGTTTTGGTCGGGAACTTTCTCTCCAGATAGAATACTGAGGAGCGTCGAGTTAACCACCTTCGGAAGAAAACTACTGACTTCTTCCCCGTCATTCAACATCCGGCGGATTCCTGTTGCGCTGGCGATCGAGCCATCAGCTTGCAAATCATGGTACCCAGCACCTACACGCTGAACCGTCAAAGCTTCCAGATCTGAGCCGGTCAGGCGGAGCGCCTTCAAGTATTCAATTCCGAGAATATTATTGGGGGAGTCAAGGACTTCGATTGCAGCAGAATCAGGTAACATCGCGCGCAAAATTTTAGCCCGTGCGGTCGGGTAATTCTCCCCTTGCCGGAGCAATTTCTGCGACTGTCGTTCAATTTCTGTACTCTTTTCAATCAGCAAGTCGGCACAAGTTTGCAAGGGGCCAAGAAGGCCAACCTCACTGCCAAAGCTGAAATGGTCCATCCCTCCGATTGCATCAAGAGATTGCACCGCACCCTTTGCGAAATGAGGCGCACTATTACAGGCAAAGATAAAGGGGAGCTCAACCACCAGGTCGACTCCGGCAGCCAGTGCCATCTCTGTCCGCGCCCATTTATCACAGAGCGCAGGTTCACCACGCTGTAAAAAATTGCCACTCATCACAGCGACCGACACTTCGGCATCTGCAAGCTCTTTACTCTGCTGCAGATGATGCAAGTGCCCATTATGAAATGGATTATATTCTGTTATCAGACCGACAGCGCGCATAGGATACCTCAGTCCAGAACAGCCGGAATTCGTTGGCCAACCCGATTTTCCTGCGGGCTGACAAGCGTCTTGTACGCCAGTGGCTCAACCCCGGCAGCAACAACTTCTCGCAAGAGCCTTCCATATTCGGAGTCGATCTCATCAGCTGGCGAAAAACTTGTCGCCTCGGCACGCTGAACCAGGAAGAAAATCACCCCATAATACCCCTGAGTCACTGCCTCCTTCAGCTCAAGCAGATGTTTCTGACCACGGATTGTAACTGCATCAGGAAATCTAGCGACACCCTTTTCGCAAAGCGTGACATTTTTCACCTCAAGCAGGACTTTCTCTTCCGCTTTTTCAAGGTAGAAGTCGATACGACTAGCACCATAACGAAATTCGCGCTTCAATTTGTAACCGATGAATTCAGCGATTTTATTATCCTGCAACGCCTCTTCAACGATTCGATTTGTCCGCTGCGTATGGGTATCAACCCAGTGGTCGTTAACCCGAATCAGTTCAAGGGTATATTTCAATTTACGTTTAGGATCATCGTTAGCGGAGATCAGAACAGAATAACCGGGGACGGCACATTGCGACATGCTGCCAGTGTTCGGAGTATGAGCAGTAACAACAGAACCGTCGGTAAGTTCAACATCGGCAAAAAACCGCTTGTAGCGCTTCAGTAAACGGCCTTCAATTAACGGGGTAGGAAGTTGCATAAAAAATCTCCGGTGGGCAAGGATTACATCCTAGCCCGCCGGAGATGGCAAAACAAGAGAGAGGTATACTCCTCAATTATTTATCAATACTTACCAAACTCGTTATCATCCAAAGCAATCTCGGGCGCAGATGCAGCAGACTGCTCGGCAGCGGCCCAACCAGCATTCGCCACCGGGGCCTTCCAGGAAATCTTCTCTGACTGAGTGACAGGTGCGCGCGAAGTACTTGTATCACCCCGCAGTTTGAATTGCTTTAGCAGCCTCTGCAGCTCCATGGACTGGCCAGAAAGTTCTTCTGCTGCGGCCGCACTCTCTTCAGCGCTGGCAGTGTTCGATTGAGTGACCTGATCAATCTGTTCCAGCCCCAGATTAACCTGACTGATCCCTTGCGCCTGCTCGTTGCTGGCGGCTGAGATTTCTTCGACCAGATCACTGGTTTTGGTGATGCCGCTAACAATTTCCTCAAGAGCAGCAGAAGTCGCTCTGGCAATCTGGGCTCCATTTTCGGTCTTTTGGACAGAACCTTCAATCAGCTCAGCTGTCTCTTGCGCCGCCTTGGCGCTACGCGCTGCCAGATTACGGACCTCTTCAGCAACCACAGCAAAGCCTTTGCCATGTTGTCCGGCACGGGCCGCTTCAACTGCGGCATTGAGTGCTAACAGGTTTGTTTGAAATGCGATCTCATCGATGACCTTGATGATTTTGCTGATCGATTGGCCCGAAACACTAATATCATCCATTGCTGCGACCATCTGTTGCATCTGATCGCTCCCCTTCTGGGCAGCTTCCATCGCTTCAGTCGACAACGTATTTGCCTGTTGGGCATTCTCTGCATTGTCACGGGTTCGACTCGAGAGTTCGCCCATTGAACTGGTGATTTCTTCGAGGGAAGCAGCGGACTGGGTTGCTCCCTCAGAGAGCAGCTGGGCACCGTCTGAAACCTGTGAAGCTCCAGAGTTGATCTGCTCACCCGAAGTCTGGATCTGTGACAACACCTGATTCAGATCGTCCCCCAAGGTCTTGAGCGAATTACGAATTTCATCATTTGCATCTCGTGGCACAATACTGTAGCTGACATCACCGGCAGCCAGCCCCTTTAGAATTGTGACTGTCTCCTGCTGCAGGTTATCGGCAAAATCGTCCAGTGTCTTGGACATCTCGCCAATTTCATCCTGACGCTTCAGATTGAGCCTTGCCGAGAGATGTCCCATTTCCAACTCTTTAAGCATCTCAACTGCGCGGCGCATCGGAGCGGCGAAACTACGTGCCATGAGAAACCCGATCAGCAGTGCAGTAATAACCCCAAAGACAACAGCAACAAATGCCAGCATTTGACTCCGGTTCGCATCACCCTCGGCATCTGCAGTGATCTGTGCAGACAGTTCAACATTGTACTTCATCAGCTTATCTAGTGCTTTCATCGCCACACTAAATGCACTGCGACCGCTACCAAACCCGATCTCTTTAGCACCAGCAAGATCAGCGAGGTCTGCTTTGACATAAGTGAGACTCTTGCTGAACAAGCTCTCAATCTCTGCGAGGGTTGGCTTAACCTTTGAGCTGACCATAACACCAGCGGCACCATAATCCCCATCATCGATTTTGGCATTAATCATCTCACCTAGACGATGCAATGTTTGATGGGGACCGTTAAAACGACTTAGCATAGTCATAAAGGTTTGATCATCAGTGCGATACTGACTCAGGAATTCCCCAAGTCCGCAGAGTTTGGGGCTCAATTGACCGGTAAATCTTTCTCTGCGTATGACCGACTTCTCAAGCTTGGATACCCACTGTACATGATCGAGATGTCGGCCTGACAGTACCGCTTCCAATGAGCCGATATCATCAAGCTCAACCTGTTTAACGAGAGCGACCAGTTTATGATGCTCAAGCTTCCATGCGGCAACGGCCTGCTTTACTTCAGCCCATAGCTTCAGCTCTTCTGCATTTTTATCCAAACTATCATACTCTGCAAAGCCATCATCAATGACCTTCATCCGTTTTCCGAGATTTTTAATCTCATGAACACGATCTACGCTGCTCAGGCTAGAGATCATCAAAGTCCGCTCTGCAGACTTCAGACCGTTCAAACCCTGCATTATCAAACCTAGCCCCTCAACTGCCGGTAAACTTTTATGAGCGACAGCTTCCAGCCCACTGCGGGTATTGTAGATTCCGTACCAGCCGATGCCACCAACCAGAGCACAAACTGCTGCAACAATTGCAAATCCACCAATAAGTTTGGCAAAAATCTTCATTCTTCTTCTCCTCCCGCATCACGGGTCTACATGTAGGCCACAGAATGAATCTGTTGATATTTTTCAAGCAAAAAAAGATTAACGCGTATTCACACTATGTCAAATGTTTTTAATTATATATAGACAAGTAAAAGATGGGGTTTTGTGACCGGACTTCTCTGTTCACCAAAAATACGTTTAAAGAATGCTTTTTCCAAGAAGGGATGCTGCCAATTCAACGGCAACCTCAGCTGTGCGGTTTTGTTGGTCAAGGATCGGGTTGATCTCGACAATATCCAGCGAAGAGAGGCGCTGACTATCAGCAATAATTTCCATCAACAATTGCGCTTCGCGGTAACTCAGTCCACCAGGGACTGGAGTTCCGACCCCTGGGGCTTCGTTAGGATCAAGCGCATCGACATCAAGGCTAACGTGGATATGCTCACAATGATCAAGCCACTCCAGAGCAGCGCGGGCGACTTGTCCCATCCCCTGCTCATCGACATCACGCATGGTAAACAACAACATGCCACTCTTCTTCAAACGTTCTTTCTCTTTCGCATCGAGATCACGTAGCCCGACCAACACCACATTCTGCGCAGATAACTTTGCACCACTGCGGCCAACACTGATTAACTCGGGGGCGCCCTCTCCAAGCAGAGCCGCCAGAGGCATGCCGTGAACGTTGCCAGAAGAAGAACTTTCAAGGGTATTAAAATCACCGTGAGCATCGATCCAGATCAATCCACAGGGACCACTCGCCGTCACCCCACCAATAGTCCCGATCGCGACAGAATGATCCCCACCAAGAAAAACAGGAATCACTCCTTCACTCATGGCCTGACTGGCCGCAAGATAGACAGCATTGCAGACCTGAGCAATTGCCGGAATAAAACCCCGACCACTACGGTCAATGGCATCACGCACTGGCACCATGATGTTTCCCGCATCCTGAACCTGATAACCGATCCGCTTAAGGCGTGCGGCTAGCCCGGCATAGCGTATTGCCGCAGGCCCCATATCGACCCCTCGTTGATTCTGACCCAGATCAATAGGAATTCCTATAATGCGAACTATTTTTGCTGCCATAAATTAAGTTCTCCGAAAAAAACGGTCCTTTCCTGCCTAAGTCAATTCTTCAGATTGTTCCACAGATTCGTTATAAAATCCTGTGCATTGGTCAAAATAGCCACAGCCTGGGCTGAACCACGATTGGCCAATTTGTCAGCAGAGAACTCTGACATATCAACAATATAGAAAAAGACCGGACGTACTTCATCATCCATAACCTTATAACTCGGCACCATATTACCGAACGCGATTGAATGAAGTTGCGTCGCCAACGCGATCACGGTTGTTGCCTTGCGAGCATGAACACGCATTGCATCCTGCGCTTCATATACATCAGAAATGACTTCAGGAAGTGGTCCATCATCACGGATAGAACCAGCCAGCACGTAAGGGACCTTCTGCTTCTCGCAGGCGTAGATGATGCCGTCTTTAAGGTCCAGATCCTCCATAGCCTGTGGAATTGAACCCGCTCGACGCACCTTGTTGATCAGATCAAGGTGGTTGTAGTGCCCCAGAGGTTGTAAATGCTGTGAATAAATATTCTGTCCCAGTCCAGTGCGGAACAGAGCCGCCTCAAGATCGTGAGTCGCCAGTGCGTTGCCCGCCAGAAGCCCATGGCAGTAACCATTTTCTATCAGCCCCTGCATGGCATCACGGCTATCCTTGTCGAAAGCCACCGCTGGGCCAAGAACCCAGACGATATGACCATGGTCACGATCATGCCGTAACACATTATACAGATCATCGTAGCTGCGTGAAAAGGGAGTTTCACGCGTACCACGTGTACGAAAAGTAAACTTGTCAGCCGCTTCGTCACTCGCCCGGTGAAAACCATCGATATGGACAAAGATCCCCTCTTCGCCGTTTTCTGTACGACCGACCACGACCCGATCACCTTTTTTGACACGACGCGCCTCGACCACGTCGAGTTCTTCGCCACGCAACACCATGACCGAATCCATGCGACTTTCAGGAGCCAGTATCCAGCGACCATTAGCCAGATGCACATATTCCGGATGGTTCGAAGTCCCATGGAAGTTTTCTGGAACAACGCCATCTGCGGTTGCGGCTTGAGTGTGAACAATTGGAGAGTTCGCAAATGCGACTGTCGTAAAGTCAGGGTAAGTAAATTCAGGATAAGGTTTCGACATCGACGAGCCTCCGCAGAAAATTATTTTGAATATACCTATTTTTGAGCATACCAGACAGCAAGGCGCCCGCGCAGTAAAATCATCAATAATTGACCAAACAAGCCTGCACATGGGTACCAACATCATGGAAAAAAACGCTGGTCGAAATCACACTCTGAATAATTTAATAGTGGAATCACGAGCTTCAGGAATGCTAGCCTTACAGCTTCGACTAAAAGCATGAAATCTCACTTATAAATCGCATCCCTTCAATGGGAGCCGTAACACGAAACAATGGAATTCAAATGAGCAGCGAAACTCCAGAGGTACAGACCTCTACCAATCACAATATCAATCTGACCGTGGCCTCACCTCTGCCTCAGAATGTAGAAGTTTCTTTCGAGTTCTTCCCCCCCAAAACCGACAAAGCTGAAGAGTCCCTCTGGCGAGCCATCAAGCGCCTAGAGCCTTTGCAACCCAACTATGTCTCAGTGACCTATGGGGCCGGTGGCACCACCCGTCAACGAACTCACGCCACAGTTTCACGCATACGTCGTGAAACAACTTTGGAACCAGCGGCCCACCTGACTTGTGTAGATGCTAGCCGTGGTGAGATTGACGACATTGCCCGTCAATACTGGGATGAAGGGGTGCGCCACATCGTCGCCTTACGGGGTGACCCAGCCGATGGTCAGAATATTTACAATCCTCACCCCGACGGTTATGCCTATGCCTCCGATCTGGTCACAGGCCTAAAAAATGTTGCAGATTTTGAAGTCAGCGTCGCCGCTTACCCAGAAGGGCACCCTGATGCACCGTCTCATGAATCTGACCTGGACAATCTGAAGCGTAAGATTGATGCCGGGGCAACGCGTGCGATCACCCAGTTCTTTTTCGATACTGGAGCGTTTCTGCGCTTTCGTGATAGAGCCCGGGCGGCCGGCATCAACGTACCGATCGTACCCGGCATACTACCAGTCACCAACGTTGAACGGGTCAAGGAATTTGCAACGGCCTGCGGCGCTTCGGTCCCCACATGGATGGCAGAACTGTTCATCGGCTTGGATGGTGAGCCTGAAACGCGCAATCTCGTTGCAGCAACGGTCGCCGCCGAAAGCTGTCGTGCCCTGTATGCCAACGGTGTCGATGCTTTTCATTTCTACACTTTGAACCGAGCTGACCTGACCTATGCGATCTGCCATATTCTGGGAGTACGACCGAAATAACTGATGATTAACCGGGCTCTTATGGCCCGGTTAATCATGTTTGAAATCAGCACATAATATTTATTCACAGATCGACAGTCTCACCCCCGATACATCTCCTCAAAGTCCACAATCCAAGGAGCCCTTCCATGACCGACAATCTGATTCAACGCACTATGAGTGCATACACCTATCCGCTGCTGATCAAAAACCTGCTCAATGCTCCAGTTGTTGATGACCCGCAACAGGAGATCGTCTATCGCGACCAGATACGATTCTCCTACGCCGAGTTCCGCCAACGGGTCTGTCGTTTGGCAAATGCCCTGACTAAAATCGGGGTCAAGGCAGGAGATACGGTGGCCGTTATGGATTGGGATAGCCATCGCTACCTTGAATGTTTTTATGCTGTCCCGATGCTCGGGGCGGTACTGCACACGGTCAACATCCGTCTATCTCCAGAGCAGATCCTCTACACCATCGACCATGCTGAAGATGATTATATCCTGGTTAACGAGGAGTTCCTGCCGATTCTCGAGCAGATCAAGGGCCGCATCGACACTGTCAAAGGTTATATCCTGTTACAGGACGGCCAACAGCAGACCGAAACTTCTTTGAGTTTTGAAGGTGAGTATGAAGTTCTGATCGATGCCGCCGCAGATCATTTTGATTTTGCGGACTTCGATGAAAATACCCGTGCAACTACCTTCTACACCACCGGCACCACCGGCATGCCCAAAGGGGTTTATTTCAGCCACCGCCAACTGGTGCTTCACACTCTCAGCACCCTTGCAGCATTAGGTACCCCCGCAACACAAGGACGTCTACACCAACGGGATGTCTATATGCCGATCACGCCGATGTTTCACGTTCACGCCTGGGGGGTTCCCTATGTGGCAACCGCACTCGGTATTAAACAGGTTTACCCCGGCAAGTACACCCCCGATATGCTGCTACATCTATTGGCCAAGGAAAATGTCACCTTCTCACACTGCGTACCAACCATTCTGCATATGCTGATGAGCCACTCCTCTTTTGCCGAAACAGATCTATCAAACTGGAAGGTCCTGATCGGCGGCGCAGCCTTGCCTCAAACAATGTGCCGTACTGCCCTACGCAAAGGGATCGACATTTACAGCGGTTACGGCATGTCTGAAACCTGTCCGATACTGACCATCGCCCATGTCACCGAAGATGATCTGAGCGAAGATGAGCAAGTTGAGTTGCGGTGCAAAACCGGACGCCCGGTACCACTGGTTGAGCTTCGCGTGGCCGATGAAAATCTTGATGAAATCTCGCGGGATGGCGAGAGCGTCGGTGAAATTGTGGTTCGTACTCCCTGGCTGACCCAAGGCTACCTGAAGGATCAACGTAACTCCGAAACTTTGTGGCGCGGCGGGTACCTGCACACCGGTGACGTTGCCCATCGCAACAAACAGAACTACATCAAGATCACTGATCGTATTAAAGATATCATCAAGATCGGTGGCGAATGGATTTCATCGTTAGAGATAGAAGACCTGCTCTGCTCACACCCGGCGGTTGGTGAAGCTGCGGTCATCGGGCTGCCTGACGAAAAATGGGGAGAGAGACCGCTGGCACTGATTGTCACGAAAGTGGGTACCGAAGTCAGTGAAAAAGAGCTACTGCTACACGTCCGCAGCTTTGTCGACAAAGGGATCGTCTCGAAACAGGTGGTACTATTAAAAATTCAATTTGTCGAAGTGATCGACAAAACAAGTGTCGGTAAGGTCAACAAAAAGGCACTCCGCGAAAAGTATAAACCGGCCTGAAACAAAAACCCCGGAGCAAAATTCTGCTCCGGGGTTTTTTATCTGAAACTTATTCAGCGCTATTCAGGGTGCAACTTTCAACAATTCATCGACCGGCACATACTCCATGTCGAAGGCCTCGGCTACCCCCTTATAGCAGACCTTGCCATCAACCAGATTGAACCCCTCTTTGATCCCGGCATTGTTGCGCGCCACATGCTTCCAGCCCTGGTTGGCAATCATCAAAGCATAAGGCAGTGTCGCATTGGTCAGAGCCATGGTCGAAGTCAGGGGTACAGCGCCCGGCATATTAGCCACGCAATAGTGCAGAATACCATCGACTTCGAAGGTCGGGTCGGTATGCGTCGTCGCTTTCGAAGTTTCGAAACAGCCCCCCTGATCGATCGCCACATCGACCAACACCGCCCCGGGCTTCATGGTCTTCAACATCTCACGCGTCACCAGCTTTGGTGCCTTGGCACCATGCAAGAGCACCGCTCCGATCACAACATCGGCCTCCGCCACGAGCTGACGTACCGTCGCCGGAGACGACATCATCGGGAAACAGTTCTTCGGCATCACTTCTGACAGGTGGCGCAAGCGATCGAGATTCATATCGAGCAGATAGACCTTGGCCCCCAGCCCGCTGGCCATCTGAGCTGCATGGGTGCCAACTACGCCACCACCGAGAACCAGCACCGTCGCCGGGGCAACCCCCGGCACGCCGCCCATCAGAATACCGCGCCCCCCCTGCGAACGCTCCAGATACTTGGCCCCTTCCTGCGCCGCCATTCTGCCTGCAACCTCACTCATAGGGGTCAATAACGGCAGGCTGCCATCGAGACTGGTAATTGTTTCGTAGGCGATACAGGTCGCCTTGCGCTCGAGCATCGCACGGGTCAACGACTCGGAAGCGGCAAAATGAAAATAAGTAAAGAAGATCTGCCCAGGTCGGATCAGTGGATATTCACTCGGCTGAGGTTCCTTGACATGCATCAGCATCTCGGCCCCGGCAAAGACCTCTTTGTTACTTGGAGCAATTTTAGCTCCGGCGTGCTGATAATCCTCATCACTGAAACCGCTACCGACTCCGGCGCAGGTTTCAACCAGCACCTGATGACCGTTGTGCACCATCACCTCAACCCCGGCCGGGGTCATGCAGACGCGGTTCTCTTCGGTCTTAATTTCTTTCAGAATTCCGACGATCATTTCATACTCCTTCAAGCGCTCAAAAGCTTTCAGT
>JAJRRT010000043.1 GCA_024279255.1 Deltaproteobacteria bacterium | reverse complement strand
ACCTGTGCCAGCTGCCACAACGGCACGACCGCAACCGGTAAATCTCCGCAACACACAGCGACCAGCGCCAGTTGCGACAGCTGCCATGTGACATCCAACTGGACCCAGGTCAATGTTGATCACAGCGGGTTCTCTGGTAACTGTGCGAGCTGTCATAACGGTACCGGCGCCACCGGTAAGTCACCTCAGCATATCGCCTCAAACAGCAGCTGCGAACTTTGTCATGTCACCAGTGGTTGGGCGCAGGTGCGGATGGATCACACTGCGGTCAGCGGGTCCTGTGCCAGCTGCCACAACGGCACGACTGCCACCGGAAAGTCTCCACAACATATTGCCTCGACAAATACCTGTGAAGATTGTCATGCCACCAGCAACTGGACCCAGGTCAATGTTGATCATACTGGAGTCACCGGCAATTGCGCGAGCTGCCACAATGGCACCGGTGCTACCGGCAAGTCAGCGCAGCATATCGCCTCCAGTATGAGTTGCGAGCTTTGCCATGTGCCATCGAGCTGGACCCAGGTGCGGATGGACCATACGGCGGTCAGCGGTACCTGTGCCAGTTGTCATAACGGCAGTACTGCGGCGGGCAAATCGCCACAACATATTGCTTCGACCAATATTTGCGAAAGCTGCCATGTGACCAGTAATTGGACTCAGGTTAATGTCGATCATACCGCGGTTACCGGTACCTGTAATGGTTGCCATAACGGCACTACCGCTTCAGGTAAATCAGGCAACCATGTCCAGACTACGGCCCAATGCGAAGTTTGTCACTCGACTCTGGCCTGGCTGCCGGCTAGTTTCGATCACGGTAACGCCGCCGGGGTTTGCACGAGTTGCCATAACGGGACAACTGCAACCGGTATGAATAGCGGTCACTTCATTACGAATCAGCAATGTGATAGCTGTCACAATACCAGTGGTTGGGCGACGATCAGGTTCACACATAGCTCGGGCAACTATCCCGGCGACCATCGTTCGTCGGTCACTTGTCGCAACTGCCATCAGAGCAACAGTCAAACTCCGACCTGGCGAAACAGCGCCTACCAGCCGGATTGCGCCGGATGTCATGCCGGTGATTACGAGACGGGGCCACATAAAAAGGTCAAAGATGGTGCTAAGTATACGGTCAGTGAACTGCGTAATTGTGCCGGGTCTTGCCATACCTACACCGACAGTTCGATGACGACAATTGATAAAACCCGGAATAACGAACACCGCACGAACGGAGGATTTTAATCTGATGTCTGTCAAATCTGGATACTGCCTGTTATTACTCATTTTGTTTGCTCTGCCACTGCAAGCACAACCGACGCGCGACCGGGTGCTGGGGGATGTTGTACTCAGTGAGCATCCAGAGTTCGTTAGTCTTAATGTCTCCTTTGATTTCCCGGTGCACTATATCAGTCATTTCCCGTCCGAGTCAGGGCGTGAGCTGCGGATTCAACTACAACCGATTGCAATTGCTGCTGTTGATCGGGATGCGCTTTTAAGTCGCGAATCCTATACGCCAGAAACGCCTAATCTGGCTGGAATTACAGAAGTTCTTTATGAGGGTGATACCTTTTCAGGGTTCTATCTGACGCTCTATTTTAAGAGCAAAGCTCAGTGGCAGGTTGAGCAAGGGGGGGATTACCGCAGTCTGCATGTCAGGATCCTCGCCCCTTTTCCGGTTGCAGCGGAGGAGGTAAGAGGTGAATAGCAAGGTAGCCTATATTGGATTAATTTGGACCTGGCTGCTGTTGATCGCCTTTGTCACCCCGGTCGCTGCTGTAACCAGAGTGGTTGAAGAGGTTGAGGTCCTCTCAGTTGCCGAAGGGGTTGAGATCCAGATTAATTTCAATTTCCCATTACGTTATATGACTCATAGCCCGGCTCGAGCAGGAAAGCTTTTGCAGGTTGAGCTGCGTTCTCTGTTTGCCGCCTCGGAAATGGTCGAGCTTTCTGGTCGCAAGGTTTATAGTTGGAAACCCTCGGCCGGACGCCCGTTGAGGTCACTTACTTATGATGGAGATGCTCCCGGTGGGCCGCAATTGCTGCTTGAATTTGAGCATAAGGTCGAGTACCGGATCAAAGGGGGGAGTGACCCTCTGCGGCTGACGATTTTGCTGCAACCTCAATTGCAACTGCAACCGAAACCGCTTAAAGCGCAACCAGTCGTTGTTGTTCCCGCACCTGCGCCGGCAGTTCCCCCTGAAAAAATAGAGCCCACCCCGCCGGAGGTAATGGAACCTCCCGCCGTTGCCCTTGCGCTCCCTTATGTGATTAATCTTGAATCCGCTCTTAAGCCGATAGATATGCAGTTACCTGCTGAAAGAGAGGATCTGCAGCAGTATCGTCTCTATACCACGCGCTTCAAAAAGGGCGGGCAGAACTGGCACCGTTTGCGGCTCGGATTTTTTGGCGACAAGAAGAGTGCGCAGCGGGTCATGCTGACACTCAAAAAGGAATTTCCTGAGGCATGGTTGAGTCGGACAACGCTCGAAGAGCGACGTGACTCCGTCAATACGGCACTCTTTGAGCCAGCACCTCTGGTCGTTGAGGCTCCGGCAGCATCGATGGAAGAAGTTTCGGTTACTTTACGTCCAGCAGAAGAGCCAGTGCCTGTTTTGCCAGCGGAACGTCGTCAGCAGTTGCTCGATCAGGCTGAAGCTAGCATGGTCGCCGGTGACTACCAACGTGCGGCGCTGCTCTACACCAGTCTGTTGCAGGCAGAAGATGCTGCAACCCGTCAGCTTGCTCAGGAATATCTGGGGTTGGCTCGTGATCGTGCTAACCAGCTGGCGCACGCCAAAGCCGAATATGAAAGGTACCTGCAGCTTTATCCCGATGGGGAAGCCTCAGAGCGGGTACGTCAACGTCTGAGTGCTCTGTTGACCGCGCGCAGCACGCCGAAAGACCCTTTGCGAAAAGCCAAACAACAGACTGCTGACGCCTGGAAACATGACGCTTACGGAAGCTTTTCGCAGTTTTACTTTCACGACAGTTTGATCACTGATGGAGAGACCCGTCTGGCGCAATCTTCTCTGCGGACTGATGTTGATATTAATACCCGTTCGCGTGGTGAAAACCTTGATATCCGTACGACCTTTATCGGTGGGCTTGAGAACGATTTCAGGGATAATGGCGATGATGAAGTGAGGGTCAGTTCTCTTTATCTCGATATCGCTGCGCGCCAACCGGAACTTTCACTGCGTTTTGGTCGTCAGTCGCGCAGCAGTGGCGGAGTTTTGGGACGCTTTGATGGCGGGCTGCTGCGTTGGCAGATCAGTGAGCGGGTTTCTGCTAATCTGGTCAGTGGTTTTCCCGTCAATTCGACCAGTGAAACCAGCATCGATACCGAGCGGCCACTATACGGATTGAGTTTCGATTTTGGGACCTTCGCCAATCGCTGGGATGTTAATCTGTATATCATCAATCAGGCTGTGGACAGCATGACTGACAGACGTGCCGTAGGTGGGGAGCTGCGCTACTTCGAACCAACTCGTTCTTTTTTCTCTCTGGTTGATTACGACATCTTTTATAACAAATTGAACACTGCGCTCTTCAATGGCAATCTGCGTTTTCTTGACAATACGACCCTGACTCTGTCGGCTGACTATCGCAACAGCCCGGTGTTGACGACCAGCAATGCTCTGCAGGGACAGACCGTTGACAGTATCTCGGCTCTGCGCAGACTCTTTACTGATGATGAAATAACTCAACTGGCACTTGATCGCACCGCAAAGAGTCAGTCATATACCTTGGGATTGACGCATCCTTTGAGCGAAAAGCTGCAAGTCAGCGGCGACGTTTCCGTTGCACGCTTCGGTTCAACGGTAGCGTCGGGTGGCGTTGCCGCTCTGGACGGGGGAGGGAACAGCTATTTTTACTCCCTGCAATTGATCGGTAGCAGTCTGATCAAGGAGGGGGATATCGCCATTGTTGGCCTGCGTTATTCGGATACCGATTCCTCAGCGAGTTGGGCTCTGAACCTGAATACCCGCTATCCACTCCTTCGAGAGTTGCGGCTTAATCCAAAAATTTTGATCGATTATCGGGACAATAAAAATGATTCTGGAAATCGCTGGCGTATTCGTCCGGCGTTTCGGGTAGAATATCGCTGGAAAAAACGGTTACATCTTGAGTTTGAAGGTGGTGCCGAATGGGCGAATGAGACCAACGCCGGTCAGACTTTTCGAACGCGGGACTTCTTTCTTACCTTGGGATACCGTGTCGATTTTTAAGAAAATTCAGCACAGCATTTAGATATATAGTGGACAGGGGATGCTTCTTCTGCTGACAAATGATGCGACGGCTGTCGCTCGTTTGACGTCAAAAGGGTCTGGGAAATAAATTTTCAGACCCTTTTTTCGTGCTCTGCATATGGCGGTGGTTAAATGATTTGAGCTCAATTAAACTCCGGCTGATATTTTGACTCAAGTCATGGCGTGCAATATCAGATTGAGGGACACTGCCGAGCATGCAGAAAAATAAATTTTATCAATATCTGGCTGGGCAAACTCCTGTGCTGCGTTTTCGGCTAATTGTGCAATGGGGCATGCTTTTGTGGTGCGCATTGCTCGGTATTCAACTTGGCCTATTTGTTCGTCATTTTGAATCGGGTGGTAGTGCCACTTACTATTCCCGATATCCGGGTGTTGAAGCCTTTTTGCCGATTGGGGCGCTGGTTAGTCTGAAAAACTGGCTGATTAACGGGCAGGTTGATGCGGTACATCCGGCGGCTCTGGTCTTGTTTCTGACCTTCGTTGCTATGGCTGGGTTGACGCGTAAGTCTTTTTGCTCCTGGCTCTGTCCGGTCGGCACCATCGAAGAGTTGATGTGGAAACTGGGGCGGAAGGTTTTTGGTCGTCTTTGGCACCCATGGAGCTGGTTAGATCGTTTGCTGCAGAGTTTAAAATATCTGCTCCTTATCTTTTTCGTTAAGTTGATTTTGATCGATATGCCGGCTGTCGCGATTAAGGGTTTCCTGGCGGCACCTTACTGGGCAATGTCCGATATCAAAATGCTGCATTTTTTTAGTGGCCTTGCCGGGATTCCTCTCCTGACAATTGTTGTCGTCCTTATTCTATCGCTGTTTATCCGCAATCCCTGGTGTCGTTATCTCTGCCCTTACGGAGCGCTTCTTGGCGTACTGTCGGTTTTTAGTCCGTCTCGAATTCGTCGCGATTCTCAGGTCTGTATCGATTGTGGCAGTTGTAGTCAGGTCTGTCCGTCGCGACTGCCGGTTGCGACGAAGAGTCAGATTATTTCTCCTGAGTGCACCGGTTGCCTGACCTGTGTCGAGAATTGTCCTCAACCCGGGGCTCTCGCTATGGCTGTGCTAAGCAAGCCCTTGCCTAAATGGTTATTTCCTTTGTCAGTGCTGTCCATATTCAGCATTGGAGTGCTTACAGGCATGCTGGGTGGGCATTGGCAGACCTCGCTGACCTATACAGATTATCAACGCTTGATTCCTTTGATCCCGTTGCTGAGTCATTGATTGTACTGCGGCTGACCCAGCGGTTATGATGGTGCTATGAAACCAATTATGATCCTGAAGACAGGGAGTACTTTCAGTGGCATAACACACGAATTCGGTGATTTTGATGATTGGATTATTGCTGCCACAGGGGAAGCTCCGGGACTCTTTGTGGTTGCCGATGGGCTGGCCAAACCATTCCCTGTGTTTGAACGTATCTCCGCTATTATTGTGACCGGTTCACATTCAATGGTGTCAGATGGTGGCCCGCAGGTTGAACTTTGGGCGCAACTGTTGCGCAACGCGGTTGGCCAGAGCTTGCCGGTGCTCGGCATCTGCTATGGGCACCAGTTGCTGGCATATGCTCTGGGCGGGGTTGTTACTGATCATGCTGGCGGCCTCGAGCTGGGACAGGTTGAAATTGAGCTGGCCGCAGCTGCGCAAGATGAGCCGCTCTTTTCGGTTTTACCGCAGAAGTTTTCAGCTTATGCCTCTCATCTGCAAAGTATTCAATTCTTACCTCCAGCTGCTTTCGTTTACGGCGGTAATCGCTTTGAAACTCATCATGCGGTCCGCTTTGCTCCTGCGGCCTGGGGGGTACAGTTTCATCCTGAATTCAATCAGCGGATCATGCAGGCCTATATAGAATATCAGCGTCCTCGCTTGAAGACAGATGCTGCAATGAACGCTCTGCTCGAAAAGGTTGAGCCGCTAGCTGACTCCGGTTTGGTGTTGCAGCGCTTTTGTCAATTGGTTCTGCACTGATCCAGGTTCTCTTTTTTGTAGTGTGGGTGTTATGGTTCTTACTGAATTGTTTTTGTCTCTTTTTGGGGTTGGCCTGACTTAGGTTTGGAATGTCCCCCCATCTCCAGAGATATAAGTGAAGAAAGGTTTTCGGATGCGCAAATGGTTGAAAGCATTTTACCTGTTGCTGTTTCTCAGTGTCGTGCCGGGATTCTCGGTTGCCATTAAGCCAGAAGTGCCTTTGCTTGAATCGATCATGACGGTCAAGCAGCTCAAGGCAAAGTTCTCCGGTCAAACCGTGGTCGCCAGGTCAGTTGATGGCAAGAGACAGAAAATGGTTATCTATTTTGCAACCAATGGCAAGGTTGAACTGGCGGAAAAAGGACGGTTGAAGTACGGGAAATGGAAGATCCGTAAGGATGATCGATTATGTATTAACCTGAAAGACGCCAAGCGCGATTGTCGGGTTATCGTGAAAAAAGGCAGCGAATATCGACAATACGTCGTGAAACTTGATGGTAACCACAAACACGAGCTGACTTATGTCAGCTTCCAGAAAGGAAAAGCTTTGGAGCGTCTCTCAGAGTCGCCCCTTCTGCCACCTGGGACCCTTGATAAAAGAGAGGTTGTGGCGTTGTTCTCTGGCAAGACGGTTGAATCAGTAACCGCAAAAAAAGGGCGTGTCAGTCACTCCTATTACGACAAGGATGGTCGTGTTGAGCAGTTACGTGGCGGAGATAGACGTTTTGGGACCTGGCGAGTGACACAACGAGGTCGTATTTGTCTGCAAATGGAAGATATGGCGGTAAAGTGCCGGATCATCGTTAAAGAAGGCGACAAGTACAAAAAATATATCGTCAGAAAAAACGGACGGCACCAGCACAGTGTCTCCTACCGAAACTTCAAGGATGGGAAACATCTCTGATTCCCAGTATCAGTGAATTCTGAAGAAGCCTAGAGCCCTGTATTTCATAAGCATTCGTAAGATTGCGCAGGGATTCGGCGTGTCTGCAAGGCGTGCGTTACGTTACCTCGCCGTAGCTATACAGGGACAAAACACAACGTAGCTGGCGCGGTAAATAACCAGAAAACGAGCTAAAATCTGCTCTCAATCATCCAATTTTTTGCTTCAGCTCGTATAGTTTGACAGTCTTCTTCCTGTGCGGGTGGGCTTCTTCAGTTTTGAGCCTCAAATAGAAAATCGAAGATTTGTTGAGCAAAGGGGGGGTGTGCCAGATAGCTTTCATAAGCGTGGCTGGCGTTTGGAATGCTTTCCATTTTGAAGTCGGTGGGAATATTGTATGCCCGTCCCAGAGCTCGTGCTGCTGCTGTCCATCTTTCGGCCCTTTCGATGCGATTTAACCCTTGAAAACAATCAATTTTACGCGTTTTGTTAAGATCTTTGTCACGTTGGTCATCTTCATCTCCGGTTAGTACCAAGGTTGGAATCTGCAAAAATTTTTCCATAGAAAATTTCAAGTTTGGCCATTCCAGCGTTGATTTAATCCCATAGGGATATTTTTGACCCGGATCGGGAAAGGTGTACCATCCCGGTGCCGCAAGGACCATGCGGGCGACACGCTTCGGGTTGAACATCGCATAGCGGTGCAGGAACTGGCCCCCCCCTGAAAAACCGAACATGTGCATCGGAGAGGGGGGGATCTTAAGCCATTCGTGAACGTCTTGCAGGACATGGTCAAACGCCATGTCGGCTCGCTCCAGGGTTGCTGAACTCCCGAGTTGCTGGTAGTGCGGGAAATTCTCCTTAAGAAATAACGGGGCGACGATAATCGCGCCATATCTTTCGGCCTGAGCAATAAACCCGTGGATATGCTCTTCCGCATTGCGTGAAATGCCATGGACAGTATAGAAAATTCGCCTTTGATCGGTTGTTTCGCTCGGGATGTAGACGAAATAATTTGTCTGTGACATGCCCTCAATCGTGCGGCAATGTATTTTGCCCGGTTGCGGTGTGTCGGTCATGAGCGGGCTCCTTGGCAGTCATTTGGTCTTTCAGCGGTTCCTTGTAGGGGAGGGCTTTGGTTGTTGTGTTCTTCGATCGAGACCAATTCCCCTGCGTTCAGGCGCCAGAGGGTATCCGTCAGCGCCAGACGCTCTGGTGACCGACTTACCAGTAAAACTGTACCGGTGAAACTCTTCAGTACATTCTCCAGCACCAGCGCGGCATGCCCATCCAGGTTCGCATCAATTTCATCGACAATCAAAATTGCCGGTTGGCCCAGCAGGGCACGGGCAAGGGCCAGTTTATGTCTCTGCCCGAGGGAGAGATTCTCTCCTCCTTCGTGCAGGCGAAACTCTTCTCCTCCCGGTAGCTGACTCAATAATTCATCGAGTCCGCATAGCTTTTTAACCTGATCCAGTTCTGTCTCGGCAGCGTCCGGCGCACGATAGCGCAGATTGTAGCGGATCGATCCTTTAAGCAGGGGCAGGTCGGGGCTGACGATGCCGATTGCTTGTCTAACTGATGTCAGGTTGCACTGTGAGATATCTTGGTCATCAATGAGGATTCGGCCATCGCTGGGGTCGACCAAGCGGGCGATGAGCTGCAGGAGCGTCGACTTGCCTGCGCCATTGTCACCGATCAGGCCTAGCTTAGCACCGCCGCGAATGGTCCCCGAGATATTCTTTAATGCGCTCTTGATGCAGAGATTCTCCAGTGTTATCTCACCTTGGGTGATTTGCAGAGATGGAAGCTTTGCAGAGCGGCCTCGCAAGGGCTTGGTCTGCATGAATTGCAGAATTTTAAGGTGGGAAACGCGAAAGTTTTGCAGGTATTCATGGACCCGGCTAAGATCTCTAAATGCATTAGAGAGAAAGCCGACGACTGCCATAGCAGCCACAACATTTCCCGCACTGGTCCGATTGTGGAAAACTTCGAAGGCACCGAACGCAAGGATAGCTGCCATCGACAGGGCAGTAGCTCCTTCGTTGATGATTCGCATCCCTGCCGTGGCTCGCGCTCGATCAATCATTGCCAGGTGTAGTTGCCCGCTATGTTTGCGGAAGCGCCGCCGCTCCCGTTTCTGTTGATTAAAGACCTGAATCACGGCAAAGGCGCGGATTTTTTCGTTGATATTACTCGCCAGCCGGCCGCGAAGCCTGCGGGTTTCACTCATTACCCGGTGTATCTTTGGACCCATCGTCAGGCTCCATAGGAGTCCCAGCGAGAGAATGAGCATGGAACCCAGGGCTAAATAGGGATCAAGATAGGCGAGAACTACGATAGCAATGCTGGTAACGATAATCGAGACAACGATGCGTGCCAGGCCCAGACTGACCCAACGGCGTATTGCCGAAAGATCACCGACAAACCTCAGCATCGAGGCGCCGGTACTGCGCTGGCCAAGTGCGCGCGGGGCGAAATGGGTCATGCGGTCGAAGATGGTGAGGCGGACCCGGTGAATATATTCCTGGCCCAGGCGTTCTGCATCGACCCTTTCAACGTAGCGCAGGCAGGCGGCGAAGCCAGTGCAGCCAAGCAGACCGGTGGCAAACAGGGCAACCTGCCAAACTTCACGCAGGTCGAACATGTTCACCTCTGAATCGTTGAATTCCGGATTGAGCATGACGTTAAAGGCGAAGCGTACAAGAAACATAGAGCCGATTAGCATCAAGGCTTGTAGAGAGCCATTGACAATCAGGCGTAGCATCAGCCAGCGTCTGTCTCCGGCAAAAATGGCTGGCAGTTGAATCATCCAACCTCCTCGCGGACAGGGTTGGAGATGCTTTGCTTCTGACTTCGGAACTTAAGGCAACTGTAGACGTAGCTGGAAACGCTCTTTTGAGCAAGAGCATTAGTGTGATAGACCGGCAGGCCACAGATGTCATGCGCTTCACGCTGTGCCAGGGGGGAGGCTGTCAGGACACCAGTGATGGCAAATACGGGGAGTTGGCGTGCACTCAGCCATGAGACACCGGCTTGTGCACCTAAAGCATCATTGGCGGCAAAGACAACACCGTCGATCCAGTCAGTAAATTCGGGGATCGCAAAGAGTCTGGCTGTTTCGCGTTGCAGTAGGCCGTCGGCTACCTCTATCACAATGACATCCGGTTTATTTGAGCTCATCTCGGCACCAAGCGTCATGACGATATCGAGTAAGACATCCCGATGGACCCGGTAGGTTGATACATAGCCTGCGTCGACAAAGTCAAATACCGGGTCAGCTCCGGCATCGACCAGCGCGCGATAATCTGCGCCAGCGCCCGTGCCGGTGAATTTGGCCGCCGCAACCTTGATCCCCTGCCGGACAAAGCCTTTGACCAGGTTGGCGCAGGCTGTGGTCTTGCCTGAATTCATAGATGTCCCGGCAACCACTAACACCAATGGTTTGTGGTCAATCTGTTCAGCTTTAGGCAGACGCGCAGAGCTGAGATTGATACGGTAGCCCTTGTCATCGGCTAGCAGGCCCAAGGGGGTGATGCGTGTTGCAGTCTTAACCCGATCATGTCGATTTAGCAGTCGTGCCGCGACCCCGCCTGCTGCGACCAAGCGACAAGGTTCAAGATGGTCGGGAACGATCCCCTCGAACTGGTCTGGTGCGTAGCGGTTGCCGTAGACCACCACGATTTCATCCTCTTCATAGAGGCTGGCGCGGCGGCTGGTGACTAGCTCAAGGCGCTGGTGTTGACCCAGTTCGTCGACGCGGGCCAGGACAAGATCCCCGGCTTTGGGGATGAGAGTGCCACCAAGGAGTTGGAAATTTTGATCACGATTAATTCGCCGGGTTGTGTAGGCCCATTTGGCCTGGTCCAGACGTCTTTTCTGCAGCGGCTCAAACTGGATGTCCATAGTTTCCCTCGGCTAAAGCAGATAGCATAAATAAATCAAGACCTATATCGTATAGTATATGACAAGAAATTGGCAAATTTGTGCTCGAACCTATGCTTGAACTGTTCGAACTTTGAATCATTATTCTGGTCAGACCAATTGTTGACTAAAAAGGCGATAATTTCTGTTGACAGTATTCATCTTGCTCGGATAAGGTTCAGTTTAAGGAGTTAGAATATATGTTTCGAACTATTTTAAACACAAACCTGCTAGTCGTTGTCGTCGTAATTTGACGACTCGCGGCTACCCTGGTTCATACTGAAGAATCAAAAGGGAGCTCGGGTCACAACCCCGCGCTCCCTTTTTTTATTCAAGAAAAGGCCGCGGGGCAAAGCTTCCGCGGCCTTTTCAATTTTATAATGTAAGGAGAATCACATGAAGACCGGTGCACAGATTTTACTCGATTGCCTTAAGCAGGAAGGGGTGGACACAATCTTCGGCTATCCCGGAGGCCGCTCCCTGTTGGTTCATGATGCTTTGATGGACGATACGGACATTCAGCATATTCTGGTACGACATGAACAGGGGGCTGCGCACGCCGCCGATGGTTACGCTCGTACAACCGGGAAAGTCGGTATCTGCCTGACGACCTCGGGGCCCGGTGCGACCAATCTGGTGACCGGGATTGCTACCGCATATATGGATTCAGTGCCGATGATTGCTCTGACTTGCCAGGTTCCGACTGCCGAAATTGGGAACGATGCCTTTCAGGAAGCAGATATGGCAGGGATCACCCGACCTATTACTAAACACAACTACGTGGTCACTGATGTTAAAGATCTGGCACGGGTCATCCATGAGGCCTTTTATATTGCGCGTACCCGCCGTCCGGGTCCGATCTTAATCGACCTGCCAAGTGACGTGCTTGGCGCGAAGATCAAGCCGGTGACTTCCGAGCCGTCCAGTCGACGTGGTTATCAGGAGAAGCCGACTCTGAACCAGAACCAGATTAAACGTGCAGCCAAGATGATTAATAAAGCCAAAAAGCCGTTGATCTATGCCGGTGGCGGCATAACACTGTCTGATTCTTCGGATATGTTGCGAGCGGTGTCTGAGAAAGGGCAGATCCCGGTGACTCACACCTTGATGGGGGTTGGCATTATGGATCCCAAGTCACCGTTGTCTGTTGGTATGCTCGGCATGTACGGCGCCTGGTATGCCAATATGGCGGTTGGTGAGTGCGATTGTCTGATCGCTATTGGGGTGCGTTTTGATGACCGGGTCACTGGTAAGGTTGCCAGCTTTGCGCCCAATGCTAAAATTATCCATTTTGATATCGATCCCTCAAGCATTCGTAAGGTGGTGCAGGGTGGCGTGCCGGTCGTTTGTGACGCTGCTGAAGCTCTAGAGCAGTTGTTTGATCTGATCGATGAATGTGATCATAGTGAATGGTTGGCTGAGATCGCCGGGTACCGCGAAAAGGGTCCGCTACCCCGCCCCGAACGTGATCACCTTGTGCCCCACGAGGTAATGGAAGCAATCGCCGCTGTTGCGGGCGATTCTCCGGTAGTGGCATCAGATGTTGGCTTGTCACAGATGTGGACCGCTAATTATCTGCCGTTTGCCGGCCCCCGTCAGTACATCACCAGCGGTGGCCTCGGGACCATGGGCTACGCTCTGCCTGCCGCAATGGGTGCAGCAATGGGTAACCTTGACCGACCCATTTTTGCTATCAATGGTGATGGCGCCTTCCAGATGAACTGCCAGGAGTTAGCGACCTGTGCCCAGTATAATATCCCAGTGAAGTGCATCATTCTGAATAACGGGAAACTGGGGATGGTACGGCAGTTCCAGAAGGTGTTGTTGAACAGCCGCTACGCTTCGACCTGTATGGGAAATCACGTCGATTTCTGTAAGGTGTCTGAAGGGTTCGGTGTCAAGGCGCTGCGGGTCACAGACAAGTCAGATCTTCAGTCGGTTTTGCAACAGGCGATGGACATTGATGGTCCAGTGGTTGTTGAAGTTCCGATCCACCCAGATACCTATTCATTCCCGATGGTTCTGCCGGGTAATGATGCGACACAGATGGTCTTTGAGGCTGATTGAGCATGATCGATGATCTGCTTAATCATCGACTGATCAGCGAACGCTATTTTTTCCCTCTAACGGGTCGCCTTGCTGATCCGTTCTGGGTCGACTGTGGTGATGCTAAAATTGCCTGTAGTTATCATGAGCTTGATCCCCGTGCGAAGACGTTGATTCATTTTCATGGTAACGGTGAAATTATCGATGATTATCTTGGGCCTTTTGTTGAGCAGATTCTGGCCTGTGGCTGTAACTGTTTGCTGGTAGAATATCGCGGTTACGGCCGCTCAACCGGACAATCACAACTCGGTCGCATGCTTGAAGATGTCAGGCCTACGGTCGAAAGCCTCGGCTGTGATCCGCTCTCGCTGATCTTCTTTGGTCGTAGCGTCGGTTCGATCTTTGCGCTGGAAGCTGCGCGACTTTATCCGCAGGCCGCTGGGTTGATTCTTGAGAGTGGTATTGCCGACGTACTTGAACGACTGCTGTTGCGGGTCGAACCGGCTGAGTTGGGTATCGGCCTACCGGAGTTTGCTACTCTGGTCAATCAACGCTTTAACCACCAGCAGGCACTTGCTGATTTTAAAGGGAGTTTACTGGTGATGCACAGCCAGCACGATGGCCTGGTCGAGCTTTACCACGGTGAACAACTTTTTGCCTGGGGGAACGAGCCAAAAAGGCTCAAGGTTTTTCAGGACGGGGATCACAACAGCATTCTGTTTGCCAATTTTGAGGCATATTTTGCTGAGGTTGCACTATTTTGTCGCGGCCTCTTAATGTAGGGTTTCGATCCCCAGCGTAACAAAAAATCTCTGCAGAATCCGGTAACTGATTCCCCACAAAAAATGATCACAGTAACCATCAAGCTCAATTGTCGGGTGACTATGATGGCTGTTGCGATACTTAAAGGTCCGCTGCTGGTTGCGTTCTGGTTCGAGCAGAACCTTAAACGGGACACAGAAGGTTTTGACCACTTCACCGTTGAGTGTCACTGGGGGTAGCTTGGCCAGATGATAGATGTGGCAGGCGATGCTGACCGGCAGGTAGGCTCCAGTGATCGATCCCAGGGAGCCGAGGTAGGCTTCTTGCGGCAGCTTGAGGCCGATCTCCTCCAGAGTTTCTCGTTCGGCGGTCGCACGACTGTCAGCATCCTGCTCTTCGACACCGCCGCCCGGAAAAGCAACATCCCCCGACCATGGGTCGCCTTGAAACTCGGCACGACGGATAAAGAGCAACTCTTTGGCTTCTCGATTTCCGATCAGGATCATTGCTACGGCCGTGCGGCGCTTCCCCTCAGGGTTATCAGAATGACATATCTGGTCGAGTGTTCTGCGGATATGATCAGGGTCGAATGGTTCGGACATCAGAATTTCATCAGGCCCGTGAGACGAAACGACATTCGCGGGTGTCGACCTTGATCCGTTCGCCAGTCTCCAGATAGCCTGGAACCTGAATGCTGATGCCGGTTTCGAGTATCGCTTCCTTAGTTTGAGCCTGGGCGGTCGCATTCTTGATTGCCGGAGCCGTTTCTGCAACCAGCAATTCAACCACCATCGCCGGTTCCAGGCTTACAACCTGCTCGTTGTATACTCCCAAGGTCAACTCGGTGCCGTCGAGCAGATAGCCCTTGACCGAATCATAGACTTCACCACCGACTTCGAACTGTTCATAGTTTTCCAGATCCATGAAAACCCCGTTGTCGCCATCAGCGTAGAGGAACTGTCCTTTGCGTTTTGCAAAGTCAGCTTCAATCACCCGTTCGGAAGATTTAAAGGTCTCGATAAGGACCTGACCGGTCAGCAGGTTGCGGTACTTGGCTTTAATCAGAGTCGTACCACCGCGCGCAGACGGTGATTGAGAGGTCGTATCAATAATCGTGCAGGGGGCGTCGTTCAGCTTAATGACTATCCCACGTTTCAAGTCAGATGCGTTCATACCGGGTTAACTCCTTCAGCTACAGAATAGATTATTTGTAAGCGTTTGATTGCCAAATATCCTAGCATAAATTGGGGTGTAGATATCCTCAGACATGATGCGTTTTCATAGACTTTGATGCAAGTTCTAGTTGATGATTGAATCTTGCTTGCGGTAAACGGTCCCCTGAAATTGCGCGATCAGTCTGTCTTTCTGGTCGGTGACCCGCACCTGGTAACAGCCGAGTTTGTTGTTGATAGAAATCTCTTCAGCTGCAGCAAAAAGGGTCCCTCCTGTTGCAGGGTTGATGAAGCTGGTGCTGGTATTGATCCCCATGGCGAGGTTGCCGTGAGAATTTGACGCAACGGCGAAGGCAAAGTCCGCCAAGGTGAAGATTGCTCCACCATGAACGGTTTTGGCTCCATTCATATGGCAAGCTTGAATCTCCATTTTTGCCCAGGCTTTTCCGACTTCAACCCTGAGCAACTCTATCCCGGTATGCTGCGCAAAGTGATCATGCTCTGAGAAGAATTTTTTGATCTGCTCCATTAGCGGCATTGCTCCGTAAAGGGAGATGGGGTCATGTTGCAATCATCGCTAAAGGCAGCCTTTAGACGACCCCCTTTTCCCAAGGGGATGGCACCTCCACAGGGTTCTCATGTTTTTTTTATTTTTACTGACCATCGCTACCGGCATGGCGAGCAGCCATTAAACCCCATTTTCGCCATCATATCGCAGGAAGTTGTGACCCTCGCCCGGAGTGTGCCGCATTTGCTTGGGTACAATGAGCACATTTCATCGGCAACGCATTCATTGTAAATTGCTGTCCGACAGTGAGAAGTTGTCTGTCCATCACCATCGTCATAGCTGTTCGATTGCTGCTTACAAGAGCTGCTGATCTGCTTGTTGCGACTCAATTCGTTGCCGCCACCACCCGACGCTGTTTGAGCGGACGATTGACCAGCGGCATTCGCCCACTGCTGTGTGTTGCTCATCGATTTATTGTCCGTCAACACATCGGTCGCATAGTTTGTTAAGAATTCGGTCTTTTTTGCACTATCTAAGGGAGCACTGTTCGCAATCACAGCACCAGCTCCGAGCGCCAGGATTTTACCGAACAGCTCCCGCTTCTGATTATTATTCTCGCCCTCAGCCCTTGTCTGCGCTTCTATTTGTGCATGCCGTTCTGCCTCAGAGGCGGCAGCCTTCCTATCCTCTTCCTGCTTCAACATGGCCAACATTGTGCGCTCTTCTTCTTTGATAATTTTCACTTGCCGGGTATGCTCTTCAAGAAAACTCACCAAGCGGGGGGATAACCCCGTATCCAACATGTACTGCTTTTGTTCTGTGGTGAAAGAATCGGCATACTCATCTTCATTGCTACTGATCAGAACAAGCAGCTCGTCCTCGTTGGCACCCTGAGCAATCCGGTCAGCGATCTCCTTGACAGTCATCCCTTTAGGGCCAAGGAGAAAAACTTTCAACTTCTCATCGGTGATATATTCTAGAGAATTCGGATGACTATCCGTGTAGTCCTTTATCTCGGTAAATTCACCACGGCTCAGCTTGAATGAAATCTGCTGTTTTTCTTTCCATTGTTTGATTTTGGCATAATTTTCCGTTGCCCACTTTAGATAGGCATGAGTTTCGCTCTCGCCCTGCACAAGCACAATTCGCCCACTGATTTTCTTTTTTATTTCCTTGTCAGACACACCGAATGCCACAAAGGGGTATGCTCCGCCTTCAACCAAAAGCTTAACGAATTGACCATCAGGGGTAAAAAATTTTGATACTTCATGCTCAAGTATTTCAGTTAGTAAATCTTCAGGAAATACGTGCAGGACTTTTTCAGACCACTTGACACCATAAAGACCACCGATAGGTGGAAAAATTCCCGCGTAGTCATTCTTGGAATTTATATACTCTGGCTGAATTTTCGCTCCATTTCCAAGCAGCATGCTGACAACTTCTGCGGGGGCCTGTTGAATTACATTGGTTAAAAGAGTTTTGCCCTTGCTGTCAGGTTTGTTGATATTGAATCCCTTACTTATAAAATATTGGACGGCATTCAGAAGGTCGTCAATTGGAGCCCCTTCAGGAAGTCCTTCATAAGAGCCAAAGGCAAATGAAAAGGAAGGATACTTTTTTGAAAAGGTCTCAATGAGCTGATGAAGAAGGGTTTTACCTTCAAATTCTTCATCCAGTCCTATCTCTCCATTTTTGATCAATTTATCGATGTATCCACCACCGTAATTGGTAAATATACTTTCAGGTTTCAGGTCATATACCATGTCGCTCTTTATATTAATGTGAAGTGTAATCGGCATATAGAGGTGCTTTGATATGCGGATATCATACTCCCCACCTTTTAATGGCATATTATCTACATAACTTAAAGTTTCATGAGGAGATGAAAACTCTATTGTGTAATTTTCTACATTGTTGAGAACAAGAGTATATTCATTGCTGGTATGAGTTGAAGTATCGGTAGACACCGCTACGACACTTTTCATCCGTTGTTCTTTCTCTACTTTTGTATCGAGGAGAGATATGTTCATAAGTCCCAGGTTCGTGAGATATTTGCCATTCCCCCGGTTTTTAAGCAAAACAACTGGGCGACCTTTTTTGAAATTATTGTATCCCTTATTGAGGAACATAATAGTCCCTGGTCTTAGCGTATCAACACCACTTTCTTGACCGCTTGCATGACAGTAGCTGCCTACAAGAAGAATAAAAAGAACGAAGATAATAATTTTCTTGAAATCCAAAGATAGCATTAGTAATCCTCAATGGTGGCCAGCGTGATGTTCTAACATTTGAGAGTAATCCCAAGAACATCGAACGATGTAAGCCTAAGCAACCTTGATGTAGGAATCTGCTGGGAATGGCAAAAACGTTGTAATTCCAGGGACAACTTATTTACCCATAGAAAACAGTAGTCCAGACGCGATTGCCGATAATACCGACAATGGTTAGGTCAGTCAAACATAAGCGAGAGGGGGGGGGGAGGCTTTGCTAACAAAGGACAAAGGGGCCTACCATCGGATTTTGTAGATGGTGGGACAGCCTTCAGTCTGGTAACCTTTTTATGACGGGGGTGTGGCTTATGGGGTCAGTGGCTCGTTTATTCAAGTTCACTTAGACTTGAAATGCCGCCCCCGTCATTTGCATCATTCGGCGGGCCGACCGGGATGGTGCCGATTCTGTGGCTCTGTAAGTAGACGTGACCCAAGGATGGTGCTTGGGTTTGTCTATTGAAAGGAGCCATTTATGTTTTACTGCCCACCTACTGACATTCGTGTCAGTGTCGATGTCGGCTGCAAATCTCATCAGGTTGCAGTGGGCTTGTCCTCCGGTGAAGTGCTTGATGAATTCAGCATTGACCACCAGCCCGAAGGTTTCAGAATCTTTTTCTCTAAACTCGAACAACTGGAACGACAGTACCAGTGCCCTGTCCGGGTCGCCATGGAAGGCTATAATGGCTACGCACGATCCCTTGATTCGATGGTACTGGCACGCGGTTGGCATTTGTACAATATCAACAATTTGAAACTAGCCAAATTCAAGGAGATCTTCCCTGGTGCCGCTAAAACTGATCATTGATGCACGCCGGGGACTCGAACTATTTCAGCTTCAGGATCATCTGCCCATGGCCAAGGATGTGCTACAGCCAGTGGCAGAAACACCGCAAGAGAATGAAATACTCAAGCGATTAAATCGGCGTCGTCGTCGGTTTGTCAATGAACGAGTTCGAATTTCAAATAACCTTACAGTAGATCTACAGGCCGTCTGTCCCAGTCTTTTAGCAGTAACCGGCGAAGTTGGAAACCTTTGGTTTCTTCGTATTCTGACCTGCACCGACGACCTGCAAAAACTCAAGCGTCTGTAGCTTAACACCTTGCGTAAAATATCTGGTATTGGAGTCAAATACGCCGGTTTGATTCAACAATGGCAGAAACAGGCTCAGTTCAGTGCCGAAGTCGAATGGGTTGGCGAAATGATCCAAGAAGATGCGAATCGTATTTTGGAACTGAACCGTCAAATTAAGGCAATGATGATCGCAGTGGATCGGCACCGCAAGCAGGTTTCAGTATCACAAAAATACTATGAAAAGAAACGAGCCGAAGGCAAAGGGCACAATCAGGCAGTCATAGCTTTGGGCCGACATCTATGTCGTATCATCTTTGAAATGCTCAAAGAACAGAGGGCTTATGTGCCACCTAAGTGAAATTTATACTTGAAAATCCCAGCGGGATGTTCAACTCCAAAAGTTATCGCCAGTCGATTTTTTGAGCGGCAGAGGATTGTGCAGGTGTTCGGCCCGATTCGCCTTGCGCCGACATTTGCCACAGACAAATTCCGGATTGCTACAACGTTGGTCCATCTCTTCCATTAATCCGGCGGAGTGGAGTTCACACATCTTACGCTCGTCATTTTGATTCTTGCTCATAACTTCTCCTGAACATGCAAAACGCTCTCGAACATGGTTTGGTTTTCAGAAATTGTGTGTCGATAAAATTAAATGACAATAAAATTATAGGATGGTCCATTTGTAAACGATCGAGATAAAAGTGCAAGGGCTATCTACATAACTTACTGTAATCAAAAGAGATGAAGGTGTTTTTATTGCGGGATTGAATCCTTCTGTGAAGAGAAGATGTAAGAAAACTGGCCACATTTGTCGGATCATCGCCGCAAACCCGGTTTTAGGAAAATGGGAACAATATTCTAGTAAAAAAAGCGCTTGACCTGGCCTTTTTATAGCTCTAGATTCGCGCCGATCCACCTCTGTTTTTTCTCTTAAGGAATACGAAACTCTGATGCTCAAGTCAATCCTGCGCCACCTGGGATGTTACACCGCTGAAAAAGTCAGCTGCCCACTTCAGTTCGGTTCTCGCCGATTGCGCCGTATGCGCTGGCAAAGCAGCATCCTCCACCGCCGTTAATCCCGCCACAACAGAATTCCAATCAACAACCAGACCGCAGTACGTTTTCGCCAGTTCTTTAAAGTTGTTTGCCGGGACAGCGGTGAGGTCTTGCGAAAGATCCCGTCAGCACCCTGCTGATACTGATTTACATTCTTTTTACTCATTGCCAGGTGAAGATAAAAGTTAAAGTCGGGAGAGGTGTATTTACGTTGTTGAGCCGCGCGAGCCTCAGTAGCTTTGGCTTGTTCATCGTTGAAAAATTTTAGACAGGCCAGCCTTCCGGCTTTAAAGATCTTTACACATCCTAAGAGAAGGTGTTGATAGGCGATACGTTTTGGCGGTTTTTTTATTAAGGGGGTACGTGACTGTTGCTGAAGGTGAGCTTTGAGATTCTGATCGTAGCGCGCGCGTTGTAGTGGGTCGTTTAGCACCCGGCCTGCCGTGAGAATCTGCCGCAGAAGTTGCTCTCCTTCGCGATTGCCGGCATTGACGTCGGGATGATGACGACGTAGTGCTTTGCGATAGGCTGCGCGGACAGTCCGACTATCGGCATTGCGCGCGATGTCGAGCAGTTGGTAGTGGTCGTTGTTTGACAAACGGAAAACCCTTCGATTCTCCGTCCCTGGAGCGTTAAATGGGGGCCTGCTACATCCTGTAACAGACCCCCATTCTTATCGACCTATTGCCTGTGGACCTTTAGTGCTAACTTCGTGAAAAATTAACCACAACGTCTTGTCGGTGTGCCGTGTCGATTTTCCATAGTTGGCGAGAGGTGAAATTGAAGAGGCGGGCAATGATGACATCAGGGAATTGTTCGAGTCGGGTGTTGTAGATTGTCACAGCAGAGTTGACCAGTTCGCGGCGATCAGCGATCTGATCTTCGAGTTCGGTAATCCGGTTTGACAGCTGACGGAACCCCTTGTCGGCTTTTAGATCAGGATAACGTTCCACCACCATGAAGAGTGATTTCAGGGTTTCGCTTAAGGCGTTTTGGGCGGCCAGTTTCTGGTTGTCACTGCCCGAATTGCTGACAGCTGAGCGAGCTTTGATCACCGCTTCAAGGGTCTGCTGCTCGTGCTGCATGTAGCCTTCACAGACCTTAATCAGTTTCGGCAGTTCATCGTAACGTTGCTTGAGCATGACATCGATATTGCTCCAGTCACGTTCAATGCTGTTTTTCATCGCGATAAAGCCATTGTAGATGACGATGGTATAGACTACCGCCAGAGTGATGATCAGTACCAATCCACCTAAGACAATCCATCCGGTCATATATTCCTCCTGTAGAAACGAGAGTGAAGCTGCAAGTGTAACAGTTCTTTTTCCTGGTTATTTTAAACTTTGCAGGAGCAGCCAGAGACTTAAACCACTAGCGAGACCAGCTGCAGCAAAGAGAAAAGCCGTTGCCAAGGTATAGCGACCAGTTAATTTGGCTTCAGAAGCGGTTTCGGCGATAACAAAAGGTGTCCCGCGGTGACGGGGCTTACCAATGATAACCTTATCTTCCTGGCGTTTCTGCTGGTCACTCTGGCTGAGATCCTCATGAAGTAACTGTTCATCGACATCATCACGAGCGGTCTGCCATTCGTTCTCATCGATCTTGCCATCCTTGTTCGCGTCGTAGCCAGAGAGCTTTTGCGAATCCTGCTTAATGCGCCGCAGTGCTTCGGCGCGTCGTTGTAGACGCGGGGCACGATCTGTCCTTTTGACCTGAGCTTCACCGAGAACATAGACCAGAGCGCCATCATAAATCATCTCTTCAACCCATTTTTCATCCGGGCTGCTAAATCCACCGAAGGCGGTACTCCCTTCACCCATACTCTCCTGACGGTGGCCAGCTTTGACTGTTGCAGCAGAGGGGTCGATGCTGACGCGACCCGTTTCATCCTCTATCCAGAAGGGGACATGTCCGCTGCTGGTGATACTGCTGACGACCCAGTCGTTTTTCGAGTTTCGTTTATAGCGGACTAAACGGTAGTAGATACATGCGATATTTGTCATTGGTGAAAAGAGAGCATATTGGCGCCGCGCGTTGCCATGGACTTCAACCCGTCCCATTGCAATCGAGCGGATCTTGCTGGTCGGAGTGTTTTGGATTAATCTTTTGAGTTGCAGCAGACGAAAGCCACTGATAAAGAAGAATGCTGCCAACAGCCCACTAATTGCGCCGGACGAAAAACCCTTAGCAAGCATGGGGCCCAACCAACTGGTGGAGTTTCCCAGTTTGACAAGCAGGGCAATCCCCACGAATATGCTTATTCCGATGATCGTCCTTGGGCTGTTCCAGGTGCTGTGATGCTGCAGGTCTGGAGGTGTTGGTAGAGTTTGTGATCTGGCTACGCCTGATGTCTCTACTTCTGAGCTGGCTGTGGCGGCGTCGATCCCGCTGGTCAGTTCAGAGATGATTTCCTTCTGCAAGGGAAGATTGGTTGCCAGTTCTGGTTGCATGGCCGTGAGAAGGGCTGTGGCTGTGGTGGCAATTGTTTCTGACTCAGAGTCTGGAGTTGGCTGCTCCCGTTGTCGATCAATATCTGCCTGTAGCCAGGCGTAGTGTGTCAGCGAGCGCAGATTCTTTTTGAGAGCTCCGAGATCGTCAGCCTCTGCCGTTTGCAGGTTGGCACCGGGGAGTGGTGAGATGCCGAAGCGCATGTCGACGCGATGGTGTCCGGCATATTCCTGAGTCAATTCGATCAATTTCAGCAGGTTCTGATTGGCGCTCAAGGTTGCCCGCTCGCCAAGGCTCTGATGATCGAATTTCCCCGGAAAGGCTCGCACCGCTCCCGCGGGTTTGCCTTTTTCATCCAGCAGGTAAATATCGAGAACAGGCCGGCCCTGTAAGATTATCCGCCGCCACTTTTCAAGAGGCAGTCCGGAGTTTTCACCGTTGCCGCTGTAACGATGTGACGAAAGAATCTGGCTCAGAGTTCGCTCGACCAGGCTTCCTGATAGCTCGGCCAGGAATATCAGCAGCTTTGAATCCCTGGGGACAACGAGTGATTTTTCGCGTCCGATGAATTTTAATTCGTTGGTATTGAATTCGACGCGAGTCAGTATGAAGGGGGCAAATTTGAGCGGACTTGGAGTGATAAGATGGCAGCAAAAATCGTAGTTAGTCAGGGTCTGTTTAATTTTTTTCAGTTTACTCTCAGGCCCCTTGGTAAGGAGGGCCTCTGTTTGCCCAAGCAGCAATTGACGGCAACTGTAACCATCAAGGTCATAGCGAGAAGCCAACTCTTTGAGAAGCGCAGGCATTTCTGGGGAAGGGCTGCTTCTTTGGTCAACAATGAGGTAGGCATCTTCAGACATGCAACATCCCAGGAGTAGAAGAAATTATAATCTGTTTAATTTATAGGGATGCCAATTAGCTGGCAAGAAAAAGCCGCAACCTCCATGGGAGATTACGGCTTTTTATCTGATGTCTTTTGCGTCATAGGCTTACTCAGCTCATGCCAAGCATCGCCTTGTAGTCTGCTTCGACCATCTCAAGATGGTGATGAGTTGAGGCGGCGTTACTCAGGTAGACTTGTTTGATTTTTGGGTCATCTATGGTCTGGGCGATGGCCAGTAGCTCTTTAGCCAGAAGGTCTTCCTGCTCGATTGCAAGTTCCAGCGCGAGACGTTCATCGAATTCACTGATCATTGCTTTTTGAAGAGCAAGGAACCAGGATGATGTCGTATCGGGAGCGACATCCATCATCTCGGCAAAAGTGGGCAGGTCATTACCCTGATAGGCCTCATAGAATGTTAAAGCGTGCTGTCGTTCTTCACAGGCAAGTATTTCGAAGGTGGCCTTGGCTGTTCCGTCAACCATTTTACCCGCACCCAGGTTGTAGAAATCCATTGCATCTTTTTCGGTCTGGATTGCTTTGAGCAAGGCTTCTTTCAGGTCTTGATCTGTCATTTACTACTCCTCCTATGATCAAAATCGAACACCGCCAAGGCTACCGGCGGCGGAATAAATCTAAATTCTTAGTCTCCAAACTGTCTACAGTATACAATTTAACACAGCGGGACTTGACGATCCAGAGTTCTTTTCAGGACCTGGACAAGTGGCCAGAATTTTAAAAGAATCAGTAGTAAAGAAGTAGAAAAAAAACCGGGATGACGATGCCGCTCAAGCTGAGCATAAGAGCTCGGCGTTTCAGATCGGCGCGTTTTGGTAACAGGAGCATACCGGTAAGGGCGAGAAGAAAAAGACCTCCGGCGTAGATATCGGCGACCCAGGTCCAGGCCTGCTTGGCATGGTTCAGGTGGAGAAAGTTGAGCCGGTACCAAAAAGGCCGGCGTTGCGATTTTTCAGCTTGCACATTCCCACTCGGCAGATGAATGCGAATCATCCGCTTGTCAGCATAGAGCCAGAGATTCTCAGGATCGGGTTGAAAGTGTTTTTTTGAGATTCTGGTTTCACCAAGCTGGCGCAGAATTTGTTGGATCTGGGTGCTGTTGACGACCCCGGGCGGCAGTGGGTCGATCTGCAGGTTGAATTGTTCAATGCTGTAGTTTGCGTTCCAGTCGTGCATGTGATTTACCGCAATCCCCGACAGGGCATAGAGCAGTGTCAGGCCGATGCAGAGAAAGCCAATATCCCGATGCAGGCTGTGGTTGAGTCGCCGCCAGTTCATCCTTTGTTTAGATTCCCTCGATCAGGGCACCGAGACCACGGATTTGAAAAAATATTTTACCACTGGTCACCGTAGCGGGGTCAAACTCTTTACCCTGTTCTTCAGCATGATGGCGTTTGCGCTGGATAACCTCTTCACGACTCAGATCGAATTTTTCTAAAGTTCCTTCAACGACAGCCTCGATGCCACGTGCCTCAAGTGGAAAAATGATCTCGCCGTCTTTGACTTTAACGCGAATTTTTTCGAATGGCTTCTCACCGGCAACGTAGATCCAACACCCGCGGGACGCACAAACGTCAACGATCATGCCGCGAACCTGGACACGCTGTCCTACATAGGCATCACCATTTTCAAGAAGTTCGCTAACCGACGTCATTTTTTCAAGGGTGATGCCATCTCCAAAAGTTTTTGCCATGACCGAAACAACCGAGAGACTGAGCATCAGAACCGTTAGTGTTAGAGCAACTGTCTTGCGCATATTTATCTCCTGAAAAAAATATAGCGGTTGATTGTCGGAGTTGATTTGTCTGGGTCGCGAAGAAAGTACAGTAAATTAGGATCAATTTCAAGTAGGCAGCTAAGCCTCTGAAATGAATAAAAAGTTAACTTTAATGCCCCGTGGGAGTCAGTTGTTACGCCAAGGAAAACGAGCGCATCGGGCGTTCCACTCATGTGTCGCTGCCTGAACAGGCGGAATTAGAGGCAACAGGTTGAGGTCAGGGATTGTGGTAAGGATTTGTTTGCTTCATTTGTCAGAAGGGAAATTGAATCCGAGTTGGACCGCAGACGAGGGTTCAGTTGATCCTGACACGCTGAGATTGATGGTGTTTTTAATGCGCAGTTCCTGGGGACCATTGAAACCCATAAATGCAAGACAATCTTCAAGGCTGTATGAGATAAGGACATCGGTGCGTGAATCGCTGGCAAAGGCCGAGTAGGTACGTGCCAATCCATAAGTCAATGGGTCAATGACCAGGATAGCCAATGGCCCGGTGCCGGCGTTGGGACGTTCTTTTTCGAGAGCGCCTGCTCTATTCAGAGTCTCAGAGCTTAATTGACTGAAATCTACGTTGCGCGAGAAATCGATAATTTCACAATAACTTTTAAATTCAGAGATCTGATTTTTGAGCTGATCAGCGTAGGCTCGCACCTGAATATTGTCGATGCTCCCATAGTAGCAGGTGTAAACGAAACTATATTCAGGGAGCAGAATGTTCTTGATCGGCATGAGGAGGTACCTTCTGTGGATAATCCAAGTTCTGGCTGTGCTTTTGGTTTTGAAATAAACTATATTTTGATATTAATTTAGTCAATAACTTTTAATCAAAGCCGAAGATTTTAAGTCGTGATTATTTTTTTTGTACAAGAGACCATGGGGGCTTCATTGTGATAACTGTCTGATAAACGGGGCAATTTACGTGATGTGCCCCAGGAAGGTACCCGGTGCTCATTAAAAATTCACCAGTGATCTCACCACCAGTAAAACGAAAGGTTTGCTTAAAAAGCTTAATCCATTCTTCTTTCGTCAGGGGGTGGTGATGATCGAGCCAGGCGGCAAAACTGCCGTAACTGGCACGTAGTAAAACAAGTCGCCGCGCGTTTTCGATTGTGGCGTCGACCTTGAGCTTATTGCGTATGATCCCGGCATCAGCCAGCAATCTTTGGCGCTCATTTTCATCGTACGCAGCGACTCGATCGATGTCGAACCCTTCGAAGGCGCGTCGCAAGTTATCCTTCTTTTTTAGAATCGTCAGCCATGACAGTCCCGCCTGGTTGATTTCAAGCACAAGCCGTTCGAACAACAGATGATCATCTCGTAGCGGGAAGCCATACTCAGTGTCATGGTAGGGACCGTGCCAGTCGTGGTCAGGGGCTGAGTCACAGTAACTGCTCATAGGGTCTCCTTTGCGGGGATAGCCTCGCGTATAAGCGGATTCGATTCATCGGAGGAAAATAAGTATAGCAGGGTGCTGTCTGGTCATCGATTTGTGTTATGCTTAGGTCAACCCAAACGCAAAGGAGGAAGACGTTATGCCAGTCTCTGAGCCACCTGACCACATGGGAAATAAACAATCAGAGTAATACGAATAATGACCCGGCAAATTTAAGCCGGTAAAAGGTTCCCACTGGGAATACTGCAAAGTTAGAAACTGATAAAAAGAGGGCCTCCGTTGCAATGATGGAGGCCCTCTTATCTTTCGTCTTGTTTTCTTTTATCCAACTACGCTCACTTATCGTTGATATTCTGTACTGAGACCCAACGATCATCTTGCAGAAGTTCAACCTGGTCTACGCGTTGTTCCGCATCGTAAAGCACTCTTGCTTTGATCTTAGCGCCTTTCCCCGCTGCACCTTCTAGGGGACTGGTAATTACTTCAGACAAACCAAGTGTAAAGATCGCCGCTGCCCCGTAGACGACAGCTTTGCCAGCCTTGACAGAGCCATGTTGACCCTGGCGAAAGCTGAAGATGTCATACATTCGACCATCTTTGTCCGTGTCGGTCAGCATCGGGCGGTCAAGTTCTGCCAACACCTTGTAGCGTTCTGTACCACGATCAAGGACAGACATATCCTTCATCTCTGGTCCGGAGGTGGCCTGAACGACAGAACAGGCGGTTAGAAGGGAAAGACAGAATAACAGAACGAGATTTCGGATCATCATAGGTACTCCCAAGGGCAAAAAAATATGTGTCACTACCATTAAAATAGCGAGAATTAATACTGGAATGGTATGTTTTTGTCAATAGCTGGGGCCGGTGCTAGCCGAGCTCTCCATCCAGATAAACCCAGTGTCCGTGGAAGCGGTGGAAGCGTGACCGTTCAGAAAGCTGCTGCTCTTTATCTTCCAGACGGAAATAGGCGATAAACTCAACTTTGCCGATTTTGTCGCTAGACAGACCCTGCCACGTAGAAATGATTTCCAGTCGATAAAACTCAGCCTGATCGGCCCATTCAGAGATCTCCTGATGCAAGTTTGCTGTACGTTTGTCAGGGTGGGTGGTTTTAACCAGGTAGTCGATCAGCTTGAAGCTATACGCGCTGTAACGTGAACGCATGAGCTGTTCGGCCGTTTGTGCCTTCAGTTTACCTTGATGCAGTCTTTGGCAACAGTTGGCGTATGTTTTGCCGCTCGCGCAAGGGCAAGTTTGCTTGATGTTAATCATTGAGCTCTGAGCTGTTGTAGCAGAATCTCACCCGTCTCATTAATGTGGATGCTTGGTAGTATGCTACCAATGTCGAGCTTGGCTTTAAGTTCATAGCTGAAGGTTTCACGCGGTGCGGCCATCAATTCACTTAGCAGCTGCAAACCACTGAACAGGTCTGCAGTGGCTTCCAACATGATATCCTCTTCACTGTAACCTTCGATGACCGACAGGTTGTTGGTCACTCCACTTAAGAGTTGATGCCCTTCAATATAGATTTTGTATGACATCCCCTTTAGAGGCAAAGGTGCCATGTTGGGATTGATGACATGCAGCCCGATTTCAAAGCGTGGCGACAGGCTTTCGGAGGGGAGGAGCCGAAATGAAATCAGTCTGACGTCAGGCGTTTCAAAACTCGGGTGTAGAGTCGCACAACCGCTGATCAGAAGAAAAAGAGCGATAAGCAGATTCTTCGTCAGCTTATTCATAGTTTCCCTTTTGTGGGTTCCGGAACATAAAGAATCTGTTCCAGATCAATGAGCTTATCCTGGAGAAAACCTTGAGCGTCGCTGATGGCCTGATTGTAGATTTCTGCGCCAAGCTCATTGATAAAAAAATCGATGATCAGGGACGCTTTTAGCTCACCAATTGAATCGTCGTGCTCATCTCTGAAGTAGACCTGGACCTTTTCAGAGAGGGTCTTGAGACGGGCATCTTTGAGTTTGATTTCCATTTAATCAGCTTCGCTGACAGGGGCAGAGTTATTCTCTTCATTCGGGTCGCTTCCGGGGCGATATTTAAGCTGCATTCCTTTCAGGAAGTTACGTAGAATCTGATCCTGACAGTCACGGTAATGCTTATGCCCCGGTTTACGGAACAGCGCACTTAACTCGTGCTTGCTGATGTGAAAGTTGGCCATATCCATCATCTCGGTGATCTCTTCGGATTTTAAATTTAATGCGATTTTCAATTTAATGAAAATGATGTTGTTGGTCAGGCGTGTCTCCGGTTCAGGTTGGGGCCCATCTTTTTTGCCGCGCTTTTTGTTGATTAAACCATTCAGGAAAATCGCGCACTCCCTGTCAGTACATTTTATGTAGGCGGGGTCTTCTTCTTTTTTTAACCAGGCACTGATTTGCTCTCGAGTGACTTCATGCCCAGCCGCGTAAAATGTTGAAATCATATTTGAATCATTAAGGTCGAAAACATAGCGAAGACGACGCAAGATATCGTTGTTGGTCATAATATATGTCCTTTTGTCTGGTTATTTTGGGAGCGTGGGAGATCGATGACAGCTTAACCTTTTATGGCGCTGGAGTGATTGGCTAAAAGATCCAACTCGCGTGAATGCCATGAGAGGGTTGCAGTTTTGCTGTGCATGCGCGAGGCAAGTGCGGGAAAATGTTTGCGGATCACGACGGCGGCATACTCGGCGAGAAATCTTGATTTCAGCTCGGCGCGCGCCTGGTCGACTCCAATGGTGTCATAGGGAACCGAAGCAAAGAGCAGGAACCCATCATCCGGAATGCGACCGGCTCGCATGTTTTCCTCGATAATTCCTGCGGCTTTACAGATCGGCTCGGCAAGTTCAGGGCTGTAAGGACCAATGATTAGAGCGAGGTTGGGAGTGTGTAGAAAATCAAAACCACGGCCGAGACAAATCATCCATTCCTTATGTTCAATCTCCAGTTCACGTGTGTTTGAGCGTACCTCTGCGATCCAGTTCAGGTTGCCCTGCAACAGGCGTAGGAGATCGGTGCGCATCTGGTAAGACATGTCGGGATAGAGCGCTACCAGCCGTTCATCGAGAGATTGGGCCTTCTCTTTGGTTATCGTGGCCAGGTCGAGAAGATCACCTTTTTCACCATGCAGGATCAAGGCATCTTCATCAGTTTCTAAACCACAGATAAGCGGGAAGACCGTGGCATGCCCGGAACCGAAGATCTGTTCTGCCTGTTGTTTGATGATACGGGTATAGGCTCGTGCGGCTTCGGTATTATAGCCGAAACCGGCACAGCCGCGCTGCGGATCACCTTTCGAAAAGTGATAGGTGATAAAGATGAGAACCTGACGGCCGTCAGCAACCATGCGTTGAATATGGTTGGCCAGGACTTCACCCAGATGCGGCCAGCCGAGGTCGAACATGCCACCGAGGTTACGAAAGGGTTGAATAATACCGGGCGGGGTGCTGGTGACTACCGGGATGTTGATGCGGCCATCCATGCACTTGAGGACCACGATGGCCGTCGGATGGCGCGCCAGGTAATGTTCACGCGCCAGACAGGCTTCAGGGCTGCGAAACTCAGCGGTATGCCGCCGGGCCAGCGCCAGCATCCAGTCGATACGATCTTCAATTGGTTTCTGATGTATCGTCATGATTGGCCCCTGTCAGCAACATGTAAACAGCATGTTCAATCGATGAATGTGAACCGTTAGCAACTGAGGCCAGCTTCTTAAGCTGGCTTTGGTAGTTTATTGAGAGCAGTTACATATCTGTCAATGTCAAAAGGCTTACCATCCTTCATAACTCCAAAGACTTCTGCAATGACAACGGTCCCGAGAAGCTCTTTGGATATCTTTTCAGTAAACCCTTCCGAGATAAGTCGCTCATACGTTTGTTTTGTTTCTGGTGGCTCATTTGTATCAATTTGTGTTTCAACGACCTGGATGATTGCGGCATTTAGTCGATTGTTACTTTCCATCATGTTGTCCCTGGTATGAATTACAATTAGCCTGTCATCTCCACCAGCATGCTTGATGCTCTCTGGGTGGAATGAAGTCCAATGACAGTTCCTACTGAATTGTTGTTTTTAATAGACGAAGGTTTCCAGACGCACTTTTGGAAGCCTGCTTTCTGCTCCTGTCAGATATTCATCGACACAGCGCGCAACCTCACGGCCCTCACTGATCGCCCAGACTACCAGACTCTGGCCGCGACGGCAGTCTCCAGCGGCAAAAACACCATCAACCGAGCTCATGCGGGTCTTCGGGTCGGTCTTGATGTTGGAGCGTTGATCAGCTTCGCAACTGCTCTGTACGAGCAAATCTGAACGTGGCCCGAGAAAGCCCATTGCCAGCAGGATAAGATCGCATTTCCAGACATGTTCACTTCCGGCCACCTTCTCCGGTCGGCCGCTTGACCAATCGACCTTGACCGTTTCCAGACCGGTGACGGTCTTGCCTCTGCCGATGAATCTGGTGGTCATGAGTTCATAGTGAACATCACCACCCAGAACCTGCATTTCTTCAACCGAGGAACTAACGCGTTTGATGCGTGACCATTGCGGCCAGGGGTTGGTCGCGGCGCGTTCTGCTGGAGGCTGCCCGAGAAGCTCAAAGTTGACCACGCTGGTTGCACCTTGACGCATAGAGGTGCCGATGCAGTCAGAACCGGTATCACCACCTCCTATGACGATGACCTTCTTCCCCTTGGCAGATATCACCTGTTTTTTCGGGTGCAGGGCAGCAACATTACTGTCACCCCAGTTGGCGCGATTTTGTTGCGGTAGAAAATCCATCGCAAAGTGGATCCCGTCCAGATCGCGTCCAGTGACAGGAAGATCACGTGGCTCCTCAGCTCCTGTTGCCATCACAATGGCATCGTGGGTGGACTTGATTGACTCGAAGGTGGCATCTTTGCCGACTTCGCAAGAGTAGCGGAATTCAATCCCCTCTGCCTCAAGCAGGTCGACCCGGCGCTGGACCTTCTCTTTATGTAGTTTGTAATGCGGAATACCATACATCAGTAGCCCACCGGCACGGTCGGTCTTTTCAAAAATGGTCACTCGGTGGCCAGCCCGGTTGAGCTGCTGGGCGCAGGCCAAACCAGCCGGACCAGCGCCGATGATGGCAACTGTTTTGTTACTGCGCTGGGTAGGCGGTTGCGGAACGATCCAGCCTTCTTCGAATCCCTTGTCGATAATCGACATTTCGTGCAGTTTGATCGTCACTGCCGGTTCGATGATGCCGAGAACACAGGAGGTTTCGCAGGGAGCTGGACAGACCCGGCCGGTAAACTCTGGAAAGTTATTGGTTGCGTGCAGCGCCTGCAGTGCTTGCTTCCACTGGTTACGATAGACCAGATCGTTCCATTCCGGGATCAGGTTGCCGAGTGGGCAGCCGGTCATGCAGAAGGGGACACCGCAATCCATGCAGCGCGCAGCTTGGGTCTTGACCTTCTCGTCGCTGGGATAATCGTAATGCTCATCGTGGTGCTGTAGACGTTCATTGACCGGTCGTATGTTTTTGTCACGCCGGCCATGTTTGATAAATCCGCGGGGATCACCCATGAATAATCTCCTTCTCTTTCTCGGCCTTGGCTGCACGTTCATTCAGCACCCGGCGGTATTCTCGGGGGAAGACACGGACGAAATGTTGCAGTTGTGCGTCCCAGTCCGCGAGGATTTCGGCTGCGAGAAGCGAGCCGGTCAATTCGTGATGCGTAGTGATAATCTGTCTGAGCCATTCGGCATCTTCATCATCTGCAGCTATCAGCTCGAGATCGATCATAGCCGGATTGCAGCGACGCCGGAAGCGATTGTCATCGTCGAGCACGTAAGCAAAGCCGCCCGACATTCCGGCCGCAAAATTACGTCCGGTCCGCCCCAGGCAGACCATGCGGCCACCCGTCATATACTCGCAGCCGTGATCGCCTGTCCCTTCGACGACGGCTGTTACGCCAGAGTTGCGGACACAGAAGCGTTCACCAGCTTTTCCGGCAAAAAAGGCTTCACCACCGGTTGCACCGTAGAGGACCGTATTGCCGACAATGGAGTTTTTATGCCAGACGAAAGGTGCCTTTGCGTCAGGACGGACGATGATGCGACCGCCAGCCATCCCTTTTCCGACATAATCGTTGGCCTCACCGATCAGGCGCAGGTTAATGCCATGGGCCAGGAAGGCACCGAAGCTTTGACCGGCGATACCGGTCAGGTTGATGTTGATAGTTCCGGCGGGCAAACCGTCGCGGCCGTGACGCATGGCAATTTCACCTGAAAGCATAGTGCCGAAGGTTCGGTTGGAGTTACGTATCGGCAGTTCGATAGAGACCTGCTCCTTGCGCTCCAGGGCCGGAGCCGAGAGCTTGATCAGCTCGTTGTCCAGCTGTTTGTCCAGACCGTGGTCCTGCCCCTGAATCCGACGGGTGGCGATATCCGGTTTGACCTTCGGCTTGGTCAGGATGCGCGAAAAGTCGAGCCCTTGGTTTTTCCAGTGCTTGATTGCGTCATCCATTTCAAGATATTGGGTCTGGCCGATTAGTTCGTCAAGGCTGCGTACGCCTAGTTCGGCCATCAGTTCTCTGACTTCCTCGGCGAGGAAGGTGAAGTAGTTGACCACATGCTCCGGTTTGCCGGCAAAGTTGCCGCGCAGGGCTTCGTCCTGGGTGGCGACACCGACCGGACAGGTGTTGAGGTGGCATTTGCGCATCATGATGCAGCCGACGGTGACCAGGGCCACAGTGGCGAAGGCGTATTCTTAAGCGCCAAGCAGGGCTGCGATGATCACATCGCGGCCGGTGCGCAGTTGTCCATCAGTCTGAACGATAATTCGACCACGTAGGTCGTTGAGCACCAGTGTCTGCTGAGTTTCGGCCAGACCTATTTCCCAGGGGATGCCGGCGTGTTTAATTGATGAGGTCGGTGACGCGCCAGTACCGCCATCGAAACCGGCAATGATGACGCGCTCGGCGTGGCCTTTACTGACCCCGGCCGCGATTGTTCCGACACCGACTTCACTGACCAGCTTGACCGTGATGTCCGCTTTTGGGTTGCAATTTTTCAGGTCGAAGATTAGTTGTGCCAGGTCTTCGATTGAGTAGATATCATGATGTGGTGGTGGCGAGATCAGGGTGACTCCAGGAACGCTGTAGCGCAGCTCTCCGATGTATTCACTGACCTTGTGACCGGGCAGCTGTCCCCCTTCTCCAGGTTTTGCGCCCTGTGCGATTTTTATCTGTAGTTCATCAGCGTTGACCAGATAATGCGGCGTAACACCGAAGCGCCCAGAGGCCACCTGTTTGATGGCACTGCGACGCAGGTCGCCGTTTGCGTCGGGGGTGTAGCGTCGTGGATCCTCGCCGCCCTCACCGGTGTTCGACTTACCGCCGATCCGGTTCATGGCAATAGCCAGAGTTTCGTGGGCCTCGGTGGAGATTGAACCGAGGCTCATGGCGCCAGTACAGAAACGTTTGACGATAGCGCTGACCGGCTCGACTTCATCAAGTGGAACGGGTTGGTTCTGTTCTTTGAATTTGAACAGTCCGCGCAGGGTGCAGAGTTGTTCACTATGATTGTTGACCTGCTGAGAAAACTGATCGTATTCGTCGCGACTGCCCGAGCGTACGGCATGTTGCAGCAGGGCGATGACCTCGGGGTTCATCAGGTGCAGCTCTCCTTCGCGTCTCCAGGAATACTCTGAACCACGATTTAAATTGCGATTGGGGTCAATACGTTCAGCGAATGCGAGCTGGTGACGCATCAGACTCTCGGTAGCGATTTCCAGCAGTCCTGCACCACCAATACGGCTTGCCGTGCCGGGGAAGTACTTATCAGTAAAGTCTTTATTTAGTCCGACGATCTCAAAGATTTGGGCACTGCAGTAGCTCTGCAGGGTGCTGATCCCCATCTTGGAGAAAACCTTGAGCAAACCTTTGCCAATCGCCTTAATATAGTTTTTGGTGTACTGATGGAGAACGTCGGTCTCTTCATCGGCATGGGTGTTACCGTCCTGACTTGGAAGCATCCCCTGATTGATCATGGCTTCCAACGTCTGAAGCGCAAGATAGGGGTTGATCGCCGTAGCGCCGTAGCCGAGCAGCAGGGCAAAGTGGTGAACTTCACGTGCTTCGCCGGTTTCGACGATGAGGGAGCATTGACTGCGCTTGCCAACCCGAATCAGGTGGTGATTTATACCGGACAGGGCGAGTAGTGTTGGAATCGGTGCTTTCTCAGCGTTGACGCCACGATCTGACAGAACCAGAATGGTACGGCCAGCATCGACCTCAGCTTCTGCCTCGACAAAGAGAGCTTTCAAGCGTTTTTCCAAGGCCTCTGGACCCTGATTTGCGTCAAAAAGTATGCTGAGTGTGGTACCGCGAAATCCCTGGATATCACTGTGCCGCAACTGCTCTAACACATCGTTGGTGATAATCGGGTGGTCGAGTTCCAGCATCTGGCAGTGCTCCGGGCCAGGCATCAGAATGTTACGGGCCGGGCCAATATACTGGGTCAGGCTCATGACAATCTCTTCGCGAAGAGGGTCAATCGGTGGATTGGTGATTTGGGCAAAGAGTTGCTTGAAGTACCAGTAGAGCAGCTTGCTCTGCTTCGATAAGACCGCGACCGGCGTGTCGGTTCCCATGGAGCTGACCGGCTCCTGACCATTGATGGCCATCGGTGCCATGATCTCCCGCATCTCTTCCAGCGTGTAACCGAAGCTCTCCTGCTTGCGGCGCATCTTGCTGATGCTTGGCACTCGTTTTGTGGCTGGTGCCGGCAGGTCATCCAGCCGGATCAGATACTCGCTTACCCACGACGCGTAAGGATGTGCTGCTGCAAGTTCTCCCTTGATCTGGTGATCTTCCTTGAACTCCCCGGTTTCCAGATCGACCAGGATCATCTTGCCCGGAGCCAGGCGTTCCTTGCGCAGAATCTTCTCAGGAGGGATGTCGAGGACGCCAGCTTCAGACGCATAAATAATCTCGTCATCAATGGTGATCCAGTAACGGGCCGGACGCAAACCGTTACGATCGAGAATCGCAACAACCTGCTTGCCGTCACAGGCAACGATGTTGGCCGGACCGTCCCAGGGCTCCATCATTGTGGCGTGATATTCAAAGAATCCCTTGACGTTAGGGCGCAGACTGGCCTTTGAAACCCAGGCCTCGGGGACCAGCATCGCTAGCGAGTGAGCCAGACTCCGACCGGTAACCACCAACAGTTCGAGGGCGTTGTCGAGACAAGCGGTGTCAGAGCTCCCTTCAATGATGACCGGGTCCAGGTCCGTGATCGCATCAGCCAGGTCAAGGTGAGCGAACAGAGCGGTACGTGCGCGCATACGGTTGATGTTGCCGCGTAGGGTGTTGATCTCACCATTATGTGCGATGTAGCGGAAAGGTTGAGCCAGATCCCATGTCGGGAAGGTGTTGGTACTGTAGCGCTGGTGTACAAACGCAACTGCACTGACCAGACGTTCATCGTCGAGTTCAGGGAAGAATGTATTTAGTTGTTCGGAGAGTAGCATCCCTTTGTAAAGGATGGTGAAACTGGAGAGTGAGCAGACGTAGAAGAGCTCTTCGCCAGCGAGATTTCCCTCACGGATAGCATTTTCAGCACGCTTGCGGGCCAGGAAAAGCATCAGTTCGAGTTGGCTGACCTCGACAGTGCCTCGATCGACAAAGATCTGCATGACCCGCGGTTCTACGGATTGAGCGTTGCGACCGATGTTGCTGCTATCCGTCTGGATCTCGCGCCAGCCAAGGATATTGCACCCGACGCCGACCAGTTCACGGTTTAGAACAGCGATGCAAGCATCACGACAAGTGCTGTCCTGGGGGAAAAACACCATCCCAGCACCATATTCACCAATTTCTGGTAGCTCAAAGTCGCAAACTTCGCGATAGTAAGCATCTGGTATCTGAATCATCAGACCCGCACCATCGCCATCCAGGGGATCAGCACCTACAGCGCCACGATGGGTCAGGTTGCAAAGGATCTCTATGCCACGTTTGACTATGCTGTGACTTTTTTTACCCTTGATGTTCGCGATAAAGCCGACACCGCAATTATCGTGTTCGTTGGCGGGGTCGTAAAGGCCCTGTGCGGGCGGCATGCCTATATGATTCGTCATGGTTGGTCCTCGGTCGTGAGTGAGCAAAGGCAGAGTATGCAAGGGGCTGCCGCTGACAGGTCGGATCGATACTATCCTGTGCAGGCGGCCGGAATGGGATGGCTGTTCGCGATGCTGGTGTGATCTATAAGTGGAGAAATTACCATGCACCCGTGAATGACAAGGGCTGTATTGGCACTTCTACCCTGGGGTTTGCGGATACTAGCTGAGCGACTTGATAGGTCATTACTTATCGGGAATCACGCCTGGGGCGCCCGGAGCCATCCATTCTCCGCCGATTTTTGTATGAACCTTGTATTCTAAACGGTCCTGCTTTTCTTGTAAAGATAAGCCTTTCCTGCCAGTTGAATTCAAAACTTCAGCTGGGGGGCAAAGTGTCGGCTGAAATGCTAAAGGCAATGAGGCTCATATTTATGATTTAGCAAGTTGATAGGCAAAGGTTCACTTTAGTAGACGGTGTGAAATTTTGTTTATTCGATGGAATTGCTTGTCTTGTTCTCTCGATTCGATAGTGGCATAGTGCTTAAGAATCTCAGCGGAGTTTTTATTTCATACGAAAGGTGTAAACGGATGGTTCCTGTCTCTGTCAGCGAAGCTTGGAACGGGCTTCAGGAAAGTAAAAAAACAGCTATTAGTCGCTTGTGTGCCAGGCGGCAACCTCTCATATTCTCGCGTTGGATAGACGCTGCCGGGTTGAAAAGCTTTCGTCACGATTCTGTCGTCAATCGCAAAGCGGGCTCTGGTTCGCGCCTCGACGCGGTGCTGTTTAAAGCTGAGGATGGTCATTTGGCCATGGATGTGCTGGTTGCGTATTTTACCGAGCTGTCGCCAGAAATTAATGATCAGTATCTTGAGATGCTTGAAGCTGCGGGTGATGAAGAGTCCGAAACGAAGTTGAAGATCTATGCGCAACTTGCGATCCGCCATAGAGAGTCTCCCTACCTCGGGCTCTATCTGGCAACGGCGCTCTGGGTTGAAGAGTTTGCGGAAGAGGATATCGAAATTGTCGATAAGCTGACAGCAGAGCTGGCAAATCCCGCCTGAAAAATGATCCGGGGTTTCAGGGTTTGCCCTGAAGCCCCGGCTTTATATCCTTTTAAGACTTTCAACAGTTCTTTCGTTCTTTTTGTCGCCGGTATTGAGAACCGACTGTGGTTCAAACAGCATGACGTGCACCTCTTCTTCAGCGACCGGAAGATGCTCAACTCCACGCGGAATGATGAAAAATTGTCCTTCTTCAAGGTTTACATCCTGGTCTTTCAGTTTGATTTTCAATTTGCCCTTGATGACCATGAATAGCTCATCTTCATTTTCATGCTGATGCCAGACAAACTCACCCTTCAGTTTTGCTAATTTCACGAATTGACCGTTAAGCTCACCGACAATCTTT
>JAJRRT010000042.1 GCA_024279255.1 Deltaproteobacteria bacterium | reverse complement strand
TTTTTGCAGTTTCACCGAATCAGCATCTAATCAAAACAGATTTGATAAAGCGCCAGTTGTAATTCACGTAAAGCATTCGTCAAGCAACGTAAATCAGAGTTATCGCAATTATGGGGTGTTAGTTATCGTGGCCCCCCTCATCGCCGCCCAACCTTTTGGGCGCACAAAAGGTTGGATCAAAATGCGCCCCGAACTCCTTGCCGCCTGTGGCGGTTCCCTTCACTCCATTCCGCTTTTGCGCTCGCTCAGAAACTCGCCTACGGCTCAGACATCTTCGCTTCAATTCCGCATAAGCTCTATTGCGTTACGGCTACGTCACACGGGGGTTGTGGGGCGGTTATTTGAGCCACACTCCTAATCGCGGTTATTTACCAACCTTTTCCTTTCGGTTCCAATCTCTTTAACTCATATTGACGTGTTCCCAACCCGATTTTTTCTCCATGTTCGAGAGTGATTTCCCAGTCGATCTGGGGGTGAACTCCGCGGAACTTGTCGCCGCCTGGTTCGTGGCCACTGCTTAATGCCGTATCCGGAAGACCCTGGGCCTGGTTCACCAAATCGGCACAGGCCTGGTCGAGGGCAACGGGATCGGTGGATGCCAGAATGCCGATATCGGGAACAATCGCGGCATCTGAGTGGCCATAACAGTCGCAGGAGGGGCTGACCTGGGTGATGAAGTTGATGAAGAGCTTTTTACCTTGCTTGCCATCGAGTGCTGCCAATGCGTATTCGGCCATTTTGCGCATGACCTTGCCCGATTCCTCATTCCATTGAATCTGCATTGCCCTGGTCGGACAAAGGCTGATACAGCGTCCGCAACCGGTGCAGAGTTGTGGGTCGACGCTGGCGGAATCGGGGCCAATTTCGATCGCTCCATGAGAGCAGCCGGGGAGGCAGGCACCACATCGGGTACAGAGCTTTTCGGCGACAACCGGAGCGACGGATGAGTGTTGTTCGAGTTTTCCTTCACGGCTTGAGCAGCCCATGGCCAGATTTTTGATTGTGCCGCCAAACCCAGTGAGTTCATGACATTTGAAATGACTGACGGCAATCAGGTTGTCAGCTTCGAGAATTTCGATACCGATATCTGCACTCTGTAACAGTTCCCCGGCGATTGGTATGCGACGCGATGAGTGGCCGCGCAACCCGTCGCACATAATGAGTGGTGCGCCGACAACCGCGTAGGCAAAACCATTTACAATGGCACAGTTTAGTGCCGAAACAGCTTCTTTGCGTTGCCCTGGATAGAGAGTGCAACTGTCAGTCAGAAACGGTTTGCCACCTAGGTCACGAATGGCATCGACAACAGTGCGGATGAATACAGGGCGGATGTAAGCATGACCACCTTTTTCGCCGAAGTGAATTTTGATAGCACTGAGATCTTCAGTGCTGATGACCTGAGAAAGTTCTGCGTGCTCGAGAAGCCGTTCAAGTTTATTGAACATATTTTCGCGATTCCCCGCACGAAAATCTGCCATCCAGACTGATGCTGACATCTTGTATCCTTATTTGAAGTGTTATTCTGTTGCTGTTTGGAATAAATAGAATAGGCATGATCTGCTGGCAAGTCGACATTTTTTATAAGACTTCTTGTTGTCAAATTTACCCTTCGCGTGCAGAAATCTCTTTTTGGTTATGGCTGTGGAATCGAGTTTGGCAGCAGGATCTTGAAAAAATCGTTCGGCGGTGTGTCGAACTGGATGCCGAGTTTGAATGCGCCCGCGGCTGGAGTCCCGCCGATATGACGAACTGTCCCGGTTGTTTCAAGGTTTTTGGGCCAGAAGGGATATCGAAACCGCAATAAAACCTTGGTGTCTATCTGTGGAGCACTATCACTTTTGAGGGATAGCCCGGTATGACTGATGTCCGAGGAGAGCGCCGAGGTGAAGGTCTGTTGTTCTTCGAGTTTGATTTCTACAATATTACGAAATTGATGACGGTTTGCTCCCCGCGTGTCATCAAGGCGCGGAAGAATCGCGTTGCGGGTTGCTTTGGCCTCGTAAAGACGACGATCAGCCGCTTCAATCAGCTCGCCAGCCGTTTGACCGTGTTGTGGGTAGCAGGCTATGCCACCGCTAATGGTCAGATTGTTATTGTCGAGTCGATCCTGTCCGGTGAAGATTTCAGTGTCAATTGCTCCACGAATTCTTTCGGCCAGTGGAATGGCTTCTTCCAGATTGCAGTCCGGCAATAAGATGGCAAACTCCTCTCCGCCATAACGTGCAGGAAGATCGAGCTCGCCCGTGCTGTTGCGTAGAATGTCTCCGACCTGGCGAAGGGTCAGGTCTCCCTGAAGGTGGCCACAGCGATCATTGAACTGCTTGAAATGATCCAGATCAAAGATGATGATGCTGAAGGTTTGGCCTGCTTCACTGTTGGCGAGTTCTATGGCTTGCTGGAGTTGTTGCTTGAAATAACTTTGGTTGTAGAGTCGGGTGAGACCGTCAGTGACCGCAGAAAGTCGAATTTCCTCGAGATCATGAGATTCAATAATACGCGGATTTGTTAGCTCGTTGGTTTTCTGGCGCAGGTAATCTAGGAGTACAGCACGAAAAGACTGATTGTGACCATCGGACTTGGAGATTGAGGCCGTGGCTTCGCGCCAATAGCGACTCGCTTGAGAGAGACTGAAATCTTTAGCAAAAAGATAGTTCAGTGCTTCGTGGTAAACGCGCTCTCCCTGTTTTTCAGCGAGGACTTCAATGGCGATGTAGATTCTTTTATCGTCTTCATCGCATTGGTAGAATAATTTTCGAATCCCCTCTTGTATTGCGATGTTGTCCATCGGAAGTCCTCCTGGATTACAAATATTACATACCTTTAATAGTATTCCGTGGCGAAATGACGGTGAATAAACGTCATCTTACCAGTTGCTTTGCAAGAATGTCCTGGAAGCTGTCTCCTTGGGGGAGATTTGCAAATATCTTGCCGAACTCTTTAAAAACAGATACTTACAGGTTCTTAAGTAAAGCGGACCTATGTGGAAAGTTTCATGAAACGGGCAAGTCGTCAGTCGCATCACTTTGCTGGTTGTTTAAGTAGATTGTGCGGCTTGGGAAGGCGATCTCCAGTCCCATCGCTTCAAGAATGTCCATAATTTTCAGGCAGACGTCCTGGCGAGCTTCAAGGTATTCTCCCCAGTCTGTGGTGCGGGTGAAGCAGTAAACCAGTATGTCGAGACTGGATGCACCAAAGTCGGTAAAATTGACCAGAAAGAACTCCTGATCGATGGCAGGGTGGTCACGCAGCAGACTGCGGATTTTCTCCACAGCATCACGCATTTCGGCGGTGGTCGTGGCGTAGCTGATGCCGACAGACATCTTGATCCGTCTTTTCGGCATTTGACTGAAATTGTTAATCGCCAGATTGGTGAGGGTGCTATTGGGTATGGTGATCAGGGTTTTGGCAAAAGTACGGATGCGGGTTGAACGGAAGCCGATCTCTTCCACTGTTCCTTCAACATCTCCCGCCTTGACCCAATCGCCTATCTGAAAAGGGCGATCGAGGATAATCATCAATGAACCGAAGATGTTCGACAAGCTGTCCTTGGCTGCCAGGGCGACAGCGAGCCCACCAATCCCCAGAGATGCTATAAGTCCCGAAATAGGGTACCCGAGCGTTTGAGCGAACATCAGCGCAATCATTACCACGACAAAGGCACGTAACCCTTTACGGATAAAGGGGAGCAGATGGTCATCGAGGGTTGATTCGGTCTTCTGGGTCCAATGACCGAGCCACGCATCGAACAGGCCGATCAGGTTGAAAAGGAACCAGCCGATATTGATGATAAAGAGCAGTCGAATTGCCTCTTTAGCACCAGCAGCCAGGTTGACCGGTTCAGTGGGGAGCGCCAGTAACGATGTCGCAAACCAGAGACCTGCAATCAGAACAAGGAAGCTCGTGGGGCGTTTTAACTTATCCAGCAGGATATCGTCCATCTCGCCAGCAGTGCGTCGTGCCGTTGCAAACAGGGTGCGAGCAAGCAGTTGTGCCAGAAGATTACGCAACAGCAGGGTCAAGAAAAGCACGATGCCAGCCAAGAGCATGCGGCTAAAACTGATACCTGCAAAACTTTGATCGAATAGCTGGCTGAATTGAGTCAGAGATTCCACAATACCTACCTCTTGTTTTATGAATTTATGTGTCAGGAAAAGATGCGTTGCTTTTTTGACTTTAGCTCAAAATTGTCGGCCAACGTCTATTTATGCCACAACCCCTGTTGCCGGTCACGGGCAGATTTTTCTGCCAGCAAAAAATCATGCTTGCGCTGGAAATCGAAACGTCGATAGACGGCAGCGAATCCTTTTTCGAGAAGAAGTTGATTCAGTGTGTGTCCGTTGGGGAGGATGACATAAGCAAGAGTGCGTCCGTATCTATCGGTCTTTTCGTGATCAAACTCAAGCTTGACTCTACGGTTCTTGACCGTTTCAATATTGAAATTGAAAGCTTGTTGAGCAATTTTACGGAGGGTGGCGGGGTCGATCTGGTCATGGCGTTGATAATAATCATCGCGTGGAGAAGCTTCTTTTTCAGGAGCATCGATGCCGATCAGCCGAACCTTCCCGATGCCATCTACCTTGATTGTATCTCCATCGTAAATCCAACTGACATTGCCGCTTCGAGATTCTGCAAAAGCACTGCTGCTGAAGAGTAGAAAAAGCAGCAAAGGGAAGAGTCTGACAACCATCAGCGTCCCCAGAAGAGTCTGGTGAAGATTCCGGTAAACAGGCCCCAAACCAGATTGGTGACAAGGACCACAACCGGGGTCAGTATTCCGAGAGCGAGCCCCGCCTGATCCTTGTCCAAGTGATAAGGGAACACAACAAAGAGCATATAGATGGTTGGTAGCAGGCTGGCGTAGAGACCTTTGCGGACCCAATGGCGCCGAGCACGCGGAACGCTAACGCTAAGAAAATATGGAATGGCCCAGATTCCACCCCAGATCAACCGTGGATAGAGCCAGTCTGGAGTCAACACGGGAGCAATCTGTACGTTGAGCAGCGCGGTAATCCCCCAGTTTCCCAGCATCCAGATAAAGACACTGCAGGCGAGACCGCCAAATATCCCGCCGACAAAGCAGACGGCCAGTAAGACACTGTTCTTCGGCATGACACCTCCCGAGGGTTTGGAATGTGAGGAGTAAAGCGTTTAAGTTGTGATACCTCGGCGAAGAGTAGGCTATTCTTGCGCTTTACCCTTCACCGCTTACTTCCTTCCCTCACTCGCTTTGGGGGAGGGTGGCGTTCATACTGCCGGTACGGTAGCCCTGGAGGTCAAGAGTCACAAAGATGAAGCCCGCCTGTTTGAAGGCTGCGACCAGTTTGTCGCGTAACTGGTCGTCGGAGAGTCTTTGAATCTCATCGGGAGCAACCTCAATGCGCGCAATGTCATCGTGGTAACGCACACGGTAGTTTTTGAAGCCATTTTCACGCAGAAATGTCTCACAGCTGTCTATTTGACGCAAGCGCTCGATGGTGATTTTGGTTCCGTAGGGGAAGCGTGAGGAGAGACAGGCAAAGGCTTGTTTGTCCCAGGTCCTGAGCCCGAGCTCTCGGCTCAATGCGCGGATATCCTCTTTGCCAAGCCCTGCTTCGAGCAGAGGGGAGCGGACCTGTAATTCATTAACCGCGTCGCGACCGGGGCGATAATCACCCAGGTCGTCCAGGTTTGAGCCATCAAGAACCGTTGCAAAGCCGCGCATTTTGGCCTGTTCAAGGCAGAGACTGAATAACTCGTATTTGCAGTGATAACAACGGCGGGGTGGGTTGTCGGCAAAACCGGGAATCTCAAGCTCATTGCTTTCGATTACGATCTGTTCAACGCCGATTTCCTGAGCGAGTTCACAGGCTTGTTGAAATTCGAAGTCGGGGTAGGTCGGTGAGGTTGCGGTCAGAGCGATAACATTTCTCGCACCGAGGCAGTCACTGGCTACCTTGAGCAAGAAGGTTGAATCGACCCCACCGGAAAAGGCAACCACAGCCTGTTCAATTTCACGTAACAGCGACTGAAGTTTGACCATTTTTGCATTCAGAGACATGCATTTAACCCACTTCTATATAATGATCTGTTCAGGGTTCCATTTAAAAACACGCAGATACGTCAGATGAAGTACATGAAGCGGTGATCCAACTCTTTTTCGAGCCCCAGTTCCTTGGCTTGATCACAAAGCGTTTTCAATGACAGGCTCGAAAAATAGTCCCCGAGAATTTTGCTGGCATCACTCCAGATATGTTGGGTGACGCAACGATTGTCAAACTGACAGGCTTCGCCCGCATCTTCTGTGGTGTCTTTCGTTTTACGTAGGCCTTTAACGCAATTCACTAACTCCAGTTCACCTTCAGCGGCCAGGACAATGTCCTTAACCGTGATTTCGTCGGCTGGTCGTGAGAGGCTGTAGCCACCCTGAGGACCTCGCCGGCTGTTGAGAAGCCCGGCTTTTTTTAGATCTTGAAAGATTTGTTCAAGGTAGCGGGGCGAGATTTGTTGGCGCCGGGAGATGTCTTTGATTTGAGCAGGCAGGGTGCCTGCGTGGTAGGCCATGTCGAACATGGCACGAACTCCGTAACGGCTTTTGGTTGAGAGTTTCATCGGTTATACCTCCATAATTTTCTTGTCACAAAACTATAGGTAAAGTTGATTAGTTGTGTCAAGAATATTCCACATAAATATACGCGGCAAATGGGTTCAGGTTCCCCGAAAAAGGCTCTTGGTGTGCCGTGGTATCTGCACCGTTGTATTTCTTGTTGATAGCTTTATTCGACGTTCGGTATAACCTGCTGCTTTTGCAGACGTTTGTAGTAGAAGTTTTGTCCATAAAGAACTGCTATCGGGTTATGCCCAGTGACACGATCTTTGACGATAATCGTTGAAACCGGTGCCTTGGAGTGTTTTGAAAACAGCATATCGTGTCCAACGCACAAGCCCACGATCAGGTTCATGTCGGTTTGTTGTTGGTTCAATACTTCAGCTTGAGCAATCGGGTTACAGGCCGGTTCGAATGTGCCGGGCCGGACCTTCTCTGTTTCTTTGAGGCCTAAGGCGAGCTTATCGATGCTGCCCGCTTTGCAACAGACCGAAACAGGATCCAGACCCTGAGCGCCAAGAATGTCCGCAAGGCGTGAACTTTCATCCAGTAGTCCAATACAGGTTGCAATTCCTATCTTCTGATACCCCATGAGTTTGGCGAGTGCAATGGTGTCTTCGACGCGTGTCCAGCGTGCGTTGACTGCATCGCTTCCCGGAACCGGCTGGTAACACAAACCTTCAACCTGAGCAGCAACCCGCGCAAGCTTTGCGTCTTCATCTTCACCTTCATACCGGGCGAAGGTTTCTTTGATGGTGTCAGGGCTGATGGCCGCTGGGCAATGTGGTGGCTGGTCTGGTCCCTGGCCTGGTTCACTCCAACAATTTGTTGTCCCCTGCTTTTGCCACAGGGGGCTACATTTGGTACAGGACGGTACACTGCTTTTGTCTGCCATCGTCGACCTCCATTCTGGTTTTTTTAGCAGGGTATCAGTCCGATAAAAAGCTGTCCAGCACCATCATTAATATGCATATTAATATATATCTATTGACAGCTAGTTTGTGGCTATCTTAGCCTGTGGTTTAAATAAATAAAGTGAGTTCGAAGTTGGCTTTTGGCCTTATACAAAATCTACAGGAGAAAATCGATGCAAAAGAAACGGATTCTGATTATCGGTGGAGTTGCTGCTGGCATGAAAACGGCCTCCCGTCTGCGCCGCCTCGATAGTACGTCTGAAATTGTTGTGGTCGAGCGAAGTCAGCGATTTTCCTACGGTGCTTGCGCACTTCCATATTTTGTAGAGGGACTGTTCGATGATTTGGATGAAGTGCGTCAAACACCAACTGGCGTGACGCGCGATGAAGCTTTCTTTGAGCGAGTCAAAGGGATTGAGGTGCTAAGTGGCTGTGAGGCGGTCGAGATAGACCGTCAGCAGCAGAGAGTTCTGGTTCGATGTCATGAAAGCCAAAATACTGAATATCTACTTTACGATAAGCTTGTTTTGGCGACCGGTTGCCAGCCGATCATGCCCGCAATTCCTGGGATGGAATTGAGCGGGGTTTTAGCGCTCAAGACTATGGAGGATGCTGAGAAGATCGACCAGTTTGCTATCAATGCCGAGCATGCGGTTATTGTCGGGGCCGGGTTGATCGGGCTTGAGATGGCTGAAGCGCTGGTCGCGCGAGGCCTTAGCGTGACTCTTTTAGAGCTGCAAGAGCAGGTTCTGGGCGGTGTTGTTGATACCGAATTTGCGAGTTTGGCGGCGCGGGAGTTGAGTAAGCATGGAGTGAACCTGTGCCTCAATGAAGGACTTGTAAGGCTTGAGGGAGAGGCTGGACGTGTTTGTCGTGCTGTAACCAAGAGCGGCGGTTATTCCGCTGATCTGGTGATTATGGCTATCGGGGTTCGTCCCGAAACTGAATTGGCTGCCGCAGCCGGTTTGCAGATCGGAGAGACTGGCGGGATTCTTGGCGATCAGCAGATGCGGACCAGTGACCCGCTGATTTTTGCCGCTGGGGACTGCGTCGAGGTGGTGCAGATGCAAACGGGAGAACAGCTCCATCTGCCACTCGGTTCGACGGCCAACCGGCAAGGGCGAGTTCTGGCAGATCAGCTTGGCGGTGCAACCGATCTTTTTCCTGGCGTTCTTGGAACTCTGATAGTCAAACTTTTTGACCAAAGCCTTGCGCGGACGGGCCTTTCTGTCAATGCCGCACAGGCAGCCGGTTACGATCCAGAATCGATTCTGATTTCTGGTCCTGATCGAGTCCATTCGTATCCGGGTGTTAAGCCGGTCGTTATCCGTCTGATTGTAGATCGTAACAGTCGCCAGTTGCTGGGTGCGCAGATGGCTGGCCCTGGAGAGATCTCCGGGCGGATCAATGTCATTGTCTCACTGTTGAGTTTAAAAGGGACAATCGACGATCTGGCACGGCTTGATCTGGCGTACGCACCACCTTTCGCGACTGCGATGGACCCCTTGCATCAAGCAGCAAATGCCTTGCGCAATAAATTGGATGAGTTGGCGAGCAGCTACACTCCTTTCGAATTTCAGCAGCGTCGTCAGGAGTCTCAACCAATGCTACTGCTCGATGTCCGTTCTCCAGTCGAGGCAGAGTTGGTGCGTATCCCAGGTGCAACTCTGATTCCGTTGGGGCAGTTGCGCGAACGATTAAAAGAGCTCCCTATTGATTTAGAAATTGTCCCATTTTGCAAGTTGAGTCTGCGCGGTTATGAGGCCGCACGAATTCTGCTGGCGGCGGGATTCAAGAAAGTACGCTATCTTGAGGGTGGCGTTGTTGCCTGGCCCTACGAGTTGGAGAGCGGTACCCGGCAAGAGGAGGCTTGATGATTCATCCGACTTTGGTTGAAGTCTGCTGATACGTTTCGTCCTTTATCAGAAGAGAGTCATGTCGGTTGTTTGAAATTGTGAGCTCGCAAGTATAATAACAAAAGGCAACTTCTTGATTTCATTCAAGAGTTGCCCTTTGTTATTTTTGAGGCGCTTTTGTTCAGGCGGTAAGTTTTTTAAGTATCTCCAAGGTCTCCTCCGGCTCAGGTCTCTTCGTATGATCCGGGTGGAGTGAGGCATCGATTACAGTCCCATCGCGATCGATCACAAAACGTCCAGGAAGCGGCAACTCCCAACTATCATTTCCATTGAAACGCTCCAGATCTATGCCTAATCCTTGGTAGACCGCTTTGAGTGAGTCGGGTAGCTTGTAGACCATGCGGAACTGCTTGGCGAGAAGATTGTCCGGGTCAAGGAGTAGTGGAAAACTCAGACCGAGGTTTCGCATCAGATTGCCTGTATACTTTTGTTGCATCGGCGAGATCGCGACCATGGTGGTGCCGGTTTTTTCAATTTCAGGTAGAACTTTTTGCAGAGCTTCCAGCTCCGCGTTGCAGTAAGGTCACCAGATTCCTCGATACCAGTTCAGCAGCAGAGGCCCTTTTTTCAAGGCGTCATGGCTTGAGAATTCGGTATCCGAAGAATCAAGAAGCACAAAATTATTCATCTTCTCGCCATAACCCAGAGCCTCTTTGTGGACGCCAGAATCTACAAGGTTCTGGCGGGAATTCTTCATGACCGTCAGAATGTCGGGATCTGCGTTGGCGGCAAAATCTCGGCTCATGGCCGAGAGCAGGGCATTTAAGCTCATAACTTGTCCTCTTTTCGTCTTGGGTTCGAAGGGCTCACCCAAGTATATCGACTTTAAAGGTAATTGCGAACGGTCTGGACGAGTCCAAAGGATGTGAAGGGTTTGGTGATAATACCATCAGCACCCGCAGCGTTGGCCAGTTGCCGAAGTTCGTCGGATATTTTCGAGGACATAAGCAACACGGGGATATTTCGGCTGCGATCTTTGCTTTTCAGGGTTTTAATCTTGCGATCTCCGTTCATCAGCGGCATCATAAGGTCGATGATGATCAGGTCGGGTGGGCTGCTGCTATAAATGATATGATTGGAAAAGAGGCCGTTATCTGAGGTTGAGACCTGAAACCCCGCTGCCTGTAGAAAATCCTTGGCCATTGTGAGAATGAGGTTGTCATCATCTATCACAACGATATGTTTTTTCATCTTTACCCCCACCTGTAAGATATTATTTTTTAAACGTACGTGCAGCGGGTAGGGAATACAAGCAGAATTTTCGCTATTACCAGAAGAAGGACAGGACCAATATGAAACAGCAAACGCTCGAAATAGGAAGAATTAATGAGTTCCCCGTTGTCGATCTAGATCGTCAGGGAGCTTGGCTTGACGCAGGCAGTGAGCGTCTATTGCTCCCTAAACAGGAGCTGACATCGGATGTTTCGGTTGGTGATTTGTTGCGGGTCTTTATTTACCGGGATCAGGATGGTGATCTCCAGGCGACCCTGAAACTGCCGTTGGCTTCAGCAGGAGAATTTGCAGCATTACGGGTTAGAAAGATAGAACCCGAAGGGGTTCTGTTCGAGTTGGGACGAGGGTTCGAACTACCGGTAGCGATTGAGGATATCCCTTTTCGTCCCAAGCATGGGGAGAGAACCCTGGTGCGGATTGAACTTGATGAGGATGACAATCTCTGTGGCTCTTGCCGTATCACCGATTTTCTGGAGGCCTCGCCGGATTTGAAGTTTGGTCAACAGGTCGATCTCATGGTTTGGCGAACCACTGATTTAGGTGTCAAAATGATTATCAATAACCGCTACGAAGGGTTGCTCTATGCCGATGACCCGATCGACGCGCAGATTGGCCAGACCCTGGTAGGCTTTGTCTCACGTCTGCGTGATGACGGTAAGGTCGATCTCAGTCTTAACCCTGGGGGGAAAGCCGGTGCCGATATCGGTCGGGATAAAATTTTACAGGCACTTGCCGGGAGTGGCTTTTTAGCGCTGAACGACAGCAGCTCACCTGAAGAGATCAGGCGGTTACTGGGATTGAGCAAAAAACAGTTTAAGAAGGCGTTGGGCAGTCTTTATAAACAGAATAAAATTGAGTTATTGCAGACCGGGATCAAGCTTAAATAGTTGAGAATTGGAACGCGAAAAGCCTTGGTTTGACTAGATTCTATAGCCGTTTCTGTTGTGCCACACGGGAGTGAAACCGTGCTTCAGAGTTCTGGTGTTCATAATTATGTGAAGTTCATTTTTGTGAATGTTTAATTTTGTGCGAACGTAAGGCAGCCTTTACTTTGACTTTAGCTCTGAAATTTGTGGATTCTTTCGATAAGGCCGCAGGTTGAACTGTCATGTTCGCCAATCGCAGCACCTGGAGCCAGTTCGGGCAGAATTTTCTTTGCTAACTGTTTGCCGAGTTCAACACCCCACTGGTCGAAGGGGTTAATTCCCCAGAGGCTTGCCTGCACGAAAATCTTGTGTTCATAAAGCGCGATCAGCATGCCGAGGGTTTTTGGATCGAGCTTGCGGTATAAAAAGGAGTTGCTCGGTCGGTTGCCAGGAAAGACCTTATGCGCGACGAGCCTTTCAATCTCCTCTGGGGGTAGCTCTGCGTCGAACATTTCTTGGCGGGCTTCGTCTGCGGTTTTACCCATCATCAAAGCTTCGCTCTGGGCGAGAAAGTTGGAGAGTAGAATCTCCTGATGTTCGCCGAGTGGATTCTGACTCTTGACTGCGGCCAAAAAATCACAGGGGATCAGGCGTGTCCCTTGATGGATTAACTGGTAGAAGGCGTGCTGGCCGTTGGTGCCTGGTTCTCCCCAGATGATTGGGCCGGTGCTACAGTTAACCGCTTCTCCATCCATAGTGACCCGTTTACCGTTACTCTCCATGTCGGCCTGCTGCAGATAGGCGGGGAAGCGGTGCAGGTATTGATCGTAAGGGAGGATCGCCTGACTTTCTGCGCCGAGAAAGTTACCGTTCCATAGGCCGAGCAGGCCCATTATCACCGGGATGTTCTCTGCCCAGGGGGTGGTACGGAAATGTTCATCGACCAGATGTGCGCCTTCCAGTAACTCTTCAAACCTATCGATTCCGATTGCCAATACAATCGACAGTCCGATCGCGCTCCAGAGCGAATAGCGGCCACCAACCCATTCCCAGAATTCAAACATGTTGGCCGGGTCGATGCCGAAATCGCTGACCAGTTCACGGTTGGTTGAAATCGCGACAAAGTGACGTGCGATATGCTGTTCGTCTTTTGCGTGAGACAGAAACCAGCTACGCGCCGAATGAGCGTTGGTCAGGGTTTCCTGAGTGGTGAAGGTTTTTGAAGCGATCAGAAATAGACTGGTTTCAGGGTCAAGTCGTTTGAGAACTTCGCAGAGTTGGCTGGCATCAACGTTCGAGATAAAGTGACTGCGCAGTTTGCTGCAGGCGTAAGGTTTGAGTGCTTCGGTGACCATCAAGGGACCGAGATCTGAGCCACCAATTCCGATATTGACGACATCTGTAATCTGCTGGCCATTGTAACCACGCCATTTGCCGCTACGCACCTGTTGCGAAAAATCTCCCATCTGCCGCAATACCCGCTTCACCTGTGGCATCAAGTCCTGCCCATCCAGGGGCACCGGTTCGTTACCGCGATTGCGCAAGGCGGTGTGCAGGGCTGCGCGTCCTTCAGTGTTGTTGATCTTTTCTCCGGCAAAAAGGGCGTTGATACGCTTACGCAAACCGGTCTGATCAGCTAATTCGCCTAGCAGATTGATGGTTTTTTCGGTTATTAAATTCTTGGAAAAATCGAAGAGGAGATCATCAAGTTGCAGGGAGAAACCTTTAAAACGTTGCGGATCTGCACTGAATAGTTCGCGCATTGTTGTTGTTTTTAAATGACGATGGTTCTCAATCAGGGCCTGCCAAGCTGGAAGTCTGGTGATGTCTGACATCTGGTCCCTCCATTTTTTTGTTTAACAGAAGCTTATTATCTAGATTCGTTATTCTTTAGATTAGCGGTCAAGGGTGGATGATGCTACAAAAAAGAGAATGTGACCTGGTGTCATGCAAGATTATGATGCTCAGACAGATCTTTACTCTGATCAGGGTTGATCGGTTATACTGTTCCATCTTTTGAAATCTTTGAAAGGGCTTTCGTGTGAAAATTTCTTTGATCAGGCGCCTTTGGGCGATGTTTGCTGCCTACGGTATCGGGTTTTATGCTTCGGGTTTGAACCATTTTTCGACCCGAGGTATGGAACATATTCCGAAAAACGGTGGGGTGCTGATTGTTTCGAATCATATCTCAGGAAATGAAACGGTTTTCCTCCCCTGGGTGGTGTTGCGCAAGTTTCCACTTCAGATGCTCTGGGCCCCGGCGAAGGAAGAACTCTTTCGTAATCCGCTACTTCGGGCGATTTTTCTTAGTTGGGGGGCTTTTCCGATCAGGCGCGGTCGCGACCTGAAGGCTGGGAAACAGCTTGGAGAGTTACTGGAAACTCAAAAAGTGATGCTTTTCCCTGAAGGGACCAGACATAAGGATGGTCGTCTCGGCAAGGGGAACCGCGGTGTTGGTAAGTTGATTTACGATCATCGTCCGGTTGTTATTCCGACGGCACTTACCGGGTTGAATCACTGGAAATTCCCCGGTTTCGGGCAACGCGGCGAAGCCTGTTTCGGCGCGCCCTTGAACTTTGATGACCTTTTTGCTCTTGAGAATTGTAAGGAGACCCATATTGCGATTGTCGAGCGTGTGATGATGGCCATCGCCGCTCAATTGCCAGCAGAACAAACAGAAGAAATCACTCCGTGAATATCGCCCGTAAATTTCCCATTCATTACGGTTGGATGATTGTTCTCTCCGGTGGGTTGACCCTGTTTGCCTGTTTGGGGCTGGCGCGCTTCGCTTTTGGCCTCCTGTTACCGGCGATGCGGCAAGGTTTATCCCTGGGTTATGATCAAATGGGGCTGATCAGCACCGGGAATTTTATCGGTTACTTGCTGGCGGTCACAGTCTCCCCCTGGTTGATTCGGCGGTATCGTCCGCGTGCCGTTATCTTTTGCGGTTTGTTACTGGTTTGTCTGAGTATGCTCTTTATCAGTCGTTCCGGGAACCTGTCCATGTTGGTGATTTTTTACGGCTTGGCTGGAGTGGGAAGCGGTTTTGCCAATATCCCGACTATGGTGCTGGTTTCTCACTGGTTCCGGCGCAATAAACGTGGCCAGGCCGCTGGCATGATTATCGCCGGGAATGGCCTTGCAATTATCCTTGCCGGGCAGATTGTTCCGATTCTGAACTCCATGTACGGCTGGCGAAGTAGCTGGATATTGCTGGCAATTGTGAGCCTTCTGGCGGCAGTGGTTGCCTTGTTGGTGGTTCGGAACGACCCGGCTGAACTTGGCCTTGAGCCCTACGGGCAGGTTGAGGCTGTTACTCAAAAAGAGATGATCGGCAAGGCTGGTACTGGGATCTTGATCCAGCTCGGGATTATTTATCTGATCTTTGGCCTGACCTACATGGTCTATGGCACCTTCATCGTAACCACGATGGTTGAAGATTACGGCTTCACCGAGGTCCGTGCCGGTCAGCTCTGGTCCTGGGTCGGTTTCTTCGCACTCTTTTCAGGTGTAGTGTTCGGAAGTATTTCGGATCGGATCGGGCGGCGTAACGGCATGCTCCTGGTCTATACGGTGTTCACAGTCGCTTATCTGTTGGCCGGGTTTGGTGGTTCTCTCGGCTCTTGGGCGTTATGGTTGTCAGTCATTTTTTACGGATCGGTGCTCTTTGCCGTGCCGACGATCATGGCGGCTGCGGTTGCCGAGTACCTGGGCCTTGAGCGAGCCGCCAGCGGGTTTAGCACCCTGACTCTCTTCTTCGCCGCCGGTCAGATTATCGGGCCGGGGTGTGCGGGGTTGCTTGCAGAATTCAGTCATACCTTTGTTCCGAGCTATCTGGTCAGTGCTGGATTGACGGCATTCGCGATTTTATTGACGTTTAGATTAAAGGTTCCCCGGATTTAAAACAGATAATTGGCTTAAAGGAAGGGTTGACTCATGCTGGACTTCGTAATAGACCGAGGTAAATGTATCAGCTGTGGAGGTTGCGCTGCTGACTGCCCCGTGAAGATTATTGATATGCAGGGCGGTTATCCGCTGATTCATAAGAGCAAAGAGAAACAATGCATCCGCTGTCAACATTGTCTGGCAATCTGTCCAACCGGAGCTCTGTCGATTTTTGGTAAGGATCCGCAGGCGAGTCTGCCGCTGGCAGGGAATCTTCCGCAGCCCGATCAGCTTGCGACCTTGATTCGTGGCCGTCGTTCAGTGCGCCGTTATCTCAACGAAAATGTTGATCCACAATTAATTCATGATTTGTTACAGACGGCCTGGCATGCTCCGAGCGGACATAATGCGCGTCAGGTCAGTTTTTTTGTCATCGAAGACTGTGATGCGATGATGCAATTGCGCGAAGCTGCTTATCGCGGAATCAAAGAGGCTGTGGAGAAGGGACCACTTCCTGCCCGACTTTCATTTTTTCGCGATTTTGTTCCGGCCTGGGAGAAGGCTGGTATCGATACCCTGTTTCGTGACGCCCCGCACCTGTTGGTGGCGACTGCACCCAAGAAAGGACAAGCTTCTGAATCGGATTGTTTGATTGCTTTGACCAGTTTTGAACTGCTGGCACAGTGTCAGGGACTTGGAACCTTGTGGAATGCTCTGGCAAAATGGACACTTGAAAAGATCGTACCACAACTGCGGATTCAACTTGGTATTCCTGCGAATCATAGCATTGGGCACTGTATGTCGTTTGGTCGCCCGGCGATGGAATATTCTCGCACTGTTCAACACGATGCGGTGCCGATCCATTGGATTAAGAATTTAAAGGGGATGAAATGATCGATTCATCGATCTTGACCTTTATTGCTTTCGCAGGGATTTTGACTCTGACCCCAGGGGCTGACACCCTGCTTGTGATCCGCAATGTTCTGGGTGGTGATGTGCGTACCGGAATTGTTACCACCGCCGGAATTTGTAGCGGACTATTTTTTCACGCCGTTCTTTCGGCACTGGGAGTCTCACTTATTCTGATGACCTCTGCGACGCTGTATTCTTTACTTAAAATTGTCGGAGCTCTCTATCTTGGCTGGCTCGGTTTTCAGGCTTTGCGCAATGCCTTAAAATCAGGCTCAGAACAAGAGCTATCGGCAAGTCCAGCTCGATCTCGTTCCCTGCGCCGCAGTTTTGTCGAAGGGGTGATGAGTAATGTTCTAAACCCTAAAACGGCTGTTTTCTACCTTGCCTTTCTGCCGCAGTTTATTCATCCCACCGATCCGGTGCTTATCAAATCGCTCTTTCTGGCCGGTATCCACTTCACTATGGCTTTTTTGTGGCTCTGTCTTGTCGCCCTGCTACTCGATCGATATCGTCAGGTGTTGCTCTCATCGACACTGCATCGTTGGCTTGAAGGAGTGTGCGGGGCGTTGTTGCTGGGTTTGGGGGTGCGGTTGATGTTGGAAAAGAGATAGCTTCTACGGACGCTAGCAGCCAGTCCATGAATAGTCTGACGGGCTGCTAGGTTCATAGGCGCCGGGTTGCGCCCCGGCAGGCGCCCAGCCTTTTGTCCGCGCAAAAGGTTGGATCAAAACGCGCCCCGACCTCCTTGCCGCCTGTGGCGGTTCCCTTCACTTCTCGCCGTTTTTGAGCTCACTTAGAAACTCGCCTGCGGCTCAGACATCTTCGTTCGAATTCCTCAAAATCTCTGTTGCGTTGCGGCTGCGTCACACGGGGGTGGGTTGTTCTGTCGTGGTTTTTCTCGCCTCCCGTCTCTCGCTTCTTCGATTTCACAGATCTTCCTGAAACAAAACCTCTCTCGCAACCCTTTTAAAGCATCCTTCAAGATCATCCAGTAATTCCGAAGAGATATTCCAGCAGTGCCAATAGAGTCGGACATTTTCGTGCTGCGGGATCACCTCGACCAGGTCTTCTTTTTGCAGCCATACTTCACTCTGTTGATCAGGTATGGCACCGTAGGCGTGACCGCGATAAACGGCTTCGGCAAAGGCTTCCGGGGAGGGGACATAGTGTGCCGGAACGATGGGTGGTTTCGAGCCCAGAGCTTGTCGTAGCAGGCGGAATTGCAGGGCATCATGACGGCCGAAGATGGCTGCTGGCGCCTGTTGGACGGCTTTTGTGTTCAGCCCCTCAGGGAACCAACGAGCAATAAACTCGGCTCGCGCCAGCAGTCGGTAAACCATGGTGCCAAGGTAGACGCAACGACAACCTTGTAGTGGCGTCGCAGCAGCGCTGACGCAACCGACGACTTCACCTTTCTTTAACATTTGTTGGGTGACATCCTGATCGTCAACCCGCAGATCGAAGAGGATATTCCGCCGTTCAAGGAGTTCTCCCCCTGCCTGCCAGAACCAGGTGGCCAGACTGTCGGCATTGATGCCCAGCGCTAAGGTCAACGGCCCCTCGGCCGTTTCACCCAGCAACGAAGCGGGGAGGGCATTTTCGAGCAGGAGCACCTGCTGATAATGCTTGAGGAGTTGGCGACCGGCAGGTGTCGGTTCGGGGGGCTGTGAGCGGACCAGTAGCACCTGTCCCAAGCGTTCTTCGAGCTGACGAACCCGTTGGGAGACTGCTGACTGTGTCAGATGGAGGACCTGAGCGGCTCGGTCGAAACCACCCTCTTTTATGACTGCAGCCAAGGCTGCGAGAAGTCGATAATCAATCATGTTTTAATATTAGCATTGCTAATGATGGCGTAAAACAATTAATTTTACAAATATTGATTCGATGGTTAGTCTTGCCTCCATAAAGGAGAAACGATACATGCTTAGTATCTATCTACAAGGTTTTGCTCTGACCGCTGGCTTGATCATCGCTATTGGTGCCCAGAATGCTTTTGTGCTGTCGAATGCGGTGCGTGGAAACCGTCCACTGTTGATTGCGGCACTTTGTGCTGGTGGCGATCTACTGCTGATTGGTATCGGGTTAGCCGGGGTCGGTACGCTTGTCTCGTCACATCCGGAATTGATGCGTTATGCGGCCCTAGGGGGCGCACTCTTTCTTGCGGTCTATGGCTCATTCGCCTTGCGCTCTGCTCTGCGTGGCGGTAGCGGGTTGCAGACTGAAAGGACAGTTCCTCTAACCCGAGGAGCGCTTATTCTCTCAACGCTGGCGGTGACTTTTTTGAACCCGCACGCTTATCTCGACACCGTGGTGCTGATAGGCAGTATCGGCGGCCAGTTTCCGATTGATCAACGCTTGATCTTTGGTGCTGGTGCCGTGACCGCTTCAATTCTGTGGTTTTTTACACTGGGAATCGGTGGCCCAATGTTAGCGCCACTTTTCAAGCGGCGCAATGCCTGGCGAATGCTTGACGGTTTGGTTTGTCTGATGATGTGGGGGATTGCGCTGACCTTGGTGAAGCCATACCTGCTAGGCTGAGTGACGCAGAAAAAAATCAATAAATAGGCCGCAGACAATTTGTCTGCGGCCTTTTTCTATCCTACTGGGTGCCGAATCAGCTGACCTTTAGAACAATTTTTCCGAAGTGCTTGTCCTCTTCCATCATCAGGTGTGCATCCTGAATCTGCTCAATCGGGAAGACCTGCTCGATAATCGGTACAATCGAGCGATCGGCAAATTTGGGTAGGGCGCGGCGGGTGAACTCGGCGACGATCTCACCTTTTTCGGGCACCGGTCGGCTGCGCAGTACCGAGCCGATGATCTGCTGACGCTTGACCATCATCAACGCTAGGTTGAGCTCGGCCTTGATGCCGCTGATGATGCCGATAATCACCAGTTTGCCGGTGTAGCCCAGACTGCTCATGTTGGGTTTCAGGTACTTGGCACCGACATGATCGAGAATCACGTTGACCCCTTTTTTCTTGGTGAACTCTTTAACCGCATCGCTGAAATCAGGCGTTTCGGTAAAGTCGATGACCAGATCGGCACCCAACTCTTTAACACGCTCCATTTTTGACGGGTGGGCTGTAACGATCAGCTTGGCGTTGGGGGTCAGCGCTTTGGCCAGCTGAATCGCCGCGGTATTGACGCCACCGCCGCCGCCATGCAGGATTGCAGTCTGGCCGTCCTGCAGATCACCGATCATGAAGACATTGAGGAAGGCGGTGATATAGCTTTCATTGACGCAAGCGGCCTCTTCAAAGCTCATGCTCTCGGGGATCGGCATCAGATGGCAGGCGTAAGCGACGGCGTATTCAGCATAACCGCCGCCACCGACCAGTGACATGACACGGTCGCCGACTTTCCAGTCGCTGACATCGCTGCCGATTTCTTCAATTGTCCCTGCCACTTCGAGACCGAGAATTTCTGAATCACCTGGAGGTGGTGGGTATTTTCCTTCACGCTGCACCAGGTCAGGACGGTTGATACTGGTCGCTACAACCTTAATCAGGACTTCATCTCCCTTGGGAGAAGGGCGATCAGCATCACCAACTTTCAGGACGTCGACGCCACCGAATTCATCAATAAGAACAGCTTTCATATCTCTCTCCTTGCAGGACTATGTAGGAACTGGCAAACTTATGCGGGTCAAAATGTAAATCGATATAAATAGAGTCACGATTATAGGGATTCCCCCAAGGGAGTCAAATTCAATCGCAACAGGAGGTGGTTATGCAAAAACGCTGGCGTTGTAAGGTTTGCGGCTATGTTCATCAAGGTGAAACTGCGCCTGACGTTTGTCCGGTCTGCGGGGTTGGATCTGATATGTTTGAATTGATGAAAGAAGAGGGCAATGACGAACCCTCTCCCGCAGGAATTAAAGGCTTGTTGCAGGAAATGACCGATTCTTTTATGCCGCATGCCGTGATGGCGCACTTTCCCAATGCTCTGTTGCCGACACTTGCTCTTTTTTTGACGCTCTATCTTCTTTTTGGACTGAAAACTCTCGATCACGGCATCTATTTACTTCTTGTGCTGGTCCCTTTGAGCGCTTTAGCCACTCTAGCGACCGGTATATTCAGCTGGAAACGTCACTATGACGCCGCCAGGAGTCAGATCTTCCACCGGAAACTTATTCTGGGTGTTTGTCTGGTGATGATCTGCTGTGAGATGCTTCTGCTTCGATATGACAACCCTGAACTTCTTTCTTCAATGGGATTTTCCACCTGGTTTTTTCTCGCGTTGGCCGGCGCAGCGCTTTTCTGTGTGACTATGCTCGGCCACTACGGAGGGATGCTGGTCTTTGGGCGTATTGAACATAATCGCGGAAATATTGGTTGAGAACTGATGAAACTGGATATTGTTGAAAAAGGGGCTATTGTTCAACGTGATCGTCAAACCTACGCGATTACCCCTCATATTCCGGCTGGACTAGCAACACCCGAGCAGCTGGAACAGATCGCCGCTGTCGCGCGTCGTTACAATGCGCGTCTCAAGTTGAGTAGCGCTCAAAGGGTGATGATCATCGGTCTGGCTGAAGAGGATATCGATGCCGTTTGGGCTGATCTTGATGGGATGCGTCGTGGTCGCCCCTTCGGCCCGTGTGTCCGCTCGGTCAAGATCTGCCCTGGTACCGATTTCTGCAAGCGCGGACAGCAGGATTCAGTCTCGCTGGGCCTGCAGCTCGATGAACGCTTTCAGGCTAAAGAACTTCCCTGGAAGCTAAAAATGTCAGTCTCCGGTTGTCTAAACGATTGCGCCGAGGCCTGCATCAAAGATATTGCCTTGCTCGGCACCCCAAGGGGTTGGCGTCTTCAGGTTGGTGGTAATGGCGGGTCAGCTCCCAGGTTCAGCCAGCGCTTGCTGGAAGATATTGCCACCGAGGAAGAGGCGCTCGCCGCTGTCGAAAGATTGATCGACTGGTTCGCCGCTCAAAATCGTAAATGCCGGATCGGTAAGTTGGTTGAAGAGGTCGGTCTTGATCAGGTGCGTAAGGTTGCGCTGGGGGGATAGCGTCTGAAGAGCATCTAAGTTGTGCGAGTTTTTGTGATTATCTGTTCTTCTCTGATCTATCGCGAATCTCTACCTTTCAGCAGAACCTTTGGTATTCCTCTGCCAGTTGTTGGTGTTCTAGTTGCTTTTGGTGACTATCTGGCCAATGTGCTAAAATTTCTTCTTTCGTGTAAACGCTGAGTTTTAACTTGTTCAGTCTGGTTTTCATTATTGAAGATCCTATCCGTTCATGCCTTCGAGGCGTATTCCTGTGGTATATTTGCTGGTAGATTGTTAACTCTCACATCGTTGAATAGAGCGAGGCAAACCATGAAAAAAATAGTTCTTGGAGCAGTTCTTGTTTTGTTGATCACCATCGGGGGTGGGGTTTATTTCCTGCTGTCAAATCTCGATGATCTGGTTAAGTCGGCTATTGAAACTTATGGGTCGCAGGCAACGCAGACGACTGTTCAAGTTGAAAGTGTGAAGATCGTATTGCAGAATGGATCAGGTGAGATTCGGGGATTAACGGTTGGCAATCCGCAAGGGTTTATCGGACAGCAGGCTTTTTCTCTCGGTGAAGTTTCAACCCAGATCGAACTGACGTCACTCTCTGAAGAGATGGTTGTGATTGAATCTGTCAGGGTGCTGGATCCTGAGATTTTTTTCGAATTGAATGCGGAGGGTAAAACCAACCTTGACGTGCTCAAGAAGCAATTGACAGCGGGTTCGTCAGAATCTTCTGCTTCGTCGTCACAAGAGAGTAGTGAAACCCCGAAGCTACTCGTCCGTAAGCTGCTTTTTACTGGAGGTAAGATCCATGCCAAGGTGATTCCACTTAATAAGGACTATGAACTGAAACTTCCAAAGATTGAATTGGAGAATCTTGGCGGTAAAAGTGGCGCGTCACCTGCGCAGATCGCTGATCAGGTACTTAAGGTCTTGACCGATCGAGCTCTGGCAGAAATTAAAAAACAGGGGATCGACCAATATAAAAGACAACTTGAAACCGAGGTCAATAAACGAATCGATGCTGAAAAAAAGAAGATCGAAAAAAAAGTTGTTGATAAGGTTGGCCAGCAGGTGGGGGATAAGTTGAAGGGGATACTCAACTATTGATAACGTGAATATGCGGGGCCGAAGGGAAGGCTTCGGCCCCGTAATCTACCAATTGACTGTTGTGCTAGAAGGTCGTAATGAAGCAAGCCTGTTGAAATGACTCTGTTGTTTCTTTTACCTGCTTCTGTTCTCTCTTGAAGGCTTTTGTCACGCCGACGAAATATGACCTTGATTATAAGAGACTTTCAGTCCCGCCCCAAACTCCATGGTCTTTCAGAGCATTAATTGTTTATTTGTGTCACATGATGGTGTTATCGACAAGCCGAGCATTGGAAGGGTGGCGATGAAGAAGATACCGTTACAAATCGTTGGCAGCGGAAATCCGGATTTGATTTGGCAGAAGTCAGTCGTATTTTAGCATTGTCAGTCGATGCTCCGCGGGAGTGATTCCATTCTATTTTTGTAAAATTTCAGATATCTTGCTAGTTTGTTACGATAAGCAGTTCATTTATAAACAGGTATTTGTTGTGAATCTTAGCTACAAGCTAAATTTAATCTTGATATTGGTTTTATGTCTTGGGACTGCTATGTCCTTTTTCGGTGGCTGGACTTTTTATGATTCCCAAGAAAAGAACGTTATCGGTGAACTTACACACGATGTTGATGAACGTACGGAAAGTTTTTTTCGAGAATTAAAAATCAATTTTGAAACTCTAAGATCCTTGGCGATATTGTTTCGTAATCCGACCCCGCCAGATTCGGACCGGTTTAATCTTGAGGCTGAGCGAATTTTGGAGCGCTATTCTGCAATCCAAGCGTTGGTGTGGGTCCCACGCGTCACTTATGCAGAACGTGATGCTTATCGAGCTGCAAGGCGCCAGAACGCTCCGGAATTTGTTATCACCGAGCATGCAGGCCAAGGGCTTATGGTGAAGGCTGGAGAGCGGGCTGAATATTATCCGGCTCATTTTATTGAGCCATTGAAGGGAAATGAAGCGTTTCTTGGTTTTGATTATGCTGCTAACGAGATTAGACTTGAAGTTCTTGCGACTGTCAGAGATATGGATAGTCCTCAGGCCATTATTGACGTTGCTTCTGTTCAAAGAGGTGAAAATCAGAAGACAGTCTTGGTTTTTCTGCCGATCTATAAAGAGTTCTCGACGAGCGTGGCAATGCGTCGGCAGAACCTGTTGGGCTTCGTGCTCGGCGTCTTTAATATCAGTACTATTTTTAATAATTCGGCCTTGACTGGCGAACCGGCCGGTATTGAAATGAAAGTCATAGATCCATCCTTGCCCTCAGGCTCTGAGGTCATCCATCGGCATAGATCTCGGACCGGTCTTGATGCTTTTTCGGAGATTGTTTACAAGAAGGAACTGCCTGAACTATTTGGAAAAAAGTGGGCAGTCATTGCGTCTCCTACTGCCCAATATATCGCCGTTAGAAGAAATCTACTACCAATATCGATCTTTGCATTAGGCATCATTTTCACGCTGTTTATGGTTCTGTATATCTATATAATTTCAAAACGCGCTGATATTATTCAGCAAACAGTTATTAAGAAAACAACTGAACTCAATAAAGCAAATAGAATGCTGGAGATGATTTCAAGGACTGATTCTCTGACCGGGATTTCGAACAGAAGGTTTATGGACGAGTTCATTGCTATTGAGTGGCTGCGGGCGATTCGTAACAGATCATCCATCTCTTTTATGCTCATCGATATCGATTTCTTTAAATCATACAATGATAACTATGGTCACCCTCTGGGTGATGAAGTGTTGAAGAAGGTTGCCGAGATGTTGAATAGCCTTGGCCATCGCCCAGGTGACCTGGTTGTTCGTTATGGAGGCGATGAATTTGCCCTCATTCTAACCGATACTGAAGATGCAGAGTTTGTTGCCATGAAATGTTGCAGTTCAGTAAGGGAATTACAAATCCCGCATGAATTTTCAAAAAATTCAAAGATCGTAACTTTGAGTGTCGGCTTCGGCACCATTTACCCTGAAGCTGGAACCGACCCGAGCTTGATCATAAATGCTGCAGATAAGGCACTTTATCTGGCTAAGGAGGCTGGGCGAGATAGAGTCGAACAAGTCAGGAGCCAATTATTGTCCGCAAGCTCTGATCCCTCGGAGATCTCTTCTGCCAAAGTCTGATAGTGGCGTCCAAGTAGTAGGGGTCAGGTGTCGCTATGTACAAAGCGATAGCCCCGGCCGCGGACTGTTTGGAAATGGACTGGTTTTGCCGGGTCAGATTCAAAGTATTTGCGCAGCCGGACGATAAAGTTGTCGATGGTTCGGGTTTCGGTGTCGGGCGCCATGCCCCAGACCGACTGTAGCAGGTCTCCGCGGCTGATAACTTTCCCTTCGCGACTGAAAAACAGTTGCAATACTTTCACTTCGATTTCTGTCAGTTCAAATTCCCCCATAGCTGTTATTGCTCGACGTTCAGTCAGGTCGACACTGTTTGATCCGAAGCTGTAGGTTGGCGTCGTGACCCTTGTCCGTCGGCTGCGCCGCAGTAGAGCTTTGACGCGCAGCAGAAATTCTTTAAGGCTGAACGGCTTGGTCAGGTAGTCGTCTGCCCCCTCACTGAACCCAGTGATTCGGTCATCTTCATCACCGCGGGCGGTCAGCATTAGTACTGGAAGGTCCGAGCCGGTTTCTCGCAGTCGTCGACAAAGTTCGAACCCATCTATTCCCGGCAGCATGATGTCGAGAACTAAAAGATCAAACTCATGTGCGGTCAGCTCAGTTTGGGCAGCCTCTGCGCTGATGCAGTGGCTAACCAGATAGCCTTCGGCTTCCAGATTGAAGATAATGCCGTCAGCGATATTCGGTTCATCCTCAACGAGTAAAATTTTAATCTGATCAGCGTTCATGATTTACGTTCCACAAAAGGAGTTGTCAGGAGTGGCAGACGAAGATAGAAAGTGGTTCCGTGACCTAGTCCGCCACTCTTGAGCCAGACCTTTCCTTTGTGGCGGCGCAGGATTGAATGGACGATAAACAGGCCAAGCCCACTGCCGCGGATTGTTTTGCCTGTTATTCTCACTCGGTAAAACATCCGGAAAACTTTATTGCGCAGGCGTGGGTCGATTCCGTGGCCCTGATCTGCGATGCTCAACAGGGCAAATCCTCCATCGCGTTTCAGTTCGATTTGAACTCGGGGCGGTCCATCGGCATAGAGAATCGCGTTTTCTACCAGATTACGTAGCACCGTCTTCATCGCTTCGCTGTCAAAAGAGACATGAAGTCCTTCTTCGAGTTGCCAGTCGAGACTCCCTTCCATAGGGAAGGTGGCATAGAATTGCTCCAGCCAGTCTTCCAGCGTTGCAGAAAAATCGCCATCTTCCAGATGAAAGCTGGTGTCACGATGTTCCAATTTACTGGCCGTCAACAAGTTGGAGATCAGGTTGTTGAGTCGCTCGGTATCGCCCTGCATCAGCTCGACAAAGCGCCGCAGTTGTTGCGGGTCGGGTTGACGCATCTCTATGGTTTCAAGGTGGAGTTGGATTGAGGCGAGCGGCGACTTCAATTCGTGGCTGACTTGAGCAATAAAATTGTGCTGGGCTCGGTAGAGCGCCGCCTGACGCCGCCAGTAGAGGAAGATGACGTAGATTCCGATCAGAATTGCAACCAGCAGCAATATCCCTTCGGTCAGAATCAGCCAGTCGGTCTTCAGCGGGAGCAGTTCGGTTTGATATTTAGCGGCAAGATCTTTGAGTTGCTGGTGCCGACCGAGGAACCAATAGATCCAGCCGATCAGAAGCAAAATCCATAAAAGCTGGATGCCAATGAAGGTTATCAATGGATGAAAGATGCGGCGAAAGAGTTTCATGGCCTGTTTTAGCACCGCTGAACTCTTTGAACAAGAGTGGTTTTACATAACTATTACAGTAAGTGCCTCTATTGCTCTGTTAGAATGTGCGCTGATAAAATAGAGCATAAGGAGAAGGTATGACTGTGAGTTTATCGATTGGACGACATTGCGTCAGGTTTCCTGTGATTCAGGGCGGCATGGGTGTGCGGGTTTCCGGGCATCGCTTGGCGGGTCATGTTGCCAAGTCTGGTGGTATCGGCTTGATTGCAGCTGCTGGCCTGGCCCTGAACAGTGGCCTGTACAACGGTAAGAACTTTTATGCAGCTGATCGTGAAGCTTTAAAGATTGAAATAACCAAGGCCCGCGAAATCGCGCCGGATGGTGTCATTGGCGTTAATTGTATGGTTGCTGTCAGTAATTTTAACGAAGCTATACTAGCGTCCTGCGAGGCGGGTGCGCAGTTGATTGTCAGTGGCGCAGGACTGCCTCTGAATCTTCCTGGACTGACAGTCGATTACCCTGAAGTTGCATTGGTGCCGATAGTCTCTTCGGTTAAGGCGGCACAGTTGATCGCACGCAAGTGGCACAAAAGTTTTGATCGACTGCCTGATGCTGTTGTGGTCGAAGATCCTGAGACTGCAGGTGGACATCTCGGAGAGAAGCCGGAAAATATCGGTGTGGGTAAATACGATCAGTACCAGACGGTACGCGACGTGAAGAAATATTTTAAAGAGCAGTGGAATCTGGATATCCCGGTGATCGCTGCCGGCGGGATCTGGGATCGTGCCGACCTGCAGTTCGCTCTAGCTCAGGGCGCTGATGGGGTACAGATGGCCAGTCGCTTCGTCTGTACCGAAGAGTGTGACGCTGAAGATGCTTTCAAGCAGGCTTACCTGCAGTGCAAACAGGAAGATATCGGTCTGGTGATGAGCCCGGCCGGGTTGCCTGGACGTGCTCTGGTCGGCAATATTGATGCGGTACGACAACATGACCTGGATATGCATCTGCGGTGCCCGCTGAATTGTCTTAAGAAATGCACCTACAAGGAGTGTCAGGAACGATTCTGTATCGTTACGGCTCTCGATCGTGCCCAGAAGGGCGATGTTCAAACCGGACTCGTTTTTTGTGGCACCAATGCCTACAAGGCAGAGCGGATTGAAACCGTTAGTGAAATTTTCGAAGAACTTTTTCCGTTGGCTGAACGGGAGGCCGGCTGAGTCCTGCTGCTTTAGCTGAATAGTTAAAATACAATAGAGGCAACCGGTTTTACTGGTTGCCTCTATTGTATTTTATGCACAAACTCTGCAGAGTTCACCCGTAATATACCGTGTTATCCCTAACAAAAATATTCTTGACAAGGTTACTCTTGAGCCCTATGTTGATAATCATTATCAGAATCAACTTCAAGAAGGAGTGTCTGCTCATGTCAAAATTTCTAGGTGAATTTATGGTTACTCTGCTTGTGTTTGCAATGCTACTGCCTGCTGTGGCTTCCGCCGATGAGTTGGTGATTTATTCGGCGCGTAAAGAACATCTGATTCAGCCACTGATTGATATTTATAGTGCTGAAACAGGCACCAGTATCAGTTTTGTTACTGATAAAGAAGGCCCCTTGTTGCAAAGACTTAAAGCCGAAGGCAAAAATACCCATGCCGATCTGTTGATCACCGTCGATGCCGGAAACCTTTGGCATGCAGCCAGTGAAGGGATACTGCAACCGATTTCGTCTGCGATTCTCGAAAAGAATATTCCGGCACATCTGCGTGATCCTGAGGGGTATTGGTTCGGGTTGTCCGAGCGTGCCAGGACCATTGTTTACAGCACTGAGCGGGTTAAACCTGCAGAGCTGAGCAGTTATGAGGCCCTCGGGGAGAAGCAATGGCAGAAACGACTGCTGTTGAGAACTTCAAAGAAGGTCTATAACCAATCATTGATAGCAATGCTGATTGCCGAACACGGCCAGAAAGAGACCGAACAGATCGTGCGCGCCTGGGTCGGCAACCTCGCCGCTTCACCTTTCTCTAGCGATACCAAGCTGATGGAGGCCATTTTGGCAGGGCAGGGGGACGTTGGCATCGTCAATACCTACTACTTTGGCCGTCTTCAGAAGAAGATTCCCGAGCTGAAATTGGCACTTTTCTGGCCCAACCAGAAGACTGGTGGGGTGCATGTAAATGTCTCCGGTGCCGGGGTAACGCGTTACGCTAAAAACCCGGTGGGGGCGATCAAGTTTCTTGAATGGCTATCTTCGGAAAAAGCCCAGAATCTGTTTGCCGACGCCAATATGGAATATCCGGTTAATCCTCAGGTCAAGGCGCACCCTTTTGTCACCGCCTGGGGCACTTTTTCACCGAGCACCCAGAATCTCGCCGATGCCGGGCGCCTGCAGTCTGATGCCATCATGTTAATGGATCGTGCAGGATATCGCTGAGACGATGCCAATTCCCGGCAGTCATAGTGCCGGAGGCCTGCTACAGGGCTCCGGTCGTCGTATTCGCTGGCTGAGTGGCTGGCAGTGGGTGGTGTTACTGATAGCACTGTTGGTGCTGATGCCGCTGTCGGTGTTGTTTCTGGCCTGGCTGGAGCCTGCCTGGGATATCTGGCGACATCTGCAGCAGACTCTGCTCAGTCGTCTGTTGCTCAATACCTTTCAGTTGCTCATCGGCGTTTCGATAGGGACGCTGTTGCTGGGGGTCGGGTTGGCCTGGTTGACTGGAGCATGTGATTTTCCGGGGCGCCGCCATTTTTCATGGACTTTATTGCTGCCATTGGCGATGCCGACATATGTGTTGGCCTTCGTATTTCTTGGTCTGTTCGATTTTTCAGGTCCGGTTCAGACTCAGTTGCGCACATGGTTTGGTCCTGGTGTCTGGCTTCCCGAAATGCGCAGCGCAGGCGGTGTGATCCTGGTGATGACATTGGCGCTCTACCCCTATATCTATCTACTGTCGCGTAATGCTTTTCGAACTCAAGGCAAGCGAGCACTGGAGGCGGCACAGAGCCTCAGTTGTTCGCCGATGGCTGGTTTTTTTCGGGTTGTTCTGCCGATGGCACGGCCCTGGATCGCTGGCGGTACGGCTCTGGTTTTGATGGAGGTCCTGGCTGATTTTGGAGCCGTTTCAATCTTCAATTACGACACCTTTACAACTGGAATCTATAAGGCCTGGTTCGGTTTTTTTTCATTGCCAGCTGCTGCACAGCTCTCCTCACTATTGGTCGTTCTGGTCTTCGGTTTGATTGTGCTGGAGCAGAAGCTGCGTAAACGGATGCGATTTTCCCAGAGTCGACTGACTCCACAGGCTGAACGGATTCAACTTCATGGCTGGTCGAAGTGGGGCGCGACTGCCGCTTGTTCAGCGGTGCTTGGGATAGCTTTTGTGCTACCGACCTTGCAACTGCTACGCTGGACACTGAGTATTTTTCATCAGGAATTTAATCGCCGTTATTTAGATCTGCTCGGACATTCATTGCAGTTGGGGCTCAGTGCGGCATTGCTGATAGTTACGGTTGCGTTGTTGATCGTCTACTCTGGTCGTCGTCACAATGATCGACTGACCAGATTGCTGATCCGGATTTCGACTCTGGGCTATGCACTGCCAGGAACGGTTCTGGCGGTGGGGATTTTTATCCCTTTGGCCGGTCTGGACAATCTGCTGATCGATCTGGCTCGTTCTCTCTTCGGCATTGAAATGAGACCCCTGTTGCAGGGGACCGTCTTCGTGATGTTGCTTGCGTATTTAATCCGTTTCATGGCCGCCGGATTCAAGTCGATCGATAGCGCTATGCACCGGGTAACCGACAATATCGACGAGGCGTCACGGTTGATGGGGTTGCGGGGGCTTCGTCTGTTGTGGCGAATTTATCTGCCGATGTTGCGGGGCGGTATTTTTACTGCTCTGACCTTGATTTTCGTCGATGTGATGAAAGAGATGCCGATCACGTTGATGACACGTCCTTTTGGCTGGGACACCCTCGCAGTCAAGATTTACGAGTTGACCTCTGAGGGCGAATGGGAACGTGCGGCATTGCCTGCCCTAACCCTGTTGCTGAGCGGTCTGATCCCGATTGTGCTGTTGATGCGTGGAACTGACGACTAAGGGAAATAACTAATGTCTGGTACGAACTCACCGATTCTTGAATTGAATGCGATTTCACAGGCTTATGATAATCAGCTGGTTGTCAAGGATCTCTCTTTGACACTGGAAGCCGGTGAGATTGGTTGCCTTCTCGGTGCTAGTGGCTGCGGTAAAACCACAGTGCTGCGAACTATTGCCGGATTTGAACCGCTGCTGCAGGGTGAAATACAGATCGCCGGAGAGGTGGTCAGTTGTTCCGGTAAAATGCTGTCGCCGGCGAAAAGAAGAATTGGCATGGTCTTTCAGGATTATGCGCTCTTTCCACATTTGACCATCTTCGATAATGTCGCATTCGGTTTACGTGGTATTGGGCGGGTAGAGTCATTACGCCGCGTCAACGAGGCGCTTGAACTGGTCGGTCTTTATGCGGAGCACAAAAAGTATCCTCACGAAATTTCGGGTGGACAACAACAACGGGTTGCACTGGCGCGAGCACTTGCACCCCGACCTGCCTTGTTACTGATGGATGAACCGTTCTCTAATCTGGATGTCAGTCTGCGCGAGCGGCTGTCGATGGAGGTGCGTGACATTCTGAAAGAGAATGGAACGACCGCCCTCTTTGTTACCCATAACCAGTACGAGGCCTTTGCCGTCGCCGACCGGATCGGCGTAATGGCTGGTGGTGAGATCCTGCAGTGGGACAGCGCACACAATCTCTATCATCAGCCGGTTTCCCCACGGGTTGCTAGATTTGTCGGCGAGGGCGAGCTCATCGCCGGGGTCATCAGTGCCGCAGGAGAGCTCACAACCGGGCTGGGGTTACTGCGGGGTAATCTCGATGATACGCGACCCATTGGATCCACAGTGCAATTATTAGTGCGACCTGAGGATGTCGTCCATAATGATGAGAGTTTACTCAAGGCTGAGGTGTTGCGACGCAACTTTCGTGGAGCCAGCATTCTTTATCACCTGCTACTGCAAAGCGGTGATCGTGTGCAGGCTCTGGTTCCAAGTCACTGCGACCATCAGCCGGGAGAAAAGATTGGCATTCTGCCAGATGTCCGCCATCTAGTGACCTTTCCGTGTCTGCCTGGCGACGGTTGCAGCTAACTGCAGAGGCTGGAAAACTGGTGCTCAATCCCCGATCCTGCTTGAATTTCTTCTTCTAAATGGTGTAGCATTATAGAGTTGTTCAGAATGATCCGCCTGGTAGAAAAGGTGGGTTTGGAGGGGTAACCCGCATTGGAGATAGCATGAGTTCAGAAGAAGAGAAATTTATTCCCAAGTGGATCGCCTGGGAGTCTACCCAACGCTGTAATCTCAATTGTGTGCACTGTCGTTGTTCTTCGGATATGAGCGCGGCGGCTGGCGATTTTAATACGCAAGAAGCCTTCAAGCTGATTGATGATATCTGTGAGGTGAGTAAGCCGGTCATGGTTCTGTCGGGTGGCGAACCGTTGATGCGCGAAGATATCTTTGAAATCGCCGAGTATGGCACCAGTAAGGGTCTGCGCATGTGTATGGCGACCAATGGGGTGCTGATTACTGACGAAGTTTGTCAGAAGATGATCAAGGCTGATATCAAGATGGTCTCGCTCTCGCTCGATGGATCTACTGCCGCAATCCACGATGATTTTCGGAGCAGCGAGGGAGCCTTCGAAGGGACCATCCGCGGTGCCGAAACCCTCAAGCGGAACGGCATCAAGTTTCTGGTGAACTCATCCTTTACCAAACGTAACCAGCAGGATATCGGTAACACCTTCAAACTGGCCAAGAGTCTTGGTGCCACCGCCTGGTATATGTTTATGATCGTACCGACCGGTCGTGGCGAAGATATCATGAGTGAACTGATCTCGGCCGATGATTACGAAGAGATTCTCTCCTGGCATTATGAGCAGGAGAAGCTTGAAGATGAAATCCTGATGCGTCCGACCTGTGCCCCGCACTATTATCGGATTGTGCCGCAGATGGCCAAAGCTGAAGGTGTAGATTTCAAGCGGCGCAGCCTGACCTTTTCCACCGGTGGTGGCAAAGGCTGTATTGCTGCACAGACGATCTGTCTGATCGATTGTTTCGGCAACCTTAAACCCTGCTCTTATTTCCATTCCTCAGTTGGCAACGTCAAGCAGATCCCTTTCAAGGATCTCTGGTTCAATAACAAGACCTTCAACGACCTGCGAGATTTCAAGAGCTACAAAGGGAAATGCGGTGAGTGCGAGTACCTCAATATCTGTGGTGGCTGTCGTGCCCGTGCCGATGCGGTTCATGGTGATTACATGGCTGAGGAACCATTCTGTAACTATATTCCGGGTCGAACGGCCGAGCGCTTAGCGGCGGAAGCCGAAGAGAACGCTGCGAAGTAAACCGAACTTAAAATGGGGACAGAATTAAATTCTGTCCCCTCAACGCATATCAGGAGATAAACAATCTATGTCCACTGAATACGATTTCATCAAAGCCTGTTGGGGTCAACCCGTTGAGCGTGTTCCTGTCTGGCTGATGCGTCAGGCCGGCCGCTACCTGCAGTGCTACAAGGATGTCCGCGCCAAAGGCGGCGGTACCTTCCTCGATCTATGTAAAGACCCGGCGCGTGCTGCCGAGGTCACCATTCAGCCGATCGATATTCTTGATGCCGATGCAGCGATCCTCTTCTCTGATATCCTCACCCCGATCGAGCCGATGGGGATGGCGCTTGATTTCGTACCTGGGCCGGTCTTTGAAAAGCCGATCCGCACTGCGGCCGATATTGACGCCCTGATCGTGCCCGAGGATATGGCCCAGGCTGTCTCCTATGTACCGGCGATCATCAAGCGTCTGCGCACCGCTTTTGAGGGACGTGTCCCGCTGATTGGTTTTGGTGGTGCCCCCTTTACCCTGGCCTGCTACATGGTCGAAGGGAAGGGCTCGAAGGATTTCGCGACACTCAAGCAAATGATGTATTCAGACTTCCCGCTGTTTGACGCGTTGATGCAAAAAGTAACCGAGATGGACCGTCGTTATCTCAATATGCAGATTGAGGCTGGCGCTCAAGCGATTCAGATCTTTGACACTTGGGGCGGTATATTGGCCCCCCACGATTACGAGCGCTATATCCTGCCGTACGTCAAGCAGTTGATCGACGGTCTTAACCGCGATGGCGTTCCAGTTATCTACTTTGTCAAAGGTGGCGGCGGTATGCTCGAGATCGTCAAAGAGGTCGGTGCTGATGTGCTCGGCCTTGACTGGCATGTTAACTTGGGCAAGGCGCGGGATATCCTCGGTCCTGATATCGCTGTGCAGGGCAATCTTGATCCGACCGTGCTCTATGCGCCGAAGGATTATATCGAAAAAGAGGTGCAGCGGATTCTTGACGAGAACGCCGACCGTCCAGGTTTCATCTTTAATCTGGGCCACGGCATCTTGCCGACGGTTCCGCCGGAGAATGCCATTCATATGGTTGAATGCGTTCATCGCCTCAGCCAGAAGTAGCAGGGCTTCGCGATCTGGTTATGAACTCCGGGGGACAGAATTTCTGTCCCCCATTTTTTTAAGGAGCGGTCAATGCCCGCAGATTCCAAACCGACTGCACTGATTCTACTCAATATGGGCGGGCCCGATTCGCTCGAAGCTATCGAGCCCTTTCTCTACAACCTGTTCTCCGACCGTGAACTGATCCAGTTGCCTTTGGGTGGTTTGCTGCAGAAACCTTTCGCCAAGCTGATCTCCCGTTTCCGCAGCAAAAAGGTCCGGGAGAGTTACGAATATATCGGCGGACGGTCACCCTTGCTCGAGTGGACTCAGAAACAAGCTGTTGGCATTTCAAAACTGCTCGGCGAAGAATTTAAGCCATTTGTGGTGATGCGCTACTGGCATCCCCGTGCAGATGAGATTCTTGCTGAATTGAAAAATCAAGGAATAGTACAAGCGATCGTGTTATCAATGTATCCGCACTATACCGGAGCAACCACCGGTAGCAGCGTTAATGATTTTCGTCGTAATGCTGAAATTTTGTACCCCGAACTCGAATATCAAATGATTGAGCAGTGGTTTGATTGGCCGGGTTACATAAAGGCGTTAGCGACCCGAGTGAGCGATGGGTTGGGGAAATTTCACGAGTTGATGCGCGACGATGTGCGGATCCTCTTTTCGGCTCATGCTCTACCGCAGAAATTTATTGATCGGGGTGACCCGTATCAGCAGCAAGTCGAAACAACCGCTGGTAAAGTTATGGAACTGGTTGGTGATTATCGTTGGAGTATCGCCTATCAGAGCCGCAGTGGCCCGGTCAACTGGATGGCTCCCGGTACTGACGACGAAATTGTGCGTCTCGGTTCAGAAGGGGAGACGTCGCTGTTGATGGTCCCGATCTCTTTTGTTTCAGATCATATTGAAACCCTTGAGGAGATCGATCTGCAGTACCGAATTCTTGCCGAGCAACATGGTATCCCACACTTTTTTCGAGCACCATCACTGAATGATAATGCCGACTTTCTTACTGGAATGGCTGATTTGGTCAAGCAGCGGTGCTCACTGTGAAGACTTGCTGCCTTTGCCAGAGTTCATTCGATCCAGCGCAGAAACTCGATTTGCCAGAACATCAGGTCGGGCTGCATCTGGCCGAACAGGAATATAAAGATGTAGGTGAGGTCTGTGCCGTCTGCCTGGCGAGTCGGGGCAGACTGGCGATGATGTACAGGACAGAGTGTTTTGATTGATAACGATCAAATTGTCTTTTTGAGGCTGAACCTTGTCGCTTGTTTTGGTATTTACAGGATTCGGCGGTAGAGAGAAACAAAAGGCCCCTAACTATTCAATAGTTAGGGGCCTTTTGTTTGTTAAAGTATTCGCCAGCTAAGTCCGTCCTTTGAATACGTGTGTAGCTACGGACTAGCTGTTGTTGTAGTCTAGGTCAAAATCAACCACCGTAGGAGTGCAGTCCTGACAGAACCAGGTTAACACCAAGGTAGCAGAAAATGGTAGCTGCGAAGCCGATAATCGATAGCCATGCGGCACGACGCCCGACCCAGCCGCGCGTAAAACGAGCATGGAGGAATGCGGCATAGATGAACCAGACGATCAAGCTCCAGGTCTCTTTCGGGTCCCAACTCCAATAGGTCCCCCAGGCATAGTTAGCCCAGGCAGCACCGGTGACAATCCCGATAGTTAACAACGGAAAACCGATCATGATGGCGCTGTAGTTGATATCGTCGAGAACCCGCACGCTGGGGAAAATACCAAGTATCCCACCGATTGGGCCGTCGGCTTTCTCTTCTTTGCCGATCTTGATCAGGTACATGATCGAGACTCCGCAGGCCACAGCAAAAGCAGCGTAGCCGAGAAAGCAGGTGATAACATGATAGGTCAGCCAGTTGCTCTGAAGCGCTGGGACCAGTGGCTCAATCGAGGGATTGAGTGTAAGTTGTGCCCATGTCATTGCAAGAAAGGCAAAAGGGATAACGAAAGCCCCAATCGAACGTTGCTTGTATTTGAGGTCGATGATGATGTAGATCACCAGAATGGTCCAGGCGAAGAATACGACCGACTCATAAAGATTCGAAAGTGGCGCATGACCGACTCCACCAGGCATCTGGTAGGATTCATACCAGCGCATACCGATGGCAAGGGTGTGAACGGCAACGCCGGCAACGCTGACAAGGTGCGCAATAAGGGCAATTTTCTCGCTACGTGTAGCAAGGTAAACGATAAATAAAACCATGGCGACAAAGTAGCCAAGAGTAACAAAGTTAAAAAGGTGTCCACTATCCATGACGATCTCTCCTTGCCTGATCAGGCTTTATTTTCGATCGTATCCGCGATCTGTTTTTTGAGTTCTAAGAATTTATCAGCGAAGGCCGGTTGGTTACGGTGAGCATTGGCCGCCATCTGAACGATTGTTTTTCCGTTTTCTTCTGAAACACGGATCCAGATGCGTCGGTGAGAAAAGAAGAATGCGCTCATCGAACCGAATATCATCAGGAAACAACCAAGCCAAACAATTTCGACACCCGGATCCTTGGCAACCTGTAGTCCTGTGTACTGCGGTTGTTTGTAGCCTTTAAGAGCAAAACTGAAATCACCGCCACGGCGTGTATCGAATTGCTGGTGATTTTGCAAGATAACGAAAGGAGTACGACGGGTGCCATCGGGAGCATTCACATGCAACTTTGCCGCAGGTCCGAAGCTTTCGTAACTAGGAGTGAAGTCGTCAACCGAGAATGAGAAGCCGTTTGGCAATGCTGCCTTTTGCCCTTGTGCGGGATTGACCGTCAGCTTTTCGCCGCTCTTGTTGTCGGTGACTTCAATTTCGAAACTTCCTGTGCCAGCAGGACCGTAGCTCGACTGATAGAAGGTGATTCCTTTGTAAGTGAGGGGGCTGTTGACAATGATTTTCTGCTTATCAATGACAACTTTACCATTCTCTTTGACAGTCAACAGGCTGCGGAACTCTTTGGGCCTTTGGGTTCCCTGATAGTATTCAACTTCAAATTTATCACAGCGTACGCTGTACCCAAGATCAATTGGCTGGTTGCCATTACGTGGCCAGACCTGAGTAATTTCAGTTCCTTCAACTATATTGACGTACGCCTTGTAGCCCCAGACCGTGCCAACGACAGCACCGAGCATGATCACCAGAATAGACAGGTGGGTCATGTAGGCACCGAAGCGGGAATAGATTCCTTTTTGTGCAAATAGGTTTTGTTTGCCGTCTCTCTCGGTCAGGGTCGGTTTAGAGAAAATACTCGTCAGGGCATCAGTTAACCGTGGTGTGAGTTTGTCGACAGACTCTTTGGTGGTGAATTCTGCTTTGTTGGCAGAATTTTTATAAGTGCCATCACCAGCAACCAGCATCGGGTCGACAACGAATTTCCAGACCCGTGGGAAGTTTTTGATTGAACAGCAGATCAGGTTAACACTGAAGAGGCCGAGCAGTCCGACGAACCACCATGAGTGGTACATATCGGTAAACTGAAGCTTTTTAAACAGTTCGTAATTGGCACGACCGTATTCCTGGATATATTCTTCGGGAGCTTTGCCCTGCTGAATAACAGTGCCGATAATAGAAGTGATAGACAGAAAAAGTAAGTTAAAGATTGTCAGCTTAAGGGAACAGAAAAAATCCCATATGCGATCAGGTGAAGATGTTTTTTTTGCGTTCAAAATTGGTATCTCCATATAAACAGATTGCCATCGAGTAAAGATGATGAATCCGGTCAGCATACTCGTGGCGAAGCGGGGCGTCAAC
>JAJRRT010000041.1 GCA_024279255.1 Deltaproteobacteria bacterium | reverse complement strand
GCTCCGAAACAAAGCCCATACTAACAAACGCCGATACTGACGTTCGTTACGCACTAGCAGCTTAAGCTGCTACGTCTTTTCAATCATTGCCTGTGTGGCTGACGAGACGTTAATTTAGCAGGCTAGTTCCGGTGAGGGTCTACGGCATCGGGGCGAAACTAAAGTAGAATCGCCTGGCGAATATCCTGTCTGTGGGAGCTTTGCTGCGGTTAAATTTAAATCATAGACTAAGCATGTAGAGGCCTATCGTAGAAGGCTTTCGGACGCGGGTTCGATTCCCGCCACCTCCACCAAATGAACATTTAATTAAGTACAATGAAACATTTAAAGCCCTGAATATTCAGGGCTTTTTCTTTGCCTGCTGTCCATTATCGTCTATTACGTTGCAGTACATTCCATGGTTTGTTACAGTACGTTATGCAGTAAATCAATGATTAACTTTCTGTGTACTGCAACGATTGGAGATGGTGGATGCCAAAAGCCGTTAAGAAATTAACCGATGCCAGAATCAGAACAGCTAAGCTGAGAGACAAACCTTATCGTTTATCTCATGGTGAAGGTTTGTATTTAATAATCAAGCCAGATGGTTCAAAGCTTTGGCGTTTTGATTACACCAGGCCAGCTGGAGGGCGGAATACCTTGGCGTTTGGTAAGTACCCAGATACTTCACTGGTTGAAGCTCAAGAGAAGCTAAGGGGAGCACGTAAGCAGATTGCCGATAAGATTGACCCTTCAGATGTTCGCAAGACCTCACAAGAAGAAACGTTTGAACCGATTGCTCTTGAGTGGTTGAAAAAGAAAAAGCAGGTATGGTCCGAAAGTCATACTGTGACCACCATGGCTAGAATGAAGAACAATCTGTTCCCTTGGATAGGCAAGCGACCGCTACGGGAAATTACTGCAACAGAACTTTTAAGCGTACTGCGAAGAATTGAGTCAAGAGGAGCGGTTGAGACTGCTCACCGGTGCAAGTCAATTGCTGGACAGGTGTTCTGTTACGCTGTTTCAACCGGAAGGGCTGATCGTGACGTCTCCAGTGATTTAAAAGGTGCATTGCAGGAGGTTATACCAACCCACCACCCCGCGTTACTTGATGAGGTTAAGCTTGGGCAATTGCTTAGAGATATTGACAGTTACAGTGGTCACTTCATTACCTGCTGTGCATTGCAATTAGCCCCACTGGTTTTTCAACGTCCGGGTGAACTGAGGTTTGCTGAATGGTGTGAATTTAATCTTGATAAATCTACTTGGGAGATCCCTATTGAGAGGATGAAACTCAAGACAAACCAGAAGATCAAAAGGGCAGGGGAGAAACATCTTATCCCTCTATCGCATCAAGCTGTTGCCATACTGAGGGAGATTCAGCCTCTTACTGGAGCTGGCAGGTTGGTTTTCCCTTCAATAAGAATAGCTCCCGACACCAAGGGAAGAAATGCTAAGCCGCTATCGGAAAACACATTAAATGCTGCTTTGCGTAACCTGGGTTATGACAAGAAAACTCATTCAACGCATGGGTGGAGAGCTGTTGCCAGGACGAAGCTGGATGAGATTTTAGGGCATACGCCTACGGCTATTGAAAAACAGCTTTTTCACGCAGTGGCTGACCCTTTAGGTGAAAGCTACAACAGGGCGCAGCATCTGGATGAGCGGTTTCGTATGATGCAGATATGGGCCGATTATCTTGATGGGTTGAAGGAAGTTAAAGCGAAGGTCATTCCGATTCGAAAGAATAGTACCGTATAAATATCTAAGTTTGGATCTACTGCATACGACAATCCGTGATAGTAAAACGTATGTATTGGGGAGGATAGCTTAATGCAAGATGATGATTATATTTCGGATGAAGAGTCCGAATGGAAGGCTGAGGAAGAAGTCGAATCTTTGATACATGGTCCTAGTTACGGGCGTGTAGATTGTGAAGATTATCGCGCAAAAATGTCAGGAATAGATGCAAAAAGGTGTTGGTTGAAATGTGTGGAGAATAATCAACCTGTCCCTTCTAATGTTATTACGGTGCTGTTTAAAACAATCAAGAATGAAGTTGAAGTTAACGAAAGGAAACATCGAAAACAGGCAGTAAAGAACAAAAAGTCTGAAAAGTATAGAATACTAGCTGGAAATCCTGACAAAGATAAATTGTTTGAACTGTTGCATATCGCCCAAACAGATTTAGATAGTTTCTGGCATTTATTCCATGGTGATTTTGGGATATTTAATGGTGTCGATACTGGTAATAAAGACATTTTGGATATGTTAAGAAGATGGCTCCCCGCTCGCAAGGATTTCGATGTGAAAGAGGTTTATGCCATTTTTTACGAATTGTATCAAGGAAACGATAAGCCCCCACCCGGTCCACCGTATCTATATGAAGATAGTTTTGCGCAAGCGTTCAGGGAGTGGCGGGATAGCAATAAAAAATAATTATTTTCTAAAAATGAAATAGCTTAAGTATTCAATATTTTAAGAGTAAATCGAAGAGGTCACTGAGAGAAGTTTTTCAGTGACCTTTTTTTGTGTCTCGCCTTTGGCATTGTAGAAAAAGCCAATATCGGCCATTAACACTTATTTGCTATAGGAGCTAAATCAATGAATCAAACAAGCAGTAAACACAAAATCTTAAGGCGCAAGCAGGTAGTGGACAGGACTGGGATTTGCCTCTCCTCAATCTACAATTTTATTGCTGTCGGGACATTTCCTAAACCAATAAATTTAGGATCAAGATCAGTCGGGTGGCTTGAGAGTGAGATTGACGAATGGATATTGTCTCGGATTGAAAAAAGAGACCAAGATCAGGAGGTCGCATCATGAAAGGGAAAATAGATGAGCTGGGATCTGGGCCAACAGATCCACAGCTCGATACTACTGATAACGAAATAGATGATAACCACGTTGATAAAAATATACAAGGGTCAGACTTAAACCAACAAGATACTTCCTCTGTGCAAGGTGGATCGAACCCTGCCGAAGTAGATGTATCATCAAATATTGAAGCAGCAAAAACTGTTGAACCTGAAGAACCGAATACGCTTAACAAAAAACAACTTTGGCCAGACCCTCTCCAGCCAGAGGCAATGCCCCGTGTTATCGGTGATTTCATCAAGGAAGCAACAAAGAACAGCGAAGCTGATCCGGCGGCAATATTAATAACTCTACTTAGTCATTTTGCCATATCTTGCGGCCCAAATCCGTATCTCATGGTCGGGGATACAAAACATTATGCCAGGATTAATGGGGTTGTTGTTGGTGAGTCTAATAGCGCCAGAAAAGGAACATCGATTGGTCCAGTCAAAGTGGTTTTTGAATTAGTTGAGCGTGGATGTAAGACGTCTCCCGGTCCTCTTTCTACTGGTGAAGGAATCATTAATGCGGTTCGTGATGAGGCTCAAGAGTGGGTGACAGATAAAAAGACCAACTCAGGTAATTGGCAAGTTACAGATCCAGGCATGAAGGACAAATGTTTGCTTGTTATTGAAGAAGAATTTTCCTCTTCACTGCAAGCATCAAAGCGTGAAGGTAATACTTTGTCATCAATTATCAGGACGCTGTTTGATAGCGGAAATTGTGAGCCAATAACCAAAACCTCAATAATCCGTTGTACAAATGCCCATGTTGGAATCATTGCACATATTACGCTTTTTGAGCTTAAAAAGCTGTTGTCTGAGAATGACAAGATGAATGGTTTTGGAAATCGCTTTCTATGGATATGTGCTAAACGCACAAAGCTGGTTCCTTTCCCGGAGCCGTTGCCAGTCCATGTAAAACAAAAGATGGCAGAGCATATTGAAAGTGCCATTAAGTTAGCGCATGAAGGTAAAGAATATAAGCTAACCAATGAGGCTAAACAACTATGGTCAGATTGTTACCCTGATTTAGCGGAGTCACGGCCGGGAATTGCCGGAACAATAATAGCCAGAGCCGCTCCATATGTTTTAAGGCTTGCGTTGGTATACTGCCTATTCAGAAAAGGTAAAAGCATTGGGGTAGAAGACATTGAGGCGGCACTAGTCTTCTGGAAATATGCCGACCAAAGTGCCAATTTCATTTTTGATGGCACTACTGTTCCAGATAGAAAAAAACAGAAAATACTGAAGTGTCTTGGTGCTGGGACAAAGACAACGACAGAGATACGTAAAGAGGCATTTTCAAACCATATAGGCAGTCACATACTACAGGAACTACTTGAACAGCTTATTTCTGATGGAATCGTAGAATGTGAAACCACTGCTACAGGAGGTGCGCCGAAAACGACCTACAGAAAAATAGATAGGCGTTTTTGCGCAAAAAGCGTTTTAACCCCTGAGCAAACTGAAGCGATGGTGACTAAAAACGCAAATGCGCTTAAAGCGCAAGGTGAAATCTGTGAACTGGATGATTCGGCCATTTTAAGCGATGAGCAGCCGGTTCTGTGATGGCAGTAAAAACTCCAGCAAGGCAGGGCTGTCATTGCCCTGCTTTGTGTAACGGAGCCTTCGGGCTGCCTAGGATGTGAAGTTAATGCCTGTTGAGGCCTAAGACAAGCAGTCTTGGGCCCTAGTGCCCATGGCGAAGCAGATACCATTGTGACTGCTTTGAAGCCTGTTGGCAGGCGAATGCCTACCTTGAAGGCGAAAAAGCAGGAGTGAAATGGTATCTGATGAGACATGGCAAATAAATTATATAAACAAAGGAACCCATAATGAAAACGGTGACAATAAAACAAGAGATAGTCGATGGATTGAATACTGATGAACGAAAGTTGGATTTTGTTAATGCCCTAATTTCAATGTTTATAGAGCCGGAACCAGCAACAAGTAGTCTGACCGCGAAGTCATTGCATGAGGGGTTAAATGTTGATCTGCCAGCACTACGAATAGGAGCGTCGTTTGATTCTAGAAATATGGGTACAGCTGAGGTTCGAAGGTATCATATGACACAAGGTGGCTATGTCCCGGTATGCCTTGATTGTGGCTATGATGACTATGAATATAGGTATCTGGATGACATGTCAGATAATGAAGTAAGATCGTTTCTCGCCGATGTCGATAGGAATATTAGCCATAGCAAGGGCAAGAGGGACCATCTAAAGTTTTTGCGTTATTTGCACAAAGCATGTTCCATTTATTGCATAGAAGAAAATCGAGAAAATTGCTTGGATAATTTTTAATAGTTCATATTTGGCTCGATAGGATCAGTACTGTCGCGTTGCCCGTTCCTACCTGCATGCGTGGCATGCGCCAGCAGCAGGTATCACATCCACCGCTTGCACTGATACTATCGGCCAAATGGTAAACGTGGTGAGTCGCAATGTTGTATATCAGATGAGAACGGTAATGGTTAGGTCGTCTTCGGTTAGACGAGCAGCCTGGGAATTTCAAATCGTTAAATAAAGAAAGCCCGGAACAGTGGAGGAGGGTCGACTGAACCGGGCTCAATATGGGTGGTTTATGTCCCCCCCATAGAACGAATATTTACATAGATAGTTTCTTTGGTCAAATTGATATTGATTGTCTGGGAGCCCATGGGGCGGACGGGCGGCACACAAATACCTCTGACAGTAGAAGCTAACAACATCATGGCATGACTGACCTGATTGGATAGATACCGCTAGTGCCGGGTGGGCGGGGATCAACTAGAATACGCCGTAGGCGCAATGAATGGTCTTAGGCTGACAGAGATTTTATCTGTGAGCCGTGATTGAAGGTTATACGGAAGAATTACTCCGTAATGAAGTACCAATGGTTTCTGTTGGTATGTAATGAAGGAGTGCTTCTGGAGTGTTGAGATGCCCTGAAACCCTGTCGCCTTGTCTGCCAGGGTAGTTAACATAATTCTATTATGTTGAAACGAGAGTGAGGGAACCCCAGCTGTTACTGGCTGGGGCATGTTGCATAAAGAATTCGTTATGCGACGTGCCGAACGGAGTGTCTAGCCTGGCAGGCTGGCGATAGTGCAAACTGTGGTTTGGGTCATGATTGAAGCCCTGGGATGAAATGCTTTATCCATGTGGTGAGGGATCTGTCTTTAAGAATACTATCTGATGTTGGTGTGGCTGTGGTGTGTGTAAGCTTTTAAAGTGTAAATAGCTTTAAAGATTTAATCCCCGCCGAAGCGGGGACGTTAGAGTTACGCATCTGCCAGTTCAACAAGCAGGCGATTCTGCTGTTGCTTGAGCATGAGGGTTGTGACCTCATCGAGGCCAGTAACGGTACGTTCAGCACCTTCGCAGGTCTTGAGGATGATGCGCGATGCACAATTAACAGATTCAACGATGTTTCGGACGGACTCAGGTAGCAAAGACTGTGCTGGTTTCATAATAGACTCCTGATCAGGGATGGTGGCACTATTGCCATCCATGTAAAAAGGCTTGTGATGTTGGTGTTGTAGTGGAAACGTATTTGAAAAAAACGTCGGGCAAAGTTATATAGGTACCGGGGGGGTAGCTTTGGAACTAGACCTTTGCGATATAGTACTGACCGCGTACCCAGATGAGAAAAATTTGAAAAAAGCTGAAGTCTCTAGAAGGTACACGAAAAAGCAGTGCGAGGATTGTGTTTTCATTGAACTTTAAATTTGGTAAAGTGTTCTTACGAATTGGAGGGGTGGACACAATTCATGCTTGTATTTCTGATCTTTCCTGCCGAAATCCCTGCCAACAGTTCAACCAATACAAATTACCACGATACCTTATTTGGTGTAGCCGACCATGGAGGATGCTTTGTCTAATAGCCAGGTAGTTAATTCTAAACAACAAAGGAGCCATAGCTATGAGTAAGAAAATTAAAATCAGTTTAGTCATGTTACTGTTGTTCATATCATCAACAGCATTTGCGAGTGTCTTGATGTCACAATGGACAGAAGGCACAAGTAGATTCTGTAAGTATAGTGATGGTGAGGTTGTAGAAATTAGTTTTGGCTCGACGTGCTCAAGTACAAATTAATGACATGTCTACGCAATTCAAGGGGGGAGATAAATGAAAAGTCTTTTGGTTTTTGCGACACTTGCTCTGGTCCTGATATTACCGACTACCACGTTTGCAGAGAGTAAGTCTCAAGCATTGCTAAAACAATGTGAGGATCTATACCTACTTGTTGACAAAAGCGTGGCCTCGCACAAAAAAGGCGAAGATATTCTTTATGGAGCGGGCTATTGTCTGGGTTTGGTAAAAGGAATGTTTTATGGAATGACGTTATTTGCTGCCCCCGAAGAGGACTATAAGGCTTGTGCGGGCAACATAGGCCCAAAGGATTATCTTAAAACAGTAATGCAACATTTAAGGTCTAAACCTTATGACAATGATGAGGATGCAGTAACTGTAGCTACTGCATTATATCTAAAGTATCGCTGTAAATAATAAATGAAAAGATCGTTGGTTTTAGCCGCGCTTATATTGTCCACAGTGTTGCCGGCAACCTCGTTTGCAGGGTTTTCAACGGAGGGAAATTATCGCCGATGAACTTGATAAAGAGGGGAGAGCCTCTCAAAATGCCGTCATAAGGGGCATGGCACGGGTGTGGGGGCTTAAATACAATAGAGTTGGCAAAGGGCAGAGGCATACAAGCAAAAATATTTTTCTTATATTTTCTCCTAGTATCCGCAGAAACTACGATCAATCATAACTCGAGAAACTAGCCCTCCATGTTTGCCTGTATAAACAGCTTGAAAAGCAGCCCCCTTTTTGATTAGCCCTTTTAGGTCCGGTAGCAAGCACAAGGGGGTTGCAGTTTCAACCATCAGATTATCAATGTCGCTTTTGTAGTACATAGAAAAAAGCTTATCTGCGCTGAATTGCTCCAGCGTATAGTTGAGAGTGATTACTTTTCCGACTGCTAATGCAGAATTAAGGCGGGTGTGCTCATCTTTATAGATGGGGGTTTGTTTGTTGATATCATTTGCTGCATTTCTCGCTAGAGTTTCAATGCTGATAGCATGAGCACTTGATATACTAAACCCAAAAAACAGCACCAAAACAATAAGGAATATTTTTTTCATTTTTATATTCTCCCAATTAATTTTATACAGATAGCAATTAGCAGCATGATAACAAAATGACTGGGATAGGTTTACAAAAATATGCGGGGAAACTGGAATGGCCTGCCAGCCACCAAAACAAACCGGCTTTGCCGGAGATAGGTGTTATGTTCGTGCATGCCCATTTTCCGAATTTGAGAGATTTAGGTGTCATGTTTCAGTACTTGTAGAAGTATGACAAAAGTTCTCATTGTCTCAAATAAAATTATTATTTCCAGTGTGTTAGGATCTCCATCAAAAATGTCTTTTAATAGTTAGGTGTACTGTAAACGCCAACTCTTTGGAAATACATGAAATATGTTGTTTTGTGTAGTTTTCTGATAGGCACTGATTGATGCTTGAGTCTATACAAACTACGATTAATCCTTTTCGAAGAATAATCGTTTCACTTCTTTCATTAGTTCCGTATCAGGTTTTGCGTATGCTCGCGCACCTGTTTGCGCAGCTTTATATATGTTATCTGCCTGCTCCATTACGGGTAACGTAGCTGCGATGGTTGATTCACTTTTTGAACAACCTGTATCGATCGCAACCCGTCTAGCCACAGCAAAATCAAACCCACATTCAATGAGTGATTTTTTAATGACATTATCGCGACCAGCTTCCCCCTGCTCAATTAAGTTTGCACCCTCATAAACCATGCAAAATGACAATAGTTTAATCTCTTTATAGAACTCATCAGAATAATGACCATTTAACAGGTCTTCACAACTCTGTGCGAAAGCCTGTGAAGAAAGTAGCAGTAAGCAAAGTATGATTAATCCACGAATAATTCTATTTCTGATACCCATAACATCCCCTCCCTAAATTTATTGGTTCGTTGAAAATGTATTTGCGCATTTGAATAAATAGTGTCTAAACTCTGGCGATTGATTAATGTGACCGTTTGGAGTGCCTCGGCTTTTGAACAACCTAAATTGACTAGAACCTCTGCGCAGTCGCCAAATTCTGCCTTGCATCTTGAGAGAGATTGACCAAGAATATTATCGCGACCAGTTTCTCCCCGTTTGATCATGATCGCCCCTTGAATCTTCATGCAGTTTGCGAATAAATCGCCTGCCCCTCCAAATTCTTCTAAAGCCGCTTCCTCTTCCGCTACAGATAACTTGGGGTTACAAACCGCAAACGCCTGTGAAGAAAACAGCAGTAAACAAATTACGATTAACCCCTTTTTAACCATCATTTCATTTCTCCATTTCCGTTGGCTTATGTGACAAGCAAGCACACATTTTCAAATTTTGCGGGGCAGTGTCAGGCTGTCCATTTTTATTCTATGTGCAAAATCACTCCAGGGAGCTTTTGTATTAAAGCCAGTTGTAATCAGAGCTACTGAAAGTCATGTCCTGTGGGATAGCTCCTAAAAATTCAAAGTTCCATGCCCAATTGTCTACTAGCTGTTCGGGAATCTGCTTAAAGTTTGAATTGTCAAAATAAACTTTTATCTCCTTGGTAGCTGTCGGTATGATTGGCATCTTGAATGTTTCTTTTTTTTCAACAATAACTTTCTCGGTTGTTTTATTCATAAATTCTATTTTCACAACTACATATGAAATATACTCATCACTATTATTTGTAATTGTAGAAGAAAACATACAGTCTTTAGGCCGCTCATACTTATTCTTATAGCCGCTGCAACCTAGCTTGCTATTATCAAAAGTTATCTTGTTTTTGTTTACTTCATTCCAATTTCGGATTTCCCGTTTTTCGAGTATATTTCCAAACTCACCAGATTTAAAATCATCAAACATGCTTGATGCATATGACAGAGATGGAATAGTTAATAGACACGTTATAAAAATGATAATCATAGTTTGTCGATTATTTTTAAAATTATTAAGCATATCCTTGCCTCGCTAGTTATTGAAGTTATAAAGCCCTATTACGAGGGCTCACAGGGTATCAATCAATACTCATACAGAAATCGTAGACAGTCTTAGTGAACAACTGTATTTGCATGGCTTGTTCGTATTGGCCTTCAACGACATTCCACTTGTACGCCTCTTTAGCTAAGACATCGCCGAACTGTTCATAGCTTTCACTGTAGGACACGAGTTTGTGGAGCTTGATGGCATCGGCTTTAGCCATACCTCTCTGACGGAATACCATCATGTAGCCACCGGTCGTACCCATAACGTCACAATACTCATCCTGTGTTACAGCCACTGCAGGTGTTGCGAATAGAACTATTGTGATTATCAATAGAATAAGCTTTTTCATGTATGTCTCCTGTTTTTATTAACCCAGAAATACGAAATAAAATGAGTTACCCGCCTGGACATTCACGATTAACAAACTTGTTGCCGTTGCCCTGTATCGCCCTTATGCGCAGTTCTCTTTCACACTCCCACTGATCTACTCGATCCTGCTTATCCCATGCGTCAAATAACTTGCGGGTCTTCTTGCTAATTATCCCTCTGCCTGGGTAGGAGTCGTCCATATATAAATATGTTCGTGCAATGTCCCCACGTACTGATTCGGGTGGTTCGGCTTTACGGTTTGATATCTCCATATCACACAAGCCAAACTGCCTTGCTTCTCCTGGGATCATGGCAAACGAGTAGTTAGAACGTAGACCGTTGACTTCCCCAATGGCGGGTACAAGGTTGTGCATGTCGGCTTGCATATAATGATACGGCACATTGAGTTTCTCAGTACATCTACGCCCTTTAAATGGCTTGCCCTTACTACTGATGCACCTAGGATCTCCATCCCTCCATTCAGGGAAGCTCTGACCAAAAGCATGTGCAGGCACGACATGCTCCCATTCTAGGCGGTGTGCTCGTTTGTTGTTTTTCTTGGGGATGTAACCTCCGGTATGGAAAACTCGCTTCTTTGAGTCAAACTCAGAGTTGCAATAGAAGGTCTGACGGTGATCTCTGTACACTTCTCGGAGCAGGATCTTTTTCGCTTTATTGAACGATTGGTTCATTTCGTTCCCGGCAGCATAAGAGTGGGTAATGGTTAAGGTTGAAATGAGGCCCAGTATGCCTAATATTTGAATCTTAACTAGTTTTCTTGACACTTTAGAGGCAACAGCTAAATAAAACATTTAAAATTAGTTTCCTATTTCATCGAACGAGACTGGGTCTAATTGTTGACCCTTTTTTCGTTCCCTACCCCATAGAGACTCAATAGGTTTTTATTTTTCATTTTATGAACTACTGTGGAGAGGACAATAATACTTTTATCCTCCAATCGGAGGGTTATCGGTTCATCTGACTTTAGTGCTTCATCAATCAGTTCATCCAGTATTTTGAAGTTAGCAAAGGATTGACCGTTGATAGAGATAACCCGCTCATCTGTGGCAATGTTCTGATAACCGGCAGTCATTTGGGAGGATAGCAGGCCATTGATAATGACAACCTGTTCTTCTGCGACTGCTCTTTTTTTGTAAAGATACTTAGAGAGGCGTGGTGGAGCACTTTTCTCGAACTCTTCACCCCAGGTCTTCAGGTAGTCGTAAGTGAGGGGCGTGAGAATGACACCAGCGAGGATGATATACTCGGGAGGTGAGTCATATTGAGGCGGCTTGATAGGGGAGGAGTCACCTCGTTTGTGGATCAAGGGGATTGAAAGCGATATCTTCTGGCCATCCCGCCAGAGGGTGATCTCGGCTTTTTCCCCAATCTGCCTTGCACTGAAATAATAGTCATATTGGACCCGCAGGTCCGGCCTAAGGACCACAGAACCATCGTTGGCGACATTGTTGTTGTCGATGCTGAGCAAGACGTCGCCCGGTTTCAATGTGCCATCTGTTGACCCTCCTGGGACGACCTCATAAACATAGACTCCAGTTTCTGCATCGGGAAGTTGAAGAGAATCCCTAAATGTCTGGTTCTCCAGAGGCTGGGTTGTGATTCCGTCATCTGGAAATCCGTCATATTGGCCATCTTTCAGATCAGCAAGAAAGTGCTCAATAATAGGAACAGGGACAATATACCCGATATTCTCTGCATCAACTTTGGTCTGCGTGGCCACTCCTACGATCTTGTTGTCCAGAATGACGGGGCCGCCGCTATTGCCGGCATTGATCGCGGCGTCAATTTGGACGCCCAGCAGCATCAAGCGACTATGTGCGTATTGCGTAACTTCAATGCGGGAGGTTACCCCTCTGGTGACACTAAGACCACTCCCCCCTTCAGGATAACCATAGACGACTACCTCATCCAAAAGCTTAGGCAGGGGTCCAAACGTCAATGGCTTTGTGTCCTTAAAGAATGATTCATTTTCAACCTGTAGCAAGGCCAGATCTGAATCGTGCGAGACAGCAAGTACCTGTGCGACAAACCGGCGAGGATCTCCGTTTTTCTTGACCTCAATAAAAGTCGCATTGCTAACTACATGCGCATTGGTGAGGATACGATGGCCAGAAATGATGCTACCTGATCCTGTCCCTTCTGTGGATCCTGATGTCTGCCAGGGAGAATCGTAGTTGTAGGTCACCGCTGTAGTGAAAATCTTGACAATGGAATCTTTGGTGTAGGCTAAACATGAGGATGGCAACAGAAATGAAAAGACAATCAGAACTAATGATATGAGGCTTTTGGACATTACTTCCCCTCCGATAGCAATATGATATTGTACAGAAGTGCAAAGTATCACTTAGGAAAAGAAAAATAAAGAAGATCCAGTTCGGCATACCCAGCCCGGTTGGTTCCGGGCCAGGTCGCCAGCTGATAGTTTAAACGAGGCCCTGATCGGCCAGAGAAACGTATCGATCTTCGCCGATGATGATGTGGTCCAGTACCCGAAGGCCCAGCAGGTCGCCAGCCTGCTTGAGTCTGGTCGTCAGCTCCAGGTCTTCTCTGCTGGGCTCAGGGTTTCCGCTGGGATGGTTGTGCACAAATAAAATTGCTGCAGCACTGCTGAGAAGTGCCGTCTTGAATACCTCTCGCGGATGAACAATCGACGCATTCAGAGAACCTGACGATACCTTGTCCAGGCAGAGAATCCGGTTCTTGCTGTCCAGATGCAGAGCCAGAAAATGTTCCTTGGTTTCGTACTTCAGGAAGTTGAAGAGCGCAAATACTTCGCGGGAAGATGTAAACCGAGCGCGCCCACCGATGTAGTCTGAAGCAACTTCGTTGATCGTCAGCGTCTCCCAGACTGGCCGAATCACCTTCATCCGAATGCTGCGGGTCTCATTACCTTCGTTCTCACCGAATAATGTTTGTATGGTCATGGCTAGTCTCCATTAATGCGAAAAGGGGCTCAGCCTTGTGGCCTGCCCCTTTCTCGCGGAATGATGTTTGTTGAGCTTCTAGCCCTGCTGATCCCCGACTCGCACAACCTTGAGAGATGTGCCCCAAGGCCCCTGCCAGACATCGCTGCAATGCAACCCTGGCCCTTACCCTTGGATTGAATGGAAGCCTCCTGTAGCGCCTCTACAGGAGGTGCAGGAGCATGCAAGCGGCATCCATTGAATACTTGTTAAGTCTGGGTCTGCTCATCGTCGGTATGCTGGATATTCAGGATGAAGTCGGCAGCTCGCTGTGCCTGCCCTGCAGCGACGATGGCAAGTTTCTTATCGCCCTTAAGCACCTTCAGCCAACCTTGGATATACGCTACGCTATTCTCAAGTGTCTGCTGCTCGATACCGGCATAGCCACAGAGCATGGATGCCCCGAACTCAGCGACCAGTTCCTCCTGGCTGTAGTCGTGGCTTCCGAAGTAACTTGGCTCAAGAATTCCTTTGCGGCTCAAGCGTGAGGCATGGCCAGAGGAATGAGCAAGCTCGTGAAATGCCGTGCTGTAGAATTCTTCTGGTGATGTGAATGCTTCTTTTGGCGGGAGTTGGATGAAGTCGAGCTTGGGGGAGTAGAAGGCACGCTCTCCACCATGCAGGATGTTAGGCCTGGATGGCATGTTCCTGATGACCAGTTCAGCCTGTTCAATGGGTGAGAAAGAGTTGACAGGCTGTTCCTCTACTGGTGCCGTAATACCGTCGATCTGCTCCAGATTGAAAACATTATAATACCTGAGCAGTGGTACTCTTCCTGTGGTTGAGTCTTGATCCTGGTCGTCACTATCCTTACGGTCTAACCATTTCCAGAACACAACGGGTGTAGACTTCTCTCCCTTTCTAACCTGACCGCCCCTGTCTGCTGCCTGTCGATATGTAAGCCAGTAAGGGCTGCCATAGGGTGAACAGTTCAGTAGGAACTGATTGATCCCTCGGTAGGGCTTCTTGCTGATGAGGTTCTTTGCCCCCTCACTTGAGTTCCAAGGTTTCTTCCAGGGAATAGTTCCAGCCTCTAAAATTTCCATAATCCTCGCGGTAACTTGCTCATGTACGTTCATAGTTAAACCTCCTCTGACAACCCAATAAGAAAACAGTTATGACTTAAGAGTTGCGGTCATGCGGGATTTATTTCCCATAGATATAAGGAGGGGTCTGATTTGATATAGAAGGTCGCAGGAGACTGTGTAGCTACTGATTTATTGCGATGATTTGCAAGGGTGAGGGGTAGTGTGGTTTTTGTGCGTTTGTGTAAAAAATGACCTGCTAGCGGCGGAGTTATTGTGTGCAACTGACTCTGGTGTTCTGGTTGCTATCCATGCTTTTGGATTGGGTTAATAAAAGCGCAGGAAGAAAAGCCAGAGAAAGAGGCAACGTGAAAACATTAAGTCGATGGAGAAACACGGAATCCACTTGGTAAAAATACACCTGTTGCAGTACGTAATGCAGTAAATCGATTTTGTCGCGTTTATTAAATATCAGTAAAAACAGTAATTTGTATTACTTTATGTGATGGACGCCACCTCCACCAATTAAAAAGGGTCGTCCCAAAAGGGACGGCCCTTTTTAATTGTGCGACGTCGTCGCGGGAATCGAAGCGCAGCGAGTGCTGACTAAATGTCAGAAAAGCGGCCATGGATGGCCGCGTCAGCGAGCGGATGGGAGTCTACGCCGAGAAGGACATGATGTCCTGAACATAGTGGACCCCACCACTGGCCCGATAGGGCCATATGTTCTAAAGCTTGTGGGTTATCCGAATAGGGGTGCCTTTGTACTTTTGGTGGAGGTGGCGGGAATCGAACCCAAGTGAGCGCTGACTAAATGTCAGAAGAACGGCCAGAGATAGCCGCGTCAGCGGGTGGAGGGGAATCTACGCAGAGAGGGAGTTCCGACCGTAGTGGACTCCGCCATTGGCCCGATAGGGCCATAGTTAATTTTGTTGGTTATTGAATCTGGACACTGTGGTTTTTCGTTTACACGCCTGTGTCTATTCGATAATTTCCTGTATGTTGAGGCTCTTGTAAACGTCGTCATCCCCGTGAAAACGGGGATCCAGTTTTTGGGCCGTCCCCGAGAACTTCTGGATTCCCGCCTCCGCGGGAATGACGAACGTTTGATTATCAGCCTTTAGCAAAAGACTCTGTTGATTATGCTTTTAGCTTGTTTAAAAGCCCTTAAGAGAAAGGTTTGTCGCAATGTTGGACCTCGGTAGCCTTGAAAAGGCGATAGCCTCTCTGAAGACAGGCTTGGAGCGGGTCCACAATCTGGAACTGGTTGTTCCGGATTGCGTCTGAGAATCTGCTGATAACCGACGTCAAGATCTGGTGGGCCTACCACGAAGCTCGCAATAAGACCTCGCATGTCTATAACCAGAAGGTCGCGGTTGAGATATTTGCCAGTGCCGAACGGTTTTATGCTGATGCAAGGGCCCTGTTGCAGGCAATTGAGAAGCGTAATGATTGATCTTTCCGATGACGAACTTGAGATCGTTATAAGCTTGTTGACCGAGCATGTCCCCGGCAGTGAAGTGCTCGTTTTTGGCTCGCGGATCAATGGTAGCACCAAGCCTTATTCTGATCTGGATCTGGTGATTGTCAGTAAGGAAAAAATCGATAGTCAGCAACTGAGTGAGCTGCGTGAAGCCCTTGTTGAATCAGACCTGCCGTTTCGGGTTGATCTTCTCGATTGGACGCAGATCAGTGCTGAGTTCAAGGCAGTTATCGATCAAAAGTATGAAGAGATTCTGAACTACACAATAACCTCCGATCATATCCATCTGATCGTGAGAAACAGAGGAGGTGACAACGAGATCCGTCGATTGATCCAGCTGGTCGCTGGACGAACAGGTCAAGAATACAATGCCAGAAAACATCGCAAGGGCGCGTTTTGGGAAGATCGCTACCATGCGACAGCTATAGAGACCGGCAACTACCTACAATGTTGCCTCGTCTACCTTGATCTGAATATGGTACGCGCATGAATAGTCATGCATCTCGAAGAATGGAAGCATGGCGGCTATCATGAAATTCAAGGCAACTGACGCCGTAATACGACCATTGATTTAGATGGCCTTGCCGATGCACTGGAAGTATGCAGTGTCGAAACTTTACGAGAAGCATATAGAGTTGGGTCGTAAGCGCTCTGCAAGAAGAACTGCAGCGCGAAGAGATCTGGTCACAAAGTGTCGCCGTTGGAAGCACCGAGTTTGCCCAGCGAACCCAGCAGACTCTCGGAATACAAGGTCGTAATCGAGAGTTTACTCAAACTGATGGGCTTTGTGTGTTGCGGGAGGCTGAAACCGATTATGGGGCTGATTTAAGGGGCAAAAATCGACCTATAACCTCACAAAGCCAACATTTGTGGGATGTTTCTTGTCGAAAAACTGGATGTTGACTTGGTCCGATCTCAAAGTAACTATTTGATTAGATAAGCGGATATCGCAATTTATCACCTTGGACGCCTGACGTTACTCCCTGAATCATGCTGGGACCAGTCATACCCTCATCGGGAGGATGGGGGTATGACTGGTCCCCTATGTGTGCTGTTTAGCAGCCGGTTCATGGCAAGGTCGACAGATTGCTAGGATTCGCAACTTCTTCAGATGGTGCACCTCCGTTAGACTTCGGCTGCTCCGCGCTCAAGTTGCCAGGGCCAGCCGAGTACTCCGCCTTCGAGGTAGGCAACCTTATCATAGCCCGCAGCGTGGAGAATACGAACTGCTTCGTAGCCGCGGAGGCTGATTTTGCAAAAAGGCACAATCAACGTATCTTTGGGGAGTTCGTTGACCTTGGCGCGTAATTGGCCAAGTGGTAGCAGCATTGCTCCGGGCAGGCGCACTTCGGAATATTCGTCCGGTGAGCGAACGTCGAGCAGTAACAGCTTTTTGCCGAGGTCAAGTTGTTGTTTGAGCTGCAACGGAGAGAGGCTGTCGGCGAGACCATCAAGTTTGTTGCGTAACGCATTGGCGGCCTGATGCAGTGGGTCCATCGCCGCAGAAAATGGTGGGGCGTAGCCGAGATCAATTTTGGCGAGTTGATCGATACTGGCATCAAAACTGAGTGCCGTCGCGATCACATCGATGCGTTTGGCGACCTCGCCGGGACCAACAATCTGGGCGCCGAGTAATTTACGACTGTGGCGATCGATCGTCAGTCGCGTCAGAATCGGCCGAGCGTCCCGCATGGAATGGACCCGGTCGGGTGAGGGCGCAAAAATGCTCACCGGATCGAAGCCGCTTTGGCGGGCTTTTTCTGCCGAGAGCCCTGTGCGCCCAACGTTGAGGCCAAAGACCTTGACCAGCAGCGTGCCGAGAATTCCCGGGAAATTGGCGGGCTTGCCGCAGAGGACATCAGCGACGATGCGGCCATGTTTGTTGGCCGTCGAACCAAGTGGCAGATACATCGGTTGGTCATTAATCAGATGCCGACTTTCGACACAATCCCCCGCGGCCCAGATATTCTGATCGCTGGTCTGCATGTGCTTATTGACCTTGATTGCGCCGCTGGGACCGATCTCCAGTCCGGCTTCTTGTGCGAGTTCGATGTTCGGTCGGGCTCCCAGAGCGAGAATCACCAGATCTGCCGCATAGCTTCCCTTTGCGGTTGTGACCTGCTGGACACGACCATTTTCTCCGCGAATTTCCTGCAGTGCTTCCTGTAGCCGCAGCTTGATCCCTTTGTTGCGCAATTCCCGATGAACATGTTCCGCCAGATCGCTATCGAGAATCCCGGCCAGCACCTGATCCTGCATCTCCAGCAGGGTGACGTCCATACCCCGGGACTTGAGTGCTTCAGCCATTTCCAGGCCGATCAGTCCGCCCCCGACAATGACTGCATGATTGTTCGATTTTATGTTTTTGGCGATCTCTGCAGCATCTTCCATCCCTTTTAAGGCACGGACACCTGCCAGATCTCTCCCCGGAAAGGGTGGGACCAGGGGCCTGCTACCAGTGGCCAGGACGAGAGCGTCATAGGCAAGTTGCTGCTGTCGCTCATCATCCAGAAACTTAACGTCCAATAACTGTTTTTCACGATCGATGCCCAGCGCTTCACAACGGGTCAGAACGTCTACATCCTTCACCATGGAAAAAAAGGCTTCATCACGCACAGTTCCGTTCGCGGTCTTGCGAACTTCATCGAGTTCTTCGATCTCTTCACTCAGAACATAAGGCAGGGCGCATGCGCCGTAAGAGAGATGGACGCCGCGTTCGATAACAGTGATTTTTGCCTCGGAGTCGAGACGCCGCAGACGGGAGGCAGTTTTCATTCCAGCGGCAACGCCGCCGACGATCAGGATCTTGCGTGGTTCAGTAGACATGAGTTTGTTACTCCTGGATTTTCAGTAGGTTTAAATGATTTTCTCGCTGAGCATAATGGTTTGAATAATCGTCATAGGTGAAACACCGAGACGTTTGGCCGCAGTTTTGATTGTTTCGTCACTTTCGAGAGACCAGCCTTGTTCTGCCGGTTTGGCCGCTGCGCGTTGTGGAGTGATGCTAAATTTCTGGCAGATCTCGTCCAGAGTGTTGCGTCCAACCCCTATTCCTTCAAGTTGCTGTACGACCAGTTCAGCCGTATGAATTTGTTTCTCACCCGTCGTGGGGAGCGGTTTTATGAGGTGATAAATCTCAGCGGGAGAGCGCTGGTTGAGTGTCGCGATGCGTTGCAAGGTTGCCTCGGCGGAGATCCCTTTAAGGCCCATCTCCATCAATTTAGTCAACGCCTCCTCGAGGTCAATTTTCTGCTTGCCGCACAGGTCTGCCAGCGAGTTGAGCTCTGCGTGGCCGAACGGCGGGTTTTGCGCTGGAGAAGTCACCCAGGTATCTTTCACCCAGGCATTGAAATTGAATAATTGCTTAAAGGGAGGTGGTTCGACAACTGCTCCGATGCTGAAGAAAACTGTCAGCAGGAGAGCCGCCCAGAGCGGTCCACGACTACGGGTGTCGGGCTTGCGGCCTCCGCTCAGATAATTCAGCAATGCCCTCCAATTCAGACAGGTGTGGAGAATGCCAGCGATCAGAAACAAGAGACTGGTGGCGATATGAATATTCCCCCAGGCGGTTTTATCCAGACCCAGCAAGGCCCAGTTATTCCAGAAGGCGATTCTTCCTTGGGGCATAACGAAAGCGATCAGGCCCGACCCGGTCATGGTCAGGAAGCTGAAAGTGGTCAATAGTGAGGTAAAGCTACGCATTGGTGATTTCTTTGAAGGCAATTGTTCTTAATCGTCTAGTTGGTCAAATCTTCACATCGAGACTTAGCGCGTCACAGCTTCCGGTACATTCCAGGCAACGGGTGCAGGCGCTGTGGTTCGGGGTAAGGACTGGGTTGATCCCCTGGGGACATTTTTTTTCACACCGCTGGCACTGGCTGCAGTCGTCCTTTTTTAAATGCAGAAACAGCCCGGAAAACTTGTTACTCAATCCGTAGATGCCGCCAATGGGGCAGAGCAGGGTGCAGAAGGGCCGGTTGATAAACAGCGCCAGCATCAGGAACAGAATCAGACTGACAATTGAAACTATGGCCATGATCCCTTCAGGCGCGCGTAGAAAGAGTGGAATGTTCGAGGCCTGCTGTACCAGGCGGGTGATGGTCCCTGGTGGGCAGATATCGCAAAAGGCAAAGGAGCGTGTCAGGTAAGGAATAATCCCGACCAGCAGGGCAAAAAGGGGCAGGCGGAACCAGCTGGACCAGAGCGGCAGGGTGTATTTGCGCGTCGGGATTTTGTGTAACAGATCCTGTACAAAGCCGAAGGGGCAGAGCCAGCCACAGGTCCAACTGCCGAGGGCGGCGCCAAATAGCAGCAACAGCGCCAGAGCCGCAATAATGCTGCCGACGATCTTCCAGAACATCATCCCTAACATCCCCATCGAAATGAAGATTGCACCGCGCTGGAGTAGAATCAGTGGACAGCTGAAGGTCGCCAGAGCGCAGTTGGAGCAGTTGAGGAATCCGCAGGGGATAAAACGCAGCCAGGATAGAAAGTAGGCGTTGGCCAGAATCAAACTGAGGGCTTGTACCCAACGCCGGGGAGATATCCTGGCGAACCACAGAAATGTTATCGGTTTGTTTGTCATGATCAGTATCAGCGCTGGTAGGGGTTCTGATTACGCCGCAAAGGACGAGAGGCTGGGGCTCGGTTGTTTGGTGCGCGCATTCTTGAGAAATCAACCTGCGGAGTTTGCCTCATGCCGCGAGCCATACTTCCGGTTTTTGGTTGCAGGAAGCGACCCAGCAGGAAGGCACAGACAAGCATAATCAGCACCCAACTCAAACGGATGATTTTAACTTTAAGCGACTTCATTCACTTCTGAATCCTCTATAACGGGTAGATCTTCGACGTCTGCCAACTCCTCCGCATCCAACACGAGCGCCTGTCCCTCCAGAAGGGTCTCGATCAGTATTTTTCGACCGCTGTTGACCAGACGTTGTACGGTGCCTCGAGAAATCCCCATCCTTTCTCCGGCCTGTTGTTGAGTCAAGCCCAGACTGTCGCAGAGACGCATAGACTCCAGCTCATCGGGAAGGATGTGGATCTTTTCGAGTTCTACCAAAGGCGTCCCCGCAGGCTTGAAGATTTGAACACCTAGTTCAATGAGGGTTCGACAGCAATGACGCGGTTTTTTGGGACGTGGGGCCATGAATTTCTCTCTATTCAGTGTGAAGGTTTTCTACAATTTCTCAGCCGATTTTTAGTCATACGTTTTTTAATCAGGTCGAGCAATTATCCCTGCCCGACCTGATGCTTTTCGACGAGAATTTGAGCCTCAGTGATGACAGCCGCCACCGTGGCCGTGTCCATGGGCATGCCCGCCACAAGTCTGCGCCGGGGTCAAGACTGGCAATCCAGCCTGAATGAGACAGGTGATGTTGTCAGAAATAGTCAAGCCCTGGGCCTGATAGACAACGAGACCGGCCCGGTTTAAACCCATCAGGGCACCGCCGCCAATACCACCGACGACAATGGCATCAACATCTTGCCCGCCAAGGGCTTTTAGTGGTTGGCAGGCACCATGCTCGTGATGCTCGTCACCATTGTTCAATGCTTTTATTTCTTTAGTTTCCGTGTTGACAACAATAAACAGAGGTGCTGAACCAAAATGCCCATAAACTTCGCTTTCGAGACCCTGGTCTTCAACTACGGGAAAACAGATTTTCATGATAAATCTCCTTGTCTCAGGTTACTCAACCGAGCAGTTATGTGTATATGCACGAAATATATTATCACAATATATGAATGTCAAGATATAAATACAGCATAAATTACAGTTGAACATGATTTTGAATAATTCTGTGATTAGTGTAGTTGGTTTTGTTGAAAGGAAGGGTGGAAAAAATCGTGCAACTGGCGAAAAGCTGGAAACCGCCGAGACCGCTGAATTGTGGCAGGCCGAGGATCAGCTGCTGGGTGAGGTTGAACAGGATCAGTTGTTCAGCACGCAGGATATCCGCGACATGCATCACCTCTGGCTCGGGGATATCTACACATGGGCAGGCGATTACCGTCAGGTCAATATCAGTAAAGACGGCTTCAACTTTGCCATGGTTCGTCCATCCCAACATTAATGACTGAATTCGAACGCGATCAGCTGCGGCGTTTTACTCCATGCAACTTTACTGACCGTGCATCTATTGTCCAGGCTTTGGGCGAGGTGCATGTTGAGTTGATGTTGATCCATCCGTTTTGTGAAGGCAATGGTCGGCTCGGTCGTCTGTTGGCAACCTTGATGGGCTTGCAGGCCGGTCTGCCGTTGCTTGATTTTAGTGAGATGGATGGATGGCGAAAAAAAGAATATTTTGCTGTGGTGGGGCGGGATTAGATCGTGAATATCAGTCTAATGATTCGGCTGTTTAGTGACGTTATGGGCTTTCTGTTTGATGTCGTTGAATGCATATTGGTCGGATCGGCCGGGAATGAAAGGCCGGTCGCTGCATCACGCTTAAACCTGTATACTCTCAATAGAGGATGAACTTTCGATATTACGCGCCATGGCGCGTTTTCGCGAGGAACCATTCTTGAGATAAGGATTGGTGTTGATAAGTGTGTTTTTCATTTAACTATTTTACAACAGCAAACGTCTTTGATCATTATAAAAGTCTTGTCCTCAATAGTTTTTTATCAACGCCTACGGTATAGCTAGGGTGCACGACCTCAAATCTTTCATCCCCACCTGTAGAAAAATCTTTACCCAATCTTTATACAGTCATTAATCAGTCGTTAACCAGATCCTGTATTCTTCAATCAGTTAATAGACACACCGGCAGAAAAATTGCCGGATCTGCTAAGATGGAGGACAACATGAAAATCCTGTTAATCACAATTCTCAGTCTGCCGCTGGTTTTTATGGCCATTCATCAGGTGCAGAGTAAGGGAATGGACCAGAAGGCCGATGAGAAGACAATGTCTCAATCGATGAAGTCGGATGACATGATGAAGGAGCAAACGATGGATAATATGAAGAGCGGCGTGCTTCCTACTGATGACGAGCTCAAGAACCGGTTGACCCCGCTGCAGTATAAGGTGACTCGTGAAGAGGGGACTGAACCGCCTTTTGCTAATAGCTATTGGGATAATCACGAGGCTGGTATTTATGTCGACGTGATCTCTGGCGCTCCGTTGTTCAGCTCGATCGACAAGTATGATTCTGGTACTGGCTGGCCGAGTTTCACGCGACCACTAAATCCGGATGAGATCGTCGAAAAGGTGGATACCCGTCTCTTTTCAGTCCGTACCGAAGTGCGCAGCAAGCAGGGCGATGCGCACCTGGGCCATGTTTTCAATGATGGTCCCGCTCCGGACGGTTTGCGTTACTGTCTGAACTCGGCGTCACTGCGGTTTGTCCCTGTGACCGAGTTGGAAAAAGAGGGTTACGCAGAATACGTGAATCTCTTCAAGTGATCATTTGCTGGTGGCCATTCGATTAAGCTGCGACTGGTCAGAGTCTTAAAATAGTCGATAACAAGAACGTCTGGAGATCTTATGAAATACAAAATGATCTTATCATTCTGCGCAATCCTGCTCTTATCTGCCGTCAATGTCTCAGCCGATAAAGCTATCCTGGCCGGTGGATGTTTCTGGTGTATGGAGTCCGACTTCGAAAAACTCGATGGGGTTACAGAAGTGGTCTCCGGTTTTACCGGCGGCACCCTGAAAGATCCAACCTACAACGGCAACCATGCTGGCCACTATGAGGCGGTTGAGATTAGCTATGACCCGAGCCAGGTGAGTTATCAGCAGCTGTTGGATCATTACTGGGTCAACATAGATCCCTTTGATGACGGGGGCCAGTTTTGCGACAGGGGCCACAGTTATTTGAGTGCAATATTCGTGGCCAATGGGTCGGAGCAGAAACTTGCAGAGGAATCGAAAAAACAGGTGATAGCGATGTTTCCTGATGAAGAGATTGTGACTCCAATCTTGAGTGCTTCAACTTTTTATCCCATTAAGGGGGAAGAAAGTTATCATCAGGATTATTACAAAAATTACTCATTTCGCTATTCGGCTTACCGTTGGAATTGCGGACGCGATCAACGCCTGAAAACAATCTGGGGTGACAAAGCCACCCACTAGCCGGGTCTGACACTGGGGTGGATTCTCTGGAACCATCAATTTGCTATATTCTAAGGCATGTTGCGGGGATAAAGGCATATAGAATCTGATTTGGACCAAATGTACTGTTTTTGTTTGAAATCCGTAGTCATCCGATTTGATCAGACCTGATCCCGTGGCATAGTCTGGACCTTGGAATGCTAAGTGGTTAAATGCTGCGTTCCAGGTTCACGACTGTTTTAGAGGGGCTGAACTGATTCGCATCAAAGTAATTCATCATTTGGATATCATTCTTCTCGACCAGGGTGTTGATCTTAGTGACTTCAAGTTGCCTCAAATGAAATATAAATTCATCCATTAATTTCTCACCAATACCTTGACGCTGATAATCCGGATCAACGCCGATAGCATCGATGGTTGCTCCATCCCGGGAGATACCATAGTCTCCTATGTAGAGTGTGCCCACTAAAAATCCCACCGCGCTGTCTTTTTCATTCAAGGCAACAAAAGAGGTGGGTAGGAACTCTCCAGATTTAAAAAGCAATTCAAATTTTTGTTCGAAATATTCTCGCCTGCTTTTTTTCAGCACATATTCATCTATCTTAACAACAGCCTCAAAGTCTTTAGCTTCCATCAATCGAATTTTGATATTTTTATTCATTGGGACTCCTTGTCCTTCAAGGTTGGGTAAGTCGATATGAAGATCTCACTAACAGCATATCTGTAAAACCCGGCTGTGCAAGCATATGGACCTGGTGTCTAAAGAACGCTCACGATTAAGCCTTCGCAGAGTCTGCTAGGTGTTCTCTTTTTCGGCGATCTGTTACGCTGGCCTCAGGGTTTTTATTGCAAAGGAGCTGATTATGGAAAAGATCGAACTGTTCAGCGCCCGTGTCTGTCCTTTTGCGCATCGCAGTCGGTTGGCGCTGATGGAAAAGAATCTCCCATTCACCCTTATCGAAATTGATCTGCGTAACAAACCGGATTGGTATTCACAGATCAACCCGGTGGGCGCGGTTCCAGCTTTACGACAGGGGGATTTCATGTTGCGTGAGTCGTTGATCATCAGCGAGTATGTTAATGAATGCTGCGCAGAGCCACCTCTGCTGCCTGTAACCGCACAGCAGCGTGCAGAAGCCAGGCTCTGGATCGACTATGCTTGGTCGAGCCTTGTTCCACTATTCTACCGTTTGTTAAAGGCGCAACAGAAAGTGGAACAGTCCAATGCTGCATCTGAAATGTGTCGGGTGCTGACGGTGTTGGATGATGAGTTGAAGCGCCGTGCTGGGGAGGGGCCATATTGGTTCGGTTGGCAGGTCGGTTTGACCGATCTCGCCTTTTATCCATGGTTCGAGCGCTGGTCAGTGTTGGAGCACTATCGTGGTTTGAAGATTCCTGACCATTTAGACAAGTTACGCGGCTGGATCGAAACGATGCAGGGACGGGAAGCGGTCAAACTAGGTAGTGAACAGGCCGAATATTATATCAGTGAATATGTTGATTATGCCGCTGGCCGGAAGCGGGGCTGAAGTGCTTGGTCAAGCGTGATTTTTGATTGACAGTCTCTTGTCGATTCCATTTACAATGACGTTTATACAGGAATTCTTGATAACCGTTTTCAACACAGGATAGGGGGCAAGATACGCCATGGAATGGAAGCCCAGTCAATTTCCCTACATAACAGGTTTGACCCCTGAATACGAAAAAGCGGTTAGAAACTCCCCTCTGCTCAACATCGATTCTCTGCTGATCCCTTCGCCCTATATTCTCGATAACACTATCGACATTGATTATGAACACAGCTTCGTATGGGACGAGAAGGGGGAACTGCTCGGATATCTGCTGGTCTACGCGACTCCGGACCAGAAAAATTTTCATATCTACAAACTGGTAACCAACCCGTTCGGCAGAGGGAAGGGGATAGGCTCAGCCTTCGTTCGCTACCTTGCCCATAAAGTGGGCCCTGATGCCAATATCTATCTCTATGTCTGGGACAAGCTATTAAGCTCCATCGATTTTTTTCAAACCAGAGGTTTCAGCATCACCGATCAGGTTGTCTTTCGCAAGATGAAGTTTCACCTGATGTCAGTAGTCGCTGAGACGCTCAAGCAGAAGGTGGTTTCATCGAAACGTCCGGATGTGACGGTGGTCGAAGAGTTGAGCAAAGTACGCCACGACGTGAAAAAATCACTGAAGGTTCTTTTTGACATGACCGCCATGCTGTCAGTCGGCAACTTCAACAAGGTCGCCGAAGATATCAACCGGGAAACGACCGCATTGCTAAACACCCTGAATATGTATGAAGACAATGTCCACCAGTCGCACAAGGTCTTTCTCAAGGATCTAATCACAGAGCGCGTCATACCCTTCATCGAAGCGGTGGACAGCTCTTGTGAGGTAAAGATGATCCTCAGATCGAAGATCGATCCGGTCAATGGTACTTACATCAGCTATAGCAGGGCCCTGATCAATATCGTCTCTAACGCTCTTGATGCGATCAAGTCAGCGGGAAATCCTGGCCTGATCGAATTTTTGCTGGAACAGCAAGGCGATAATGTGACCTTGTCCATAACGGATAACGGCACAGGAATTTCTGAACAAAGACTTGAAAAAGGACCGGACCAGTTGCCACTCTTTGTTGGCAAATCAACCAAAGGGACCCAGCCCGGCAAAGGGGTCGGGACACAGCAGACCTATGCCACCTTTGGGGCAGATCACATTGAGGTGTCCAGCAAAGAAGGGGAGTTCACTCGGTGGACCATCTGTTTGAAGAGAAGCACGACTAAGGATTCGGAGTTGTTAGCAGAGTTGAGTACCCGCTACGTCAGACTAATCAAAACTACGCAGAAAACCAGAATTAGCAAGGAGACCAGTCGAAATGATAATACCATCTTTATCTGGCAGCTCAGGCAAATGGAGCTGCTCAGCTTCGACCTGATCTATCATTTCAGTCGCTACAACAATATCCGTGATATCTTCCAGAGTGTGCTGCTCTACCGCTTCGGTGGCAAATCATTCGATTTTCTGAAGGAAGAGCTGGGCTCCTGCCGTATCGACAACAGCGCGATCAGGTCATGGCTGTTGGGAATCTGCAGGCGTCTCAACAAGTATGATACCTGCATCATGAAGAATGTGCCGTTTCAGGAGTACAAGGATGTCCTGTTCCAGAGCTATGGTCAGGCTACCGATCGCACCATGATCTTTACCCTCGATCCCGACAATGGAAATTTTTTCACCACGGATCGGAAACTCGCGGAACACCTCGACTTTGTGCCTTATCTGGGCCGCGAAAAGGATGACCTGCTACGGGGTGAACTGATCGGAGATGTCAGAAACGTCAACAGCCCTATTTACCTTGGGGTATGGACGACAAAAAGCCTTGACGACCTGCACTGTAAAATGAAGCAGATTAAAAAGGGGGCTCAACAGCTATTGTTGATGGGACTTGATAAAGAGAAGCGTATCGCGTTCTATAACACCACCTACAATAGCTGTGAAAGCGAAATAGATACCCTGAAGACAGTCAGCCTCGGTGAGATGGCCTCTCTTGATGAGGCTGACTTCAGTCGCTTCATCAGGCCGTCAGACAGCGAAATGAGTGGCCTTTTGCCTTTCGGTTAAGGTTATCTGTACATGGTTCAACATGAGGTTTTGTGCCAGTGTGACAACGGAAGCAAATATCAATATCAAGACAGATTGTCTCGTCATAACAAGAACTTACGAAGTCTACTTAATGTAGGCTCTTAATGTCTATTTTCAGCGTTCTATGGATTTCTTTCAACGTTAGAGACAACAGAGTCAGCCAATTCAGCATTTTCACACAGGATCATTATATCCTCTGTTGCGAGCCTTGGTTGCATCGCTAGCACTGATGCGGACGATGCCTGTTCCAATGTTCTGTCATGGTCAATGATGACCGTAACCCCAATGGTGCCCGTGACCGGAATAGTGACCGAACGAGAGGCTGAGCGAGGTTGACGGCCAGAGATAGGCCGGGGAGTAATAACCGGGATAATAGGTCGAGGGGTATCCCATCCGATAGCTGTTTACCGGAACGTACCTGGTGACTGTCTGCACCTTGGTTACAGGTGCCGTTGAAGTGATTTTCCAGTTGCCGTCCACTTGTCGGCAGGCATGACCATAGGCCTGTTGTTCGTTGCCGTTAATCACCACTGTCTGCTGGTATTCGCGGCAATACTCTCCACTGGCGTTCTGGTAGGTCTTGAGCGGGGTGATTGAACCTGAGTGCCCGGTATCCGGGTTAACCCACCCGTTGGTCTGGTATGTGGGGATGACCTCCAGGCTACGCTGGGTACTCTGCTGCATGTAAGCCAGATCTGCCCGGTCGAGGGTGCGGCCGATGTCCTGCCCAATCAGGGCGCCAGCCAGAGTGCCGAGGGCTACGGCTGCGATCTGGCCACCTCCGCTGCCGATCTGTGATCCGATTAGTGCTCCGGCACCAGCTCCGAGCAGGCTGCCAGTCCCTTCACGTGGCCCGACTTGATGGGCGCAACCGGCCAACGCTAAGGCAAAAATGGCTATAATTGTCAGTCGTTTTCTCATGACAACCTCCATTGTGTCATGGACAGATAGTTCTGTCGGCCTGATGGGAGACCTGTCCGGTCCTGTGTCCTGCCATTGTAGCAGAGTTCAGGATGTCGTTACAGGGGCAGATAAACTGAGTTAGTCCATATCCAGCTTGTTTTTTTCATCACTCTCTGTCAGGCTTATAACTAACCAAGCACCCCGCAAAGAAGGAGGGACAGACTGATGAAGCCCGAACTCTCTGTAGATGAGCGCCAGTCTCTTGTTGATGAACTGAGACTATTAGCAGATAAATTGGTATTTATTACGGTTCAGATCGCTGGCTCTTACGGAAAAACAGAACCGATTACCAAGGATGCTGATGATGCGACAAGAGCTGTTCGTAAGCTCATTTATGCAATTGAAAATAGTAAGCAGGGCACAAACCCCTGACGATTGCTGGCCTTTTTCATTGTAACCGTGCCGATGAGGCAGGTTTCAACATTCTAAACATATCTCAATGCTGCCTCATGGCTGCTATAATCTGATGGAAAAACGAACTTTGCAAGATTGATACGTGTCAGTACCACCGAGAGAGAATTCTTAAGAGTCGGGGGAGAAAATGAACAATCCAAATCTGAAATGTTTTGAAGTTATCAGGGGAAAATTGATGGCCCTGATGGTCAAATGTCCATTGGGTGGGAATCCTGAAAATTGTCTGTTACACGAGAAGAGAGATCTGCCCTTCATGGAGCGTCATGACTGGATAGAATCCCTGCCTGACGATAAAATCCTGCGACTTTATACATCCCATGTTGACTGCCTGGAAACCAGGGCGAGAGCTCTGTCCTGTTTGTAACAATAGAGTTTGAGGTTCTAGGAGGCTGGCGGAGTATCCATGAACTGGCTGCAAACCCGGGTGGTTGGTCCATATTCTAGCTCCTTTTTGCCCCATAGCTATGGCTATGAGTCTGCAACCGAGCTAAAATCTGTTCTCAACCATCCAGATTTTCGCTTCAGCTCGTATAGTCCGACAGCCCCCTAGTTATCTTGAAGATTTTTGCGCGGCACCAGAAACCGGTAGCCGGCGTAAAAAAAGACAGCGCCCTCTGAGGTAATCTCTTCCAGTATGTACTTGCCTGTTAAGCGGTCACCGGTACGCATGATCTGGTCATTAATCCTAACCAGACTCGCCGCAGGCTTATTTGAATAAAACGCGTGCACCGACATGTGCATCTCCGGAAGATCTCCTCGGATTGAGACCGGTAAATCCTTTATGGAGTAGATCTTTTGCTGTTTAGTGGCCGGGTCTGTGTTGAGCAGGGACTTTTCGTTAGATTTTATAGCAAGTGGTTGCTGTAGAATTTTGTCTGTCGCTTGAACCGGATCGACAGATGACATCGCCAGAGGTGGTATCGGAGCTGGTTCTTTCACAGAAGTCGCCTCAGGTGTCTCGGGTGGTTGTGGTCTGGTTTTTTTAACTGGAGATTCAAAAGTTGTCGGCTTTTTTTGCACAACAGTTTGTCCAGATTCAGGGGGTATGCTGATTTGCTGCTGCCAGGGGGCAAACAGCCACAACAGAACAGCGACATTCAGAATTAGCACGAACAGCAATATCCAGACCCAGCCAGGTCGTTTTGCGCGAGGCGGAATGACCGAATCGTGGATTGTTTCGAGCTTGGGAACCGTTCCATCCTGACGTTTGTTGTCCGACTTTTTCAAGGCCTCGAGAATAAATGACATAATCTAGCCCTTTTGTCCGGCGGTCAGGGTCGGTTGTTGGTTACTTATTTTATGGTTTAGATGGATCAGGGTGTAGGTGCCGACAATGCCATCGGGGTCAAGTCCCTCATTGAACTGAAAGCGTTGCACTTCTTCAAGCAGTTCCCCGGTCAGCGAAATATTTTTTTTACGACTGGGGTCGCGCTCATTTAAGGACGCCATCTGCTGATCCAGCCACTCTACCATCTTGCCTGTGGCCCCCGGTTTCAAGCTTCCCTGATAATCTGGTGGCGCCTGCCACAAGAGAGAAAACTCACCAAACCAGTGTCTGGCGAGGGTAGAGATTGGAACGGTTCGACGCTGTTTACCGACAACCAGAGTTGCAGAATCGTCTGTCAGAGATGTCAAAGTCACGTAAAATTCCTGACTCTGAAAATTTTTAAGCTTCAGCACAACGGGCCGGTTCAAGTGGCGGAGTTGTTCGAAGCGGTCCCGTTTGTTCCCCAGGCGCAACCCTTGCCGGCCAGCCTGCTCATACACCGAACCCTGCTCACTCTGGTAGCTGATTTTCCAGATATCAAACAGGGCCTGATAAGCTAAAGTGTCACTCTGTTCGATCGGCTGTTGCTTATCCCACTCCAGGCGATCCCACTTTGACTGCGGAACCTCCTCTACAACCACCGACACTGCAACAGGGGCAGGGGCCAACGATGGTGGATCATCCCAATAGTTTGCCACCAGCTGGGCACTGCCGATGGTAATAAGCAGTACGAGCAGGAGCCAACGCCAGCTTGGAGAGGTCCATACATTAGTTTTTTTCTGTTCACCGAAAACCTCATGTGCGGCTTCAGTCAAAAGGCGGGGACTGACAGTCTGTTGCTCTCTTACATAGGCACCAAGCAGGGCACGATCACAAAGCAGGTTGATGACGCGCGGGATCCCGCCACTGAGTTGGTAGAGCTTGTTGATTGTCGATGCCGGGAAGAGTCGCCGTTCGACACCAGCAACGGATAGCCGATGATTAACATAGGCCTTGATCTCATTCTGAGGCAGGGGTTCGAGGTGGTAACGGGCTGTAATCCGTTGTGCCAACTGCCGCAATTCGGGCTGTTCAAGCATCAATTTCAGCTCTGGCTGACCCAGCATTATCACCTGAAGAAGTTTCTGTTTATTGGTCTCCAGGTTGGTCAGCAGCCGAATCTGCTCAAGGACAGAAGGAGAGAGACTCTGAGCTTCATCGATGATCAGTACCGTCTTTCGTCCTTTGCTGTGTGCGTCGATCAGGAAGCGATTAATGGCATCGATAAAAAGTTTATTGCTTAGATTGCCCGGCGGATAATCGATCCGAAGCTCATCACAGAGAGTTTCAAGGAGTTCGACCACCGTTAACTTGGGATTAAAAACGAAGGCAACCTCAGAATTTTCCGGGATCTGCTCAAGCAGACAACGACAGACAGTCGTCTTTCCGGTTCCAACCTCACCAGTGAGCAACACAAACCCACCGTCGATTTTCATGCCATAAACAAGATGCCCCAAGGCCTCGCGATGGCGCTCGCTCATGTATAAAAACTGTGGATCGGGGGCTATGGAAAACGGATCATCCCTGAGTCCAAAATAATCTTTGTACATAAGTAGTACAGATTCCCCCGACAGGTATCAAATTTGAGCTTTAATCCTGTTTGGATAGATAATGAAAAGAGGATTTAACCTCAGTCGATATAGCATATGGAGAGACAAACAACAAGTTGGTAGGCGGTCATCAATAAGAAAGGGCCGCCCAGTACGGGTGGCCCTTTCTTATTGCTAAGCATGGGAGTTGTTGTTTTTACTTCAGCGGACCGATCTGGACATTTCCAACCTGAAGTTCCTTATCGAGTACAGATTGCAGATAGTTTTTCTGGTCGATAAACTTTGTTACGACATTTCCTTCACCGAGGATGATGAGTGATTTTGCGAAATCTTTTCCCCAGTTAACATCTGTCAGATCGGGCTCAAAACAGACGATTTTATTCAATCCTGACTGTACGATAGCCTTTGCACAATCGATGCAAGGGTACCAGGGGACGTAGATTGTACAGTTTTTGGTTGAAACGCCGAGCATGGCTGAGTTGTATATTGCATTTCTTTCGGCATGCGACGCCCACAGGTATTTCTCACCGTTGGCTGCTTCGTGCCGCTCTTCAACGTCGTCATTCACCCCGCGCGGTAACCCGTTAAAACCGGTTGAGCGAATTTCGTTATCGGGGCCAACAATAACGGCGCCAACTTTTCTGCCACGGTCCTTGCTCCAGGTTGCAACAAATTGGGCGAGAGCCATCCAGCGGATATCCCAGTTTGTACTCGACAAGTTCGGTACCTCTTTAGTTTGACACAATTTTTGTAAATGCTCGGGACAAGCAGTCTGTCAGGCTTGCCCGACAGACTGCTGGACGCCGCCACTTAGCCGCATTTGGAATCGCCGCAGTTCAGGCAGGTCAGACATCCGTCCATAACAATGGCGGCCTTGGTGTAGCATTTGTTGCACAACTTAGCGTCGGGTGGAAAGCTTCCAACGTCGTCAGTCTTTCTCCGGCCTTTGAGAGAGTCATATTCGGCCCGCTTGGAGTCGAGCATCTCCCTAATGGCATCGGGCATCCGCTCATCCTTGATCAGACCGATCATTTTCATATGGCTTTCAAGAGCAAAACCGATCTCGGCCACAATCGATGGCATAAAACGCCCGCCCGGTTTGAAATAACCGCCCTGAGGATCGAAGACCGCTTTCATCTCTTCAACCAGAAAGGTGACATCTCCACCCTTACGAAAGACTGCTGACATCATCCGGGTCAGTGCAACAACCCACTGAAAATGAGCCATGTTTTTTGAATTGATGAAAATTTCAAAAGGCTGACGAGTTTCATGCTCGGTGCCAGCGTTCAGCACGATATCATTAACGGTAACATAGAGCGCATGTTCGCTCTGTGGTGTCTTGATTTTGTAGGTAGCGCCCACCAACATTTCCGGCCGCTCAACATTCTCGTGCATATCTTCGAGTTGATTTTTCTCTTCCTGGGCTGCTTTTTTCCGTTCTTCTTCGAGGTTGATAACCTCATATGCAACTATCTTCTTATCTATTTTTGTAGCCATTTTATCGCTCCTTGTTACAGCTTGCCGTAATAACCTTCTTTGAGGGCATCAAACAGGTTGGCCGCCGAATGAATTTCGTTATCGTATTCGATGTCTTCGTTACCCCGGGCTTTGACGACGGTACCGTCTTCAAGGGCAAATTGGTATACCGTCTCTGCCAGATCCTTCTCCTGGACCAATACGCCTTGGAATGATTCCGGATTGTAACGGAAGGTTGTACAACCCTTCAATCCCTGCTCATAGGCATAGAGGTAAATATCCTGAAATTCGGCGAAGGGGAAATCACTGGGGACATTGGCTGTTTTGGAGATGGAGGAATCGATCCATTTCTGGGCTGCAGCCTGGATATCAACATGTTGCTTAGGGGTGATATCTTCCGAGGTGATGAAGTTGTCAGGCAGCTTTTCATCAGAGTTGTCACTACCAGGCATGGCTTTCGGGTTAATGAGTTCACGATAGGCCAGAAGTTCATAAGAGAAAACATCGATCTTTTCTTTGGTCTTTTTGCCCGGGCGAATCAGATTCCGGCAATAGTGATGAGCGAAACTGGGCTCAATCCCGTTGGAGGCGTTGTTCGCAATCGATAGTGAAATGGTCCCCGTTGGAGCGATAGAACTATGATGAGTATAGCGGGCGCCAACCTCGGCGAGTTCAGCGACGAGCTCTGGTGCGACCTGGGATAGTTGCTGCATATAACGGCTGTAACGGGCATGCAGAATCCGTCCTGGAACACGCTGGCCCAAGCGGATGCCGTCGGCCTCCATTTCGGGTCGGTTGCGTAGCATCTCTGCTGTGATTTCATAGTCTTCCAGCAGTGCCGGTGCTGGACCTTTTTCACGGGCCAACTCCAGTGCTTGCTGCCAGCCAGCCAGAGCCATCTGCAGGGTGACCTTCTCGGTGAAAGCGATGGCATCTTCATCGCCGTATTTCATGCCGAGCAGGGTGATGGTTGAGCCCAGGCCCAAATAGCCCATACCATGACGACGTTTACCGACGATTTCGTCACGTTGCTGCTGAAGTGGCAGACCGTTGATCTCTACGACATTATCCAGCATGCGGGAAAATACCGAGGCCACCTCATTGAAGTGCTCCCAGTTAAAACGAGCCTCCGCGGTGAAAGGTTGTTCAACAAAACGGGTCAGGTTGATCGAACCGAGAAGGCAGGAACCGTAGGGGGGCAGGGGCTGCTCGCCACAGGGATTTGTCGCGCGAATCTTCTCGCAGAACCAGTTGTTGTTCATCTCATTGACTTTGTCGATCAGGATAAATCCGGGTTCGGCGAAGTCATAGGTAGAGGCCATGATGACGTTCCATAGTTGCTTGGCGCGGATGGTGCGAAAAATCCTGCAGGCAACCTGGCCAACCTGGTTTTGAATGTAGCCCTCAGTGACTGGCCAGTCTTTCCAGAGGACCTGAGCCGGATCTCGCAGGTCCAGGCCCTCGCGCTCCAGTTCTTTTGCAGTCAGCGGGAAACAGAGGGGCCAGTCAGCATCCTGCTTGACGGCTTCTATAAATTCGTTGGTGATCAGCAAGGAGAGATTGAACTGACGCAGTCGGCCGTCCTCGCGTTTGGCTTTAATGAAATCAATTACGTCGGGGTGGGAAATATCAAAGGTCGCCATTTGGGCGCCACGACGTCCGCCTGCCGAGGAGACGGTGCAGCACATGCGGTCAAAAATATCCATGAATGACATCGGCCCGGAAGTATAGGCACCAGCTCCACTGACGAAGGCGTCTCGTGGTCGTAGTGTTGAAAATTCATAACCGATGCCGCAACCGGCCTTGAGTGTCAGACCGGCTTCGTGAACTTTGCTGAGGATATCATCCATCGAATCCCCGACCGTTGCCGATACTGTGCAGTTTATGGTCGAGGTTGCCGGTTTGTGATCAAGCGCACCAGCATTGGACGTAATACGTCCGGCCGGGATGGCGCCATTTTCCAGCGCCCACTGAAACCGCTCAAACCAATAGAGCTGTTTCTCGCTCCCGTCCTCAACATCCGCCAACGCCTTGGCGACTCTCTCGAAGGTTGCACTCAAATCGGCATCAAGAGGCTGACCGGTAGCATCTTTGAGTCGATACTTGCTATCCCAGATATCGAGCGAGGCATCCTGCCAGGGGATCTCTGCAATTGATTGCGTTTTTTTGATTACATTTAAAGACATTGGCTACTTTTCTCCACTTATTAAAACCCACTCCATTCAGAAGGAAATTTGACGCTTATGAGCCGAATCTCCATCTGGACCCTTTTAAGTTAAACACTACATATCGTACCGAAGGTGAATATAGTCCACAACATCTTGTCCCGTAAAGCAAAAACATCCTAATGAGACATATTTTTCTTATGATGATTTAAGAGCAGTCATGATGCTATTTCTTGTCATAAAAGGGCGAGAGAACTAGTGGACGGCAAAGCCTCTGAAGATAACAAATAATTTGTGGCCTCTTTAAACCCGCAGAACAAAGCCGTCAGCCTCCGCCAATAATATTGACATGGCAATTTGGACAGCAAACTCTCGAGAGATGATTCCGGCCCAATATGGCAATGAAGCCAACATTAAAGTGCTACAGGTACTGAGAGTGATGGGAGGTTCAATTAATAATCAGCATGGGTAGGTTCATTATGAAAAAAAGCAATATTTAAGTATATTTCAAAATGAAAGGCCCGCATTTGTTGCTGCGGGCCTTCTTTATTTAGTGGTTCTCTGTGCCCGTGTCATGGGCATGACTGACGGTCATTAACCGTCAGTGGGTAGTTCGAACTATTCGAAGAATCTGTATCTGTTTCGATAGGCAACCTCCTTTGCACGAGTAAACAACATGATCAGGAGTCTTACGATTACAATCATACTCCATCTGCATAGAGAAAGCAGCAGGTACGGTTCATTTTAATATTAAAAAAACGGATAGAAACGCAGATTCTGAGGCATATGCTATTGTGAAACAGTAGATAGTGTGCTGCCAGGACGTTCTTGTGACTCTTGTTTTTTTCAGTTTAACAGGGGAAGAGGTGACTCATGGGACTACTCGTTGACGGAAAATGGCAGGATCGCTGGTATGATACAAAACAGAATAAAGGTGAATTTATACGCAAAGAATCCAGCTTCCGTAATTGGATAACCGCTGATGGTTCAGTTGGGCCAAGTGGGAAGGGTGGTTTTATTGCCGCTGCCGGACGCTATCATCTCTATGTTTCACTGGCCTGCCCATGGGCCCACCGGGCTCTGCTATTTCGGGTCCTCAAAGGCCTTCAGCCGCTGATCGGCGTTTCAGTGGTTGAGCCCTTGATGTTAGAGAACGGCTGGGAACTGAGTCTCGGGACGGCGGCGGCCAGTCCGACACCCAAAGCCAATTACCTTTATCAGATATATCAATTGGCTGATCCCGAGTATACTGGGCGAGCCACGGTACCGGCACTATGGGATAAAGAACGACAGACAATTGTGACTAACGAATCGAGCGAGATTATCCGCATGCTCAATACAGCATTTAACGAACTTACTCAGCGAAAAACCGATTATTATCCACTAGCCCTGCAGACTGAAATCGATGCTGTAAATCAGCGTATTTATCAATCGATCAACAATGGCGTCTATCGGGTCGGGTTCGCAACGACCCAACCGGCTTATGACTCAGCATTGGATGAGCTTTTTACTGCCCTGGATTGGCTTGAACGGCGCCTTGGCCAACAACGTTACCTTGTCGGAGGACAGCTCACGGAAGCCGACTGGCGACTCTTTACAACCCTGATCCGCTTTGATTCGGTCTATGTCGGACATTTCAAGTGTAATCTACACCGAATCGTGGACTACCCCCATCTTTCCAACTACCTACGTGATCTTTATCAGATGCCGGAAGTCGCAGAGACGGTTAATTTTGATCATATCAAAACCCATTACTATGGCAGTCATACGATGATCAATCCATCCGGGATTATCCCAAAGGGGCCGCAGCTCGATTATAACAGTGACCATAACCGGAGTGAATTCACCTGAGCATGAAGTGTTGATTGACAAGGGTTGCAGAATTGTTGAATATCTGAGATCAATTCACTATACCTATTGTGGGGGATTTCAGTGCTCAAGCTCTCTTTTTTTTCTATCTTTTTCATTCTGTTTGGTGTCGCTCTGTTGAGTGATCCAGTTTTTGCCTCACCATCGGACCTGAATTCAGCCGCCATATTCTCAACTTCAGACACTAACGCCGAATCGCCGGTTGTAATGCCTGAGACCTTTACGGATGCAACGACTGGAATGGAATTTGTCTTGATCAAGGGTGGTTGCTTCCAGATGGGGAGCCCCGTGAGTGAAGAAGGTCGAGGTGACGACGAGGGACCTCGTCATGAAGTTTGTCTGGATGACTTTTGGATGGGACGATATGAAGTAACGAACTCTCAGTTTCGCCTCTACCACGCTGATCATGATAGCGGAAGCTTCCTTGGACATGATTTAAATGGTGAAATGCAACCTGTCGTCTATGTGAATTGGAAGGCCGCTTCAGATTATGCGACCTGGCTATCTAGCCAAACCGCAAGGACATATCGCCTACCAACCGAAGCAGAGTGGGAGTATGCAGCCAGAGGGATGACAACTTCTTCCCGTTTCTGGGGTGATAATCAGGCCGATGTTTGTGATTATGCCAATGTCGGCGATCAATCAGCGAAGCAAAATAGAATTGGTCAAAAATTTCATGACTGTACTGATGGTTCCCCTGTCAGTGTTGCTGTTGGCTCTTTTAAGCCTAATGCTTATGGCCTATATGATATATTGGGAAACGTGTGGGAATGGACAGGGGACTGGTATGCCGATGCTTACAATACGCAACGGAAAGTCATTACTATCCAGGATTCAAGCCCAAAAGAATACCGTACGCTTAGAGGTGGGAGTTGGTTTAGTGACCCACGAAATATCCGCGCAGCACGCCGCTCATGGTATAGATCCGACTCTCACAATAACAGCCTGGGCTTTCGTTTGATTTGCCCAGTGAAGTAACTTCAACAGTGAGGCTCTTCAAGTGATCAGGTCGCTAAATGATGACCTGTCTTTTCTGCTTAAACACTTCAACTGACTCGCGCTACCAATATCTCCTATTGATCGACTCTTTGATCACCGTTTGCATTCCCACATACTTCATAACGCCAAGTTGAATGCTCTTCCAGAACGCTTTATAATTTTGTTACAACATGCGTATTGACTTTAGCCTTTGCGACAGAATATTATTCTGTAATGATGACTGAAGAAAGAACGTTTGACGAGATTGACTTAAGAATTCTGGAGATCCTTCAGGAAAAGGCGCGTATCCCCAACGCTGAAGTTGCGCGTCAGGTTGGAATGGCGCCTTCTGCTATTCTGGAGAGAATCCGTAAACTTGAGCAGCAGGGGATCATCCAGGGCTACGAAGTGCGTCTGAATCCGGGTCATTTCGGCCAGGGTTTGGTTGCGTTTGTACAACTCCAAGTGACAGGAGCAGGCAATGTCGGTCCGCAACTGACAAACATCCCCGGTGCACAGGAAGTTTTTCAAATCAGTGGAGACTGTCATTACCTGGTGAAGCTGCGTGTCACATCTCTTCAGGAGTTGGGTCGCTGCCTGCGCGAGAATTTTGCACAGCTAGATGGTGTCTCGCATGTCAGTGTAAAAATTGTTCTCGACATTCTTAAAGAAACCAGAAAAATAAATTTGAATCAATAATGTCTTAAGGAGTAAGTCCCATGCCAATGTCTAATGACTTTAAATCTCGGCTGCAACCGATTGTCGAAGAAATCGCAGCACACTATGGAACCCCTTTTCATATCTATGACGAAATAGGGATTCGTCAGACCGGTCGTGATCTGAAAGCCGCTTTTGCTGGTATCGATGGATTTCAGGAGTACTATGCGGTCAAGGCTCTGCCGAATAAAAGTATTCTTCAAATCATGCAGGATATGGGTTTTGGTTTTGACTGCAGCTCGATTCCTGAGCTTATCCTCAGCCGCGAGGTTGGTGCGACTGGTGAACAGATTATGTTTACTTCAAATAACACCACCGAAGAAGAGTTTGACTTCGCCGCTCTGGATGGAGGTTGCATTCTCAATCTGGACGATGTTTCTCTGCTCGGCAAGGTGCCGAAACTTCCCGATCTGGTCTGTTTCCGCTATAACCCAGGTCCCCGTCGTACCGGTAATGTAATCATCGGTAATCCGGTTGAGGCTAAGTATGGGGTGACACACGACCAGGTGGTAGAGGCTTATCGGATGGCACGTGAAAAAGGAGCTACCCGCTTCGGCTTGCATACCATGGTTGCTTCTAACGAACTCGACTACAGGTACATGGTCGAGACCTCACGCATGCTACTGGAAATTGCAGAGAAGGTTGAAAAAGAGCTTGGTATCCGTTTTGAATTTTTGAATATTGGTGGTGGCTTTGGTATTCCGTATCGCCCTGAACAGGAGCCACTTGATCTGCAGGCGATGGCACAAGAGATTACTGCATTGTTTGACCAGTACAGGTCGACTCATGGCTATGCCCCAAAGATGGTCATGGAGAGTGGCCGTTACATGACCGGTCCACACGGTGTGCTCGTCACTCAGGCGATTAATCATAAAAATACTTACCGCAAATATGTCGGTGTCGATTCCTGCATGTCCGCATTGATGCGCCCTGCGTTGTACGATGCCTACCATCATATTGATGTGGTTGGTGGTGAAAGCCGGTCCGCAGAAGTGATCGATCTGGTCGGTTCCTTGTGTGAAAACAACGACAAGTTTGCCGTACAGCGTGAATTGCCTCAGATTGAAGAAGGTGACCTGTTGATCATCCATGATACCGGCGCTCACGGCCACGCTATGGGCTTTCAGTATAACGGCCGTCTGCGCCCCAAAGAACTTTTGCTGCGCAGCGATGGAAGTGTTGAACTGATTCGTCGTACTGAAACCAATGACGATTACTTTGCAACCATGGACTTTACTGCTGACAAGATCAGCCCAGTGAGCAAAGGCTGATTATGAATGACGGGCTGATCGGTCCACTTGAGATCGAATCGCTCGCTTTTGGCGGCAGAGGAGTTGCGCGTTCCGATGGCCGGGTTATTTTTGTCCGCGGTGCCGTGCCTGGTGATCTGGTCCGAGCTCGTCTAACGCGCGTAAAGAAGCGCTATGCCGAGGCTGAAGCCGTACTCTTCGATCACGAGTCGCCACAACGCTGTCGCCCTGCCTGCTCGGTTTTTGGCGAATGTGGCGGTTGCCAGTGGCAGATGCTTCCCTATGCTGAGCAGTTACGTCACAAAGAGAAGATATTCCGTGACGCCTTGCATCGTCAGTGCGGCATTGATGATGTGCTGATCTCTGGGGTTATGGAATCCCCCATTGAATGGCATTACCGCAGTCGGGTTCAGTTTAAGTGCCATACGTTAACTAATGGCAAACTGGCGATCGGTTTTTACCGCTCCAACAGTCATTCTGTCATCGATGTTCAATCATGCCCGATCGCTGATCCAGCCTTTAATCGACTTTTGCCAGAATTGCGCGAACGCCTACAGCACAGTCCCTTTGCGTCTCAGATTTCCCAGATCGACATGGAGATCGGTGATGGCGAGCAGGTTAGAGTAGTTCTTCACTATTCGGGTAAAAAGAGTACTGCTTTAGTGGAGTATTTGAAATCACTTCAGAAAAGATATGACCTCGCCCTTTTTCTGCAAACTGGTTCCAGGTCGAGCTTAAGCTATATTGCGGGGGCACGTGACCTGACCATCGAGGTTGATTTTCCCACGCTGCAATTGGCCTATGGTGCCGGCGGTTTCTCACAAGTAAACCTTGCCCAGAACCGTCGCATGATCAGCGAGGCCTTACGTATGGCTGCGCCCGGTAAGGATTGGCGCGTGCTTGACCTATACTGTGGTATGGGTAATTTCAGTCTGCCATTCGCACGACGCGTGGCAAGCCTTGTCGCAGTTGAAGAGCACGCTGGATCTATTGTTCAGGGAAAAGTTAACGCTCACCATAATCAAATAACGAATATTGATTTTGTGACACGACCAGCAGAGGCTGCTTACGCAACACTCGCCGGGGAAAATGGCTTTGATCTGGTTATCCTTGATCCGCCGCGTAGTGGCGCCAAAGAGGTCGTTGTCGATCTACTCAAGCAGCAAGTTAAGCGGATACTCTATGTCTCTTGCGACCCAATGACTCTGGCCCGCGATCTAACGCTATTGTTGACAGGTGGCTATCGTGTCATCGAAAGCCGCCCGCTGGATATGTTTCCTCAAACCTATCATCTGGAAAGCCTGACCTTCCTTGAACTGGAAGCATAAAATGACTTGTAGTTTAAACTGAATTGGATGTTTCCTTTTTCCAACATTCTTCCGCTGAATTCCAAAACCTGCCAGCAGGTCCAGATTTTTTGATGAATTAATTGAAAATTAAAGGATCAGCGTTCCATCGCAAGACTGAATTTTGTCAAAATGCGACCAGATAGGTATAAATTTGCATCCTTTTTGATTGTATGAAACCCTCAACAATTCAAACTTTTTAACGGTTATTTAATAGGTTAACTTGCATTGAGACTGATGGCAGGAACTTTGCTAATTATTAACTACTTGGGGCATTATATTATTCTGGTATAATGATATTTCTCAAAATTCACTCGAGACGACATCCATGAGGAGCTTTATATGTACCTGAAAGTATTGCGTCTACTGATTTGTTCTGGTTTGCTAATTTTCATTCTTGCTGGTTGCATGGGGCATGACATGGCAGGAATGTCTGCAGCCGATCACTCCAAACATCAGGCGATGATGAATAAAAAGGGCTACGCCAGTAGTGTAGAGACTTATCAGATACCCGATCTGGTCCTGACTGATCACAACGGCCAACGCGTTTCAATCAATAAAATATTGGATTCAGACAAACCGGTGGTCGTCAATTTCATCTATGCCACCTGCACGACTATCTGCCCGTTACTTTCGATGGGCTTCATAGATTTGCAACGTGAGCTAGGGGATAAGAGCAATGATGTTCTGCTCGTTTCAATAACCATTGACCCCGAGCACGATACTCCCGAAGTACTGACAAATTATCGCAACAAATACAAAGGGAAACCAGGCTGGGTTCTTCTCACCGGCAGCCGTCTCGACATCGATAACGTCACGACCGCTTTCGATGCTTTTTTCGGTGACAAGATGGATCATCAACCCCTCAACTTCATCCGTCTTCCAGAACAAAATAAATGGGTCAGGATTAACGGTATGGTGAATGGTAAAGACTATCTTCATGAAATGGAAATGGCTGGGATCAGGTAGTCAATGTGAAATTGTTTTTCCTGCTCACATATCTACACCCACGCGTCTGTAATTATTTATGGAGGGTTATATGAAATATTTTGTACCGTTGTTGCTTGTTTTGCTGATGGCTGGCTTCATGCCATTAAACCTGTTTGCAGCACCAGTTGAATCCTTGACCGCTGAACAGGTAAGAATCCTTGGTGAGCGGATGTATCGTGAGGGAATTTTGCCTTCGGGAGAACCGATGCTGGCTTTTGCCGCTGGTGAAATTCCGGTTGAGGCAACCACCTTCACCTGTATTAGTTGTCATCTCCGGAGTGGTCTTGGATCCGTAGAGGGGGAAGTCATTACCCCTCCAGCGACCGGACGCATTTTATATGAACTCCGTGAGCCCTATATGAAAGGGAATGAATTTGTTCCCTCATATCATAGTTACGCGGTAACTCTACCGGCTCGCCCTGCCTATACCGATGAAACTTTGGCAAAAATGATTGCTAGTGGCGTGGATCCGAACGGCCGTTCAACGATGAAAGTCATGCCGCGCTATCAGATTGAAGATGACGATATGGCGATATTGATCGCTTATCTCAAAACACTCTCTTCTGAGTTCTCTGCAGGGGCCAGTAAAGAATTCCTACACTTTGCCACAGTCATTGTCGATGGTACCGATCCTGCTGAAATTGAGTCGATGGTACTCCCTTTGCAATTTAGTGTTGACCGCAAGAACAGCTTGGCGACTGCGTCGCAAAACAACGCCCGTGTGGCGCGTATGGCCTACAACATGCTCGGGCCAGATCTTCTCGCTAAACGTTTCACCCTCGAACGCTGGGTGTTGAAGGGTCCTTCATCAACCTGGTATTCTCAGCTTGAAAATTTCTACAAAAAGAATCCCGTATTTGCTCTTCTCGGCGGAATTTCGCACGGTGACTGGGAACCAGTCCACCGTTTCTGTGAAGACAATCAGCTGCCCAATATCTTCCCGCTGGTCGACTATCCGGTGCTTGATGAAAATAACTGGCAAACTATCTATCTATCTCGCGGATTTCGTCAGGAAGGGGAGGCTGCTGCACGCTACCTTGCCAGTATGTCTGAGTTGTTCAAAGAGAGAAGAGTTCTGCAGGTCAGTCGAGACTCACGGCGTGGGAATGCTCTGAAGGATGGTTTTAACGACAGTTGGGCGCAAAAGAAAAAAGCTCCAGTTACAGATATCAGCCTCCCGGTCGGGAGTACACTCAATGCACAGCAGTTACTTAAGATTATAAAAACTCAGAATCCAGCAGTTATCATTGTCTGGGACGACGCAAGCGCCATACCTGCTCTTAGATCGGTCGCTCAAACAACAGATTGGAGAGGACTGCTCCTCACCTCAGGAACCTGGCTTGGTAGCGACCTTTGGGCTCTTCCCGAGGATATGAGAGATGATCTTTATATGACCTGGCCTTACCGCTTGCCTCAAGAAAATATCCGTTTTGATATTTCCTTGAAACGTATACTCAGTGGCCGAAAACTTGATGATTTCAATTCTGAAATCATCAGCAAGGCCTATATCTCCAATGAAGTGCTGGGAAAAGCACTCATTGATATGCGCGGTGAATATTATCGTGATTTTTTTCTCGACAGTATCGATATGCTTGATGACACATACTTCCCACTTTACGAACGTCTCAGCTTCGGGCAGGGTCAACGCTATGCTTCAAAAGGTTGCTTCATCGTCCAGTTGGGCAAGGGTAACAACCCACAACTAGAGCGGCGTAGCGAGTGGGTGACACGATGAGAAATGTACAGAGAAGGGGAGTCACCTCGCCACAGGTGTTGGTTGACATGGGGACAAAAATACACATAACAAAACAAGAGATCAATTATCAGGTTTATCTTCTCTCGAGTCTTGTTCTTTTCGTGTCCCTGTTTTTTCTTTCCGCCACTTTTGCTCAAGCGGCAAAAACTCCAGAGCGCGTTGTCACAGCTTTTCTGGTTACCGCCTATGATTATGACCCCGGGGGCTCGGGGAGCGATATTGATATGGGCAGATCAATTTGTGCGACGCAGTGCAACGCGTTCTCTACTGACTATCTCAACTACTCAGAAGCCGGTGGCTGGCGCATCATAAAAACGGCGTCGCAGGAACAACTTCGTCTAGAGATAAAAAATCCCTTTCTCGAAGGCGACTGCCTCTGCACCGCCGACAGATATGAAATTCGTATCAATGAGCTCTCCTATCCCGACAGAAATGTTCTTGGTGAAAAGATAGATCACGATTCTGGATCAGGGCAGTAAGTAGCGGGCACCTTTTGCATCAACCAGGTTATTGCAAAAGGTGCCCAGTAACAGAAGAAGGCGTCCTCCCTTTAAAAAGCAGACTGCCAGTCAGGCGGACTGTCATCCCTTTCATATTTGAAACTATCATCGAATTGGCCGGATCTCGCTGGCCAAGACAAATGGATTCCTATCTGTTAAAGTGCGTGATTCAATTTCACGCCCTCATTTAACTCTGAGACCAAAGGTGTTTTTATGACTGATATCGATAAGGCCTTCGAAGCCCTGCGCGCTAATCCGGAAGACCAGAAGGCCCAGTCCGGTTTTTATGACCTGTTTCTCAATACGCTGTTCTTTGTCCCCACGGTTAAAGAAAAAATTCAGATTGACGACAAAGGAACCGAAGAGGAGACAGAGGTTCCTCTGATTATTGATAATGACGAAACCGATTACCTGGTCTTCTTTGATCAACAGCAACGCCTCAATGACTGGGCAGAGCTTGAGGCCCCCTTTGTCAAATTACCAGGGCATTTGATAACAGAGATGACCACAGTTGATCTTCACTGGGTGATGAATATGGGAACTGATCATTTCAAAACATTCACACCTGATGAGATCGCCTGGCTCAAGGAAGTAGTGGCCCACTGCAAAGCAGAAGATGCTGTTGCAGAGTCGAAATAACCCATGGCACTGAGCGCTACAATATTCAAGGTTGAGCTACAGATTTCAGACATGGATCGAAGCTATTACGCCGAGCATTTACTGACTTTGGCACGCCATCCTTCTGAAACTGATACGCGGATGATGGTGCGTCTGCTCGCTTTTGCTCTGCACGCCGATGAACAACTCAGTTTTACCAAAGGGTTATGCGCTGACGAAGAGCCAGATCTGTGGCAGAAGAGTCTTACTGATGACATCGAATTGTGGATCGATGTCGGACTGCCGGATGAGCGGAGGTTACGTAAGGCCTCAAATCGATCAGATCAGGTATGTTTGTATATTTATGGTGGCCGCGGAGCAGATATCTGGTGGCAAAAAAATGCTGAGAAGTTGCAGCGCTACAACAACCTCACCGTGATTGAGATTTCAGAAGATTCATGCCGGGAGATGACGAAATTGGTTCAGCGCAACATGCAAGTGCAATGCACGGTTCAGGATGGTGAAATTTGGCTGAGCGCGGGGGAACTATCCCAGAGCATTACACCGCTGGTACGTAAATCGCTAGATTAAGTGACAGGGTTTTGGTGTTCAGATGCCGTTTCGGCACAAAATCGTGAGCAGACCGGCATACTTACCGGCACTGTTGGTCTAATTATCTCTGCTGCTCAGGCTGAACACAACTTACCGCTGCGATATGAGCGAGCCCGACCTAAATCCTGCTATCATCCGCGCTGAATATAGGCTAGCCGCCAGTATCTGAATCAGGTCGCCCTGATTCAGATACTGGCGCAGGTTGATCCTCTCTGATTAAGACCAGCCCTTGAAAAGGGAGCAGGTTATTCTCTAACGTAAGTATTGATGTCGGTTTCATGGACCATACCCATCAGGTGTGCGTATTCAGATTCAATTAATTCATAATGCTGATGGGTGCTGATCGCGTTCTTTAAAAATATCTCTTTGACTTGAGGATCAGTAAACTTGTCCGCCATGTCGCGCAATGATTTTTCCAGAGCCTGAGACTTTTGCATAGCCAGATCCATAGCGTGACGTTCGTCGATGTTTTCCATCAAGGTTTTTTCACTGTCATTCAACCAGTCCAGGTCCATATCCGGGTCCACTGCCATAAATGCATCAAAATCAGGGATATCATCTCCTTGATAAATGTCATAAAACCCTCTGGCGCGCTCCTCCTCTTCTGAAGCGAGTAGCTCAAAGGTTTTTCTGGCGCGGTCATTCTTCATGTGCTTCGCACCGAGGCGAAAGAAGTCCCGTGCACACTTTTCAACCAGAATAGAGCGTTTGATAGCTTCCTGCACATCGACATTTTTAAACATAGACAACCTCCTCACTCTTGCTTGACACAAAAACCGAGAGGCGCCTAGTTTTATCTTGTCTGTTCTCGGTCTTTGCTCCTGAAAGGTTCTGTGCCGCCTGTTCATTACAGTTTACCATCGGACTAAAGGTTTGCTGTTCAAATGAGTGAAATATAAGAATTTTATGTAGATTTATTCGCCAAGGACCAACCCCTCACGTCTGGGGTCCGCACCGCCTTGCAGAGCCTTGTCGTTGATCGTTATTCCATGCAATCCACTGTTGAGTTCTCGTATATTGACCTGGTATCCGCGTTCTTCGAGATCCTCTTTGTATGGCTCCAGAAAGCTTCCTGCTTCGATGTCGAGACTTTTGTTGTTCATATGCAGGTAGTGAGGTTGGCTGATAGCGGTCTGAATATCTTGTTTCCAGACCAGGACACCAACAACAGCCTGGGCCACATAGGGGATAATTCGGCTTCCTCCGGGAGATCCGACCACCATCTCTAACTCGCCTTTTCTATTGAATATCATGGTAGGGGCCATGGAACTACGTGGACGCTTCCTTCCTGCAACACGGTTTGCTATGAGCCGGCCGGTCTGATCCTTCCATGCGAAGGAAAAGTCAGTTAACTCGTTGTTAAGTAGAAAGCCACCAACCATGAGACCACAGCCGAACCCCTGTTCAATGCTGGCGGTCTGGGCGAGGGCATTTCCGTAGCTATCGACAATTGACATATGGCTGGTTCCAGGCTGCTCGGGGCTATAACCGACGTGCAGGGAATTCCTGCTCAGACCGGGAGGGATCCCTGCCGGTGCGCGACCTACATCATTTATTGGTTCTATTAACTGCGCTCTTTGCTCAAGATATCCAGCATTCAACAAACCCTGAGTCGGGACCTGGATATAGTCGGGATCGGCAATATAAAGGCCCCGATCGGCAAAGGCCAGTCGACCTGCTTGAGCGAAAAGGTGAATAGCCTGCGAACTCGCAGGCTTCTGCCGATCAATGCCCGCAGATTCTAACAAGCTAAGCATCTGCAAGAGGCTGATCCCCCCTGATGTGGGTGGCCCCATGCCGCAGACTCGATACTCAAAGAAGGGGTTGCAGACCGGGTCACGTTCAATAGCTCGATAGTTTTTCAGATCTTCTATGGTCAATTGGCCAGGGTTCGGGTCCTGCTGCACAGTCTGAACTATGTCACGGGCAAGTTCTTCAGAATAGAAAGCCTGACTTCTCCGTGTCGCAAGCAGGCGGAATGTTTTTGCCAGCGCCGGATTCTTCAACAATTGCCCTGCAGACAGGGACTTGCCGTCCGGATAAAAATAGTCGCGAGCCTGCCTGTTACGCAGTAGCTTAGTGCTGGAATTTCCGGTCAGCAATTTACTTAAACGCTGGCTGACTATAAATCCGTCTTCAGCAAGGCGAATGGCTTCCGTAAAAAGATCCGCCCAGGGCAGACGTCCATGCTTTTTGTGGCCCAGTTCAAGATTTTTCAATAGACCCGGCACACCGACGGCTCGACCGCCAGCAACTGCCTGTTGAAAGGGCAGGGGGTTCCCAGCTTCGAAAAAGAGATCCGGGCCGACATTTTCCGGGGCAGTCTCTCTGCCATCGTATGTATGCAGAGTCGCAGTCTCCTTATCCCAATAAAGAATGAAAGAGCCGCCACCTAAACCGGAGGATTGTGGCTCAACCAGGGTCAACACCATATTGATTACGATGGCCGCATCGATAGCGCTGCCCCCTCGTTGCAGAACCTTCTGCCCCGCTTTGGTGGCATAGGGATTCGCAGTAGCCACCATGTAAGAGTCAGATCTGACCAGATGTTGCGGGACCAGCCCACTCGCCCCCTCTGGTGTTCGATCAATGATCTGAGCTGTGCTGCAACCCGTCAGGATCAGCAACAAAGACAGGAAGACTTTTTTATTGATAACCATTTAATTCCCTTGGTCATGAAGTTTGCTTTTATGATCAGAGTTCTATCGTCATTCTCTACGAGATCAAAGGTTTCGGCTCTTACATTATCCAGACATGATCAGGCTCTGTATTAATAAATCCATCAGGTTTCACAGACGATACTGGCAACTTAAGTATATCCCGTTAGAATAATTATGAGATCAATCTCCGTGACCTGCTCTGGAGGATTCCATGGCTAAAGAGGATTATCCACCCGGTGTGCAGAACTTTATCGTCCGCGGTCAAAAAATGTTGGCCGATGAGGCGACACAACGAACTCGAATGCGCAGCAAGAGATTCGACACTATTGCAGTGCATGGTATTTACGGACTTGAAGCCGCTCTGGCCAATCAGGGGAGTATAAATGAACCGGCCTACCTGAGTTCGGCTCAGCATTTTGAGAGTAGTGATCATATGGAAGCTGCCCTGGCCTACCTGATGCCATCTTGGGCTTATTCGCGCATTGCCAATCCGACGTTACATTACCTGGAAGAGACCCTGGCACTACTCGATGGCTACGGCTTTGACGGGGAGGTCAGTTGCTGCGCTACTGGCTCTGGTATGGCCGCGATCTTTCTTGCCACCAACCCTTTCCTGATCGATTCTCCATCAAAAGGTCCTTTCAATATCGTGGTCAGTAGCAAGTGTTATGGTGGTACTTTTATGCTCTTCAATGAGCGTTATGCCAACGAAAGAGGGATCGACGTGCGCTGGGTCAAGGATCCACTCGACCTTAAGGAGTGGGAGAGCCTTGTCGATCAACAGACCCGTTTTTTATTTGCTGAGATGCCGAGTAATCCGACTCTGGCAGTTGTTGATATCTGCGCGGTGGCGCTCCTGGCGCATCAACTCGGTGTGCCGTTAATTGTTGATTCAACCGTCGCCACCCCGGCCTTGCTGCGTCCACTCTGCCTGGGGGCAGATATTGTCGTGCATTCTGTCAGTAAAAGTATGAACGCTGGTGGTTTAGCGATAGCTGGTGCGGTGATCGCCCGCCATCAGATTCCCAGCCGGGTTGGTCCGGACGAAATGAGAGAGAATTTCGCCCTCTATTTGAAGCTGCACCCCGGGCGGGATTTCGGCCCGGCCCTGAACCCCTTAAGCGCACTCCTGATTCTGAATGAGCTACACACCCTGCGCAGCAAGCTTGACCTGCTCAGTCAGAACTGCATGGATGTTGCGCGTTTTCTGGTCCAACACAGTTGTGTGACAACCGTCTATTATCCTGGCCTACCCGACGATGCCGGACATACCGTTGCCTCCCGCCTGATGCGGTTGGTCGATAGTGAGAACGCTTGCGACGATGCCCTGCCCAGATACGGTCATCTGCTTAGTTTCAGGGTTAAGGGGGGCGCGACAAAGGCCCGCAACTTTTTTGATCATTTACAGATGATCATGCGGGCTACCGATCTGGGGCGCATCAAGAGTATCGCCACCATTCCGTCCATCTCCACTCATCAACAACAGGGGGCTCAGGGGCGTAAACTGGCAGATATCCCGGGCGATCTGGTGCGACTTAACGTCGGGGGAGAGCATCCACAGGATATAATAGAGGATCTTGACCAGGCCCTGATGAGACCATAGTTACTAATAAGATATTTTATGGAGGCCATATGCAGGAAGAACTTGCGACCCTACAGAAGGTTTATGACGTTTTAGTAGAGTTTATTATTAAATACAGCTTCCAGATTGTTGGAGCCCTCATCATCCTGGCTATTGGGGTGAAATTGGCTGGCTGGCTGGGACAGTTAGTGATCAGATTCTGTGAAAAACGTGAACTCGATCTGACCCTGGGGCGATTTTTGGGTAACTTCACCAAGATGCTGGTCCTGACTTTTGTCATCATTATCGCCATCGGTAAGTTCGGTATCTCCATAGCACCCTTTATTGCAGCCCTTGGTGCCCTAGCTTTCGGTAGCAGTTTCGCCCTTCAGGGACCGCTTTCAAACTATGGTGCCGGTTTGTCGATCATTCTGAGTCGTCCTTTTGTCGTCGGCGACACCATCCTGGTGCAGGGGGTAAGCGGCGTCGTGGATGAGGTTCGTTTAGCGGCGACAATTTTGACCAATGAGGATGGCGAGAAAATAACTATCCCTAATAAACATGTTGTCGGTGAGATTATTCACAACAGCTTTGCCAATAAGGTCGCCGAGATCAGTATCGGTATCTCTTACGGGGATGATCCTCAAATTGCGATCGATGCGATCAATCAGTCCCTGACCAGCATTGACGGGATATGCCTGGCCCCGGCACCGCAGGTCGGTATCGAATCCTTCGGTGATTCCTCGGTTAATCTGGGGATTCGCTACTGGGTGCCAACGACCAGCTACTTCAGTCTGCTCTATCGGGTCAATCAGGATTTATATGCGGCGCTCAAACAAGCTGGTGTTAATATCCCATTCCCACAACGTGAGGTCCGCGTGTTTGGTACAAATGTCGAGAGTCGCGAAACAGGAATATCATGAAAATTTTTCTCATCCTTGGTAGTCTCAACGCTTTGATCGGTGTTGCTCTTGGAGCCTTTGGCGCACATGGGTTGAAATCCCGAGTCGCTCCTGATCTTCTGAGTGTCTGGCAGACCGGTGTCCAATATCATTTAATTCACGCCCTGGCGCTGCTACTGATCGGCATCCTCTGCCAGTTAATGCCTGATGCTGCTCTGGTCCGAAGCGCCGGGTGGTCACTCCAGTTAGGGATACTGCTCTTCTCTGGCAGCCTTTATGTTTTAGTGCTCTCTGGTGTCAAATCTCTCGGCATAATCACTCCGCTGGGTGGTGTTGCGTTTCTGGTAGGATGGTTGCTGCTTGCCCTGGCCGCATGGCGGCATAGTGCAGGGTGAATCTGATGCCTGGGCACTGAAACTGAGGAAAAGCATTGCCTGTGTCTGTGAATCAATGATATAGGTTCACTGCTCGAAGACCATGGGGTACGGCCCTGTGGTCTTTTGTTTTCAAAGATCTGTTTTTAAAAGGAATTATTGACCAATGATCAGTGCCTCAAATATCTGTCTAGCCTATGGCAAACGGACAATTTTCAAGAACGTTAATATCAAGTTCACGCCCGGCAACTGCTATGGGCTGATCGGTGCCAATGGTTCAGGCAAGACGACTTTTCTGAAAATTCTGGCGGGTGATTCCGAAGCTGATAAAGGGGAGGTCTCGATCGCCAAGGGTCTGCGTCTGGCCGTGCTGCGTCAGGATCAGTTCGCTTTTGACGAAGAGTCTGTTTTCAATACTGTTATCATGGGTCACACGCGGCTTTACGAGGTGATGGCGGAACGCGAAGCGATCTATACCAAAGATGACTTTACTGACGAAGATGGGGTTCGTTCTGGCGAGTTAGAAGCCGAGTTTGCTGAAATGAACGGCTATGAAGTTGAGGCTGAGGCGGCAGTCCTGTTGAATGGTCTCGGCATTGCTGAGGAATTGCGAAGTAAAAAACTTAAAGAGCTCGAGGGCGGTGAGAAGGTGCGCGTGCTGCTGGCTCAGGCGCTTTTCGGCAATCCCGATATTCTGCTGCTGGATGAGCCGACCAACCACCTGGATCTCAAATCGATTCAATGGCTGGAAGAGTTTCTTGGTCGTTTTCAGAATACCGTAATTGTCGTCTCACACGACCGGCATTTCCTGAATCAAGCTTGTACCCATATTGCTGACATCGACTTCAGCACCATCCGTACCTATGTCGGCAATTACGATTTCTGGTATGAGGCCAGTGAACTGGTTTTGAAACAGAAACAGGATGCTAACAAAAAGACCTCGGATAAGGCCGCCGAACTCAAAGATTTTATCGCTCGGTTCAGCTCCAATGCCTCCAAGGCCAAACAGGCGACCTCGCGTAAAAAGTTGCTGGACAAACTTGATATTGAAGAATTGCCAGTCTCCTCGCGTAAGTATCCATTTGTAAGTTTCACGCCCGAGCGACCCTGTGGTGACATCATCCTCGAAGTGAAGGATCTGACCGTAATCATTAATGGCGTCAAGGTCCTGGATAAGTTGAATTTGACCGTCAATAAAGGGGATAAGATCGCTTTTGTCGGCAATAGCCTGGCTAAATCCACGCTACTTCAAGTCCTGGTTGAAGAAATTAAGCCGGATAGCGGTAGTTTTCGCTGGGGAGTGACCATCACCAACTCTTACTTCCCTAAAGAGAACAGCGCGTATTTTACCAAAGATCTGAGCCTGATCGATTGGCTCTGCCAGTACCCACCTCATGAAGGGGAGAACTTTGCCCGTGGTTTTCTCGGCCGGATGCTCTTCTCCGGGGACGAAGCGACCAAGATGACCAGCGTACTCAGTGGTGGCGAGAAAGTGCGTTGCATGTTGTCGCGGATGATGTTGACCAATGCCAACGTACTGTTATTCGATGAGCCGACCAACCACCTGGATCTGGAATCGATCACTGCGCTCAATAACAGTTTGATCAATTTTAAAGAGGTGATTCTGTTCACTTCTCACGATCACAAGTTTGTCTCTACACTGGCGAACAGGATCGTTGAACTGACCCCTGGCGGAGTGATTGACCGCGTGATGAGTTTTGACGAGTATCTTGAAAATGCAGATGTGGCCGCTCTGCGTGAAAAGCTGTGTCAGGGCGAAACAGATCTGAAACTGTAAGCCGTTTTGCTGATGAGACGTCTTGCTAGCATTCCGTATCCGCCGCTGATCATCGCCGCAATATTTCTTGGGCTTGCGCCGTTTTCTCCTGAACCGCATATCGTTGAAAAATTCAATATGTTGCTCAACGCAAGCCTGAGTCGGCCTATTGATTTCTTTGATCTGCTATTTCACCTGTTCCCAGCGATCTTGCTGTTAGTGAAGTGGCTCGCAGGCCCCAAAAGAAGTCGTCACACTGAGGACTGAAAGAATTCGCAAAATCAGTTATCCTTGAATCTGGAGGTAAGCTGATGCTAAATCCACCCGTAAAGATCACCCTCTATCGCTGGGCTGGCATCTGGGGTCCATTTAAGATCAAAATTCCCTGCGGTGAATGCGCACTGACCAAGGACGTCATTCGCGATACCCTGGAGCATGAACTCGCCGGGATACCGGTTGATCTACAGATACACGATTGGCTGGACTACTGGTGGAGACCGCTTCTCAAAGGAGGTTGGCATGCGCCGATCGTGCTGGTTGAGGGTCGAATGATCAGTCAGGGCGGTGCTTTGAATCGTGGCGTTTTGGCGGAAGCAGTGATTCGTCAACATGCAACTCGCAGCAAGCTGCAGGGAAATCACCTGTTCGGGAAGGAGACATGCCCACATTGCCAGCGAGCTAAAGGCTATTTTAGTGACGCAGGGATAGAGTATCAGTATCAGGATGTGGTTAAGAATCCGCGCGCGCTCTACGAGATGCTCGCGCGTGTCAAGCCAATTGTTGGGTCTAAAACACCAATCAGCGTCCCGCAGATCTGGTTTGATGGTCAGTATGTCGGCGGCGCCGATCAACTGAGTCAACTCCTCCATCGACCTGTTGAGCCGAATCCTGAACGTGGTAAATCGTCTCTCTCGCCAGAAGAGCTCTGATAGTGTAGTCTGACCATTCCTTGGTCATTTTTTTGAATTGGAGAATGTATGGAGCAATTGATTTTTATCTGGGTTGTTTTTGCAGCAGCAGCAGTGTCTATGGCCAAGAGTAAAGGCCGCAATGTTTACCTCTGGGCAGCGATCAGCTTACTGATAGGCCCTTTTGCCGCCTTAATTGTCGCAGTATTGAAAACGACCTCAACCGGCGACACGAAATATAACTGACACTATGAAGACTAAAAAACCAGAACAGAGTGTCGTATCTGAAGCCTGGCAGAACATGTCTGCAGATATGGAAAAATTCCTGCCACAGAAACTTCGCGGGGGAAAAGGTAAGTGGAAGTTTGCCCTGGCGTTGGCCTTGATTGAACTGGTCGTGCTTGGGGTCGTTGGAAAATACCTTTATGACTGGCTAACAGGGTGATCTTCTATGTTGGGAGCGATTGTCGGAGATATTATTGGCTCACGATTCGAATTTCAACCCATCAAATCTTGTAATTTTCAACTCTTTTCACCCGATTGCCGCTTCACCGACGATACAATACTTACCCTGGCGACAGCTGATGCACTGCTTGGGCAGCGCCCCTTCGGCGAAACCTACCATGACTTCTATCATCGCTACCCGCATGCTGGCTATGGCCAACGTTTTTCTCGCTGGGCGGCGTCCAATACCGATCGTCCCTATGACTCCTATGGCAATGGTTCTGCCATGCGTGTGGCACCAGTGGCTTGGGTTGCTAGCGAACTGGATGAGGTACTTGACCTGGCGGCTCGAACAGCAATGCCGACTCACGATCATCCCGAGGGCATCAAGGGCGCGCAAGCAGTTGCTGCAGCGATCTTCCTGGCGCGTAACGGGTCAGGGAAGGCCGCGATACAATCCTTCATTATCGAAACATTCGGCTACGACCTGCGGCGTCCGCTGACGCAGATCAGACCTGAGTACAGTTTTGAGGTGAGTTGTCAGAAGTCTGTGCCTGAGGCACTCTGCTGTTTTTTCGAGAGCACCGATTTTATTTCGGCAATTCGTCTCGCGGTTTCCCTAGGTGGTGACGCAGACACTCAAGCAGCGATTGCCGGAAGCATCGCCGAGGCTTTCTATGGCGGCGTCCCAGCTGCTATACTTGACGCAGCTCTGATTTGTCTTGACCCTTTTCTCCTTGAAATCTGCGACAGATTCAGTACTCGGTTTCTGACTGATTTGACCGCTTCTAACTAAGACCCGGAGGATATCAATGGACCTGCGCAACATCCGCACCCTGATTCTTAATACCGGTACCTCTGAAGTGAAGCGTACCGAGATCAGAGAATACTTTCACAAAACCTTCAGTATCGATGAGCAGCTCTACGACAATCTAGCCAGTGATTCAGCTTTTTATTTGCGCGCTGAGCCGTTGCGGCATCCCTTGATCTTTTACTTCGGTCATACCGCAACATTTTATATCAACAAGCTGATCGCCGCAAAAATCATTGATAAACGGCTTAACCCGCATTTTGAGTCGATGTTTGCAATCGGCGTCGATGAAATGTCATGGGATGACCTTGATAGTGCGAACTATGATTGGCCGACGACCACTGAAGTCAAAACCTATCGCAACGAAGTCCGGGAGCTGATCGATACTGTGATCCGCACCCTGCCACTGGAGCTGCCTGTCAATTGGGACAACCCGTTCTGGGCGATCATGATGGGAATCGAGCACCAGCGTATCCATCTGGAAACCTCTTCAGTCATTATCCGTCGCTTGCCCATCGATCAAGTACGTACGCTACCAGAGTGGGAGATATGCAAAGAGAGTGGAGAAGCCCCAACAAACCAGCTGTTGCCTGTTGCAGGTGGTCAGGTCTGTCTCGGAAAAAGTAAGACTCACCGGCTCTACGGCTGGGATAATGAATTTGGCAGTCATCAATTTAATGTCGATGACTTCGAGGCGAGCAAATATCTGGTCTCCAATCGCGAATTCTTGGATTTTGTAGACGCCGGAGGTTATCAGCAGCAGCAGTTGTGGACAGAAGAGGGGCAGCGCTGGCTCTCATTCAGCAAAGCCGAACAGCCACTTTTCTGGTTGCGGGAGAAAACCAACTATCGCTTGCGCACCATGACACAGGAGATCGCCATGCCCTGGGACTGGCCGGTCGAAGTCAATTATCTGGAAGCCAAGGCATTTTGCAACTGGAAAGCACAGGATTCCAACCTGTCGATTCGCCTGCCGACTGAAGATGAATGGACCTTGCTTCGCGATCAGCACCAGGTCCCAGATCAACCCGATTGGGATAAGGCACCTGGGAATATTAACCTTGAGTATTGGGCTTCTTCATGTCCGGTCAACCGATTTGCGTTCGGGGAGTTCTACGATCTTATTGGTAACGTCTGGCAGTGGAGCGAGACTCCAATTTCTGGCTTTCCCGGCTTTGAAATTCATCCATGGTATGACGATTTTTCTATCCCGACTTTTGACACGCAACACAACCTGATCAAAGGTGGCTCCTGGATCTCAACCGGCAACGAAGCAACCCGGGATGCGCGCTACGCCTTCCGTCGACACTTTTACCAGCACGCTGGGTTCCGTTATGTCTCTTCTGAACAAGAGCTCGAAACTACCGAAGCAATGTACGAAACCGATGATGCCGTTGCCCAGTATTGTGATGCTCACTATGGCCCTGAAAAATTCGGCGTTAAAAACTTCCCGAATCAGTTGGTCCGTATCTGCCTTGAGAACATGGCTGATAAACCGAAACTGCGTGCTCTTGACCTGGGTTGTGCCGTTGGCCGCGCCAGTTTTGAGTTTGCACAACACTTCGATTTTGTTACCGGTATCGATTATTCGGCGCGCTTCATTCGCATTGCGCATCAGATGCAGGGAAAAGGTGTGATTCACTATCAACTCCCAGAGGAAGGGGAAATTGTCTCTTTTCATGAAAAATACCTGCGCGACTATAATCTGACATCAGGTCAGGAACGAATTGAGTTTTACCAGGGGGATGCGCACAACTTGAAACCGCAGTTCACCGGGTATGATCTTGTCCTGGCTGCTAACCTGATTGACAGACTCTCCGACCCGAAACGTTTTTTGACTGAGATCCACCAGCGACTTAACCCTGGTGGGTTGCTCGTTCTGGCGTCACCATATACTTGGCGAGAAGAGTTCACCCGAAAAACGAGCTGGTTAGGCGGACTGCGTCGTTCAGGAGAGCCTTTCACCACTCTGGAAGGATTGCGGGAGATACTTGACATTCATTTTCGCGAGATCGGAGAGTCACGTGACGTCGAGTTTGTGATCCGTGAGACGGCTCGTAAGTTTCAGCATACAATTTCCCAAGTGACGATATGGGAGCGTAAAACCTGATGAATCTGGTTTTGATTCCCAGGGGTGCAATCATCTTCAAGCTGCTGGCGAAACTAATTTTTTTCTGTTAACATCCGAAATCTATTCTATTTTCTATCTATTTCGAGGCCTAGATGCAAAACCGACAGTTCATATACCTACAGATACTAACGGCTTCACGGGTCTTTATTGCTGCGACCCTAGCCGCTGTTTTTGCCGTTTACGGGTTAAATGCCTGGACGATTCTGGCTGCCGTGATTCTTGGCGCCATGGCGGAGTTGACCGATCTGTTCGATGGCCTGATGGCGCGCAAGTATGACCTGACCAGCGATTTCGGTAAATTTTTCGATCCCTACACCGATTCAATTGCTCGCTTAATCATGTTTTTTGCACTTGCCCATGTGAATCTTTTACCACTCTGGTTGCCGGTATTTATGGCGTTACGTGATATTTCAGTCAGCTACATCCGTCTCTTTGCGATGAAGGCCAACGTTGTTATGGCTTCACGCATGTCTGGCAAGGTCAAGGCCTGGGGCCAGGCTGTCGGGTTCTTCCTGTTCCTGCTGATCGGGCTGTTGGGACGTTTTGAGTTTGACCTTGCAGTCCTGGTGCCTTATGTCTCTACGATTGTTTTGCTGATAACTCTCTGGTCTCTGGTTGATTACGCTTTCTATCTGTTTACTCTGGTCAGAAAAGAAGAGGGTTGAAGTACCGTCTGGGTACTTTGCCGCATTGTTAAGGAGGGACGCATGAACCATGTCCTCTACGGCCTGATTGCAGGTCATCGTCAACGTCGAGTTCTTGGACGCCTGTTGTCGGAGGCTCCCGAGCTTGCAACTGTTGATGTCGACCTTACTGCGTTAAAAACTGAAGGCGTCCGCGCTTTGGTTTTTGATTTTGATGGCGTCCTTGCCCCGCACGCTGCGGCAAAGCCCCTGACAGAGACAGAACTCGTACTCGATCAGGCGTTGCAAGTTTTCGGTGCCGGGCATATCTATATCCTCAGTAATAAACCTTCAAGCGAACGTCTCCAATATTTCAATCTACGCTACCCTGACATTGTATTTGTAGGCGGGGTGCGCAAGAAGCCCTATCCTGACGGTCTGGAGAAGATTGCTCTCCAAGGCGACTACAATACCGATCAAATCGCCTTACTCGATGATCGTCTGATGACTGGCGGTTTGGCCTGCTTGCATGCTGGTAGTAAATTTATATATATATCAAAGCCCTTAGTCGACTTTTCTCGAAATCCTATCAAGGAATCATTTTTCGCTTTTTTACGTTTTTTCGAATCTTTCCTGGCGCGACTTGCCGCCTGAAAAGGATTGAACCGAATACTTTCATTTATTCGGCTCAATAGATGCTTTTGGCCTGAGGAATAGAACATATCGGAGTGCAGTTATGAAGGTCTGCAGCGATGAAGAATTTCAGCAGTTTGTTGGGAAGATATCAAACCTTTGCATAGAGGGGATGGTATCCGCCGATTATTGTCGGTTTTTCAATGTCGACTTCGACAGCAGCCGTGAGCGACTGCTTGATTCCTATGCCGATTTTTCAGCCTGTTGTACCTGGCTTTCGGGCTGCCTCTTTGAGAGTTATGCAACCCACCATTCCCCTGGAACAGATCGATTGCTGGCCAGAGTTTCAAGTACCCTGCGGCGGTCTGTTTCCCACGGTGCTTTGATTACAGCGATTCTCTACCTCGACCTCCCTTATCTCATCCCGGGAAACTCACACGGACTTTCTGTTGGAATATCACGTTTCTGCCCACGTTTGAACGCGTCTAACTAGAATGTCGTGCCATTTCTGCAGACTTCTCTAGCCGCTTTAAATTGACCTGAAAGAGCCGTTTGCAAAAGATTTAGATCAAAGCCTCGTGAAGCCTTTAATTGACACCACATTACTCGTGGAGTAGAAGGAAGAAGTCGTTACATTGATTCACAGTTTCTCGATAGAAATGAGATATGGCTCTATCGATGCTAATATTTATAACCCAATATTCTGATAGTTCATGATTGTATCTCTACAAACTCTTCATATTGTGAATAGGAGATGGTCGATGTCGGATCAAAATGTCAAAATCGGAGAAAAAGTCAAAGAACTGAGAACCAAACTTGGAATGTCTATCGAAGATGTTTCCAGGCAATCCGAAATCTCTGCGCTTACGATTGCCGAGATTGAAGGTCATAAGGTTTCCCCGCCATTGGGGCAGATTGTCAGCCTGGCAAAATCATTCCAGGTTCCCGTCGGTGACATCCTCGGCGGTAGTGCAGATTCCTCTTTTTGCATTGTTAGAAACAATAGCAGAGAGGCTGTGTCCCGTTTCAGTTCCGATGTGAAGCCTGGAGGTTACAGCTATGAGTCTCTTGGCCATCAGAAGAAAAACCGTCAAATGGAACCTTTCCATGTGACGCTCACTCCTGCAGATGCCCCCCTAGCCGAACCCAATCAACATGCAGGCGAAGAAATCCTCTTTGTTCTGACGGGTCAGGTTGAGGTCACTCTTTCAGGGCACACAGATGTTCTCAATCCTGGTGATTCTATCTATTTTGATTCAAACTTACCCCATGTTGTTTCATGCCACGGGGACAAGCCGGCAACTATATTTGCCGTGATTTATGCTGAAAAAGAGATGTTGATATTCTGAAAATGTAGCAGTGCAATATTATTTCAGATTGTTGACTTGATATGCCAAAAAAACGGGGTGTTTCCCATAATTCTTAAAGGAATGCGGGAGACGCCCCTTTATTATTATTGTATTTGACGAGGTCTCAGGATGGAAGTAGCCATAATTGGTGGCGGAGCGGCTGGATTTTTCGCGGCTATCAACGTGAAGAAAAATTATCCGGCGGCTGACGTTGTCATCTTTGAAAAGTCGAAAGAGGTATTGGCCAAGGTTAAAGTATCTGGCGGTGGACGGTTCAACATTACGAACGCTTGTTCAGATATGAAAAGATTGTACGACGCTTATCCGCGGGGAGGTAAGGCTTTAAAGAGAGCCTTCGGGATCTTTAACAACCAGGATGCCATGCAATGGTTTGAGTCTCACGGCGTTCAATTGACTATTCAGGATGATAATTGTGTATTTCCTCATTCACAAAACTCACAAACCATCATCGATTGTTTTTTAGAACAGACGAAAAATTTGAAAATTAAAGTCGAACTGGAAACGGGCGTTAAAGCCATTAAGAAGACTGTAGATAAACTGCAGTTGACTCTTGTCGGGGGAAAAGTCCCAACGAGATCCTTTGACAAAGTTATTGTCGCAACCGGAGGTTCTCCGCTTCGAGATGGTCTGGTGTGGCTTGAAAAATTAGAACATAGAATTGAAGACCCTGTCCCTTCATTATTCACATTCAAGCTGCCTGATGACTCTGTCACTGAGTTGATGGGGATCGTGGTAGAGAACACTTTGGTTCGAATACAGGGAAGCAAGTTGAGATCTGCGGGGGCCTTGCTGGTAACACACTGGGGAATGAGTGGGCCTGCAATCTTAAAATTGTCATCTCTGGGGGCGCGACTGTTAAGCGAAAAAGACTATATATTTAAAATTCAGATAAACTGGACCAACGTGCGCAATAATGATGATGTCTTCACCACGTTGAAGACCATTGTCACGGATCATCCCAGGAAGATATTGGCCAACGTCAGACCCTACTTTTTGCCCGAAAGGTTGTGGAATTATCTACTTCAGAAAAGTGAGGTATCTGCTGACAAAAAATGGGGAGAACTCGGTAAAACAGCATTAAACAAACTGGTGAACATACTGACTAATGATGTTTATCCGGTACAGGGTCGAACGCAATTCAGGGACGAATTCGTGACCTGCGGTGGAGTCAGTCTTGCTAGTATTGATTTTAATACAATGCAGAGCAAAGAATGTGAAAATCTATATTTTGCTGGCGAAGTTATGGATATTGACGGTATTACAGGTGGATATAACTTTCAGGCGGCTTGGACTACAGCCTTTATCGCAGCAGGATTGAACAATTAGCCTTGTTTCGATAGCTTAAACTGAACAAATTTGACTAAAGATGAAAGGCAAACCAATGGCACAGGTAAAAGAATCAGATAAAGTCTTGCTTAACTTTATCGGCAAGTTGGCTGACGGAACCATCATTGATAGCACCAATGCAGATCCAGAAGAGGATTCGTGCAGTGATGATGAGTGCTGCCACGACCATGGCCCTCTGGAATTGACCCTCGGCGCAGGCGAATTCTATGCTCCGCTCGAAGCGGCCCTGATCGGCATGCGGGGTGGTGAAAAAAAGACTGTTGTTATCTCTCCGGAAGATGCCTTTGGCCAGCATGATCCAGAAAATGTCTTCAGCATATTACGCAGTGAATTGTCCGACGATATCACTCCGGAAGTTGGATTAACTCTTGAGGTGACCGGTGAAGACGATGATATTTACATGGTCACTATTATAGAGATCAGCGATGAAGAGATCAGCCTTGATGCGAATCACCCGCTAGCGGGTGAAGAATTAACCTATGAGTTCGAACTGGTTGAGATCCTCTAAGAAGGTCATTTTGCAAAAAAAACCGTGAAAGGCTGATAGCTTCAATGTCGTCAGCCTTTCACGGGAAATGATCCAGTCGAAATGTGACCCTTAGCAATGATCAATCGTGGGCTGTCTGTGCAATTACAAAAAAGAGAATCATTGAATTATTCTCTCTGCAGAAAATGTGGTGGCCGTTGTTGTCAGGGTAGTCCTGGCCTTTGGATCGATCCGCAGCGATTTCTTACGATCTTTTTCGCAGGAAAGCCTTTGCCCCTCGAACAAATGCGTGAATGCCTATCCGAGCTAGGGCTGGTCCTCTGGGAGAAGTCTGGTGTGCCGATGCCTGCTCCGCTCACTTTAGTGAGCGGATGTGCATTCCTTGGCAAGGATGGCTGTTCTTTCTCGGTTTCTGAGCGGCCCTGTCAATGTCTAGCGCTGATTCCTGATGAGGAGACTCTGGCCCAGCCAGAGGGGAGCCTCTGCAGCTTGCCGAAAGAATTCAGCCGAGAGGTTTGTAAACAAAATTGGCAGAAGTATTGGCAGTCTTTTTAAGAGCTACAGGAGAGCATTGAGCAACCAACACGTTGGCGTGCCCAGTCGGGCCGTTTTTGAGCAAACTCCTCGCTATCAGGCTGCTCTGCATAGGGATATCGCATCACCTGCAGCAGATCATTAACCAGACTGTGATCACCAGCCTCCGCTTTATCGATCGCCATTTGCGCCAGGTAGTTGCGCAGCACATATTTAGGGTTCACTGCGTTCATTTTTTGACGTCTCTCCGTATTGCTTTGTCCATCTTGTCCCACTCGTTCCAGATAGGTGCGCAACCAAGCGCAAATTTGTCGTTTGTTCTCCTCGGTCAATTCTTCCGGTTGGTAGTAGGCGTCGAACAACGGAGCGAGCAAATTATCATTACTCTGACCCTCTGCTGGGTCAAGATCAGCCAGTTTTCGATAGAAAATGGTCATATCGGTTTCAACCAGTCGCAATATCTTTTCCAGTTCTGCCGTTAACGGTAGATCATATTCCGGTTTGAATTGTTTCAGCCCCAGCTTTTGCGCCATCATCTCCTGCCAACCCTGTTTGTAGCAAACACCATACAGCTGTAGCGCCTCTTCCAAAGGTTCGGTTTGCTCAATCAAGGGGTAGATGGCGTTCGCGAGTTGGGCGAGATTCCAAAGCGCAATTTGGGGCTGATTTCCGAAGCGATAGCGCCTGCCTTGAGCATCAGTCGTGTTAGGGGTCCAGTCGGGGTTGTAATCTTCCAGCCAGCCGTAGGGCCCGTAGTCGATTGTCAGGCCAAGGATCGACATATTGTCGGTGTTCATCACACCGTGAACAAAGCCGACGCGCATCCAGTGAATAATCATCTCGGCAGTTTTACGGCAAACTTCTTCGAACCACTTAAGATACACAGCCACAGAAGGTTCTCCGAGATGTGAAAAATCAGTGCGGATCGTGAAATCGACCAGTTGACGCAACTGATCGATTTCATTACGCGAGGTGAAAATCTGAAAGCTACCGAAACGGGTGAAAGAGGGCGCCACACGGCAGACAACGGCTCCCGGTTCCTGTTTCGGGTGCCCATCGTAAAACATGTCACGAGTGACTTGTTCTCCCGTCAGGAGAAGACTCAGGGCACGAGTGGTCGGTACCCCGAGGTGATACATGGCTTCACTGCAGAGAAATTCGCGAACTGAGGATCGTAGCACAGCCAGACCGTCAGCCCGGCGCGAGTAGGGGGTAAGACCTGCACCCTTCAATTGCAGAGCCCAACGCTCACCGAGGTGATTAACAATCTCTCCCAGATTAATCGCCCGTCCGTCTCCGAGTTGACCGGCCCAGCGTCCAAACTGATGTCCGCCGTAACAGCAAGCGTAGGGCTCCATCCCTGGCGATAGTTGATTCCCAGCAAAAACCTGCGCGAACAGCTCGCTTTCACAGGTCGACTGATCCAGATCAAGTAATGTGGCAACTTCATGTGAATATGCAACCAGCTGTGGTGCAACTACCGGAGTCGGTTGGACATATGAATAACAGGCACGCTCAACCTGCCGTACATAGTTGCTGCAATTCTGATCAGCGGGGAGCTCACGCACGAAGCGGTTATCGAAGTTAAGGTCTGCGAGGGATGGCGGCCGTTGTGTCGGAAGCTCTGTTTTCATTCGCTAATTGTCGCACCAGTAGCTCTTTGGGGGCAAGGTAAACGACGCAGGATAAAGATCCCTTTGAGGGCACAAAACAATAAAGGGTACCAATCGGCACCCTTTATAAAATCATCAGGAAAGAAATTACTCTACAATACCTGCTTGAGAAACAGCTTGGTTCGATCCTCACGGGGCTCAGTAAAGAAATGTTCCGGTGTACCTTCTTCGACCAGCTTCCCTTGATCCATAAACAAAACCCGGTCAGCGACTTCGCGCGCAAAACCCATTTCGTGGGTGACCACAACCATTGTCATGCCTTCACGTGCCAGGTTTTTCATAACATCAAGGACTTCACCAACCATTTCGGGATCGAGAGCACTGGTTGGCTCATCGAAAAGCATAATTTTAGGATCCATTGCGAGGGCGCGGGCGATAGCGACGCGCTGTTGCTGACCACCGGAGAGACGACTCGGGTATTCCTGTTCTTTCTCAGCAATACCAACCTTCTCAAGCAACATGCGCGCCTTCTCTTCGGCTTCAGCCCGATCCCGCTTACGCACTGTCATTTGAGCCAGTACGATATTTTCAATAACTTTCTTGTGTGGGAACAGGTTGAACTGCTGGAAGACCATACCGACTTCACGACGCACTTGGTTAAGATCTGTTTTTCGGTGAGCCAGATCGACACCATCAATAACGATATGTCCCGAAGTCAAAGTTTCCAAGCCATTCAGACAACGTAAAAATGTTGATTTTCCTGAACCTGAGGGCCCTATGACAACAACAACTTCACCAGGTTCAACATTGACTGTCACACCGTCAACGGCATAAACCGTCTGGCCACGACCGGTAAAGGTTTTTTTAAGATCAACGGTTTTAATCACTGACAGCGAGCCTCCGTTCAACCCATGCAATCAATTGTGAGAGCACAGAAGTCAGTAGTAGATAGAGCAGGGCGACAGTAAACCAGATCTCGAAGGTAGCAAAGGTTGAGGTGATAACCTCGCGTCCGCTCTTGGTCAGATCTGTAATCGCGATAACCGAAACCAGCGACGAATCCTTGATCAGGCTGATAAACTGTCCTGCAAGCGGGGGCAATACCCGCTTGAGGGCCTGCGGCAGGACTATATGCATCATGTTCTGCGTCGCGGTCATGCCGAGCGAGCGAGCCGCTTCAGTCTGCCCTTTGGGAACAGACTGAATTCCAGCACGAATGATCTCAGCAACATAGGCACCAGCAAATATCGCCAGAGCGCTGATGCCAGCAACAAGGCGGCCGATATCGAGAACTGTACCGAGAAAGAAATAGAAGATGAAGATTTGCACCAGTAACGGAGTGCCCCGAATCACTTCAACATAAAAGCTTGAGAGACTCCGTAGCGTGGGGTTTTTTGAAACCCGGCAGAGACCGGTCACTAAACCGATGATAAGGCCGAAAAAGCTGGCTGCCGCTGATAACCAGAGAGTCATCAGTAGGCCCATAGTCAAAGGACCGGCTTTCCATTCTCGATTACTGCCGATATTATCGTCCTCAAAAAGCTCTTCTCCCTCGCTAACCCTGAGGCTCTCAGTCTCTACTTTGGTCGTAAATTTTTCGTTCGATTCGCTTTCATAGGTAACTGTTGAGACACCATGCAGGCTGCTGATTGTGAGAATTTGCCCGTCGAACGGGATAGTTTCGAAGGTTTCGGCATGATAGAAAAAGTATTGAGGAATCCGATTCCAGCGCCAGGTGTAATCAATTTTCTTGGTGGCGACCCACAGGGATGCTGTGAGAAGAAACAGTATGGCTATGGTCAAAATTCTCCAGGGCCAGACATGCTTGGATAAGCTATTCACCGTAATTTATCTTTCTTCTTACGGCAGTTTGTAACTGCCGGGCATAAAAAAGATGATGGAATCGGGACTTGCGTCGCGATTCCATCACCGTGATTATCACTTATTGCTGCAGCTTTTTGACCCAGTCATCACTGAGGAACCACTTCGCATAAATCTTGTCGTAAGTTCCATCGTTCTTCAACTGAACAAGATAGTTGTTCAGCCAGTTGAGTAAATCACCATTACCGTGACGGATGGCCCAGCCAAGAGGCTCGTAGGTAAAAGGCTCATCAAGGAAGATAAGCTTGCCTTCACTCTTTTGAGCGTTAGCGATCGCCATATAGGGCAGGTCGTAAACAAAAGCATCAATCTTGCCGTTAACCAGGTCCATCACACCTTCTTGCTCGGTTTCAAAGGAGATGTAAGTTGCCTTGCCAATCATACGCTTGGTCGCTTGCTCGCCTGTCGTCCCTAGTTTGGAACCGACCTTATATTTTTTATTGTTAAGATCTTTGTACGATTTTACATCAGCCGCATATTTCTTTTGAACAAGAATACTCTGACCAACAACGATGTAGGGATTAGCAAAAGCAATCTTCAGGTTACGCTCAGCGGTGACGGTCATACCACTCATGAGTATGTCAAACTTTTTAGTCAGCAGAGCCGGTATGATTCCGTCCCATGCAGTACTGACCAGTTCGAGCTTTACGCCCATGGCTTTGGCAATACGTTTAGCCATGTCGACATCAAAACCGATAATTTCGCCTCTTTGATCAGTCATTTCAAAAGGCATGTAACCTGGTTCCATGCCGACACGCAGAACACCACGATCCTGAATGTCGCTCAGGGTGTCAGCCATAACAGTAAAGGGCAGGGCGCCAAGCAGCAGAAAAAGTGCACTTAGCAACAGGACAAATCTTTTCATCTGGACCTCCGTGAGTAAGAAAAGGATAGAAAAAGACGTCGAAAACAGTCGACGGATTGATACGCAGGTAATCTAGTATGATTTCCCCTCATCCAAAAGTTCTGAAATCAGCATCGGGGTTTTGCATTCGGGGCATTTCGGCAGATCATCAATAGGTAATGTGATGATCTGGGTATATCTACACTTTGGGCAGATCACTTCAATTGATTCCTTTTTGCCTCTTTCCATGATACTTTTCGGCGCTCCACTAGGAATTTAGATCAAAAAAACATTTGAGCTCATCGAAGTTGCTTATATCACAGGCATAGAGCGTCGAACAAGGATATTACCACAATGGAAGCGATGAATGCTCAAGTCTGCCGGTAAATACAGTCAACAGCACTTTGCCGAATTCATGCTGGTTACGGTCACTCTCTTTTGGGGAGCAACATTCCCAATAGTAAAAGAGGCTATTGAACTTTTACCGGTTATGGCATTTTTGTGGATTCGTTTTTCATTGGCTGCGATTCTGCTTGGTCTTATGGCTGGCAGGGCGGGTTTTGCAACCCTGGACAAGCAAGGCTGGCTTAAGGGAATGTTGCTCGGTACGCTTCTTTTTTCATCCTATCTCTTCCAGACGTTTGGTCTTGAACGTACCAGCTCGGCGAACGCGGGTTTCCTGACCGGTCTCAATGTGGTCTGGGTTCCTCTGCTGGCCGGGCCACTTCTTAAAAAACCAGCAGCATTTGGTGCAAAAGTCGGTATTGCGATTGCGTTTTCGGGGTTAGTCCTGCTGACCTGGCACAGTCCATGGTCGATGAATCCGGGAGATATCCTGGTATTGATCTGCTCATTATTTGTTGCTCTGCATATTCTCGGCCTCGACCGGTTCACTGCGGGCTATGATGCTCGAGCGTTGACCTTTGTTCAGATAGCCACCATGGCAGTTCTCGGTTTTATCGGCAGCCTGATCTTCGATCCGATCAGTTGGCCGCGTGAATGGCCAACATCATTGATTTCAGCTTTTTTGATTACGGCAATTCTGGCGACCGCCTATGCCTTTTGGGCGATGACCAGATACCAGCGCCTGACAACACCGACGCGAGCGGCACTGATCTATACGCTTGAACCAGTGTGGGCTGCGATATTTTCGGTCTGGCTGCTGAATGAAGAATTAACATCAATGGCCTGGACGGGGGGCTTTCTGATTGTCGCTGGAATGGTATTCGCCGAGGCCTGGCCGATGCTTAGCCGAAAAAAAGTTTACCCTCTCACCGATTCGAAGCTAGACGCCTGACCTTTTATTGCAAAGATTGCCGTTCTGAGCCTTTTTCTTTCTTTACAAGATCACAATATAGCGTTTAATATTCACGGTTAGTTTTCTGCAAAAGACTTACATCCATTACCTATAGGTTAAATATACAACTGCATGAATCAGCAACAGATACGTAATTTTTCGATTATCGCCCATATCGACCATGGCAAATCAACCTTGGCCGATCGCCTGCTGGAAGTTACCGGTGCCTTGAGTGCCCGGGAGAAGACTGACCAGTTTCTCGACAAGATGGACCTTGAGAAGGAACGTGGCATAACGATCAAGTCGCAGGCGGTGAGAATTCCTTACACATCTCGTGACGGCAAAGAATATCTACTCAACCTGATTGACACTCCCGGACATGTCGACTTTACCTATGAGGTCAGCCGCTCCCTATCTGCCTGTGAAGGTGCTTTACTGGTCGTGGATGCAGCTCAGGGAGTAGAAGCACAGACTCTGGCCAACGTATACTTGGCCCTCGATCAGGATCTTGAAATTATTCCCGTATTGAACAAAATTGACCTGCCCAGCGCCGAACCAGAGCAGGTCAAGCAGGAGATTGAAGAGATTATCGGCATCGACACCTCAGATGCTATCAGCGTCAGCGCTAAGTCGGGTATCGGAGTAGATGATCTGCTTGAAGCGATCGTTGCACGTGTTCCTGCTCCAATCGGTGACCGCAATGCCCCACTCAGGGCTCTGACTTTTGATTCCTGGTATGACTCCTACCAGGGGGTCATTGTCCTTGTCAGGGTGATCGACGGAGTGTTGCGAAAGGGTGACAAAATCAAACTGATGATCACTGGAGGCATCTATGAGGTGCAGAAGGTTGGAGCCTATACGCCCCATCCCGTTACCTTACCTGAGTTAGCTGCCGGTGAAGTTGGGTTTGTCATTGCCAACATCAAGGTCGTTGATGACGCCAAGGTCGGGGATACCATTACTCACCTGCACACACCGGCAGAGCAAGCACTAGAGGGTTTCAAGGAAATCCAGCCGATGGTCTTCTCTGGCCTCTATCCGATCGATTCGTCTGATTATGATGACTTTCGTGATGCTCTTGAAAAATTGCGTTTGAATGATGCGGCTTTTAGCTTTGAACCGGAGAACTCGATGGCCCTCGGTTTTGGTTTTCGCTGCGGGTTTCTCGGTCTGTTGCATATGGAGATCATCCAGGAGCGTCTTGAGCGCGAATTTGGCGTTGCGCTTATCACTACGGCTCCAACGGTTGTCTATAAAGTAACGACGGTCAAGAATGAACTGTTGCGGGTCGAAAGTGCAAACATGTTGCCACCGGTCCAGAACATAGCAAAAATAGAGGAACCTTTTGTTCTTGCTTCGGTCCATGTGCCTAATGAATATGTCGGTGCGGTTCTAAATCTATGCATTGAAAAACGTGGCGTTCAGCGTGAGTTGAAGTACCTGACTTCCAATCGGGTTATCGTTGTTTACGAGTTGCCGTTGAATGAAATTGTACTGGATTTTTTCGACCGCCTCAAATCTGTCACCCGTGGTTACGCGTCTCTTGACTACGAACCTCTCGATTACCGTGTCAGTGAGCTGGTCCGACTGAATGTTCTGATCAATGGTGATGTCGTTGATGCATTGTCATTGATCGTCCATCGTGGAAAGGCTCAGATGCGCGGTAGCGAGCTAGTTGCCAAGATGAAAGAGTTTATCCCTCGTCAGCAGTTTGAAGTTGCCATTCAGGCGGCGATCGGCAACAAGGTCATCGCCCGGCAGACAGTCAAGGCTCTACGTAAGGATGTTACCGCCAAATGCTATGGTGGTGACATCTCTCGTAAACGCAAACTGCTGGAAAAACAGAAAGAGGGGAAAAAGCGGATGAAACGGGTTGGGAACGTCGAGCTGCCCCAAGAAGCCTTTCTTGCTATCCTCAAGGTCAAAGACTAAAATTATGGGATTATTCAGAAAAAAAACGTTTGCAATTGCCAACAAAAAACCTTGGTACCGCGAGTGGTCCGAAGCATTAATTGTCGCTGTCATTTTGGCGTTAATTATCCGCACCTTTCTTTTTCAGGCGTTCAAGATCCCCTCGGGTTCGATGCTGGATACTTTGTTGATTGGCGATCATCTGCTGGTTAATAAGTTTATATATGGGACCCATCTGCCATTTTTTGACCAACGTTTTTTAGCAATACGCAACCCTCAGCGTGGGGACGTGATCGTTTTTGAATTTCCCGGCGATGTTGACAAATCTTATTTCCAACGCCGTGATTTTATTAAGCGAGTCATTGGTGAACCTGGCGACAAAATAGAAATACGTGACAAGAAGGTCTATGTAAACGGTGCGTTGTATAGTATTCCTCAAGAAATTCATAAAGATTCACAGCTTGTTCCAGCGATAGCCAGCCCGCGGGATTTTGCTGGCCCGATACGCGTCCCAGAAGGAAATTTTTTCGTCATGGGAGATAACCGTGACTACTCGTACGATAGCCGCTTCTGGGGTTTCGTTCCTAAAGAGAAGATCAAGGGAGCAGCCTTCATTAAATACTGGTCGTGGGACTCTCATGCAGGTTTATTGAACAAGGTTCGCTGGGGTCGCATCGGTCGCTCAATCAACTGAAGCTCTAACAATATTGACATTGACTTTGCGCGCGCTCTATTGCTAGAGTCTGGCCACCAAAATCAATAACCCTTTAAGTCGATCCGAGAGATCAGCAAGGGACACAAGATGAAACAACCACATAAAAAAGTCTTTAAGAGTACCTGTGCACCTAAGTGTGTTTCAGGTACTTTTTTTATGTCCGAAACTTCCCGGGAGGTCATTCCATGGCATCTGAGATAACCGAGATTCTGGACCGCTCAGCCGTCCAGCGCGCGTTAACCCGTATTGCTCACGAAATTCTTGAGCACAATAAAGGGACAGAGGATCTGGTTCTGATTGGCATACGAACCGGCGGAGACTATCTGGCCGCCCAGCTTCATCAGAAGATTGCTGAGATTGAAGGGGTAAAGGTTCCCTTGGGAACGATCGATATCACCATGTACCGTGATGACCTCGGTAGCCGCAATGATTTGGCGATGGGACAAACCGATATCCGTTTCCCGCTCGGCGACCGCAAGGTCATCCTGGTGGATGATGTTCTCTTTACGGGTCGAACTATTCGTGCCGCCATGGATGCACTGATCGATCTGGGACGACCGCGTAACATCCAATTAGCGATTTTGATTGACCGCGGACACCGCGAGCTGCCGATCCGTCCCGACTACATTGGACGCAATCTGCCGACTGCGAGAAATGAACAGATCGAAGTCGAATTCGATGCACAGCATGTTCCTGTCAGCGTCAGCCTCATTAAATAACCCTGGAGGATATGATGAACTTTCCACATCGTCATGTGCTGGGCATTAAACAGTTCAACGCAAAAGAGTTGAATTTCATTCTTGATACGGCAGAAAGTTTCAAGGAGATTAATACCCGCAATATCAAAAAAGTGCCAACCCTGCGCGGCAAAACAATAATCAATCTCTTTTTTGAAGCGAGCACTCGGACACGAACCTCTTTTGAGATCGCAGGCAAGCGACTTTCGGCTGACACCGTCAATATCAGTGGTTCTTCCTCCTCAGTTGTTAAAGGAGAGACGCTTGAAGATACGGCTCGCAATATCGAGTCGATGCACCCTGACATCATAGTCATGCGCCACAGTGCCAGCGGATCCTGTGATTATCTGGCCGCACGCCTGAAATGCGCGGTTGTTAATGCCGGCGATGGTACGCATGAGCACCCGAGTCAGGCTCTACTTGACGCCTTTACCATTCGCCAACACAAAGGGAGTATTGCCGGGCTGAAAGTGGCCATTATTGGAGATATCACCCATAGCCGAGTGGTTCGCTCCAATATTGACTGTCTCAATAAACTGGGGGCTGATGTCGTGATCAGCGGCCCCAAAACCATGCTGCCACCAGGACTCGAAAGACTGGGCTGCCGGATCGCAGCGAATCTGACAGAAGCCCTGAAAGATGCTGATGTCGTGATGATGTTGCGCATTCAGCTTGAACGACAGGGCAAAACACTACTTCCTTCATTGCGAGAATATTCCCGCTACTTCGGCCTGAATGAAACCAATCTCAAGCTAGCCAAGCCTGATGCTATCGTCATGCACCCAGGACCAATGAATCGTGGAGTAGAAATTTCGACTGCCGTAGCGGATGGACCACAGAATGTTATTCTCGATCAGGTAGAAAACGGTGTAGCCGTCCGGATGGCGCTCCTTTATCTGGCAGCAGGTGGTGAAAAGATAGCTGAAGACTGAGTCTCAGGTACTGGAAGAGGAGAAGTCCATGAGCAGTATTTTGATCAAAAATGGCCGGATTATTGACCCGGCAAATAATATCGATGCCACACTCGACCTGCTGATTGAAGACGGCAAGATCGTTAAAATCGGTGAGTCTCTCAATGTTCAAGCTGCTGAGATGATCGATGCTAGCGGCTTATTGGTGACACCAGGCCTCGTAGATATGCATGTTCACTTACGTGATCCAGGCCTGGAATATAAAGAAGATATTATAAGCGGCACCAAATCCGCTGCCGCAGGTGGAGTCACTTCTATTGCATGCATGCCGAACACCGAGCCCATCATCGATAACTTGGCAATCTGCCGGTATGTCATCTCCAAGGCTCAAGAGCAGGGGAGTGCTAACGTTTTTCCAATTGGCAGCGTTACCAAAGGGCTCAAGGGTGAAATTCTGTCCGAAATGGGTGAGCTCAAAGATGGCGGCTGTGTCGCCTTCTCTGACGATGGCTTGCCCGTCGCAAGTAGTGAGTTGATGCGGCGTGCGCTGGAGTATGCAGACACCTTTGAGGCTCCAATTATCTCACATGCTGAAGATCTATCGCTGGTCGCTGGCGGCGTCATGAATGATGGACCTGTTTCCACAGAGCTTGGCCTTAAGGGGATTCCCTGGGTCGCCGAAGACGCCATGACGGCCCGCGATATCATGCTGGCCGAATTTACCGGCGGCCGTATACATATGGCTCATGTTTCCACCAAGGGCTGTGTAGAGATGATTCGCCAGGCAAAAAAGCGTGGTGTCCGTGTAACCTGCGAGGTAACACCGCATCATTTCACTCTGACTGATGAAGCTGTGCGCGGTTACGATACCAATGCCAAGATGAATCCACCGCTGCGTTCCCAGGCTGATGTGGACGCGATTCGTACTGGTTTAGCTGATGGTACGATCGATGCGGTCGCAACAGATCATGCCCCTCATCACATCGACGAGAAGAACGTTGAATTTGCAATTGCAATGAATGGCATAGTCGGACTCGAAAGCATGTTGCCCCTAACCCTGAGTCTGGTTGAAGAGGGTGTTATTGATCTGAATCGTGCTATCGCGTTAATGAGTTGCCAGCCTTCGGCTGTACTCGGAATTGAGCGCGGCACTCTCAGCAAGGGAGCGGTTGCCGATATCGCACTTATTGATCCCAGCTTGGAGTGGGAGCTCGTTCCCGAAAAGCTCCATTCAAAGAGTAAAAATACTCCTTTTGGCGGTTGGACTATGAAGGGCGCAGCAGTCAGGACTCTACTTGCAGGAAAAACAGTTTTCGAAAGATAGTGTTATAAAACAGTCACATATGAACCAATATCTAGAACATAGATAAACTAAGAGGATTCAATGAAAGCTATTCTTGCACTAGCAGACGGACGCTACTTCACCGGCCGCTCCCTGGGCGCTCTCGGTGAAATTAGCGGAGAAGTTGTATTCAATACCAGCATGGCGGGTTATCAGGAAATATTGACAGATCCTTCCTATCGCGGTGAGATCGTGACAATGACCTATCCGCAGATAGGTAATACTGGAATAAACCTTGAGGATGTTGAATCTCGGCAACCATTTCTTTCGGCTTTTGTCGTTAAGGAGTCTTGTCCTTTCCCCAGCAATTGGCGTTCCCAGATGAGTCTCGATGCCTATCTGAAAGCACAGGGTATTGTTGGCATAGAAGGGATAGATACACGCGCGCTGGTGCGACATATCCGTGACCATGGTGCCCAGACAGGAATCGTTTCAAGTGTCGACCTTGACCCGGACAGTCTGATTGAAAAGGCGAGAAAAGCACCATCAATTGTTGGACAGGACCTGGTTCAGGAAGTCAGTTGTCAGCAACAATATGCCTGGGATCAAGGTGTCTGGAATCTGGCCGAAGGTTATACTGACGCCAGCAACATTAAGCGTCCGCTCAAAGTCGTGGCATTCGATTTCGGGATCAAACAGAATATTTTACGCAACCTGACCACAGCGGGCTGTGAAGTAACAGTTGTACCAGCCACAACTTCGGCTGAAACTGTCATGGAAATGGCCCCGGATGGTGTCTTCTTGAGCAACGGTCCTGGTGATCCAGAACCTATTACTTATGCACAAGAAACAATCAAACAGTTGCTGGGCAAGGTTCCATTGTTTGGGATTTGTCTTGGCCACCAGTTACTGTCGATTGCCTTGGGTGGCAAAACCTTTAAGCTGAAATTTGGTCACCGGGGCGGGAATCAACCGGTGCTCGACAAGGCAACCGGGAGAGTAGAGATCACCTCACAAAATCATGGCTTTGCAGTTGACATGCAGTCTCTCAATGATGAAATTGAGGTCAGCCACATCAACCTGAATGATCAAACGGTTGAAGGAATTCGTCACAAGGCTTATCCAGCATTCTCGGTTCAGTATCACCCGGAAGCATCTCCTGGACCTCATGATGCTCATTATCTCTTCGCGCGGTTTATAGACATGATCAAAGAATTCAAAAAAAACCAGGGTTAAAAGTCACTGGTTGTTGCGTAATAGACAAGGACGTTCCATGCCCAAGCGTACAGACATTAAAAAAATTCTTATTATCGGCGCCGGTCCGATTGTCATTGGTCAAGCCTGCGAGTTCGATTATAGCGGCACACAAGCCTGCAAAGCGCTTAAAGAAGAGGGTTTTGAGGTGATATTGCTCAACTCGAACCCTGCGACCATCATGACAGACCCGGATTTCGCTGATCGAACCTATGTTGAACCGGTCAACCCGGAAATCCTGACCAAGATTATTGAGCAGGAACGGCCAGACGCTCTGTTGCCGACCCTGGGAGGGCAGACTGCGCTGAACACCGCCGTTGCTGTTGCCGAAGATGGAACTCTCGAGAAATACGGAGTTGAACTGATCGGTGCCAATCTGCAGGCAATACAGAAAGCTGAGGATCGCACCCTGTTTAAAGCAGCAATGGATCGCATCGGTTTATCTGTGCCACGTTCCGGTTTGGCTCACAATTACCAGGAAGCTATGGAGATCATAGAAGATATCGGCTTTCCGGCAATCATTCGTCCTTCATTTACTCTGGGCGGAACCGGTGGGGGCATTGCCTATAATCTCGATGAATATAAAGAGATGACGATTGCCGGCATCGACGCCTCGCCGACGGATGAAATTCTGATCGAAGAATCGGTGATTGGCTGGAAAGAGTATGAACTCGAGGTGATGCGCGACACTGCGGACAATGTCGTAATTATCTGCTCAATTGAAAACCTGGATGCGATGGGCGTACACACCGGTGATTCAATCACCATTGCACCGGCACAGACCCTGACCGACAAAGAATATCAGATCCTGCGTAATGCCTCACTGGCCATCATTCGTGAGATCGGCGTAGATACCGGGGGCTCAAACGTTCAATTCGGCATCAACCCCCGCGATGGTCGACTGGTCGTTATCGAGATGAATCCGCGTGTATCCCGTTCTTCCGCTTTGGCCTCCAAGGCGACCGGATTTCCGATTGCCAAGATCGCAGCGAAACTCGCCGTCGGATATCGGCTCGATGAAATACACAACGACATAACTCGCGAGACCCTAGCCTCCTTTGAGCCGACCATAGATTACGTTGTGACCAAGATTCCGCGTTATACTTTCGAAAAATTCCCACAGGCCGATGCGCGTCTCACAACCCAGATGAAATCTGTCGGTGAGGTCATGGCGATTGGGCGAACCTTCAAGGAGAGTTTTCAAAAGGCTCTGCGTTCTCTGGAGATCGGTTCTCACGGTCTGGAAAGTCGCCTTTTTGATTGCCCTGACGATTATCAACGTTCACTCAGTACTAGTGAACTTAATGAACTTCGTCAGAACCTGAGTGTTCCCAACGCCGATCGCATCTGGCATCTGGCTGATGCAATGCGCGCTGGCTTTAGCATCGATGAAATCTATCAATTAAGCGGCATAGACCCTTGGTTTCTCAACAACATAAAGCAGATTCTTGAGATGGAAACACTTCTGGCGACCCAGAAGAATCATGTTACCAATGGCGATGAAAACTGCCGAGAGCTGTTACTAGAGGCCAAAAAATACGGGTTTTCAGATCGCCGACTGGCCAGTCTCTGGGAGATTACCGAGGAAGATGTGCGGCAACTCCGCCACAAATTCAACATCCGTCCGGTCTTCAAGCGGGTTGACACCTGTGGCGCCGAGTTTGTTGCACATACGCCTTATCTCTATTCTACTTACGAAGAAGAGTGTGAAGCAGAGCCTACAGATAAACGCAAAATCATGATTCTGGGAGGCGGACCAAACCGTATAGGGTAGGGGATCGAATTCGATTATTGCTGTGTCCATGGAGCTTTTGCCCTTTCAAAGGCGGGTTTCGAGACAATTATGGTCAATTGCAACCCGGAAACCGTTTCAACAGATTATGACACCTCAGATCGACTTTACTTTGAGCCCCTAACTCTGGAAGATGTCCTGGAGGTCGTCGACAGAGAGAAGCCCGAAGGTGTCATTGTTCAATACGGTGGACAGACCCCACTGAAACTGGCTGTCGCTTTAGAAAAAGCCGGTGTGCCAGTCATCGGCACTTCACCAGATGCCATTGACCGAGCTGAAGACCGTGAGCGCTTTCAGGCTCTGTTGCATAAATTAAACCTTCTTCAACCCGAAAACGGCATTGCCCGCTCATTTGAAGAAGCCCTTGTTATTGCCGACCGGATCGGCTACCCAGTTGTTGTCCGACCTTCTTATGTGTTGGGCGGACGCGCTATGGAGATCGTCTACGAAAAGGAACGCCTGCAGAACTATATGAAGTTTGCGGTAGAGGCTTCGCCAGAACATCCGGTCTTAATCGACAGATTCTTGAAAGATGCAATCGAGGTCGATGTCGATGCTCTAGCCGATGGGAACGATGTCGTTATTGGCGGAATAATGCAGCATATTGAAGAAGCGGGGATCCATTCCGGTGATTCGGCCTGTGCATTGCCACCCTATTCACTCACTCAGACGGTTATCGCTGAGATTCGTCGGCAGACCATTGCACTCGCCCTGGAGTTGCAGGTGATCGGCCTGATGAACATTCAGTTTGCGGTCAAGGGTGAAACGATCTACCTGATTGAGGTTAACCCACGTGCAAGTCGCACAGTTCCATTCGTATCGAAGGCGACCGGTCGACAACTGGCTCAGATTGCGGCACGGGTTATGGCAGGAGAATCGCTGAAGTCACAGAATGTCTCAGGGGATATTATTCCACGGCATATCTCAGTAAAAGAAGCGGTTTTCCCATTTGTGAAATTCCCGGGAGTCGATACCTTGCTCGGTCCTGAAATGAAATCAACCGGTGAAGTCATGGGGATAGATTTCGAGTTTGGTAAAGCCTTCGCCAAGGCCCAGATCGGGGCAGGAGTTAAACTTCCCGCTTCAGGAAAAATATTTGTCAGTGTTAAAGATGAAGATAAAGAACGAATCCTCGATACCGTGAAAAGCTTACTGGCTGCTGGGTACAGTTTCGTTGCAACTCGAGGTACCGCTGCCTACTTCCAGAAGCAAGGTATAGCAATAGAAGTCATCAATAAGGTTAAGGAAGGCCGGCCACATTGCGAAGATGCAATCAAGAGTAGAGAGATCTGCATGGTTTTCAACACCACCCTTGGTGCACAGTCGGTTGCTGACTCCTATTCGATCAGACGCTCAGCTCTGATGCACGAAGTTGCTTATTACACAACTGTTGCTGGAATTCGCGCGGTCACTGATGGTTTACTGGCCATGAAACGGGAAACTCTTGACGTTACCCCGCTGCAGGAGTATTATTCAGCATCGTAAGGATTAAAAACCTTTACAAACAATATCATTACTCTAACGACGGGCGGGATTTTCCCCGCCCGCCGTTTTTTTTCAAGGAGCAGAATATGAGCGGCTCACTTCCGGTAACTGCAGAAGGATATGCCCGCCTGCAAGAGGAACTGAAGAATCTTGTACGGATTGAACGACCTAAAGTAGTTCAGGATATTGCCGAAGCAAGGTCCCATGGCGATCTGTCTGAAAACGCCGAATATGATGCGGCTAAAGACAAACAGGGGTTTGTTGAGGGACGGATTAAAGAACTGAATGACAAAATCGCTCGTGCTCAAGTCATCAACCCGGCCGATATCGACACTGAAAAGGTAGTATTTGGTGCAAAAGTGACGATCATTGACATCGACACCGATGCTGAGGTGACTTATCAGATTGTCGGCGAAGATGAAGCCGAAATCAAAGATGGTAAGATTTCGATTACGTCACCAGTAGGCCGCGCCTTAATCGGCCATGAAGTCGATGAAGAAGTCAGTATTACGGTCCCTTCAGGTGTGAGGATCTATGAAATTACGAACATCGAATATTCCTGACTACGCAATATAGCCTGCTTGCTTTTTCCAAGATATTTTGTGAGAATTAAAGCAACAGATAGCTAATTTATGGAGATAAAAATGAGTGCAAAAATTACTCGAGACATGACTTTTCACCAGATTCTGCAACTCGATTCACGGGTTGCTGGGGTATTAGGCGAGTTCAATCTCGGTTGTGTCGGTTGCATGGGTGCCATGAATGAAACCCTCGAACAAGGTGCAATGGCTCACGGTCTTGATGTTGAAGACATCCTGACTGCCCTTAACGGACTCTTTACCGAATAGGGAGGGGGAGGGCAGATGCCCAAAAACTCCCCTGATTTCAACTCTCTGGACCAGATCGGTCTGGATCAGGCTTCAGGAGTTGGCCCCAAACTGCAGGAACAACTGCGGAAACTGGGGCTCAACTCTATAGAAGACGCTCTCTATCACCTTCCTTTACGTTACGAAGACAGACGTCAGTTTCACACAATTTCCCAGTTACAGACCGGTCGACAAGAAGTTTTTTGCGCCAGAGTTTTATCAGCAGGTGAGACCCGTACCAATCGGAGTAACCGACGTATTTTTGAGTTGATTGTTGGTGACGACACAGGCCGTATTTCACTCAAATGGTTTAATTATAGAAAGAAATGGCTCGAAAAACGCTTCACTGTCGGCCAACAAGCTGTTTTCATTGGTGAAATCAAAAGTTTTGGCATCCACAAAGAAATACACCATCCTGAAGCGGAACGACTTCCTGAAGGAGGAGATCCGACCGTCTTATTGCGCAAGGATCCATTGAAATTTGGACGAATCCTCCCTGTTTATTCTTTAACCGAAGGGTTATCACAATACCGAATCCGCAAAATATGGTTTGAATTAGTCAAAAAATATGCAGTTTATACCTACTCAAGCGTGCCTGATCACATTTTAAAAAAACACGATTTTCTACCACTGGCAACTGCACTCTTAAGCTCTCATTGGCCAGAGGCTGATGCCTCACTACAACAATTGGAGCGAGGGACAGACAAGGCACGACGCAGCATTGTCTATGATGAATTCTTTTTTCTTGAACTGGGACTCGCCCTGAAACGGCATGGAGTCGAGTTAGCAAAAGGGATTGCCTTTAAGGTCGAACACCTCTATACAAAACCACTCAACAAAATCCTACCGTTTCGATTGACCGATGCCCAGCGTCGGGTTTTAGGTGAAATTAAAATAGACATGATGTCTCTGTCACCGATGCACCGACTGATTCAAGGTGATGTTGGTAGCGGGAAAACCATCGTTGCGCTGATGGCCGCACTCATTGCCATCGAAAACCAGACTCAGGTTGCAGTTGTAGCTCCAACTGAAATTCTCGCAGAGCAGCACTATGCAACCTTCAGTCAATGGCTGGAGAAACTGGGATTACGCTGTGAACTTTTACGTAGTGGCACCTCCACTGGGGACAAAAAGCGTATCCTAGAAGACCTTGAGGCGGGCCACATTCATTTGCTGGTCGGAACCCATGCCGTGTTACAAGCAGGGGTCGAATTCAAAAGGCTGGGTCTGGGTATCGTTGATGAGCAACACCGTTTTGGCGTAAAACAACGTGCAGTGCTTAAACAGAAGGGCAATAATCCCGATATTCTTGTTATGACTGCAACTCCGATCCCACGCACACTCTCTATGACTCTATATGGTGACCTCTCATTATCCGTTATCGATGAATTGCCACCCGGAAGAAAGCCCGTAAAAACAGCGCACTACGCCGGTAAAAGCCGCAGCTATGCCTACCGGTTGCTACAAAAGCAATTAGCCTTGGGTCACCAGGCATATATTGTTTATCCTCTGGTCGAAGAGACCGAAAATTCAGATCTGCTTGCCGCCACAGAAGCCTCGGCAGCATTGGCAGAACATTTCCCACAAGCGCGCATCGGGCTTTTGCATGGGCGTATAAAACAAGCCGAAAAAGATGCGGTGATGAACAGCTTCAGAAACCACCAGATTGATATCCTGGTAGCGACAACCGTTATTGAGGTTGGGGTCGACGTTGCTAACGCGACAACCATGATCATTGAACATGCCGATCGTTTTGGTTTGGCGCAATTACATCAATTACGAGGGCGCGTAGGCCGTGGCAGCGATGAGAGCTTTTGTTTTTTGATTTCTTCTGATCACTACAGTGACGAGGCCAGACGCAGACTTAAGGTGATGGTCGATACCAACGATGGCTTTAGAATATCAGAAGCCGATCTGGAAATTCGTGGGCCGGGTGAATTCCTAGGGACCAGGCAATCAGGGATTCCAGATTTTCGCGTAGCCAGCTTACTCAGGGATGGCTCCATCCTTGAGCAGGCAAGACAAGATGCCTTCAGTTATGCTGAATCGACAAACTATCTAAAGGACAAAGATTCGATTCCTGTTAAGCAGGAACTTTTAAAGCGCTGGGGTGGTCGTCTTGACCTTGTGACTATTGGATAGGCATTATCGGTTTCCATATACACCCTAGTTTACATAATATACATTATACGACCCTAGGTATTACCATATAATAAAAAAGAGTCGACCCCTGCTCAAGGAATCGACTCTTTTTTATTATATGGTCGGGACGAGAGGATTTGAACCTCCGACCACTTGACCCCCAGTCAAGTGCGCTACCAGACTGCGCTACGCCCCGTCAGCAAACGCCCGCGGATTATCTAAGATTTGATACAGACTGTCAAGTGGAAATGCCTGCGTAAAATCAAGTGTTTCCAACGATCTGTATCTGAACAGTTATTCTGTTCGAGTATAAAATTCCAAGGGACAATTCTCTGTTACTGATATGACTTCAGAGTTAAAGTTATACGACTCTCTACCCTTTTTACTTACAATATGACTTGTTATTTATAGGTAGATACCTGTGAAGCGCTTAACTGGCATTATCATTTGAGTATAAAGTGATACTATTTTGTTTTAAAACGTTGATAGCTGCTTCGATATCATCAAAACGAAAGATAATTACCGAATTAGCACTAGAACGTTCGCTGAATGCATACATGTACTCGATATTAATAGAATTTTTATCGATTACTGAAAGTATTGAAGTCAATCCACCAGGCCTGTCTGGAACTATAACCCCGACGACCCCAGTCTTGCTGACTGTAAATGAATTATTGCGAAGAATTTCTAAACCTTTCGTAGGATTATCAACAATCAGACGTAAAACACCAAAGTCGGATGTGTCTGCCAGCGATAGTGCTCGAATATTAATCCCGCCAGAGCCTAAGACATCAGTTATTACAGCCATCCTTCCCGACTTATTTTCCATAAAGATCGAAATCTGTTCAATTTTCATCTGTGTCTCCACGCTTATCAAGTGACTGTTCATTAAATATCAGGCTTTACGGTTATCTATGACCCGTTTTGCCTTCCCTTCAGATCGTACAATGGTCTTCGGCTCCACAAGGCGGACCCGGCAAGTAACACCAAGCATCTCCTTGATCGCGTGACAAATATGATTGGATAGTGCCTGCAGATTCTTGATTTCGTCTGAAAAGGTCTGCTCGTTAACTTCAACCTGAATTTCAAGTGTATCCAGAGTGCCTTCACGATCAATAATTAATTGATAGTGCGGTTCAACACCTTTTATGCCAAAAAGGACAGATTCTATCTGGCTCGGGAATACATTGACTCCTCTGATGATCAACATATCGTCACTTCGGCCACTCAAACGCTCAATCCGCAGATGAGTTCGTCCACAGATACATGGCTCGGGAATAATTCGAGTAATGTCCCGTGTCCGGTAACGCAGCAGAGGGATTCCTTCTTTCGTGATTGTTGTTATCACTAACTCACCCTTCTCACCGAGCGGTAGCACTTCGCCAGTGTCAGGTTCGATTATTTCAGGTATAAAGTGGTCTTCCCAAAGATGTAAACCGTTTTGAGCTTCAATACATTCAATACCGACACCAGGCCCCATAATCTCTGAGAGTCCATAGATATCAATAGCCTTTATATTCAGCTTTTCTTCGATCTCCTGACGCATGGTTTCGCTCCAGGGCTCTGCGCCAAAGATTCCGACTTTCAATTTTAATTTCTTAAAATCGATCCCTTCTTCAGCGGCAACTTCTGCAAGGAACAAGCTGTAAGACGGGGTACAGGTCAAAACAGTTGAACCAAAATCCTGCATGATCATCAGCTGTTTACGCGTATTGCCACCGGACATAGGGATGACGGATGCACCTACCTTTTCCGCGCCATAATGAGCACCAAGACCTCCGGTGAAGAGTCCGTACCCGTAGGCATTATGGACGATATCACCCTTATGAGTCCCTGCTGCAACAAAGGAGCGCGCCATCATCTCTGACCAGTTATCTATGTCACGCTGTGTATAGCCAACAACTGTCGGTTTACCCGTTGTGCCACTCGATGCGTGAATACGTACAATCTGGTCGAGGGGTTCCGCAAAAAGATCATAGGGGTAGCTAGCACGCATATCCTGTTTCAAGGTAAAAGGGATGCGTTTTAAATCATCAAGACTGCGAATTTTATCGGGAGTCGCCCCAGACTTAGCAAGGCTATCCCGGTAAAAAGGAACCGTAGCATAAACACGTGCGACGACCTGCTGTAGCCGTGTTAACTGAAGCAATTCCATTTCGTCGCGAGGCATTGTTTCAAAGGTGTTATTCCAAATCATCAAACATCTCCATAAGGCATATAGATTGTATTTTCAGGAATTACGATATATAGAGTTATTGAAAATCAAATAAATAGAGGTAGAATCGTGACAAGCAAGCCGAGGTGATCCTTACTCTTGTAAGAGGCCTTCGAGAAGGCCAGCGTCAACGACTCGAAGTGAGTCCCTACCGACAATATCGAGCAAGCAACTTACAACCTGAACACCTGCAACTATGACATCTGCCCTGCCCTCTTCCATCCCCTTGAGTTCCACTCTCTTTTTCAAAGGCAAGTTTGTCAAAAGTATAGATATATTTTCAATCCAAGTTTTCTCTAGCACCAGATTATTGACGAGGCTACCGTCATATTCTTCCATTTCAAGCTTAAGGGCTGCCAGGGTCGTTACAGTGCCAGCGGTTCCAATAAGTTCTACCGGCACAGCCTCCTGTTGCCATTCACGCCAAATGGAAGACTCTATAAAAGGAGTTAGTATTTTATGGATTTCATCAGTGTAATGAACAGAACCGGGGCGCTCTTCAAACAGACGAACAACGCCTAGTGGGAAACTTTTCTGAAGACAAATATTTGAGTCCTTAAACAGAATAATCTCAGTACTGCCGCCCCCAAGGTCGAACAGGAGTGCTCTTTCAGGTTGTGGATTGAGGGTAGACAGGATACCACGACAACTAAGGCCTGCTTCGACCTCACCATCAACAATCTCGATACTCAGCCCTGTCTGCATTCGGGCTTTTTCTATAAAAACAGAGGAATTAACAGCCTGACGCAGTATTTCAGTTCCGACTGCTTTGATTTTTTCGACTTTATATTGTCTCAATATCTCGGCAAACCGCTCGAGAGCATCAAGAGTACGACTCATACTCTGCGGTGCCAAACCCGATTCTGGACTAAATTCACCCGCAAGGCGAGTCACCTGTCTAAAATATTTTGGAGTAAATAAAATATTTTTATCTACGGATTGAAGTAGCATTCGGACACTATTGCTTCCGACATCTATCGCAGCGTGAATCACTCGTTTTTCCTATCAACTGCTTCGGCGATATTATATGTATGGTCGCTTATTTTAGCAAAATTATGGAGCAAATCGAGAAAAATCATACCAGGTCGCACTGCGCATTCGCCCGTATTTAAACGCTCAATATGGTTATTGCGTGCATTTTTTTCCAGATCATCAATAGTATCTTCATATCCAATTGCTGCCGATCCGATTAAGGTTTCTCCTTCTTCGATTTTTTCAACGACAAAAGATAAAAACTCCTCTCTCTTCCCTGAGATATCGGCAAGCTCATTCATCCCAGTTTCAGTAAAAACGATATTAGATTCAATTTTTCGTTGTCCCAGTTTCCATAGGTTTTCACAATTATCACCAATCCGTTCAAAATCATTGACGATATGTATCAAGGTTGCAATTTCTCTGGAGGTCTGAGCTGCAACTGACTTTTGAGAAAGAGCTACAAGAAAATCGGTGATTTCTTTTTGAAGCAAATCAACTAGTATTTCCTGGCCTTCTAAACCCTTAACTCGCTTTAGATCTCCTGATTCAATAAATAGGTTGGTGCTTTGCAACATCTCCAACGTTATGCGCGCCATATGAAGTGTTTCACGTCTTGCCTGTCCCAATGCTATTGGTGGTGTGTTTAATACACGACTATCAATAAACTGCGCTCCCATCTTCGCTGTGCGTTCCTGCCCCCGTATCAATACAGTAGATAGACGTGCAAGAAGACCAAGGATAGGAAGAAAAACGATAGTATTTATGACATTGAAAAGAGTATGGGTATTTGCAATATGTCTGGCAATAAAAGGCTTGTCGCCGATGCCACCACCAAAAAGATCTACCTGAGCCTGGGTTGTAATAATAGCGTCCGCATCTCCCGGAGTTAACAATCCAACCAGATCAATAAAAAAAGGGAAAAATATCAGCATATAGGTAACACCTATTGCATTGAACAGAAAATGACAAAAAGCAGTTCTCCTTGCAGCCAAATTAGTCCCTATTGCCGCAAAGTTAGCCGTGATTGTTGTGCCGATATTCTCTCCCAGGATTAAAGCGACACTCGCTTCAAAGCTAATGAGCCCAGAAGTTGCCAAAGCCAATGTTATCCCAATTGTTGCAGTGCTGCTCTGAACGATGATTGTCAATAGCCCGCCAATCAGTACTCCAACAAGCGGGTAATCTCCGATCAGGGTGAAGATCTGAAGAATCTCTTCTGAAAGTTTCAAAGGGTCAAAGGCCTGCTTCATAAACGAGAGGCCCAAGAAAAGCAGGCCAAACCCAAGCAGAATTTCCCCCCAATACCCCTTATGTCGATCTTTGGAAAACAACGCGATTGCAGTCCCTAGCCCTATTGCCGGCAGGGCATACTCAGCGATATTCAAGGATATAAGTTGTGCAGTTATTGTTGTTCCGATGTTTGCGCCGAGAACGACACCGACGGCCTGCACTAAGGAGAGGAGCCCGGCATTTACAAAACCAACAACCATGACTGTTGTAGCACTGGACGATTGAATAATCGCAGTGACTGACAAGCCAACGAACGCCCCGACGATACGATTATTCGTTAGGGTGGCAAGTATTTTGCGCATTCTGTCACCTGCAACTTTTTGCAGGCTATCTGACATCGTACGCATACCGAAAAGGAAAAGACCTAACCCACCGATAAGGCCAAATAGAACATTATGCTCACCGATATCAAACATGTACTATTCGATTCCTTGAAAAACAAAAACGGCGACCCGCCGTGTTGGCAGGCCGCCGGAGGCTGGCAGCAATTGTATCGGGTCTGTTATTTCTTCACAACCGAAAAGGGGAAAATGAAGTCAGAAGACTTAACCCCTTTGGAGAGGACTGCTGAGCCTTCAAGGCTAAGGCCCTCCATAGTGCGTAAATCAGCAAGAAAATAGATCACTCCTGAAATCTGTTTATGTGCTTCTACCTTGCCACCAGGTAAGGCTTCAAGAGTAATATTACGAGGATCCTTGGTCGGGAAATATGTGACCTCACTGTTGAATTCATTACGGATGCGAGCGCGCACAGCATCTCCTTCGTAATAGTAACCAACATATGGATAAGGGATCAGATAGGGGTCGTGGTCGGCAACTATCTCACGAATTTGCTCCGGAGAGACAGGTCTGTATTGATTGCCTTTAGAGTCAGACAGAATAAAGCGCTCTGCGGGGAAATAGATCTTTTGGTCGCGATCATTTTTAACCGTCAGAAAAAATGAACAAATATTTTGTTTCATCTGGTAGGGGCGAACCTCTAAATCCATCACCTTGGCGGACACGGTAACCTGTTCATTGACTTGCGTGATTGAGTGATCCTGGGCGTTGATCTGCCCTAAACTGCCAGGACTTGGAATGACTGCAATCCCGCCACAACCGGTAAGGAGTGAAAGCATCAAAATCAGGGGTAGGATCTGTTTTTTCATAGTCAACCTCCGGAGTCCGGTTGTTTTGAAGTGATGAGGTATTACAGATCGCGCCGACCTAAAGCATCAAGCAATATTTCACGGTGTGCAGCTTGAGAAGATCTTATACGTTCACTGAAAAGACGATTAATATTAACCGCAAGTTTAAGACATAGTGTCGGGTTTTCAAGACTCAACTTTTCAAAACCAGTTTTTGACAAACAAAAAAGGACAGCATTCTCAGCAACTCTTGCTGTAGCACTGCGATGGGCGCCATCGAAAATGGCCATTTCACCAAAAACATCGGCAGGACCCAATACGACAAGAGTTTCTTCATCTCCCTCCGCCATCATTTTCGAAATACATATCGTTCCTTCTTTAATCAGGTAAAGAGATTCTCCCTGCATATTTTCAATAAAAACAGTCTTCCCCGCACCCATTTCTTTGGAACTAAAGACCTTTTCAAGAGTCCTGGTATCCGAACTACTCAGACCCTCAAAGATAGGACTGTCATCTAAACCAGTAAAATCAACATTCATCAAAAGATTACTCACTTGAGAGAAATTTTCTCAATTGTACCCTGATCATCAAAAAGGGCAGCAGCAGCTTCTGGCTGGACATATATTGCGATATCAACCCGTCGGGATTCTTCTTTAGTACCGTGCTCATCGAGGCCACCAAAGCCAGTGAGAAAAACATCCAGATTCAAGTCGTGTTGATCTTTAAGATAATTTCTTACTGCCATAGCCCGATACAGGGAGAGATTCATATTTTTCGAGCTGTCACCCTCTGGGCTGGAAAATCCTTCAACTCGAAAAAGATATCCTTTGACGGCAAGACTCTTCAATCTAGGGACAAGCGAGTCCAGATCTTCTCGAGTTACTTTTGTTAACGCTTTCGATGCAGATTCAAAATAGACCTGTTCAATGACCTCACGACTCTGCAGAAAAGATTTCAACTGCTCTTCTGTCGCGTCAGCAAAAACGAAAAACGGTAACAACATAAAAATAATAACTAAACCTAGGCGAACCATTACAATTGAATCTCACTTACTTAGGCAGCAGAACCAAAATTTCTGACCGGCGGTTTAAAGAACGTCCTTCAGGTGTAGAATTGTCGGCAATCGGACTTTTCTCACCCATCCCTTTGACAAAAACGCGCGAAGGATCAAAGCCTTCATTCACAACAAGTCTTTCAGCGACACTGACAGCTCGTTTGTAACCGAGCTTTTCATTGTAAAAATCTGACCCGGTGGTATCAGTATGACCATTAATCCTTAGAATGAAATATTTATTCTCTTTACGTAATCGGTCAGCAACAAGAGCTACTGCTGCAAACCCTGCTTCAGAGAGGGTTGACTGATCAAATCCATAATTTAATTCATCGAAACGAAACTTTCGATAGACGACTGTCTCTATCGGAATAGTTTGTTGAAATTTGGGTGAACTCTCAACAGGAATCTCTTTAACCGTCGGTGGCATTGGTGCTGAAATCGGGGATACAGGCGCACCCTTAATTGCAGCTGTGCCGGGGATGACCAGCAGGTCTGAAGGATCAACGATAACGGTTTCCTCTTCAGGGTCAACTGGAATTTCCAGTTTCGCTATAGGGTCAGCCGCAAGAATTTTCGTTTTGGGTACGAGTGGTGTTAAGGCTTTAAATCTTGCTTTTTTGACAGGCTCTTTTTTGGCTCCAACATCCGGCGTTTCAATAATACGTGGTACCGGCTTGGTATAAGTTCCGATCCCTTGACTCGTAGAAAGACCAGTAATGACCCGCCAGTCGCTCACGGTGTCGGTTAGTCCGACACCATAGCTGCTATGAAATGTTAGGTGGGGGGATATGAAGTATTGAAAGCCGAAGAGCGCTTCCATTGGTTGGTCCAAGCCTGAGGCTGGCTCGGTTGCAGCGTCAAATTCAGCCAAAACCCTCAATCTTGCCATAGGGTAAAATTCTAACCCGGCACCAGCAACAACTTGATCGTCCAGGCCACCTTCATTGTCATTCATCAGGTAACCGGAGTTTAAATGCAGCCCGAAACGGGATGTTTTAAAGCTTGCGATTCCACGGCCCATCACGTCGGTCAAGCCATCGCGAGCCACATCGTTATCGATATGTCGACGAGCTTGTATATCAAAAGAAAATTTAAATGGGGAAGATCGCTTTCCAAGAGCACGAACCTTTAAACCAAGATTGGCATATCCCCGCCCACTTGTAGATTCATTATCGTTAAACAGGAGGTTAGGAAAAGAGCCATATGCCTCTATGAAAGTGCCGAGCCCCATGGTGAGGCTGACTGGGACCAGAGTGCTGTTTTCGTTGTTAGTCGTTGAGGTATTGAGCCAGAGACCTACAGCAAGATTCCCTGAATCGAGGGTATCTGCAGTCGGAACAGAGATAAGACCAGTAATTCCATATTGTGAAGGGGTCGCGAGTGCCATCGACGGCATCAAGATGACCAGCAGTAAGGAGAAAAGGATAAAAGTCTTTTTCATACGGCCTCAAAAAGCTATACCGACAGGAGCGGCAAGAATTAGAAAGTTACTTTACAACTCTTCAAAGGACTCTATCTATCAAGTTATGTGCCAATGACAGATGCTATCGAGTCGTTAGCAGCATAACCCATTACTTCACAGCCCACAGGGTTAATCAATGGAATCTAGCCATAATGGCCTCGGGATAAACAATAAGATTACGCTTATTGACAGGGTAAACGTGGGGTTTTGGCCGAAAAATAAGCCTGACTGTCATCAACAATCAGGCTTATTTATTTAATGAGGTCTAACAGGCAGGTCAATCCCCACCGTTAACCCGTTCACGTAACTCTTTGCCTACTTTAAAAAATGGCAGTTTTTTTGGTTTGACCTCAATGACCTCACCAGTCTTTGGATTACGCCCCATATAGGCCTTGTAATCCTTGACCATAAAACTACCAAATCCACGAATCTCAATTCTGTCATTTTCAATCAAGGCCTCAGCCATTGAATCAAAAACAAGGTTAACTATCTGCTCTGCTTTCTTATAGGTCAGACTCTCGCGAACGGAGAGTGCTTCCACCAGTTCTGACTTGTTCATAGAGCCTCCTGGGGGGAGAGAATCTTTATAGCTTCAACAGGGATTTGAATAATATAGCCGATATTTACTCGCTGTCAAGAAGACCTTATGGATTTCAACAAGTTGCATTAGATCTAAATGATTGTAAAGGGAGAAAGGGTCCAGATTACTTTAGCCTCCCCTTTACCAACATTGATCCACCTGTGAGGTAAATGCGACTTGAAGCTTATACTGTCACCTGACTCGAGAAGATGAACTTCATTTACTATTTCAACACGCAGTTTGCCGTCAAGCAAATAAATAAGTTCATCACCCGGATGATACATGTTCTGTTCACCACTGGTGCCACCCGGCTTAATTGTGCAAAAGAAAGACATAAACTGCGGGTCACGTAAACCGGAGGTGAATGATTCGGTCTGCATCGTATGCTGATCATCGTCGTATACTGTCTTATCCCGTCCGCCAGGTCGGGTGACTACGATTTCGTGTGAAGTAGAAACATCTTCGACGAAATAATTAATACTCTTCTCAAAAACGTTAGCTAAGCGCATCAGGATGTCAACAGATGGTATTGTCAGTCCGCGCTCTATTCGTGAAATCATATTGGAAGAAACGTTCGACTTTTCAGCTAAAACCTGAATGGTCATGTCACGCTTCAGACGGGTTTCTTTGAGTTTTTTCCCAAGAATTTTCTTGATCTGCATCCGGCATCCTCCAGTCAGTTATGGCCGGTTAATTGTGGCGTATGATTTTATACGTTAGGGGGCGGTGAGACAATCCAGAGAATCTTGACCTGCACCCCACTATTATTTTGCCACCGGTGCGGCAGGGAGGCCTTAAATGCTATGGAGTCTCCAACCTCAAGATGGAACTTATCGTCATCTATTGTAAAGTCGAGAGCGCCCTCCATGACCATAGCGAACTCTTCACCCGTGTGGACCATTCCACCCTCACCGCTATCGCATGAAGGCTCGAGTACATCAATAAATACAGAGAACCCAGGGTCACGCAAACCCTGAGTTAAGCTGAATATCTGATGCTTATCCTCAAAAAAGAAAATCGGATCACCCTGGCCCGCTGGAGTGAAAACAACAGGACTACCCTTTTCTGCCTCTTCTATGAAATAACTTAGACTTACACCAAGGGCGTCGGCCAATTTCATTAATATTTCTACAGAGGGAGTTGTCAATCCACGTTCAATTCGAGAGATCATGTTCGACGAGACACGCGATTTTTCCGCAAGCTGCTGTATCGTTTTATCCCTCTTAAGCCTTGAACTCTTAAGCTTTTTTCCAATTAGTCTCTTTACCATATCATCCCTGTCATATATGAAATTAAAATCGTGTTCTATCATTTGATCCCAGATCTGTCAACCCATATATGAGATTTGACAAACAGAAATGGTAACCGTCTGTCAACCATCGAGTAGGCAGGGAGTTGACAAGAAGCAGTCAGGTATTTTACCCTGCCGAGCGATAAAGGAGATTATCAACATGCAGACGATTATTTGTGAAATGACGAGCAGAGTTTTGAACGGTGGAGAAATAACCGCGGATGAAGGACTTAAAATACTCACTGCCCAAGGTTGCGATTATACGCAATTTATGGCAGGGGCCCATAGAATCAAAGAGCAATTCCTGGGTAACAAAATAGATCTTTGTTCAATAATTAACGCAAAATCAGGACGTTGTGCTGAAAATTGTTCTTTTTGTGCGCAATCGTCTCACCATCAGACAGAGACTCCGGTTTACGAACTAAAGTCTTGCGATGAGATGGTTCAGGGCGCGGTACAGGCCGAAAAAGATGGGAATCACTGCTACGGTATTGTGACCAGCGGAACCGGTGTCAGTGCCGGGAATGAATTCAACAGAATAATTGAGGCGATTGGTCGGATCGGAAGTGAGACCGCTATTGAGCCATCAGCATCTCTTGGGATTCTCGATGAAATATCTGCTACGGCTTTGGCTGAGGCTGGTTGTGTAACTTATCACCACAACCTAGAAACAGCGCGCTCTTTCTTTCCTGAAATTTGTACGACACATGACTATGAAGATGATGTCGCTACTGTCCGCTTAGCCAAGCAAAGTGGAATGCAGGTCTGTTGTGGCGGAATATTTGGCCTCGGGGAGTCTCTTGAACAAAGAGTAGAAATGGGTCTGACGCTTAGAGACCTGGATGTGGATTCCGTACCACTGAACTTTCTCAATCCAATCCCGGGCACCCCGCTTGAGAATAATGCCCTCCTAACCCCGATGGATTGCTTGCGCATCGTCACGCTTTATCGTTATCTGCTTCCAAACATCAGAATTACTGTCTGCGGCGGACGAGAAAAAAATCTACGTGATTTTCAGTCCGCAATTTTCATGGCGGGTGCCAGTGGCACTATGGTCGGAAATTATTTGACAACCACAGGCCGGGATCAAGCCGATGATCTTCAGATGATCAAAGACGCTGAAGTGGTGATTAATGCCTGTCACAGCTAATCCGGCAGGATTGTTTATAACAGGAACCGGGACTGCTGTCGGTAAGACTATTTTCACTGCCGCCCTGGCCTTGCATCTGCGTAAATCCGGAGTTGATGTCGGCGTCATGAAACCGCTGGAAAGCGGGGTTGAAGATGTAGCAACGGCGGGAAAAGACGGTGAATTGCTCCGCTGGGCGTCGGCAACGACAGATTCACTTGAATCAACTTGCCCCTACCGTTTTGAGCATGCAGCCGCACCAGGGACGGCGGCACGGATCGAAAAACAGCCGGTTCATTACACTGACCTCGTACTCTCTGCCAAAAAGGTGATTGAACAACACCAATTCACCCTGATTGAAGGCGCCGGCGGACTAATGGTCCCTATTGCTGGAGGTTTTTTAATCTCTGATCTGGCTAAAGATATCGGTCTCCCCATGTTGGTTGTTGCAGATGCACAGCTCGGCACAATCAACCATAGCCTTCTCACCCTGCTGGCTGCTCGCTATCTGGAAATTGAGGTCGTAGGCTACATTCTGAATCGAATGCCTACTGCCCCGAGCGTCGCTGAGCAGGCGGCACCTCATGATCTGGCGTCATTAACAATGGAAGAATTACTTGCGGTAATTCCTGAGGTTGAAGGTGATCCTCAGGAGATGATTGAACAGGTTTCATCGATTCTCCCGACCTTGCCCAGTTGGCCACTTTTAGAAAAATATTTACCTCAAGCCTAGGGAAACGACTTCGACTCCGGGAGCGCTAGCTCTTTCGGTATCGGCACAACCGGCCGTTGATCATAGAAGAAACGATAGATCCTCTTTTTCCCATCAGGGAGTTTGCTTCCGACTTTTATCATTGTCTCCCCTTCGGACGGCAATTCTAACATCCCTGTCCACTGATGTTGCTGAGGAACAAGTCGAACGGTCCGAGCCTTGCGTCTATTAGAGGTATATGTACGCGCTGCCACTTGACCTTCAAGCAACTCTTCGCCGGTTTTTTCTTCAACAAAAACAACCGATATTAAATAATGTTGTAAATCTCCGGCAAGTGGCTCACTGATATCGAGCAGTGGCTGTGGCTCAAGTTGCACATGAGCCTCCACGCCACGTCGAACATCCTGACCAAGATCGTTAATCACGACTGATGTGGAGAGAGACTCAGGTTCCAGTTGCAACTGGGCAACGTCAATAACGCTGGCCGTATGGGCTAACGAGGGGGCAAGTAAAATAAGAATGGCGATAAACAGTTGCATAAAAACCTCCCGGGCAACAGATTTGGCCATTATAGCCATATCAGATTCGAAAGGCATGCAAAGTTTTTCTAGATGCGAATTTGTCCGCAATCAGGACAGAATTGCCAATCAGGATGAAGACGTGATCCACAACCACACTGAAGTGGATCCAGGCGTCTGCGCTGACGTATCCTTATAAAGAAAAGCATAGTCAACGCCAACAGATTTGTTCCAATCAGAATCCCTGCCGGAAAGCTGATCGCCCACAAAGATTCCGCGTTGCAACGCCCACACGAGTAGCTCCAGTAGTTATAGCAGAAGAGTCCCAGCCCAATGATGGTGAGGAACAGAAGCAATGCATAGCGTTTTTTCATTTCACTGCTCCGGCAGCACATCCACAAGACGGACAAAAACTGTGATTAATCAGTTTGCGTTGCTGGCAAGACGAACAATTTTCATGCACGCGCTGCAAGCAGTGTGGGCAGACCATCCATTCGAACGAAATTTCTCTATCACAACTTGAGCAAGACGCTGTAACTGATTCTTCGACTTCAGAATCGTTGAGCTCATCCTGAACCCTTAACAGCAAAAAGGCCAGGCAGATCAGTAGTAGAAAAATCATTGTCGTCCCTACCCTGCCTGTGCAACTACCCTCGGAGCACGAGCACTATCTGAATCGATCGCACCATCACGCAGGACAACAGTTCGATCAAAATATGGGCGATTTTCATCATTATGAGTCACCATAAGAATGGTCTGCCCTTCATTATTCAACTGTTTAAATAAGTTCATGATTTCGCGACTAGTAGCGACATCAAGGCTACCGGTTGGCTCATCAGCAAGAATCAATGGGGGCTCATTCACCAAGGCGCGCGCAATAGCGACACGTTCCTGTTCACCGCCCGAGAGCTGGTTTGGCAGATGACCAATTCGATGGCTCAACCCAACACGGCCCAGAACTTCGAGTGCGCGCTGTTTCTTTTCAGCAACAGGCATTTTTTTAACCGCTAACGGCAATATGACATTTTCAAGTGCCGTCAGATGAGGAACAAGATTAAATGATTGAAAAACAAAACCGAGGTATTCACGACGGAAGTCTGCGCGTTTTTCTGAAGCCAGTCCGTATACATCAATATCATCAACCAGAACCTTACCAGCCGTTGGATGACAAAGGCCACCCAGGATCGACAGCAAGGTACTTTTACCAGATCCTGAGGGTCCCATCACGCCAACAAAGCAACCCTCTTCAACAGCCAACTCAAGCTTATTCAATGCAATAACGCAATCAACTTCACTCTCGTAATGCTTCTCAATTTGATTTAAGTGCACAAAAGGCATTTAGAAGGTCCCTTCAATCAGCTAAAGAGCACGCAGTGCTTCAGTAGGGTCAAGACGGCTGGCTTTCAAAGCTGGATAGAAAGAGGCCGATGCACCAACCAGAAGAGCGAGGCATACCGCTCCGCCCCCCAACAACGGATCCCAGTGCAGACTCACCTCGTTGTCAGTCATCAGGGGCAGGATAAGATGTGTCATACCCATCCCTACAAAAAAACCAAGAAAACCTGCGATAATACTGACCACTGTTGATTCAAACAGGATCAGACGCATAATATGTGAGCGCCGAAAACCAAGAGCGCGAAAGATTCCAATTTCACGGGTACGTTCGTTAACAGAGCCCATCATTGTTACAAAAACGACCAATGCACCAATAAAAAGTACAACTGCAGCAACAGCAAGAGAGAAGTTACGAAATTGATCCAAAGCATGCATACGAGTCTTTACAACTTGCTGGATCGCGCTGACATTGGTTCCAGGCAACACTTCACTGATCTGATTGACCATATCTGTCACCGGACAATCGCCACAGAGTGCAGCCACCTCAACCAGTGACACCGTCCCCTCTTTTCCAAGCAAACGTTGAATCACCGGCAAGGAAGCGATAAGGATCTGATCATCCTGAGACCCGGTACTGGCCAGAATCCCGGTTAAGGTGAATGTCTCACCAGCAATCTCAACATTATCTCCCATCGTCAAGCCAAGTTTCTGAGCCACCTCTGTTCCTGCAACCAAGTCATAATCTTGTTCTAACGGACGGCCATTGACCTTCCACCACTTTTTGAGTTTGAACTCTTTGTCAGGTTCAACACCCATCACCATAACCCGCTCCCCCTTAACCTCCAGCGCTCCAAGGACCTTTGGTGCGACGGCAGCAATATTAAGGTAATTGCGGATACCGTTAATCTTGACAAGATCGGCCTGTCGAATCTCCTGTGGAGCCAGGGAAACGCCGCCCAGACTGATTCCGCCATAATTCAGAGACAAGCTGTCACTCTGTGGTGTAATCAGGATATTGGCACCGTAGTTCTCCATCTTGTTTTGAACGTCTTCAGTCAGGGTTGTAGAAAGTGATATCAACGTAACGACAGTGGCTACACCTATCAGCAAACCTGCGACAAGAAAAGCTAAACGGCTCTTGCGACGACGCAAGTTATTCAAAGCAATGGTCTCCAGTCTCATTTTTATCCCTTTAGAAAAGACCCTGAACGGCAATCAGATTCCGAAATACCAACCACCTTTTAGAATATCTGCTTGAGCGATCGCCAGGTGCCCGCCGTCAATACTTCGAGCCAATGGAGCGGGGTTACAGCCACCTTTGACTTCATTGACCAGGTCGGTCCTGAATCGTTGCTGACAGTTGTTACAGACCATGAAATCGCCTTCTTGCCGATAGCCTTTCATTTCTCGATAACAGACATCGCAAGCATCAAAAGCAGCACGCATGACACCATCAATACTCTTAACCACAAAGAATTTTATATCACCTTTAGCGGTCGCAAGTTTGAAGTAATGGGCCCTGCCATCGTCAACGTCTGCAACCTTTAAATTAACAAAACCATTCTCAGCTTTAACTGAGGCGATACCATCGCTGACGCCCTGTCCCGCAAAGAACCAACCGGCAACCGCAGCAACAATTAAGAGCCCCAGTAAGCCGACCAACTTGCCACTTCCACCTGATTTCTTTTCAGTAAATTGATCTTTCTTGTTCTGACGATTATTGTCTTCCTGGCCCATGCTAAATTCTCCTTCAAAGATAATTTATTGTTTGACGATCATTTCGAACCACAAGAGCCCCCGCAGGAAGAGCTTCCAGCGGCTTCAGCTTGTTTGATTGCAGGATCAAAAATCACAACGTTGGTATTTTGCAAAGTCACCTCATACCACTGGGAATAACGGAGTTGCTTCTCACGATCTGTCGTTAAACCGGCAACAACGTTTTGCTCAATATTCTTATTAATAATCATGTTCTGTTTGAGCTGAGTAAAAAACCGATCATAGCTCCCGAAGCGAGCGACGACCGTGCTGTCAAAATCCTTGACCGCTGCTTTCATTCGCTTGATTTCGATATCAACCTCGCCGTCCTGAATAACTATCTGATTTTTATCTGCCGCTGCGAGTAGAACCTCTCTCTGTTTCAACTCCTGCCAGACCTGAGACTGAAGCTGTTGATTTCCATATGGCGATGCACCAGTCACCAAACCGGCACCACGCAGTCCAATGACCTGATTGAAATCTTCACGTGAGAGCAAGCGGTTACCGATGCGCGCAACATATTTGGCACTTAATTCTTCATTTTCCGTCAGAGATTTTTCATAGTCTGCCGCACTTAACTCAACACGAACTGTTGACGGATAACCAGCCTCAGTCACAATTTTAGCAATCTCGGCTGCAGTGGTTAAGGACGAGTCATAAATCACCTGCCCACGTCCGTTGGTAACGCTGACATCAACCTGGCCAACACCTTCTACCTTAGCAAGCGCCGCCCGGACATTGCTGACACAAGAACCACAGGTTAATTTGGCAATATTAAGTTCGGTCATGGCGGACGGCTGTGCTGTTGGTTCGTCACCCGCTAAATAGGCCCCAGCAACGACTGCAACACCAAGGCCTAGAACGAGAAGTAGAACAACCAGTTTTTTATTCATTGAAACCTCCGAGAGATTGGGACAAATTATCCCTGATCTACAATCAGGTTCCATGCCAAATCACGCCATGCAGGTAGGTAGCTATAATTATTCGATTATTGTGAATTGGACAACGAGGTGTTTTGGTTTAAGCAAACAGACTTGTAGAATATTCTCTGTCGCGGTAGCGAATATTCCACAAAAAGTTTATTCGAACCAAAACCAGTTGGAGATCAAGTGGATATAGAATGAAAGATTGTCGTAAAAAATCACACTATCAAACCCTTGCTTTTTCAGTTTTCTTCCTCTATCAGCAGATGGAACAACGCCCCCTGCCAATTGAGAACCACTCTGTCTGACCGTATTTCAACCAATTGAGCACCCTCAATCATAGTCCCCTGCATAACCGGAAGATCATTGATTATGGCGAGTCTATCAGTAACCTTATCACGATATGCGATCCCGGTTAACTTAAGAAACGGCGCACCGTTCGGGTGCAAGGCTTCAGGTTCAGCCTGAACTTTCAAGGGTGCGACTTTTTCCTTGGAAGATTGACGGGCCAGGTTTTCCGTTTCAGGTGCAGGTTTTACATAAATCTGTTTGATAGCACTCACTTCCGGTTTTGTTGGCAGGTCCACTTTAGCAGGTTGCTGAGCAACAATAGCTGCAGGGTTAATTTCGACTTTCGTTTGCAAATCGACGGCAGATGTCGCGCTTTTCTTCCAAAAGAAAAATCCAACAACGATCAATAGGAGAAACAGGAGGGCTGATATAAAAGGCCAAAAATTGCGGGGCTGATGTTTGCTTACTGAGCGCTTCAGAATGTCGCGCGAGATATCGATGCCACCTTCGCCAAGAGCCGCCTTCTCTTCTTCGAGTTTACGCAATGCCTTAAGAATTGAACTCATTGCGTGATCTCCTTTGTCAACTGAGGCATTTCAGATCCTACCAAGCGATATATCTGAAGAAGTGTCTGGGCTCCAATTCTGCCATCAGGGCTCAACCCCGTTCGATTCTGCAGATCACTCACTGCCTTAATAGTTTCAGTGTCATATATGCCGGTAAGACTAAGATTGGGGTATCCTGCCAGGCTTAGAAGCTTTTGGATTCTAGCGACCTCACTCCCCTTCTCTCCAGGGTCCGTAATATAGGAGAGATGCTCAAAATTACTCCAGGGGATCAACGCAGTGCCAAACCAAATGTCTTCAAGATATGCAACCGGAAGCCACCCATCCGCAGTCAGGGACGGTTCAGTAAGCACCTGTTCGTTTTTCATTTCTAACAGTGCCAGATAGCGTTTTCCCGGCCAATTCGGCAAGACAATTGTCAGGATCACCGGGGAATTAAATTTTAGTAGTTTTTCAGGATCATTCTGAAACCGTATTACCCCCATGCCAGCATCCCGCAGAGCCGTTTCCAATGGCCGGAAGGTGTCCGGATCAAAGCTGCTCGGTTCTGGTTGTTCCCAACGATTCAACATAGCAACCAAGGCCAAACGGGCAGATTCGGCCTCCCCATAAGAGCTGATTTTCTCTTTTATCTGATTCAAAAAATGATCGTCCACTTCAAAATTATCAACGACTGACTGTACAGCGTTCTTTTCAATAACTATAGGAGTAACCGAGGGGCTCGCTACCACCTTTGTTTGAGTAAAAAAATCAGACAAGAGTCCGGGTTGCAGATATATCAGCAAGAAAAGAATGATGCCGAAAAAAGAGAGTGCGGCATAGGGCCAGCGTACAGGGTTCAAGACCTTTTCACCCGTCAATTCAGTTTGAGCTTCAGAGATAACTTTATGATTGATCCTGTCCAACTCATTGGAATAAGCAACCAGAAGAGCACGATCGCAAAGGATGTTGATTAAACGGGGCAAGCCATTGGTAATGCGATAGATCTGCCGCAGCGCTTTTTCTGTAAAAAGACCTCCCCCTTTATAGCCTGCAACCTTCAAGCGATGGTTCACATAGGCGCAGGTATCCTCAGCATCCATGTTTGTGAGTCGATAACGTACAACAAGTCGCTGTTTAAGCTGCCGTAACTCGTGGCGACCAAGAACTTCATCCAGTTCAGGCTGGCCGACAATAATCAATTGAATCAGCTTGTCTGTTTCAGTCTCAAGGTTTGATAGAAGTCGTAACTGTTCAAGAACTGCAGGGTCAAGATTTTGAGCCTCGTCGACAACAAGCACAACCGTTTTTCCTTGTTGACGCTCTTCAAGCAAGAAACGGTTGAGAGAATCATGAAGGCATGAGAAATTACTCTCTCCATCACTATAAGGAATACCAAACTCGCGGTGGATTGACTGCAATAGTTCCAATGCCGTCAGGCAGGGGTTGAAAATCAAAGCAACATGGTAATTTGCCTGTTCGAGTTGTCTCAGTAATGTACGCAAAACCGTAGTCTTGCCAGTACCGACCTCACCAATTAATGACAAAAAGCCGACCCGTTGTTTCACACCATAGAGAAGATGAGCAAATGCCTCTTTATGCATTTTGCTCAAAAAAATGAACCGGGGGTTAGGAGTGATATGAAACGGTTTTTCCTGAAAGCCAAATAACCTCAAATACATATAGGCCGGTCCTGATCATCTAGTAAGAAAACGTTAAATAAAAATATCAGTGTATTTATAGCATTGTTTCAACAGAAAATCACCGAACGATCAATTAACAGAGCGATACAGAACGCAGGCGAGTACAGCCTTTACCGAATATCAAATGGGTTGACAGGTAGGGCCTTAAACAAGATATAGACCCAGGATAACTGTGTAGCGTAAAGTTTCGACCAGCGTGGACGCGGCAGTTTTATTCTCTAAGACAAGAATGACGGGTGGAAGAGATAATATATGCGTTGAGTCTAAGGATTAAAAACTACTTCCTTCCAAGCCAAATCTATGATAACTTGCCGCGGTTCGAAAGACTGACCCAAAACAAGGAGAATATACGGATGACTTATCTGCTCATAGGATTACATGTAACTGTTTGCCTGGCTCTGATCGTTATTGTTCTACTACAAATGGGCAAAGGCGCTGAAGTTGGCGCATCCTTTGGAGCTGGTGGCAGTCAAACGATTTTGGGTGCATCAGGTGGCGCTAGTTTCATGGGAAAAGTCACGGCTGCCGCTGCAGTAATTTTTATGCTCACCAGTTTGTCGCTCGCTTATTTTTACGGCAGCCCTGCCTCACAAACAATAATGCCTGCATCAGTCAATGTGCCTGCCCAGCCTGCAGCTGGAGGTTTCACGGGTGACACATCGGCGCCAGCTGAGCAAACCGCACCAGTTGCAGCCCCTGCAGAAGAAAAAAAGTAATTACTTAACAATATTCTGTTGACAGTTTGTAAAACGGTTCTGTATATATACAGGCCTTCGCCGAAGTGGTGGAATTGGTAGACACGCACGCTTGAGGGGCGTGTGACTTATGGTCGTGCGAGTTCGAGTCTCGCCTTCGGCACCAATAGAACATCCCGGATCGTCCATTGAGGTCCACAAAGCCCGCCTACCAGCGGGCTTTTTCTTTATCTGCTGTCCACCGACATCCAAGTACGTCCATTGACTGCCACGCAATTTAGGAGTATTTTTTTGGCTACCCCTACGCAACAAAACTCCTACCCCTAAAGAAGCAGCCATGGCACGTAGAACCCTTCCCCTCAATAATCTGTCGATCAAAAAAGCAATAAGAACAGCCAAGACCGAGAATAAAACCGCCAAGAGCTTTGACGGCGGTGGCCTATTCCTGCTCGTAGATAAATCAGGCAATACGGGATGGCGTTTCAAATACCGCATCAACGACAAAGAGAAGCTAATATCTTTTGGTGTCTACCCGGATATTTCTTTATCTGACGCACGCAAACAACGCTCAGGGGCCAGGGAGTTGATTGCTAAAGGCATAGATCCATCTCTGTCCCGTAAGTTGCAAAAAACCGAAAGATCCAAACACCTTCCGGTCCGTCGCAGAAGAATGGCTCTCGAAACGAAAAGACCTGGCAGACATTACCCGCAACCGGATAGTGCGCTGACTGAACCATGATATTTCCCTGCAATCGGCGATGTCCCGGTTTCACTCATTACCCCCCGGCTGCTACTTGATAAAGTTTTACGTCCCATGGAGAGGCGTGAAGTCATCTACTCTGCGTACAGGGTCAGGACGATCATTTCTCAGGCGCTCAATTATGGCATCGCCTGTGGGCTACTTGACAGGGACTGCACCCTAAATGACGTTGGATACACTGACGATGAGATAGTTTCCCACGGTTGGTGGGCCACGTTCAGAACACTATCGGACGAACAACTTGGAATTAGGGGTGAGTACGCAGAACAGCAACTTGCCCATCGTGTTAAAGACCCTCTTGGACGAGCCTACAACAAAACACTTACCGGAACGCCGCAAGATGATACAGCCCTGAGCTAATTATCTTGATGGATTAAAGACTGGGGCAAAGGTGATTCCGCCACACAAGGCTGAGGGGGAACAGTGTATGAATAAATTCTGTCATCTCTGGCTAATAAGCAGCAAAAGTGATATGAATCAAGTCCTACCTCACACCCTGAGAGTTATTTTTTCAGGTACTGCAGAAACTTCCTTGCAGCACTATGACCAGGGAATTGACGTATAGTACTAATTGTCAAAACCTTTGCTTTCTCGACCTGACCTGTCTTGAGGTAAAAATCAACCAGAGCAATAAAAAACTTCTGGTTCTGGGGCTCAATTGACAGTGCAGTCTTTAACGCGATTTCGGCTTGCTCAGGCTGATTCAGAATCTGAAGAATCTGACCATGATTATAATGGGCACGGCTGTGGTCAGGCATTCCTGCAGCGGCCTTCCCCAGATAGGTCTCCGCAGCTTTGTACTGCTCCATTTCAGCCAACAACAGGCCAAGGGAATAGGCCACCCGATAAAGTTCCGGGAACTGCTCAACGACCTGACGCAGCAACTTTTCAGCCTCGGTGTTCTTCCCCTGTCGATTATAGCGCATTGCCAGGTTGACTTTGGCTGGGTAGAACTGGTCATCGATAGCAATCGCCTTTTTGTAAGACGCTATGGCCAGAGGTTCGTCACCGAGGTTTGTCGCGAGATCACCCAGATTGTAACGCTGCGCGGCAAGATCGGCGTTGTAGAGCATCGCTTCACGGAATTCCTCAAGTCCCCTTTTGAACACGTCCCGGTCGTCCTCTCTTAATTGCTCTTTTGACAATACAGAAAGCATCATTGCTGCTTCCATGCGTACAGCCTTGACCGGATCGTAGAGCTTTGGAGCTATGCGCTTCAGGCGAGTCTCCGGGTCAAAAAATTCGAGACTCCGTATCGCGGTGTAGCGTATCAAGGCATCGTCATCCTCCAACGCGTTGGTCAAGGTGGTCTGACTTGCAGGAGTGGGATATGCCCGCAGCAGCTCCAATGCCGTTGCACGTACAATGACCGGGAGCAGTGGATCTGTGGCGAGACGATTCAGGTCAACTTCGGCCTCTGGTTGACGGGCACGGGCAGCCGCGATGACCGTACCGTAATGTGGCTTTCTGGTCTCACCGTACCATTTTGTATAATGCTCAACATTCCATGACAGCGTTTTGTCAGCATGACAGTCCTGCGCTGAGCAGGCATTCGGGGTGCCGAGTTCAGCACTCAGGTCGGGCCGTGGGATACGTAGACTATGGTCGGGTCGGTAATCGATGCCCATGTAATTGCGACCGGGCATGTGGCACTTGACGCAGAGATAACCTTCACTCGGTTTGCCATTGTGCACTTCTTTGTGAAAATGATGCTCTTTGCTGTCATAGACTTCAGCCCGATGGCATTGTGTACAGAGATCGTTCTTTTCCTTGTGGGTTTTAAGACTGTGGATATTATGACAGTCACTGCAGCGTACACCGTGCTGGTACATCTTGCTCTGCACGAAAGAACCGTAGACATAGACCTCATCAAGAATCTGTCCGTCGGGATAGTAGAGGCCCTCGTTCAGCAGTTGCGGAACCATTACATCCAGTAATTCACCCTCAACATGCCGGTTGTCGCCGAGTTGAAAGCGCCGGGAGTGGCAGGGAGCACAGATTTTAATCTGCTCGGTGGTGTCAAGGTTGCCGCTACGAACAGTCAGGGCATAGTTCTCTGTCTGCGTCCTGGCTAGTGGTGGTTTATCCGCCCATTCCAGATGTTTTGATCCCGGCCCATGACAGGCCTCACAGCCAACATCGATCTCGAACCAGGTGGTCTGGTACACCCCTGTATCCGGATCAAAGCCTTTAGTCAGCCGGGTCGAGTGACATTCGGCACACATTACGTTCCAAGTTGCTCCGCCACGGGTCCAGTGCAACCAGTCGTCCGGACCTTCTACTTCGTAGGGCGGCAGGCGATACCAGACCTTTTTCTCCACGTCCCAAGCGACATTCAGGCATTGCAGCCGACCGTCTGAGAACGGCACCAGGTATTGCTGTAAGGGGTAGACACCAAAGGTGTGGGTGATCTCGAAATCACCAGGCTGGCCATCCGGCCCCTCGGTCTGGACGAAAAACTTGCCGTCCTTACGATAGAATCGGGAGGTAAGGTTGTTGTACGGATCGTTATAACTGACATCAGAAAAATCACCCAGCACTGTCGTTTCGTTGGCAACATCCATCGCCAGATCATGATGTGAACCACGCCATTGGTTATAGTCCGTTTCGTGACATTTCTTACATTTTTCACTGCCGACAAAGGCCAGGCCAGCAGTCATCGACACGGGGACAACTGTCCGGGTCTTGAGCAGATAGAGTGCAGGCGACAGCAGGATAACCATCGCAGAAACCAGCGCGACTAACTCCCAGCGTTTTAGGGAACGGTCATCTTCTGCTGATTGCGGATTGGCTGATTGTGTCGGTTCTTTATCCATCATTTACAGTCTGGCCGTCTGGCCCTTGTCGAAACGTTCGCGCTTTTGTGGCGTGGAGATGTTGACCTTGACGATGCCATTCTCGATGCGTACCGGATAGGTATCCAGAGGCCTTGGCGCCGGTGCGGTCAGGACTTCACCGATCAGGTTGAATGTGGAACCGTGGCAGGGGCAAACAAACTGTCTCTTCTCTTCGTCCCATGGAACAGAGCAACCCAGATGTGTACAAGTCCGCGACAGAGCCAGAAGGCTGCCGTCCGCCAGACACGCCAGATAAAATTGGCCATTGGGAATCGCCGTCACGGTCTCGGGGGTAAACCATTCAACCGGTCCTGCCGTGATGATACTTTCTGTTTTAAAAGCTCGATTCCGCTCCCTGCGCGAATTCATGAATGACAACCCGAGCCAACCGAATTCTGCAACGGCAGCTATACCGAATAATGTCCAACAGCGATTCAGAAAGCGACGGCGATCTATTTTAGTCTCGTTCCCTGTCATGTCCGAACAATTCATACTATTCATAGCGATTGTTGCACCCAGGGCCAGACCAGACGCATCTCCGGCCCCCGGAACCAAACACCAATAATTGTGCAGACCGTCAGTGCGACCAGCATAAGAACAAGACCAGCCATCACCGCCTCGGCACGAGTATGTTTCAATTTAGTGACCAGGAGAAAGTAAAAACCTACCAATAGAGCTATCAACAACACCGTCGGTAGCAGACCACGCGTGATCAGGATATTAACCGCGACAGCCTCGCCCGAATGCAGCAGCAAATTATCTATCAGGATAATCACCAGGGTCGCCAGAGCACCAACTGCAGCGGTCCAAGCGACTAGCTTACGGCCAGGATCCGAACCGAACCAGACCCCGGTCGGCAGAGATGAGTCATGCCAGAACGGCAAGTAAAACAGCGCAGCAATCCCCAGCAGCGGCCAGACAAAAACGACAAAGACCGGATGCAGGTGCAGCAACAGTTCCTGAAAGCCGAGAAAGTACCAAGGTGCCTTGGCCGGGTTGGGGCTCATACCCGAGTTGGCCTGCTCCAGCAAAGGTGCGTTCCAAACGATGGAGATAACCAGCACAATGGCCATCAGGGCCAGTCCAACAGCAGCCTCACGCACGATCAGGTTTGGTACTGTCGGTACGCGCAACACAGAAACGTCTTCCGGGCTGTTCTTCTCCACCTGCACCAGACCACCGGCCAGGCGAATCAGCCAGAAATGCCAGAGCATCAGGATGAACAGGGTGCCGGGAATAAAAACTACATGCAGGACATAGAAGTTCGCCAGGGTCGCAGGTCCGATTTCGGCACCGCCGCGGAACAACTCCTGAAGCCATAATCCGCCGATAGGAATGTAGCCGAGCATGCTGGTACAGATGGTCACCGCCCAGTAAGCGAGTTGATCCCATGGCAGTAGGTAACCAGTGAAATTAGCGGAGAGCAGAAGAAAGAGCAGAAACAGGCCGATGATCCAGTTGAGGCGCCGTCCCGGTCCGAAAGCGCCGGTTAACACCACGCGCAGCAGATGCAGCACGGCCACAATGACCAGCAGATTGGCACTCCAGTGATGGATGTTGCGCACCCAGAGGCCGAAACGAACCTCACGGATCAGGATGAGAATCGAAGCATAGGCACTGTCTGTAGAGGGTTGATAGGTGAGCAACAACAGGGTGCCTGTCAAAAAAAGCAGGCTCACGAGCAGGGCCGCCATGCCGCCAAGGCCCCAACTTAAGGAGTACCTCAGCGTTTCTGAGGGAACAGTTCGCGGATGGAGATGGAGTAGAAAGCCTGTAAAGAATCGGCGATTTTTAGGGGATGATGGGATCATTTCAATAACTTGATATTCATAACAGAGTTACAAGAGGAAACTTTCGGCTCATCGAATTAATTTAACATAGATACGGGCAGAGTACAGATGTGGTGTCCGGCAACCTAAGCTCTTCTGGATGGCCCTCTTAGAGCCATCCAGAAGAGCTCCAAGGTTACTATTTACCCGGTTTGACCCACGACACTTTGTCTTTATATTCAGCTCTGATTTTTGTAAGAACTTCCTTTTGCTCATTTAAACGCCAGACCCTACCTAAACGCTATGGTTGAGAACTTCTGCCCCACTGACCAGAAACTTGATGCTCACTGTCATTTATCTTAATTACTGCTTATTCACTGCTGGTGACCAATGTTCCCGATTCACTGCAGAGCATACAACGGACCCCGTTATCGGCAGAGCAGTTTTTTGACCACAACAATTCCGACAGAATAACCCGCACCGAAGGTGCAGATCACACCGTAGTCACCTTCGCTGTGGGTCGAGGATGCCCGCCTTTTCCATAACATAGCGCTGTTTGATCCCCGAGGCTTTTTCGATAAATTCTACACTGGAATATTCGAGTTCCGTAATTTCACCGCTCTCGATCGCCGTCGCATTTTCCGCATTGGACTGGTCGACATAGGCGTTGAACGCCTGAACCAGTTCGGAATTGCTGATCTTATGAGGGGGAATAAACAGGCCGGTACCACTGATAACAACTCTTTTCATGACTGATCCTTACATAATAAGAAAGCCCAAAATGAGAGCATAAACCGTCACAAGAAACAGATCTATGTGTCAGAGCGTGCCTTTAACCGAAGTTCGTGTGTCAAACTACTTCGCTTGAGACCAACAACAGACATTGGCCTCCATGCCAGCAACAACAAAGGTCATAAGCATGCGGAGTCGAACATATGCATCACAGGAAAAATCATCCCTGCCGAAAGCTGACTGCTCCTCCTCCAAACCGCACATGGCGCTGCCAATGGCGCCGAAAGCAAAACGAACCCGCCACAATAGAGTTTCCTCTGCCAAATTCGGCTGCGCCTCACGGAGACTCTCTGACAGAAGAAAAAAGAATGGTTTCACATGACGCTTTTCACTAACAGTCATAGGACTGATCATGGCCCGGCCCAACAATGTGGGGAATCCCATGCTACCCGAACGGGATTCCAGATAACACAGGATCGGCTCAATAATTGCGTACAAGATTTCATCCACATTTAGTTGGCGCCTCTCCCGGTGGGCGTCGTCCCGGGCCACATTCAAATTCCTTCGACAAACTTTTATCAATGCTGGCAGACGACTCTCAAAAACCTCATCAAACAAGGCTTCCTTGGATCCGAAATAATAATTAACCATCGCCAAAGAAACCCCTGCAGAAACAGTGAGATTTCGCATTGAAGTGGCGTGAAAGCCCTGACAAGCGAATAGTGTTTCCGCCGCATCAAGAATGCGTTCTTTAACGTCTAGATTTCCCATAAGTCCAATTCAGATTACGTCAATAAGGCAACCGCAAGGCTGAGCACCCCGTAACATCCAACTTTCCTTCGATGTCCTAGATTATATGGTTTTCCTAAGGAGCAGATTTACAGTCCTGAAGAATATGCCAAAGCTTCTCATGTTAGGTTGGCCCCTGACATTGTCGCCAGAGGTCTCCGCCATATGGAGCATACGCGTAACGATCTCCAGTCCGTAGCTTTACAGGTCGATCATCTTCTTCGGATCCTTGGACAGCAGCAATTTTTTCTTGCTAATAATCTTCACAGAGAAATTATGCCCATCCCTTGCTGAGCGATACGGAAAGCGACTCCCCTTCTTCTCTTAGCACCTGAAACGATTCGCGCAATCTTTTTGACGTCAGACGTTCCATTAATCCCAGTAGACATAGCCAACCACAGACTTTCTGCTGTCCATTCCACAGAGGGATCCTTACAATTCTAAGATTAGTGGATTGGCTCATTCCTGTTGCACAAGGTTGGCAAAGAGCAGCGGAACCCCCCTCAAAGAAATCAGCTTCTTCGCTTGACAAGGCCCACGGGTATCGACGTCCGACAAAAGAAGAAAATTCGCATGGACGAGAACTCGAGACCATATCGACAACCAGCATCTGCTCACCACTTGGAACTGCGAGACAGATCGCTTCATCCAATTTTTCGGCAAGTTTTACCATGACCGGTCGAGCAGAAAACTGTAGCTGAATACCCGATATCAATTTCTCCTTCATGGTCTGGACAACTTTATCTGTCAGCTTATTCACACTGGCATAACTCGCCGCATCCTCTAACATTGGCAATCCTCGCTAACTACACCTTCGCAAAAGTCCGGCCTTGTAATGACCCATTTTTGCGGAGACATCATCGCCTGCTCCTTTTAACAATGGCAGAAGCTCGTTCTCTATCCGATCTGTACTCAGACGGAATTCCGGGACCAGAATACAGAGGCTGGAACAAGCTGAACCTTGAGCATTGAAGACAGGAACGGCCAGGCAGCCAACCCCCTCACCAACCGCCCCAAAATCGACATAAGCTCCTTGGTCCACAATTACCTTCAAACTGCAGCACAGATCGTTACTTTTTGCATTATGCGCCATGATCACTTTGCCCGCCGAGAACTGATCCAGAGAGAAGCGTTTACCGACCAGCGACATAACCCGAATCTTTTGCGAAGAATCGACCATCTCTACCAGTAAGAGGTCGTTTTCATCAGGGATCGCCAGATAAACGGCCTCGCTAACTTTTTCAGCCAAAGTCTCCATGACCGGCTTGGACTTTTGCAGCATGGTCATTTGATGCAAAAATCTGCCACCCGTTTCATAAGCCGCCAAACCCGCTCGATAACGTCCGGATATTTCATCTTGCTGCACATAGCCTCTTTGCGCGAAGGTTGCCAGCATCCGGAAGATATAACTTCTGCTCAAGCCCAACTTCTTACTGAGATGGCTGACACCAAATTCACCCGTCTCTTCACTGATTGCCTCAAGAATACAGAGTGCGTTACCCACGGACTGGATGGAATATGAACTTTTATTTTTAACTGGCATTCAACTGCTCCCGCTACCATCAAAGAAGGTGCAGAAAGGTTCTTGTCCTTAAAATTTATAGACAGAATCCCTCATTTTTCTGGCCAGGTATTTAGCCTGACTTTTCTTTTGCACCTGTTCTTTTAATGAGTCAATACTCTCCCGCAACAGGGTGGAAATACTGACCCCTGCAACAATGGATAGATCGTCCAACATACCCCTCTCTTCTTCGTTCACCCGAAAGGAGATCACATGCTTCACAGTATCATCCGATGTTTTACCCATCGTGAACCACCGTTGTTGAGTTTATTGATACGACTGACTCCAAAAAACAATTGGCCATCGTTGGTGGCATTAAATACTTTGAATTTTTTCTGTCAGGATCGGGACAAATTCCTTCAGGTCAGCAACAACCAACACATCGGACACTTCCCCGATGGGGGCGTCCTTGTCTGTATTGATGGCAACAACGAATTCTGATTTCTTCATCCCAGCTAGATGCTGGATGGCACCACTGATGCCACAGGCAACATAGAGTTTCGGCGAAACGGTCTGGCCGGTGGTCCCAACCTGACGACTATGGTCGACCCATTCTGAGTCAACAACTGGACGGCTGGCACCGTATTCGCCCTTGAGAGCTTTGGCCAGATGTTCGATGATCGCAAGGTTCTCCGGCTTACCAACACCACGGCCGGCACTGACGATTACCTCGGCCTTGGAGAGATCAATACCACCGGCTTCGGCCTCTTCGTAACCACCGAACTCGATCTGGGGAGTAGCATCAGTATCAACCTTCTCTACCGTTGGTGTGCCGACCGGGTCGCTGCTCAGGCCAAAGGCTCCTGCTTGCAAGGTGACCACAACCTTGTTGGTTTAGCCTTAACCTCACGACGCAGTTTGGCATTACAGACCGAAGCGACAGGGGTACCGTCAACAACTTCGACAACTTCGGAAATCTGCGCGGCATTTAATGCCAGGGCAATCCGCGGTGCCAGATCCCAGCCATAAGACGAGTGGGCAAAGACCACCATCTCCGGCTGCTCTTTAGTGATCACATCGAGCAACAACTGCTTATGTACCGCCGGATTGAATTCGCTGTATTTGCTGCTGTCGGCTAGGTAGAGGGTTCCCTCGTACTGCGGCAGGACGCTGTCGCTGCCGACCAGAAACATTGCAGACTCGGTACCGACCTGCTCGGCAAAGGCGACCAGTTCGTAGCTGGAATTTAAAAGCTGTCCATCTCTATATTCAGCAACCAGTAATGCTTTCATTATTATCTCCTTTAGGCCAGTACGCCGGTTTTCTCTTTGAGGATCTTGATCAGTTGGTCAGCCAGATCGTTTGCGTCACCCTCAAGCACCAGTCCACCGCCCTTCTTCTCGGGGAAATAGATCCTGGCGGTCTCTTGCTTCCCCTCGACCTTGAGCAGTTCCTCTGCCGGGATGGATAGCAGTTCTTTGCGCTTGGCTTTCATGATGTTCGGCAGGGTCGGGTAGCGCGGGGTGTTGAGCCCCAGTTGACATGTGACCAACGCCGGAGTCGCACAACTGACGTTGGCCTTGATGCCACCTTCGAGCTCGCGCTTGGCGCTGACCTTACCGCTTGCGAAGCTGAAATCGATAATCGTGGAGATGCTCGGCAGATTGAGGGTTTCAGCCACCAGTACACCGACCTGGGCACTGCCGCGGTCTTGCGATTGCATGCCAGTAAAGATCAGGTCGAAGCCTTTGTCCTTGGCAAACTCGGCAATCATCGAAGCGATCTCGAAGGGATCTTTTTTGCAGGACTCGTCATCTGCGATGTGAAAGCCACGATCACAACCCATGGCCAGAGCTTTCTTCATGGTCTCCTGGACTCGCTGTGGACCAATACTGAGTACGGTCAGATCAGACCCATCGACCTGTTCCTTGAGCTGCACCGCCTGCTCGACAGCGTACTCGTCATACTCGTTCATCCGCCAGGCCAGATCGGCATCGACATACCAGTTGCCGTCGGCATTGACCTTAAACTTAGACTCCATATCCGGAACCTGCTTGATACAGACCAGGATTTTCATATCATTCTCCTATTGCTCAGCTTAAATTTTCTCGATTGTTGAACTTAATCAACAAACACATCGCTACTGGGGGTCCCAATAGTCGTAATATTCATGATCATCAAGATTTATTTGGTTCCATATGGCCCGATCCGTTACAGGCTCGCGTACCAATCCTCTTTGTTCAAGCATATCTGCCTCCAAGATCCTTTCGTCATTGTTGAATCTTGAATTCTCAGAAGTGCCATACAATAAATAGTCGTAATAAACAGCGTCTAGAGGATAAGCTGCGTGAGGGCAAGGCCATTGGGAAGAAGCATAGGCCTGACCATTCATAATGAGCACAGTCAACAGACTGACATAAATCATCGTGCGCCTTAAAATCAGACATTTCATCCTGCCAGCTCCTTCCCACACAGACTCTGCTTAAAAAACACCACGGGGCGATGCCATACTGCAGGAGAGAGATCAACCACAGCTCTGTAAGGAGGATTACCGCCCCGTGGCAATTAAACTTTGGGTCAAGTCTCTAACCGTTCTACCAATACTTCGGCGATATCCATCGACAGTAGCTGTCCTTCCAGATCGGCGCCCTTGACCCCGTCTTCGAACATGGTCAAACAGAAGGGACAGTTAGAAACCAAGATCGGCGAGCCAGCCTCGGCGGCCATCTTGACCCGCTTGACATTGATACGGCTACCAAGTTTTTCTTCGGCCATGATCCGCCCGCCGCCGGCGCTGCAGCAGAAGGCTTCTGCACGGTTCTTCTCCATCTCGACGATGCGTCCACCGGCGGTTTGAATCAATGCCCGCGGTGCGTCATAAATGTCGTTATGCCGGCCCAGATAGCAGGAATCATGATAGGTGCAGAAAAGTTCCTTGGCTTTAAGCTTAAGCTGCCCTGTTTGCAGTAGGCGCTCCAGATATACGGTATAGTTGATCACCGGAATCTCGAAATCGAGATCGCGATAGTCCTTATTGAGAGTATTGAAGCAGTGTGGACAACTGGTGACGATCTCTTTGACACCGTAGTTCTTTATCAGCTCGATATTCTCAGCTGCTAAAGATTGGTAGAGATATTCATTGCCCATCTTGCGCATCGGCTCGCCGCAGCACTTCTCTTCCTTACCAAGGATGCCGACCTTGATTCCGGCAGAATGACAAAGTTGAATGAAGGCTTTGGCGATCTTGATGTTACGCGCATCAAAGGAAGCGTAGCAGCCAACGAAGTAGAGGATGTCGACATCCGGGTCTTCGGCCAGAGTCTTGATGCCGAGGTCTTCTGCCCAATCACCGCGACCGGCGTAGCCGATCCCCAGCGGATTGCCGTTGACTTCGGTCTGCTCCATGGCGGTCATCACCTCTTCACCGGGGAACTCCCCTTCCATCAACACCAGGTTGCGCCGCATATCGACGATTTTGCCAACATGCTCGATGGCCGCCGGGCAGATTTCCTGACAGGCGCGGCAGGTGGTGCAGGACCAGATCGCGTCCTTGTCGCAGACGTCGACCAAATTGGCCTCGGGATTGTCAAAAGCGACCTCGCCGATCTGGTTGACCAATTTCATCGGTGACAGCGGTTTCTCGGTATTGTGCGCCGGGCAGCGATCCTGACAGCGCTTGCACTGGGTGCAGGCGTCGGTATCGAAGATATCCTTCCAGGTCAGATCGGTGATTTTACTGGCACCAAAACTCTCGACCTCGTCATCTTCCAGATCGAGGCTGACCAACTTGCCGGTCGGGCCGAGGTCGGCGAACAGGTAGTTGAGACTGGTGGTGAAGATATGGCGAAACTTGGTAAAGGGGATGGCAACGATAAAGCCCATCACCAGCAGCAGATGAAACCACCAGGCAAAACGGTGCACAGAGCGCAAACTCCCCTCGCCTAATCCGGCCAGTCCCTTGGCAAAGACCAGGCCGATCGGCGACCAGTAAGCCAAGAGAGTATCCAGTTCGGTGACCGCCATCCGTGCGCCTTCGATGACGAAACCGCTGATCAGGATCGCAAACAGCAGGCCGTGCACGATGGCATCGTCCGACTTGCTCTCCAGCCCTTCTGGACGCACCAGGTAGCGGCGCACCAGCAGCCCACCGAGCATGACAATCGCAACCAGTCCGGCGATATCGAGAACCAGCGAAAAAAGCAGATAAAAATTCCCCTTGAGGAACTTGACACCGAACAGCAAATCGGTAAAGTCCGCCTGCAACACGATCAGACAGGTGCCGAGAAATAACAGGAAGAAGCCCCAGAAGAACAACCCGTGGGCCAGACCTGGGCCCTTGACCCGGATCACCTTGTTCTGCAGCAGTACACCTTTAACCAGATTGAGAACCCGCGCAGGAATTTGGTCAAGCCGCTCGACAGGTTTACCTTGTTTATAGACTTTGACCCGTTTCATGAACGCTTTGACCAGAACGGCGATTGAAGCAAAGGTCAGCACGTACATAGGCAGCAGAGTGGTTACCCCATGACCAACGTTCCAATATATTTCGCGTGTGAATTCCATTTTGACACTCCCAGCACAGACGCTGTTGTATCAGGCCAACCGGTCTAATAGCTGGCCGCCTGGTCCCGTAGACACCCCAACACCCTCTGTTGATAATCGACAATATCCTTACGTAGCGATCCAAGGAGCGCTATCTTCATATCTATTTTTCCTTTATTCGTCTCGAGTATCTCCAGCAGTCTTGGCATAATCATTTCCCTTTCCTGATTATTCAGATCATAATTCTCAGCCAATTCCTGCATCTCCTTCAGGGAGATCCCCAGTTCTTTCAGTTTGAGGATGAACTTCAACCGGATGATGTCTTTCAGAGCGTATTTCCGTGGGCCTGAGTCCTCACGCTCAGGGATTCCCATAATCCCAATTTCTTCGTAATAACGCATAGTTCTCGTGGTTATTCCGAGCTCTCTTGCCACTTCACCAATCTGCTTCATTTGGTTTTTTTCAGCCATCAAAAACTCCTTTAACTCAGCTGTTGTGACAAATTAACCCGACTAAGTTTGCCAGCCAGATCAGGACACAACCGGTGCAAAGCGAGCGTATTGAGCAATTGTCCAGGATCCCGTAAAAAATCGCTGAGAAAGACGATTTCTGATGCTTTGAGATATAGGAGAAAACGACTATCTGTTTGCCCTTCAAAGATTTCCTGCACGACCTCATAAGCGCTCTCACAGGAACGCAGGTATGGTGCGACCACCCTGGCACGCTCCAAAACCTTGGCAAGTAAAAACTCTAACCAGACTGACACTGACTCCAACTGTCGACAATGACCCGGCAAAAGAATCCGATCGTCGATCGCTTTTAACTTTGCAATCGCGGCGCAAAATGCCGAGTAGTTGCTAAACCGACGCCCATCCTCATATCCAAAATCTACATCTAGTAAAGGAGCCGAAAAGATCTCTTTCAGGGCCACGTCACCAATCACGGCATAATCACCAAATAGATAAATAAGATCCGTCTGGGAATGCCAGGAGCAATGCAGATAACTGATTCCTAACTCAGCTAAAAGCTCCTCAGATTCTTCAAGCACACAAAATCTGTGCGGCAATGGCGTCACGTCAAGCGACTTTTTGACCAAAGCCTTCATTTTTGCAGATTCTTCTGCTGGAAACCCAAGGTTCAAAAAAAGATTATTCAGCTGATTCGCCCTCAACGATTGATCTCTGAATTTCCTCACTTCATACTTCGACAGAAAAATTATTGCGTCCGTTTCAGTGGCCAGAAAATCGGTCAACCCACAGTGCTCTGGGTGCCAATGGGTAATAAACACATATTTAAGATTCTGCAGGTCAACATTTTCCCTGAGAAAGTTTTTTCCTTTCTCAGTCGGCGGTCCGGTATCAAACAACACCTGGACTCCGTTAATAGCCGCTGAATAAATATGCGTCATACCGACGGCATAGGGCGTTTCAACAGTGAGTTGTTGAATTTGGACCTTATCACCGCTCAACACTTTGACCCTATCTGCCTCGTTACGCATTCAAACGTATCTACCTCACCAGTGCCGAACCGATGACGATACGTTGAATTTCACTGGTTCCTTCATAAATTTCGGTAATCTTGGCGTCGCGCATCATCCGCTCGACCGGGAAATCACGGGTATAGCCGTAGCCACCATGGATCTGCACCGACTGGGTCGTCACCTTCATCGCCGTCTCGCTGGCTAGCAGTTTGGCCATAGCCGATTCCTTCGAGTAGGAAAGTCCGTTGCTGGCCCGAAAGGCAGCGTTGTAGACAACCAACCTTGCAGCCTCGATCTGGGTCGCCATGTCAGCCAACTGAAACTGCACACCCTGGAAAGTTGCGATGGGGGTATTGAACTGCTTGCGCTCCTTGGCGTATTCCACCGCAGCATCCAGCGCACCCTGAGCGATACCGAGAGCCTGCGCCGCAATACCGATGCGGCCGCCATCGAGGGTTTTCATGGCGACACCGAAGCCCTTACCCTCCTGACCCAACAAGTTTTCCTTGGGAATCCGGCAATTATCGAAAACCAGCTCCATGGTGGGAGAAGAGCGGATTCCCAGCTTCTCTTCCTTCTTGCCAAAGGAGAAACCCGGGGTATCTTTCTCGACAATAAAAGCGCTGATACCGTGATGTTTCTGAGCGTCCTTATCGGTTCGCGCAAAGATCACATAGGTTTCCGCATCACCCGCGTTGGTGATAAAAATTTTGGAGCCGTTGATGATCCACTCATCATCGTCGAGAACCGCCGTAGTTTTTGTGCCGCCGGCATCGGAACCGGCGGAGGGTTCGGTCAGACCGAAAGCACCCAGCTTGCTCCCTTCGGCCAGAGGCACAAGAAACTTCTGCTTCTGCTCCTCGCTACCGAACAGATAGATCGGATTGGCACAGAGTGAAAGGTGGGCCGAAAGCGTCACCCCGGTCGAAGCACAGACCCGGGAGAGTTCCTCGACGGCGATGGCATAACTGATGTAGTCAGCACCGGCACCGCCATATTGCTCTGGAAAAACAATCCCAGTCAGGCCCAGCTCGCCCAGCTTGTCAAACATCAACTCACGATCAAAACGCTCTTCTTCATCGCGTTCTTTGGCACTGGAAGCAACCTCGTTCTCGGCAAAACTGCGCACCATGTTACGGATCAGGTTCTGTTCTTCGGTCAGTTGGAAATTCATTATTCTCTCCGTGGCCGCCCGAGACGGCTCATATAGTTGCTGCCTACCGATATCCAATCTCGGGGGGAAGCTTGAGCTTGCTGCGCATGATCCTGCAAACGAGCCAAAATCAGACATCAAACCTCCGGATTTTCGATTCGTCCCGTAAATCCGACAGTCTCCTAGAAAAAGTACTTTTCATTTTCAAGGGCTGCCGCAGCCAGAGTCCGCTTGGCGTCAAGCAAGCCGACGGCAGAGTACCTGCCAAGCTTGTCAATACCATTCATGTAGGTCTCAATTTCGGTCTCACCGGCGACAAATGCAGCAACCTTCCTCGCCGCACGATTCAGGTTGTCGGCTACGTCGAAAGCACAAACCTTGACCACAGCTTCGAGGTTCTGCTTCCTGACCGCGCTGGCATTGGAATGATCTTTCTCGGCCCGCAGCACAACTGCTTCAAGGGCAAACACCTGGATCATCATGTCGGCAACAGCCAACAGAATTTCCTGTTCGGACTGCAATTTCTTCTGGTACTTTTGCGCGCCGGCGCCGATCATGGCCAGCGAGATCGTCTTGAGGCGAGCCAGCAATGCTTTTTCTTCTGCAAACAGCTTGCAGCTACAAACATCTTCCACGACAGGACTCATAACTTCTTTAACCGCATTGGCCATGCTCTCCTGAAGCGGAAGACCGCCCTGAAGTCCTTTGCGGATCAGGGTTCCCGGAATCAGCAGTCGGTTAATTTCATTGGTGCCTTCATAAATCCGCTGAATTCTTTCGTCGCGGTACATACGCTCGATCGGGTACTCGCTGATAAAACCGTAACCGCCATGGATCTGCAGCACCTCATCAATAATGTCTCGATTTTTTTCTGAACAGTAGACCTTTGCGATTGCGCACTCAGCGGCATATTCCTCTATCGCTTTTTGATACTGAGCATAGTAGTCGTCGACACCCTTATCTATCTTGGAGATCTTGGCATCAAGCAAACCGGCAAGGCGGTAAACGACCGATTCCGTGGCGTAAGATCCGGCAGCGACATCGGCCAGCTTCTCCTTGATGGCGCCGAAGCTGCCAATCGGTACATTGAATTGCTTTCGCACATTGGCGTAGCTCGCACCTTCGGCCAGAGCAAACTTCACATATCCCGCACAAATGGCACCAAGCTTGAAACGACCGACATTTAGAACGTTGAGGGCGATTTTGTGCCCTTTGCCGACCTCACCGAGCAGGTTCTCTACGGGAATCTTCGCGTTATTGAGAATCAACTGACAGGTGGACGAACCCTTGATGCCCATCTTCTTCTCTTCCGGGCCTACCTCAACGCCTTCGGCGTCAACATCTACCAGAAAACCGGTGAAATGCTCTTTGTCAACCTTGGCGAAAACAGTGAAAAGGTTGGCAAATCCAGCATTGGTAATGAACTGTTTGGTGCCGTTGAGGATATAATACTTGCCGTCATCGGAAAGCGTTGCGGTTGTCCTTGCGCTAAGAGCGTCACTCCCCGCTTCGGGCTCGGTAAGGGCAAACGCTCCCAACCACTCACCGGTCATCAGTTTTTCCAAATAACGCTCCTTCTGCTCGTTATTGCCATAATAGATCAGCGGCAAGGAGCCGATGCCGGTGTGGGCCAGGAAGGCTACCCCGAAAGCACCAGAAGGAGCCATCTTCTCAGCGACCAACATACTGGTTGCCTTATCGAGTTCGAGGCCACCGAACTCTTCTGGAACGTCTAGCATCAACAGGCCCAGTTCACCACCTTCACGCAGTTTTTCAGTCAGCAGCTCGAAATTCTGGGCTTCAAACTCCTCTAGGTTCGGTAGCACTTCGTTTAACAGGAACTGCTCGGTCGTTTCACCGATCTGCTTCTGTTCATCGGTAAAATTTTCAGGGGTAAACACCTCAGAGCAGTCCACTTCGGTCATCATGAATTCGCAACCTTTGAAAATTCTATCCGCCATTTTATTCTCCTCTTGTAGTTGTCATTGACTGTCAAATTATAAAAATTCAGTGATGTTAACGGCCCATGCCACTACATCCAGAAAAACACTCTTTTGCTTTACAAATTAACGAGCAGATGCCCCATCCGGTCCCGTTTGGTTTGCAGATATTTGACATTGGATCGGTTCGCTTCCGTTTCTATTGCCACCCGCTCAACAACCTCAAGTCCGTAACCCTGCAACCCGATGATTTTTTTCGGGTTATTGGTCATCAGTCGCAATTTGCGAATACCGAGTTCCGCCAGAATCTGGGCACCGATACCGTAATCGCGCAGATCTGCCTTATGCCCCAGTGCCTCATTGGCCTCTACGGTATCGAGGCCCTGATCCTGCAGTGCGTAGGCTTTCAGTTTTTCGACCAAACCGATCCCACGGCCTTCCTGGCGCATATAGAGAATAACGCCAGAGCCTTCCCGGGCTATCTGACGCATCGCTGCCTGCAACTGTTCACCACAATCACAACGCTGAGAACCGAAGGTATCGCCGGTCAAACACTCGGAATGAACCCGGACCAACACAGGTTTTGTCGGATCAATTTCACCTTTGACCATTGCAAGGTGCTGCGCGTTATCCACATCATTTTCGTAGACAATCAAATCGAAATCACCGCCCTGAGAGGAAGGCAGATGTGTCTGGGCTGCCCGACGAACCAAAAGTTCCTTCTCCATCCGATAAGCAACCAGACCGGCGATGGAAACAACCTTCATCCCATGTTTGAGCGCGAACTCCTTGAGTTGCGGCATTCGCGCCATCGTGCCGTCATCATTCATGATTTCGCAAATCACGCCGGCCGGTTCCAGTCCTGCCAGACGAGCCAGATCAACCGAACCTTCAGTCTGTCCGCCACGGACCAGAACCCCGCCTTTTCTGGCTCGCAATGGAAAAACATGCCCCGGACGGGCAAGATCCGTCGCACTGCTCTCTTCAGCAATTGCCACCTGGATGGTGCGAGCCCGATCAGCGGCAGAGATCCCGGTGGTGACACCGGTTTTTGCCTCGATGGAAACAGTAAATGCTGTTCCAAAGGAGCAGGAGTTCTCAGCCACCATCGGCGGCAGATCAAGATGATCGGCCCGCTCTTCGGTCAGGGAGAGACAGATCAACCCCCGCCCCTCTTTGGCCATGAAGTTGATCGCTGCCGGGGTAACATGCTGAGCAGCCATAACCAGATCGCCTTCGTTCTCGCGATCCTCGTCATCGACCAGAATGACCATCTTCCCCTGACGAATGTCCTCAAGTGCATTTTCTATATCTGCTAATGACATGGCAATAACTCCCAACCCAAGCATCTTCTTACGTAAACGTCATGTCCCGCCTAAAAAACCATCACTACACTTCATTTTCATCGGATTTCAAAACTTGGGAAAATACCGATTGCAACCATTCAAAACGTCGTTCCAGCGGTACGAACCACAGCCTTGACATATGGGAACACAGCCGTTAAGAGCAATGCCTGTGCCAAGCAATTAAAAACCCGTCCCCCTGCTGTCGGATAGCCATTTCACAGCCTTTACCTGATAATCAATTAAACTAAGCACAAACATAACTGCGTTACACTTGTCTTGATATCGACTGAACGTCTGAATATCGACGGATGACTGACCGTTTCACTTTCCATAAAGATCGAGTTCGCGGTAAGGAAGGCTCCTCCTTATTGCCCAATCTGGATCAGCTCAGCTTGAAATTTGTCCGATCTTCCATCAGCGAATTTGCTTTGTCTGGCTGCTGGCACAAGCATTGCTGAATATCATGATCTCCATATTGGATTACCGGCAAACGGTGACAAATGTCGGATATGATGAAAGCACGCTGCTCACCAGTGACCACATTACACACTTAAGGGATATATAAATGACTTCTCCAGAAACCGATCTATTTACCGCAACTGAATTACGAGGTCTGACGTTGCGCAATCGGATTTTCCGTTCTGCAACCTGGGAGGGACTAGCTGACAAACGGGGCTGTGTAACTCAGCGACTGGTCGACCTTTATCGGGAATTGGCGGAAGGTGGCTGCGGACTGTTGATCAGTAGCTTCACCAACGTGCTTGAAGACGGGAGTACGATTCCCGGCAGCATGGGACTGTTTCATGACAGGCAGAACAAGGGAGTGGGACAACTTGCCGAAGCAGTACATCAAGCAAACGGCAAGCTCTGCCTACAGTTAGTCCATGGTGGCGGACAAGCCAGCAGCAAGCTCTGCGGCGGTCAACCTCTGGCGCCCTCGGCGGTCGAGACGAAACTGTTTCCGGAACTGCCACGAGAAATGACCCTGGAAGATATTAAGCGAACCGTTGCCGCTTTCGCCGCCGCCGCACAGCGCGCTAAACAGTCCGGTTGCGATGCGGTACAGCTACATGCTGCCCATGGATATTTGCTCAGCCAATTTCTCTCACCTCATACCAACAGGAGGCAGGATCAATATGGTGGAGATATCAAAAATCGCAGCCGTTTTCTGCTGGAGGTTGTGGAAGCAGTGCAAAATGCCGTCGGCAAGGGCTATCCACTTCTGGTTAAATTGAACGGCTGTGACAATCTTGCTGACGGGTTAACCCTTGAAGACGCAACCAAGGTCGCAAAACTGCTCGACACAGCCGGAATTGCCGCCATTGAGGTCAGCGGCGGAACCCCCATATCCGGCGACATGAACCCGGTCCGCATGGCGCATGAATCGGGGGATGAGATGGCCTACAACGTGATCCTTTCGCGCACCATCCGTCAGCAAGTTGACTGCCCGATTATCGCTGTCGGCGGTATCCGCAGTCTGCACGTGATGTCCGGATTGCTAAAGACCGGTCAAACCGATTACATCTCCCTTAGTCGACCGTTAATCCGCGAACCTGACCTGCCGAATAAACTCCAGAGCGATGCCGTTGAAAAGTCGACCTGCACCTCCTGCAACGGCTGCTTCAAAGCAGCAATGAAGGGAGAATTTCGCTGCGTCATTCCTTGACCTGACAAGGGAAAGAACTTCTAAACGCCGACAATGCCGCATGTACCAGCGGTATGTACGCCTAGAGCGTGGCGACTATCATGATCCGAACCGGTTCCGTTAGAGATGCATTAATCAGCGGGCAGAGGTTGGATCAATAATGATGGGCTGGTCAGATCGTGACGTTGCGATCCTGTTCGGCGATGGTGCTGCCGCTTTTTTTCTTGAAGGGAGTGACGAAAAATCAGGTGTCGTGGCCGAATCTCTCGGTTGCTTCGGTAAAAACCGCGACATCCCCGACGCAACCGGATGGGGAACCAAATATGCCAACCAAGGCTTGAGCTTCGGTGAGACCAAATGGACTTTCGATGGTCAGGAAATTTTTAAAGCGCTATCGTTGGTATGAGTAGAGCCTGTGACAATGGGCTAAAAAATGAGGGGATGGCCAAAGAGGAGATTGACCTGGTCGTCCCACATCAAGCAAACCTGAGAATCATTGACACTCTGTCCAAGCGGATGAGGGCCAGCAAAGAGAAGGTTTCAATATTCAGCGCTACGGCAACATGTCGTCGGCTACCGCGCCGAAGGCCTTGGTTGAAGCGCTCGAAGAAGGAGAGGTTGAGCCTGAAGCGAACCTGATCATGCCAGCCTTCGGGGGTGGACTCACCACCTGATTCGCTGGGAAAGTCGGACCAAACCGCTCGGGACAAGTGATGTTGCTCTGCCTCCTTGCGATAAAACCGGTTTACAACTGGTGCAGGATATTATTGCTGCCAGAAAAGCAGTAAGGACTTAACCGGGAGAGTTTTATTTAGCAGGGCAAAAACAATCAAGCTTAAAGAGACACACAACCTAAAGTGTCTCCTTAAGCGATATGAAATTAAAACCTGTATTATCTCCCTGGATTCTTGCTACCCACGCCCCTTTTCAATCATCATGCGTTGCATTTTTTCTTTCATATCCGCTGGCGGTACATGCAAATCCTGCCGTCGGGACATAGGCAATGCCTCGGCGGGACAGGCACTGGAGCAGACTCCGCAGCCGAGGCAACGACCATTAATCAGACGAGGGATGTCACCGCCGTCATCCGCAGCGGACATAACTATGGCATCAATGGGGCACTTGTTGGCGCAGACACCGCAATGGATGCAATTTTGCGGAATAACGGCAGGAATAAAGTTGCTGGGACTGGCGGCGAAAATATTCTGTTCGTTGATTGTATTGAGCATTTTACAGCAACAGCCACAGCAATGGCAGATGTAAGCTGGCCGGTTCAGGACATTGTCGCAGAGATGAACCAATCCAAGCTCCTGAGTTTGGTCGAGCACCCGCAACAAATCGTCAACAGAGGCCGGCTTTCCCAACCCTTTGCGTATGATCCATTCAGCCGCTGCCCCCAGCGAGGTACAGACATCCACCGGCGCATCACAGGCCTTGCCGAGATGTTCCGCTTCGTGTCGGCAGGCACACATGGTAATTGCTCCACCTCTGGATTGCCGAATTATTTCCGAGGCTCGCTCATAGTCGACGACCTCTGTCTCCACGGCGAACGGAATGACATTTTCATAAACCAGCGTGCGCATTATTTTTGTATCAAAACCACCGATTTCCTGCATGACACCGTCACTTTTGAAATAACGGTCAAACAGTTCGGCCAGCTCTTTCATTTCGACCTGATTTCCGGTGCGCATGAAGGTGTACTCAAAGAAACCGACCACCACTGGTGCCAACATATAATAAGTGGAATCGTTGCGGGGAAGATCCATAACCAACCCCTTGTCAGACATATCGTTCAGAACAACGACAAGCTCTGCCTCTCCCATACCGGTGCTGGCTGCAATTTTCTTAAGCGGCAAAGGTACCAGTGGAAATTTGCTGCCAACGATAGCTTCACTTTCAGAATAGAGGCGCTGTAAAATTGCCAACAAGGTTTCATTGATCGGCGCACCTTCCGGGCTTTTGCAGAGCCGATCAGCTAAAGCGTGGTAAATCTCTTCCTTGGCATTAACAATATGTCCCATTGTTTTGGCTCTTTCTAGGAAAATACAATCACGTGCCCCCATTGGGGTTTATCTGGCACCCCGTCGAACTTGCCATGAGCTGGCTGCTGGTCAATGATTCGGATGCAGGGGCTTTAGTTTTTGCTTCCTAGTTTCAACGTCAAGCTGGTTACCGAACAGCGAAACGGGTACTCACGCCAATTGTGATTAGTGCGGGCGGCGTGAAACATCTTGCGCCAGCCCAAACACTCGCGACAACGCTGCCCGGACTTAAGGCAGGGAGGGCGGGACCCTTTTTCGACAACTTGTGTACGTACTTTCGTTTCAGACATCTAGGTTCAAATTCCATATTTTTTTCGACAGTTCTTTGCCACAAACCAGATCCTGGTCATCCCTAACGCAGAAAACCATCTAAACGTCCCCTGCTCATGGAGCCTGAATGGCGATTTATGAGACGTTTTGTCATCAGGGCAACTCGTCTGCTTCCTTGGCTGCTTTGGCCGTTAAAACAAGGGGCTCGACACTTTGGAGTGAAAACGGTTTTTGAATAATTTGACAGCCCAAGGCCTCAGCCTGCAAACGAACGTCATTTGTTATGACACCTGTCATAATCATTTTATATTTAGGGGGGAGTTTGCATCCTCGTTCGGACTGCATCCTGATAAACTCCAATCCTGACATCCTGGGCATATTCTGGTCAGTAAGAAGTACATCACAGCAACGGGTATTTGCTGTGCAATTTTCATGGTTGTAGACCGAGCATAAAGTCGGTTCGCTTGAGGTCATGACTTTACACCCCATGTCTTCGAGATAATCTTTCATGCTTTCCCTGATCGATTCCTCATCATCTATAATAAGAATTATAATTTCAGGATCCTTCATGTTCAACACCTCCAGATGAATGTCACAACAGTTGATTCAGAAAAAGGTCAATTCCCGTAGCTTGGTGCTGGGTAGTTTAGTTCAGATAGTCAGATTCAAGATCATCTCAACGGTTGCCTTTGCCTGAAATTTCCAGGCACCGACTGTCACCAGTGTTGTTCAGTACTCCGCCAGGACTTAGATTAGCAACAAAGATCGTCAGATGTTTTCCTTCCAACGCCTCTTGCCAGCCAAGGACAAAAACAGCAACACAGCACCCACCGCCATAACTACCGACATTTGCGTAAACAACGCTTCCCCCACCTGGAGAAACAGAGCCATCAGAAACTTTTTAATTATGGCGAATGCAGCAGCCGGCATGTCTGCAGGAGGAGCACCCAAAGCTTGCGCCATAAACCCTGTTGGTGACAGGAGAGTTTTCACCAGCAGCACACCGAACAGACCTGCTGACAACAAAGGCCATTTCAGCCAGGCAGCCAAGTCATTTCTGGAGCGCACCACACAAGCTAGTGCACCAGCCAACAACAGGAGCGGTAATAACCAGATATTAAAAGTGATCGTACGCAGTGTATTGATTTTTTTCTTCTGCAGACGCATCTTTTCCGGAGCCAGTTGCGCCTGGCTCAATTCTTCGGACAAACTTACGGTTTGGGGAATCTCCTGTACCTGGAGCTCTTTTCTGAGAAGCTCTGCCGCACGCGGGATCAACTGCGCGCGCGATTCAGCAGCAGGTCGGCAGCCAATCAAAACCTTCAGGTCATCGCCAAAGTCCCCACGCGCGTAGCGTGCCTCCTGCTCTGCAGAACAACCCGGGAAAAGCATTGAATCATAAATCCAGGGGATAACTTCTTCTGCATGAGATTCAAATGCGGCAGCATATTCACCCGTCGGGATCACGAGTTCCGGATAGGTCTGTTCACTGTCCAGCCAAGTAAAGACAGCACCTGTAGCCTGCTGTGTCAGGGAGACACGCTCCTTTTCCGGCATGACCAGGTCAAGAAGTGCAATCCATTCGCGCTCATCCACGCTCCCTGTCATACTGAGCAGTAGTCGCTGTTCCAGCGTGAAACCCTCAGCACCATGTCTAACCTGAGCCACCAGTGCCTTCTTGATCGATTTCGGTATTGCTATATTTGAAATGACGTTGTCAACGATCAGTTCTCCTATTTTTTCTGAAGAGAACAGGGTATCCCCCATATTCTTCACAAACAGAGAGACCGGCAGGCTCAAAACAAACAAAACCAACAAGACAATGGCCGCAATCTTGCTAGGTGTCACTGTCGCCCGATTGCTGGGCGACAGTTCACTCCGCTGTTCATTATTCGTTACCGACGGATGTGTCCGCCACCAACTCAGGAAACCTGAGAACACCCCCGTGCCGCTGAACATCAGAACACCCATGACGGCCGCTCGCGGTTCCCCCTCCAACATGCTTGAATACGCCCAGGCCAGACCGAACGCTACCAACAGAATGGCGGTAACAGCATAGGCCCAGGATTGCTTATCCAAAAGGGTTCTACGGTGAAAATTATAGGCAAAAAAGACCGCCAGGGCCATCAGCCCGCCCAACAGAATATAGAAAAAAATACTCATGACATTCATAAACCGCTCCTTATTCTTTTGCCCAGAAATCTTCAACGTTTTGCGGTTTTATTTCGCCATAACCAAAAGCATCATCCATCTGCCGAGCGAAATCCCGACCCACCGGTACCCCGACGGCAAGTTTGGCCACAGCATGAACCCAGGTGTCCAATTTGTTATAAGGACAGACCGCCAGGCAAACACCGCAGGTCGCGCCGTTTTTCTCCCATACACCGAAGCACTTCTCGTTGTGGTGATACCACTTACGAACTCCGGGATGACTTGAGATAGAACCAGTCTTAGGCTCCATACTCGGTTCATCATCAAGGCTGATCGCCTGGCCGGGACAGGCATCTGCGCATTTCTTGCATTTTTTACAGAATTGCCACACGCCGAACGTGATCGGCTTGTCAAAATCCATCTCCAGATCGGTATAAATTTTAGCGAGGCGGACCCGGGAACCGTACTTCTCCGAGATAAGTGTCCCCATACGGCTCAGTTCACCCAATCCCGCCTGAATGGCAATCGGAATACTCAGCGCAGTATCGTTGCCGCAGGGAATCGCCCGGTAACCGAGATGATTAAGGAAGGTGGCGATTTTATGACCTGCTTCCGCCATATGCGAATATTCGCGCCCGGCGGCGGCGTCCATCACATAGCCGGGCGTCATTGTCGCATCGTAATCCATTTCAAAAGCCAAAGAGATCACCGACTTGGGCTTGAAGGGGAAAATCGCATCCTCATGGAGAGGTTCTTTGGCCTTACCTTCAATAACATCCTTAAAATCGAACCATTTTTCATAGACCCAACGCTCATCAAAGGGAGCGATCCCAACCAGATCGGCGCCCAAGAACCGGGAGGCCCGCTTGACAATCTGTGCTGCTTCAGACTTGCTCGTGAATTCATGGCGCTCAGGAGCAGTCGGGTTGGCATGAAGCTCCCAGTTATTGAACGGCCCCCGGTTTCTCACCCCGCCGCCGCTCAGCGGCGCACCGGTCGACTCGCTGGCCCAGGAAGCAACCATCAATGCATGAGCTTCCGGGGAAAATCCGGGCTCACCATCCATCGGGTTTGGAACCAATCCCAGCCATTTAGCGTGAAAACTTTTGAGCAACCCTTCCGGCTCACCGATCGGCGGGCTCCAGACTCCCCGACTAAAGATCGTATTCTTCTGATCCATCCGCTTATAGTCCGCGGCAATCTCATGAACGTCGTCGATAGATGCGTGTTCCTTGCGAAACAGGGAGAAGGTTTTTTTACTCACTCCGCCGACATCTGCTTTCGCCACTCCTGGAGCGGCAAGAACGCCGGCGCCGGCAAGAAGAGCGGAGGCCCCGGTGAGTGAAGACAGTTTCAGAAAATCACGCCGGTCAACCCCTCCGACATTTTTTTTATCATTCGTATTATCTTTATTTTTCATATTAAGTTCCTCAGTTTGATCGTTCCAAGAAGATATCTTCGCGGCAGAGCGAAACCGGGCTACAAGGAGATTACGTTATGCAGGTCAGTTATCAGCTTCTTAGCCCCACCAGAGCCGTTGAAGCTCAGTCGCAACATTTGCCATAATCTCCGTCAGGATCAACAACTGACAGATCAAAGCGAATATCAGAATGCCGATTTCACTTTTGTTCATGACTGTTTCGTTTCCCAAATTTCCATGGCCCAGCTTCGAACCATGCGAAGGTAGTCCATCAACGGCGTAATCGGACAGAAGTAGGTACACCAGGGCATCCTGAGAACCAGAGCAGACAGCAACACAATTCCCAGAAGGATGAACTGCAGACTGGAGCCTTTGCCGGTAAACATGCTGTCGAACACTTCGTAGCTGGTCAATCCAGGGCTTCTGAACAGCAGTGCAAGGACAATAGCCCCCCAAACAATAGTACGTGTCAGCCATTGAAGTGGACGACGATATCGGCGCGCAGATATGATTTTCTTCCCACCAACCGCACCGATGCACTCCTGGACAGTACCGAAGGGACAAAACCAATGACAGTAGGCATTCCTGTTACTGACGATAAAGACCCACAGAATGCCGACAATCAACAGATACCAGTAGAGGTGAGTCTGCCACTCCGGCCAGAAGCCAAGTAGAAACTTATTGATATATGCCAGTGAAAGCGGGCTGTTATAGAGAAATCCCAGGGTGACAAGTCCCACTGTCAGACTTAGCCGACGAAGCTGCCGGGTGTACCGAAAACCACGCCGGTGGGCAACAAACACAAGAACAAACAGCAGGATCAGGATGCTCTCACGAAAACCGAAGTTTATTTCAGAAGCAGTTATAGGCGGCGTCTCGAAACCAAGTTGGTCAGCTGCAATCCGCCTACTGCCCTGAAGAACCGATTCGGCAATGGCGCGGGTGGTGAAGGTCGCCCCGGTCACCCCATCAATATCTTCATTTATTTGAAAAGGATCGGCGTAACTCTTCCCCATCATGCTGTCAAGGAAGCTACTTGCCTTCACTCTTTCGAACCACGCCGGAGTTTCACGATGATCGACAACATCCAAGGCAAGCATCTTGCCCTGAAGATCCACAGCCACCGCAACCTTCAGTGGGCCGGAGAATCCGTTGGCTTCTCCAGTCGTCACGTAACCGATCAGGGCATCAGGAGACTTACTCAGGTAAACAGCATAGGTACGGCTATCAAGCTTTTCGAACCGTTCGGCTTGAGGCATGACCCGTGAAAGGACAGACTCAAGGTCAAAATGACTATTGGATGATCCAATTATCCAGGCAGCGACAATCGTCATAAATGCCAGAACACCGATAATTCGCTCTATTTTTTTTTGTGAACGCATGTTGTTCCGTTAACGACTATACAAATATCGGCAAGCAGAAACTCGCAACATCAATCATCTCAAATTGATATTTCGATATCATCAATCGGGTAGGCGGCACAGGGATGAATATAACCATACGCTATGTCTGACTTTCTTAATTTCACGGAGGGAGACTGGTAAACTTTACCTACCAGAAGCCGCGTTCGACACAAGCTGCACTCACCGGAGCGGCATTGGGCGGGAAGAACCAGCCCGTTGCGCTCAAGAGAATCCATCAGTGACTCGGTTGCCTTTGCCTGAAAACTTTGATCACCGACCGTCACCTGAAAACTCGTGTCAGTCGTCACATCTTCCGGCCAACCTGGCTGATCGGTCGGTTGGGCAGGGGAACTTTGAACTTCCGAGCGAATGTCACCAGGCTCAGCGCCAGCCTTCTGCAATTCTCGTTTACAAAAGGCGTACATGACTTCCGGCCCACACAAGAAAAACTTCTTGTGGGACAGATCATCACCCAGCACGGCTTTTAAAATATCAGTGGTAATAAATCCGGTGTAGCCCTGATAACCGGTCGGTGGTTCCGATACGACCAGATGCCACTGAAAGTTCGGGTGAAGCGCCTGAATCCGGTCAAACTCGGCCCGGAAGGCCACATCCTCAGGGTCGGCGCAGCCGTAGATCAGGTTGATGGTTTTGCTGTCATCACCTTTTTCCACAACGTCGAGGACCATGCTCAAAAAAGGTGTAATACCGCAGCCGCCGGCAATAAAAACCAGATCGGAGCCGTGAATAAGCGGATTGTAGTAAAAGGTGCCGCTCGGCGAGGTGCTTTCCAGTCGATCCCCAACCTTGACCCTATCCAGCATGTAATCAGAGACAAAACCGTCCGGGTTCCGTCGGACTGTAATCTCGTAGTAAGCGGTCTGATGCGGTGACGAGGAAAGGCTGTAAGGCCTGCTGGTTCTTATCCCTTCGATCTCGACAAAGACATTGATGTACTGACCGGCCATGAAAGGCGGCAGGTAAGCATCCGTGGATGCCAACCGAAAAGTTTTGGTCGTTGTCGTCACCTCAATAATCTCTGTCACAACATAGTGGATTCGATGTGGGTGGAGCTTATCGATGGTTTTGCGCACGGCCCCACGGTCGAGTCGATGGTCACGTCCGAATTCGCGTAAGACTTCGGCTTGTTGCAAGACTGGGCCAGCTCCTTCAAAGTGCTGTAATAGTTCACTCATACTGTTACCTCATTCTCTTGCTCAGCCATGACCTGCATGGCCTGCATCATCATCTGTGCTGTGACTGTACCCATCATCAGTGTTGGAAAGAAACCACCGGTTGAGGTCCAGGCTCCGGCAAAGAAGAGTCCGTTCACCGGTGACTGCATACGGAACGAATTAAACAGGAAGTCCTTTGCGTAACACTCGAAACCATAGACACTGCCCCGCTCGTGACCGAGATAGCGCAGGTGGGTTAAGGGGCTGGAAATTTCAATTTCTTCGATATGATCGCGTAATTTCGGGAATTCCCGGCTGACAAATTCGATCAGTTTATCGGCGTAATCGAACTTGGCCTGCTGGTACTGATGTGGCGGTAGCGCGTTCCAATGTTCACTGTTCTGATAGGTTGCCAATGAAATGGCACAGGTGCCTTCGGGGGAAAAGTCGGGATCATCGACATTGTAACAGGACAGCAGTGCAGCCTCAGGTGCGTCGAAGGTATCGAACAGCGCTTCCAGCGCATCGGAATCGTGGTGGGCCTGCATAAAGTTGGTGGCATGTTCGATTCCGGCTTCTTCATAGGTACAGTTCAAGCCGATGTAGGTCGAGAAAATCGAAGCACCCGCTTTGGAAATTTTGAGTTCTTTGAAAATCTCCGGAGGGACATCCTTCTCATCCATCAGATCGACATAGGTTGCGATCATGCTGGCATTGGAGAGGACAAAATTAGTCACGTAGCGGGTGCCGTCTGCGGTTACCACACCATGAACAAGGTTGTTAGCGATCAGAATTTTTTCAACTTCCGCATTGAACCGAATCTCTCCGCCACAGGCGAGGAATTCGGAAACTATCGCATTGGAAAGAGATTGCGAACCGCCTTTCAGGTGGTAGTTGTTGCCGCGCATAAACTCATACATAGCAAGACCGCCGACCATAAACGGCATCCGGGCGGGCGGAAGGGCAAAGTACATCCAGTAAGTCGAAACGACCGTCTTAAGCGCTACACCAGTGAGAAATTCGTCCATTACCTCGGCTAGAGTTTTGAATGCGTACTTAAATATGGCAGGATGCTTCTCAGGATGCAGCCCCTGTCCCAGGGTCTGCATGTTTTCACGGATCTGATCGCCGAAGTCAAAAAGCAGATCGAAAAACCCCTGAATCCCATCCGCTTCCTCGGGGTAGAGTTCCTGAAGCTTGCCGACAATCGCCTCCTTGCCCGGCTCAAGCACGACATCAAGTTCTCCCGGAATGGAAATCCGATAAGTCTCTTCCTGCTTGACCAGTTCCAATTTATCCAAAATGCCTAATTGACCAAACATCTGTCTGAGGACATCGGGCTGCTCTTCGCTGCCGAGACTGCACAGTTGGTGCAAGGAAACTTCAAACTCGAAACGTCCACGGACAAAACTGGTCGCACAACCGCCGGGGATATTGTGTCGTTCCAGCAGCAGAACCTTCTTGCCTGCCTTAGCAAAAGTCAGAGCTCCTGCCAAACCGCCGTTACCGGCACCAATGACTATGGCATCATACTTTTCCATCTATTTCTCCAGTTTTCTCTGTTTACGTCGATTAGGCAAAATGCTGTTCAACCAGTTTTTTGGCGTGGACAGCAACCCACTCAACACCGTTGTTCGCAAGAGCGGCACCGGTCAGGAAAGTGTTCCTTTGTCCCTGCAAATCCTCCAGACGGGCGTGGTAACCGGCCTTGACCTGCTGGCTGTTGTAATGTGGGTAATATCTCGGCCACCATTGCATCACCGGCTCGCTTTGCACCTCACCACCAAATTCAACAATATCGGCCTTCATCTCCCTGACAAGATCCTGCTCATCGACCTCGTCGCTGGTGTAACCGAAATAGTAGATCCAGTCATGATCAGGATCGAATTTTAAAAATGCCATGCCGTAACCCAGCTTCTCAAAATTTTGGCGATTTTCCACAATCAGGCTTTTATCAATCCCCGATACCCGAAAACGGGCCTGCCAGACCGGAATATGAGAAACCCCGGCGAAGAGTTCTTGCTCATCTTGAGTCACATCAAGAAATTCGAGGGAATCTTTCAGATCGCATGCCAAGATGAGATAGTCGAACTCCTGCTCGCCTTGGTTCGATTTAACAACAACGGTTTCGCCGTCGCGCTTCACGCTTTCGATCTGTACGCCCAGCTCAACATTCAAGGGCTTGGCAATGCGACGGAAAAGCTCTCCGTAGCCCTCTTCAACCCGTTCCAAAGAAAACCTGGAGCGATCAAGCAGGGTCAACAGATTGCCACCATGTGCCATCAGCATCATGATCTGGAAAGAATAAATGGCCGGGACATTCTGACATTCGAAACCAAAGCCGAAAGAACGCATCAGCGGGAAATCTCCGCCGTGGTAACATTTCAGCCCCGACTGTTCCATCCACTCGGCAACCGGAATCGACAGGTCCTGCATAATCGATGGTTTGACTTTCCCCAGTGGCACGGAAAGCGCTTGACGATATTTGAAAAACAGCTGGTAGCCGAGCCGCAGATCTTCCCGTTTTTGAGCAAGAAAAGACAAAGGTTCTGGCGGCGTTCTGAACGGTCGGGTGCTGCCATCCATATTTTTGAAGTATAGCGGCGTAGTCTCCTTCAGGTGACAGCCGGTTTCTTTTATGTATTGATTTATCAGTGGGTAGTGTGGAAAGACCGTGACCGCCCCCAGATCCATCGAAAAACCTTCGTCAGTAACGGCATAACAGTGACCACCGACACGCTCGGGATTTTTTTCAAGAATTGTTACATTTTCATAACCGAGCTTGCGCAGGGTATCTCCTGCAACAATTCCTGACGCGCCCGCGCCGACAATACAAATGCGGGGCTTTTTTCCTGTTTTCATCTAAATATCTCCATTAACAAATACCCAAAGCAGCCTGTTTAGAAATATCAGAGCGACACCGATATCTTCCGTACAAACCAATGTCTTTCTATGGCTCAACGTTGTTACTGATGTTGCCTGCCCTCCGCTCTGTAACGCAGCGGAGAGCAGGCTGCGAGACCATAATGTGAGTTTTGTTTAAGCACGATGAAAGACAATCACTCCTTTCAACAATCATTTAACGAACCGGAACCCGATCAGCAAGGGCCTGTGCTGCCGGAGGAAGGTTCTCAATCCCTTCATATGGTTTTCCGTAGGTCACAGGTCGGTTTGGATACTTTTCAATCAAGCGTTCATGACGCACCTTCATTCGGTCAAAAGGAGCCCAGGCCCAGAGAAACGGTGGCATTTTATGATGCTCTTCCCGTGGGTCTTTATATATATCGGTAAAAGCTTCGTTACTGACGATGCCTGGACGTTCATCAACCCAGACCCGTTTGAACTGCTGCTTAACTGTAGCGGAGAGCCTGTCTCCCTGGTAGATATGCACATAATCACGACGAGAATGACCGTTGCCATTGAGCAACAGAGACGTCTGATCGACACCGTCGATAACCCGGTCAGTGGGAATTTGATCCATTGCGCCACCAAGCCGGGCAAAGGTGGTGAACAGGTCGTAAACGGTGACCATGTCACCGGAAACCTGACCAGCCTCAATCACCCCGGGCCACCAGGCAAACGCCGGAACCCGCACGCCACCTTCCAGGTAATCCCCTTTGCCACCGCGCAGGAGCAACTCGTGCGGGCCGATCGGATGCAATTCATGGAACGGGCCATTATCTGCCATAGCGACAACCAAAGTATTTTCGGCAATACCAGATTCCTTGAGGGTGTCGAGAATCTGCCCCATGTCGCGGTCGAGTTCGACAACACTCTCTGCATACCAAGTGCTGGCGCTGGTGGTAAACGTACCAGGTTTACGGAAGGGATCGTAGACATGCGGCCAGTACGCCATGTAGAACGGTTTGTCCCCGGCAGCATTCTGCTTGATGTAGTTGATCACCTGCATCTGATTGAGCTTAATAAGCTTCTTGTAATCACGAATACCGCTGCCGGAAAAGACCTTGGCCTTCTCACCCTTTTTTGCTTCCAGCTGATTTATGTACCCGAGTGGGCGAAAGTTCTGATCAATGGCGTATTCTTTATCCCACTGAAAAGGGAAGAGTCCCTGAATGACATTGGCGACACCCGCTTGAGCCTGCCAGGTAATCCATGGAAACTGGTTGTACATGGAAAAATTGGCGACATCGAAACCCTGATTTTGCATGTAGCTCTGTTCAATGTCTCCCTGATGAGCCTTGCCGAAAAAGGCGGTTTTGTAGCCTGCCGCAGAAAGGACTTCGGCAATGGTAACCTCATCGGCATTCAGCCCGGCACCATCGACCGGGAATCCGACCTTGAACATCCCGGTGCGTGACGAGAGCCGCCCGGTCAGAGCCGCGGCCCGGGTCGGAGTACAGGATGGTTCGGTGTACATGCGGGAGAAGCTGATCCCTTCTTCAGCCATTTTGTTAAAGCGTGGCGTATCGAAGCCGAGAACCTTGTTCAGCAGCGGCACACCGACTTCACCGACGCTGTTGTCATCCCACATCACATGGATGATGTTCGGCTTCTTGCCAAATTTCTGTTCCATGGCGGCCAGGGTCGCATCCAGATCTTTATCTTCCTTGCTCCACTTGTCACCATGCTGGCTCCAAAGTTGAACATATTCTGTTTCATAAACGATATCACCCGACGGCTTGTCGGCGGCGAAGGACCCACCGACAACCAACAGCGTTGCAATAAACGCCGAAAGCAGCCGGAGAAGAGTTTTTTCCACAAGCAGGAACCGACTCTTTTTCATAAAACCTCCTTTTTCTCTGAAAATATCGGAGCATCCATCGAGGACAGCTCAGGCTCCGTTTCTAATGATTTATGTTTATCCCTCATCATCCAACACGCCAGCGCTGGCAGAACCAGAATGGCTCCGAGCATATTCACCAGGAACATGAAGGTCAGCAGAATCCCCATGTCGGCCTGAAACTGCAATGGCGAGAATATCCAGGTGGCAACACCGATCGCCAAGGTGACTCCGGTAAAGACAACTGCATTTCCGGTGGTCTCCAGCGTAAGATGATAGGCCTGTTGCAGATCGTGCCCTTCATCCATGAAGGTCTTGAAACGACTGAAGATATAGATACCATAATCAACACCGACACCAACACCGAGAGCAACAACCGGGAGAGTGGAAACCTTGAGACCGATATTGTTCATTGTCATCAGGGCGTAGCCGAATATGGAAACCATGCCGAGCGGAATAACAATACACAACACCCCTCTAACTGAGCGGAAGCTCATGTAACAAAGAATGATGATTGCGGCAAAAACATAGATAAGAATCGGGAATTGAGCCGCATCAACCTCTTCGTTGGTAGCCGCCATGACACCGACATTACCGGTTGCCAGCTGGAACTTGACGAGCTCTGACGGGTTGTCCAAACGGTATTTTTTAACTGCAGAGACGATACCGGTAATCGTTTCGGATTTATGGTCCTCGGTAAAGACCAGCAGCGGCATGACACTGCAATCCTTATTTAGCAAACCACTGCTGGAGGGGATTAAACGCGTTGCCTGAACCAGCGAGATCTGATTCCGAGGAAGCATTCGCCAACTGAGGCTACCCTCATTCCATCCAGAGTTGACAACCTTGGCGGCGCCAGACAGGTTTGTCACCGACTGAACTCCCGGAACATTGGTCATACTCCAAGCGAAATCGTCGATTTCGCTCATGATGTTGTAATCAATGCACGCATCCGGGGTGGTTTCAGCGATGATAGAGATGACATCGACACCGATCGAAAAATGATCGGAGATGACCCTGCCATCAACGTTGTAACGGGAATCAGCCCGCAATTCTGGAACCCCGCGTTCCAAATCACCGATCTTGATATCGGCGCCCTTCCAGGCGGCAAAGGACAACAGAACCACAGAAATCAACAGAATAACCAGCGCCGGTTTGGGCTCGGCAACCCGCCCTACCCGGTCCCATACTTTCTTCATCCGCGCGGCACGAAGCCGGGTCTTCTCTTTATATGAATCGCTGCATTTGAGATAAGAGAGCAGCACCGGGAGCAGGATCAGATTGGCGAAAATAATCATCGCCACACCAAGGCTGGCAGTAATTGCCATCTCCTGGATAATCTGAATTTTGATCAACAGAATGGTAATAAAACCGATGGTGTCGCTGGCAAGAGCAATACCGCCCGGAATCAGCAAACGCCGGAAACTTCTGCGTGCGGCGGTTACGTTGTCCGATCCCAGAAAAACTTCAGAGCGGATCGTACCGACCATCTGCACCCCATGACTGATTGCTATGGCAAAGACCAGAAATGGGACCAGAATCGACATCGGATCTATCCCGTAGCCAAGCAGAGGCAAGAGACCCAACTGCAGAATCACCGCCATGACCGAACAGACCAGAAGGATGATTGTGCTTCTGGTCGATTGGGTATACCAACGCACCAGGAATGCCGAGATACAAAACGCGATGGCGAAAAACATCATGACACGCTTGGCACCATCGGTCATATCGCCGATAAACTTGGCGAAACCGATAATATGAACATCCACATGTTCATTTGCGAACTTGCTCCGGACCTCTTCAAGGCGCTTTGCGACTTCGAGATAATTCAGGCGCTCGCCAGTATCCGGGTTAATCTCCATCAACTCGGCACTGATGATAGCGGCCGAAAAATCATTAGCGACCAACCGACCGATCACATTCGATTTCAGAACGTTCTTACGGACGATTGCAAGCCCCTCGGCAGTTGGTTGGAAATCTGCTGGAATAACCTTGCCGCCAGCAAAACCATCTTCGGTAACTTCGGTGAAACGAACATTGGGCGTGAAAAGCGAGGTAACCTTACTGCGATCGACTCCCGGGATGAAAAAAACTTCATCTGTCGCCTGTCCAAGCGTTTCGAAAAACTCCTTAGTATAGATATCGCCCTCTTTCGCCTTGAGAGCGATCAAAACACGATTAGCACCGCCAAATTCTTTGCCATGCTTGACAAAGGTTTTCATATATTCGTGTTCAAGGGGCAGCAGTTTTTCGAAACCGGCATCTATCTGAAGATTCGTTGCCGAATAGCCCATAAATATTGCAAGGGCAACGAAAATTCCGATAACTAGGCGGCGGTGCCCGAATATCGCATTTTCCAGCAGGGTAATTATTTTATTCATTTCAAGTTATCCTTCACGATGAATCCGGACCTAAAGGCCAAGTTCAGTCAATGTGACCTTCTTCACGCCGAAAGTCCCGGTCATCAGCAACGACTTGTCAGTATTTTCAACTATTGCAGTGACACTCTGTCTTCCAATGATATTTTTGCGCATAAACGATTTGCCGTTATCTGTGCTAACCAGCACGGCTCCACCAAGGCCTGCGACAACCACGGCCCCGTTGCTCAAGCGACACCCGCTGGTCAGCGTAGCCTGCCCCCCAGTTTCAATTTCCTGCCAACTTTTGCCGGCATCCTCTGAACGAAACATGTGGCCGCGCAGGCCGAAAATCAGCAAGGTATCGTCAGTCAGGGGCAAGGTGCCATAAAACGAGCCCCGATAAGGTGTCTTCAAGGAAAGCCAGTTCCGGCCATCATCAACGGAACGAAACAGGCTTCCAGCCTCGGCGGCCAGATATAGTTTGCCGTTCTTAGATCTTGACAATCGATTCAGATGAACATCTGTACCGTAATCTTCATTATATTCATCTTCTTCATATTCATCATCGACAGATTCGTCGTGGTTTTCCGAGTCATTGTTTGACACAATTTCAATCGGTTCGAACAGTCGGCTGGTCCAAGTGAGCCCACCATCTTCGGTAACCAGGAAACGACCGTATGCACCGACGGCAAAACCGGTCTTTGCATCCTTGAACCAGATATCGAACAAAGGGGAATCTTGATCGTCAGAATAGCTGTTAACCATCTGCCAATTCTGTCCAGCATCGTCTGTTCGCAAGATAATCTCTTCATGTCCAACGGCCCAACCCAGTTTCCCGTCGTGAAAATAAACACCTGTCAACATTGTACGTGTCGGAACTTTGATCTGTTCCCAGTTTTTGCCATCATCATTGGAGAGCAGGACGTGCCCCCTTTCGCCGACTGCGGTGAGCAAACCTGATGCAGAAGCGACATCCAGCAATAGAGACTTTTGGGCTAGCGGCGCGATAATTGAGGATTTTTGCGCTGCCATGGAATCGATAGAAAAACCTATCAACAGCAAGATTGCTGCGAGTGCAACCATCCAAGAACGTCTTGAATTCGTTACAACCGTTTGTGTGTTGTGGGGGAGAAACATAGATACTCCTGAGATAAACTTATAACTGACCGGCCGGGCAACAATGCCCGGCCGGCGAGATGAAACGATAAATCAACGCCGTCCGCTACGTCGAAGCGCACTCGGCGTGAAATTCTTTTTCTTGAAGTCTATATTGTACTTGAACGGCACAGATTCGTTGCTCAGGTAAGAAGCAATATAGCGCCCCGACTGCAGGTCATAATGCACCTCTGCCGTTGGCATGAAAGTAGGAACCTCGTAGTAGTTGATATTGTGAGACTCGGAAAACCGCCAAAGCTGATCGCGGGCATCGTAGGAATCGATCGCAACAATCTGCCAAGTATCCTCATCCACATACAAAGTACGCCGCTTGTAAATATTGCGAATACCCTCTTTCAGAGTCGCTTCGACAACCCACACCCGATGCAGCTCGTAACGCAGATAATCCGGGTTCATATGCAGCGGAGTCAGGATATCCTTGTATTTGAGCGAGCCGCTGTGCAACTTGTAGGAATTATACGGAACGTAAAGTTCCTTTTTGCCGATCAGTTTCCAATCGTACTGCTCTGTGCTGCCGCTAAACATATCGGTCTGGTCGTTGCTTGATAAACCATCGGAACCGGTTCGCGGCATATCGAACGCCAGATTCGGTGCACGACGAACGCGTCGCTGACCTGGGTTGTAAGACCAGGCACTACGCTTTTCCTTGACCGTATTCAGAGGTTCCTTGGCAAGCACAACGATACCGGCAATCCGGGCCGGAGACAGAACCGACTGTTTGAAGCTCCAGAGATGGCTGTTATTCGCGTCATTCGCCCCGGGATGGCTATAGAGAAAATCCACCTCTTCACGCATCACAATCGGCTGATAATCGCCGGAACGGGTTATGGGCGCGTCGATAAAGGTTCTGATCACGCTGTTGCCGCGCCAGCGAGAGAGATGATTCCAAACGACTTCGACCCCTTGCTTCGGAAGCGGAAACGGAATCCCTTCGCCGTAATTCTCGATCCCCTGCCCGCCGTCAACCACCTTGGCCTCGGCAGCGATTCTCTTTGTTGCATCATAAATACGCTGCGGTGCCGCGGCACTACGCCGGGTCGGATAGATATTCATTTTGAAGGAGGGATAGGCTTTCAGCATAGCCTTGTTACCTTCAGTCAACTTGTCCGCATACTGCTCCATATTGGCCGCGTTGATCGTAGCCGTCAGCTTGTCGGCATCAAACGGGTCCAAATGACGGTCACCGACATTGTAACCTGCCGGAGGTGCGATGATTCCGCCTTCCCACGCAGGAATGGTGCCGTCAGCATTGCCGGTTTTCTCGGCTCCGAGAGGGGTAAGATCCTTACCCAGTCTGGCCACATCTTCAGCCGTCGCCTGTGCCCAACCATTGACAGCGATGCCTGACAGCAGCAAGCAGAGACAGACAACTTTAAGTAATTTATGACGCATATTCCTGTTCTCCTTTTCTAGAACGAATATTTGATAACGGCCGAGACGAGGTCACGGTCGTTAATGTTGTTGTAATGGTCGGCACCGAAGAAATCGGTATAAGAGAGATCAACATTCCAACTCTGATACGCAGTATTGACACCGACGGTGTACGCTTTGCGTTTCTCAATGAAGTTACCGCCGGGATTCGGCGCATTGCCCGAAACATCGTGCGACCAAGCGATACGAGGCGACACCTTGAACAGCCCGAATACATCTTCATAATTGAGAATGGCCCGCAACCGGTACCCCCAGGAAACATCATCGACAAAAGGCTTGGAGACATCGGTCAAGGTCGGCTCTGCGAAAACCTTGAGACGCAACTCATCCTGGCTCGGCATGTCATGGACATAGGTAACACCGACTTCGCCTAACACCACGGCCAGATTGGCACCGAGCACCTGCGGGAAAAGTTGGGTCACGGTCAACTGAGCTTGAGTGACGTCAAGTTCGACATAACCCTGAATATACTCACCGTCAGCAAAATCAGCGGGCAGACCCAACTGAGACGGCAAACCAAGAGCAGCCGAAAGGATCTCTACATCATCAACCTGAACCGGGGTATCGAACTTGTGGGAAATCTCCCCCTGCAGTGCGACGCCGGAATCCGGCAACTGGGTTGCGAAACTGACACCGATCAACTGAATATCTTCCGGATATTCGATAGCATACTGCGCTGTTGCCGGAATCTTGATACTCGGCATACCAGGTCCCAGAAGCGGTAACGAAGGGCCAGCTCCTTTATAAGCATTAATCGTCGGTAGACGACTGTGGTACTTGACGTAGTACAAACCGAACTCGGTATCATTCAGTTCGGGAGCAAAGAGACGCATGGCAAGACCGAACTGCCCGGTGTCCTTGGCATTTTTGTCAGCAGCACGGCTTACGGTGTAGGGCATCGGGAAACCGACCGCAGGTGCCGGAGGAGATGGATAGTTCTCAGGCAAATTGCCATTGCCGATGGTCAGACTATTACCACCGTCGCCGACAAAGTCGCTGACACTAAAATAGGAACCGGCAGGATCGAGAATGTAGCTGTCCCAATCATATTGGTAGTAACCCTCGAAGGTCAGGTTCTCGGTCGCACCGACCGAACCCCACAACAACCCTTCGGGGAGCAAAGCTTCTTTCAGCTCCGCACCGGGTATACGGATCGCCGCAATATTGATCGGATTGGTCGCATTGATACCACCCAACAGGAAAGTGCTTTCGCCCCAACTGATAACCTGCTCACCGAGCCGGACCTGGACTGTTGTATCGCCGACATCGCCCTCCCCCCAGACAAAAGCATCCAGCAGCTTGATATCGCTACCGACCAATTCGAGAGCTTCGGAACTGAGCGGCTCTTTCGCGCGCGTACCCTCTTCGTTCTCCCAATCATAGAAGCCAGTCCCGCGAACGAAAAACCCGAATTGATCCCGATATGCGACATCCATCTCACTGGTGACCTTGGCGACACTGCTGATCAAACCCTTGTCGTAATTGAGGTTACCATTGTCGTGGTTAACCGATGCCATGTTACCGCCCTTGTCGACAGGAGCGCCGCTACTATCGAAATAGAGCCCACGATATAAACCCTTGTCGCGGTCATTGACTCGCCAGGTCGCACCATAGGAAATGGTGGTATCCACACTACCGGTTACATCTCCATAATCAAAACGGAAAGCATTTACCGACACTGGGGCAAACAAACCCGCTGTTGTCACGACTGTGACCAGACACAGAGCCAAACATTGACAACTCAACTTCCTTCTCCATCTCATACTGCTTCCTCCGTCAACAAATATAACCAACATACTGGGCAAAACCCCACTTTCTCCCTTTGCCCGCCAAATTTATCTAGACATCTGAATCATCTAATTACTTAGGCAGGCCACTCCTATTCATACCGCCGTTTGTCACCCTCAAAAATAGCCGTCGAGTTACCAGTACACTACAAATACGACCCTCCATAGCGCCACGCAGAGGCATACTCAGACTAAATCATGATGATATTGATCTTCGCTAGCCATCCTAATTGCACGGCCTGAGCCAAGAATTAATAACGGCCCAAAACAGTCCTCAAGTACCCGACATAGAACGTTGTTTGCGGAGAATTCGTTTCCCCAAAAGAGAAGACCTGGCCGAAGCCTACCGTCGAATCCTCGACGGAGCGTCTACATATCGACGGCTCATTGCAGGACCAGACAAACAACATCTCTTCAGAGGTGCAAAAGAGATCGCGCATTGTGGGTCTCCAGGGAAAAAGCAGGCGCTCAGAAACAATGGCAACGAGACGGGACAGAGAAGGCTTTTCTTGCAGGTATAGACTCGGCAGAGGAAACAACTGGGATGAATATAATGCGGGAGGGGCGACTGGAGCCAAATCCGACGATCCAGCATTTGAGGGGGGGGGGGCGGAATGGCAGCAAGTCTGCACAGAACGGCTTTCTCGCGGCCATGGGTCAAGAAGCGAATGGTCGCGCGAATTAAAGAATAACCCTGGTGAACTGGGACGATCAGCGACGGCACAATATAGCAATGCTTCAATGAAACAGGTGGCTGTCGAGCATTATCGAATTTCAGTAAACACTCGATTTGCTATGTGCTGTCGGGAGGCGTCTAATATCCCGACAACTTGCCTGACATGGCTGTATTGGCACATGATTCCAAGGAGAGAAAAAGGGTATTTTAAACGGTTGGCTTCGAAAAAAAGAACTTGCAGGGTACAATTGAAGTCGCTGTGAACAAAGGGCATCAGTTTACAGACGTAAACCAGGCGGAAAGAATAATCAGTGGAAGTTCAGACGTGACCGGATAAACATTTTCTAAAAATCGACAGACGAGATCAGTTGTAAAGGCGAAACTTATCCTCAGGCTACGAGCGGCCCTTTCCGTATTCGATTTCCAGTTTCTTCATTTTTGAATAAAGGGTGGTCGGCTTGAGATCCAGGATTTCGGCAGCCCCACCCTTACCACGAATTCGACCACCGACCTGCTTCAAAATACTCATGATATACCTGCGCTCATGTTCCTCCAGCGTCTGAGCCCCACCCTCATCAGAACAAACAAGTTCCGGGATATCCACCATAAGGGGGCCGCCATTGTTCACAATAACAGCGTGCTCAATCACATTTCTGAGTTCCCGGATATTTCCAGGCCAGGAATAACGTTTCAAGGCCTCTATGCTGCTTTTCGAAATTTTGTCAATACGTTTTCCGATCGCCTCCCCAAACTCCGGTACGAAAGTCAATGTCAATAAATGAATGTCTTCAATACGTTCTCTTAATGGAGGAGTCCTTATGGGAAAGACATTCAAACGGTAGTAAAGGTCCTGTCTGACAGTCCCTTCCTGAACCGCCTTCAACATGTCGATATTCGTAGCAGCGACCACCCGGACGTCAACTTTTACGGTCTTCGAACTCCCTAACGGCTCAAACTGGCCCTCCTGCAGGACGCGAAGCAATTTGACCTGGAGTTCAATGGGCATATCGCCGATTTCATCCAGAAAAATGGTTGATCCATCTGCGACCTGAAAACGTCCTGCGCGCCTTGTTGTTGCACCGGTAAAAGCTCCTTTTTCGTGACCAAAGAGCTCACTTTCAATCAGATTAGCAGGAAGAGCGCCGCAGTTTACCGTAACCATAGGCCTGTTTTTTCTAGAACTTTGATTATGTATAGCCCGCGCGATCAGCTCCTTACCGGTTCCTGTTTCCCCTAGAATAAGAACCGCGGTAGCCGTCTTGGCCACTTGATCAACTTTACGAAGGACCTCTTTGATCTGGTCGCTATTTCCTAAAATCTCCGGATGCCCCTGTAGAGCCCCTATCTCTTCGCGGAGGAGAACATTTTCACTCTCAACTCGCTCTTTCAGGTCCTTGATCTCGTCAAAGGCCTTACGGATATCAAGGTCGGCCTGCTTTCGAAGGAGTGCATTGAGGATAACCTCACCAAGCAGCCTGAATCGTTGAGCAAGTCCTTCCGGCCAAGAACGCGTGGAGTGGTGCCCGAATGCCAACCCATAAGCAAATTTGCCTTCAATCCCGAAAGGGATGACGAGACCAGCCTGAATTCCTAACACCTTAAGGCTTTTCCTGTCTTCGGCCGATGGTAACTCAGCAGAATCATCCCATTGGACAGTTTTCATCCTAGCTGCCTTCCCCGTCAACCAGGGATAGTTCTCTCGTATAAGGGTATGCGGGTGGCGTTCAAGTCCTTCAGCAGCCCATGAATGCGTAATATGTGCCTTTTTTAATTCCTGGCTGAAGCCGACGAGATCAATACGATCAACCCTCAAAAAACTACCGAACTGCCCGAGCACCTCCTCTATGTTTGCGTCAACTTCGCTGGCAGGCATATTGACAAAGGTCGCTGACACTTCGGCAAGAAGCTTTTCAAACCTCAGAGATCCACCATAGTCATATTGTTGTGTTTCATCCACTCTTACACCTCTGGCCTTTTTCGGCTCAATGGTTTTTTCAAATTACCTACTGGACAAAAAACGAGATCCCCACCCCCAAAACCCGAAATATTTAATTTAAAACGTCTCTTTACAAATACCGCTTTATAATAATCAGTAATCCCTTTTTCTCAAGTTAGAGTTAAACAGATCGCTGTCGACAGTAAAGTTGATGCCGGCCTCAGTGAACTGAGTGTCACTTGTTATGCACCAGATCAGGGCGATCCCGTACCGGTTTTTATCTCAACCGGGGTTAAGTGGACAACCTAAACAATATTATTAGAATACAAGATTACAACCCATGTTTTATTTTGTCCAGAAGGCTGTCGAACAGAGTACCTGTTGGAGGCAGAAAACGACATAATATCTACTAAAGATTGGACTTTGCCCTCAAAGAAACTTGAGGGCAAAGTCCAGTAAAAAATGAGAAACCGAAAAGTTTCTCAGTAGGCACATGATAAGGCTTCAGGAGCAGTCATGTACCGAACTTCGAAACGAACTCAACAGGACGGACAGCTTCGAGACGGCTTAGCTTATCCGTTCAATAACCGTTGTGATACCCTGACCAAAACCGATACACAGTGTGGATAAACCCAGAGTCATGTCACGGTCCTGCATGACAGTCAGCAGTGATCCAGTGATGCGCGTCCCGGAACATCCAAAAGGGTGGCCCAAGGCGATAGCCCCACCATGAAGATTGACCTTATCATTCATAACCTCCAGCAGACCAAGATCTTTGAGCACTGGAAGAGCCTGGGCAGCAAAAGCTTCGTTGAGTTCCACGCACTCGATATCGCCCATGCTCAAGCTAGCCCGCTGTAAAGCTTTTTGGGTGGCCGGCACCGGCCCGTAGCCCATAATCGCCGGATCGACACCGGCAACGGCCATCGAGAGAATCTTTGCCAGAGGCTTAAAGCCCAGTTGTTGCGCTTTCTCCGCGGACATGACCAACATAGCGGATGCCCCGTCAGAGAGCTGCGAGGAAGTGCCGGCCGTAACGGCACCATTGACCGGATCGAACACCGGGCGCAAGGCAGCCAGCGCCTCCATGGTGGTCGGGCGGATTGTCTCGTCCCGTTTGACCATAACCTTGGCGCCATCGGCATCATGCCCTTCGACACCAATGATTTCCCGGTCAAATTTTCCTCCGGCGCTCGCATCGGCTGCCAGCTGGTGAGATCGCATCGCCAAAGCGTCCATCTGCTCACGCTTGAAGCCATGCTGTCTCGCTAGAAATTCTGCGGTTATACCCATGTTTCCAGAAGCCTTGGCTACCGTCAACCCCAACGGAGGGTTAACGTCAACACCTTCGTACATCGACAGGTGCCCCAAGTGCTCACTGCCGCCAACCAGATAGATGTCTCCCTGGTTCGACATGATATTGGCCGCCGCCGAATGCAGGGCAGCCATTGATGAACCACAAAGCCGGTTAACAGTCTGAGCCGGTACGCTAGACGGCAGCCCTGCGCGCAAGCCTATGAAGCGGGCCACATTGAAATTCTGCTCTTCCCGCTGCAGTACGCACCCCCAGATCAAATCATCGATCTCAGTCGGGTCAAGCGCCTTGTTTCTCGACAGCAATCCACGAATCAGTGCGGCGGAAAATTCATCACCACGCACATTGCGGTAGCAGCCGTTTTTGGAACGCCCCATTGCAGTCCGTGCGTAATCGACAATAACAACATCTCTTGGATTTAAGCTCACGATTCAACTCCTCTTTCAGATTCAGTCCATTACGCGTAGTAATTTTTGCCTGCAGCAGCCATTTCCCGCATCCCTGGTGTCGGAACATACAAGGGGCCCAGATCGGCATACTTATCCGCCAGAACACAGACTTCCTTGATGCCGACACTGTCAACCCAGCGGAACACACCGCCGCGGAAAACCGGAAAACCAAGACCGTAGATCAAGGCCATATCGGCTTCGGCTGCGGAACCGACAATCCCCTCTTCGAGGCAGCGCGCCATCTCGGTCGCCATCGGGATCATAGTGCGAGCAATAATCTCCTCGACGTCGAAATCGCGGCGATCGGCAACATGGGGAGCGAGTAACTGATAGGCATCTTCCGAGGGGACCTTCTTGATTCTGCCCCGCTTGTCAGGCGCATAATCGTAGAAGCCCTTAGCGTTTTTCTGGCCAAAGCGCTTGTTCTCAGCCATGACGTCGATGGCACTCTTGAAAGTCTTGCCCATCCGCTCCGGGAAACCTGCCGCCATGACCGTTTCACAGTGAGCGGCGGTATCGATGCCGACCACGTCAAGCAGATAGGCCGGCCCCATCGGCCAGCCCCACTTCGACATCACCTTGTCGACCTGCAGGTAATCGGCCCCGTCGCGCAGCAGCGCTTCAAAGCCGAAAAAGTAGGGAAAGAGCACACGATTAACCAGGAAACCGGGGCAATCTTTGACCACGATCGCTTTTTTGCCGATAGCGGTGGCATACGCAACGGTACGCGCAACGGCTTCATCAGAACTCTTTTCGCCGCGAATAACCTCAACCAACGGCATCATGTGTACCGGGTTGAAAAAATGCATGCCGCAGAAGTTTTCTGGCCGCTGCAGAGCCTCGGCAAGAGAATCGATGGAGATGGTCGAAGTATTCGAAGTGATAACGGTATCTTCTGCCACATGTTTTTCGACTTCGGTGAGCACGGCATGCTTGACCTTGGGATTTTCAACCACCGCCTCAACGACGATATCGACCTTGTCAAAACCATCATAGCTCAGGGTCGGCTCGATGCGGTTGAGCACATCACCCATCTTGCGTGGCGCCATGCGCCCTTTTTCAACCCGCTTGGCAAGCAGTTTGTTCGCTTCGGAGAGCCCCAGATCGATCCCCTCCTGCATGATGTCCTTCATCACAATCGGGACGCCCTTAATAGAGGATTGATACGCGATTCCACCACCCATGATACCAGCTCCCAGTACAGCGGCCTTTTCCACCGACTTGGACGCCTGCTTACTACAGACCTTGGCTTTCTTGGCAATCAACTGATCGCTTATGAACAGGCCGATCATTGAGGCAGCGGCCTCGGTCATGCAGACTTTGGCAAATTGCTCGGTCTCGATAGCAACCGCCTCGTCACGCCCCTTATCGGCTCCTTGCTGCATTGAATCAAGAGCTGCCAGCGGGGCCGGAAAATTACGTCCAACTTGAGCCGCGATGCCCGCCCTGGTGGTCTCGAAGACCATCCCGGCCTCATTGGGGTTCATCGGCAAGGGAGAGTTCTTCACCGTCCGGCGCTGTTGATAATCAAGTTTTCCGGTAATCGCTTGCTGGAGTGTCGTAAGAGCAGCATCACGCAGTTTCTCAGGTTCGACAACTGCATCTACAGCACCAACCCGAAGCGCTGTCTGTGGGCTCTGCTCTTTGCCGGTGGCGATCCATTCTGCAGCCAGGTCAACACCGATCAACCGCGGCAAACGAACCGTCCCGCCCCAACCAGGGATCAGGCCCAGTTTGGTTTCAGGCAAGCCGACCTTGCCGCGGGGGCTGATAACGCGGTAGTCGCAGCTCAAGCAGAATTCGAAACCCCCGCCCAGAGCAAAACCGTCTATGATGACAACCGTCGGGAAAGGGAGGGATTCCAGACGGGCGAAATTCTGATTATTGCCGCCGATGTGTGCCTTGATGGCATCACTCCCCTTGCCAAACAGTGGACCGAACTCACTGATATCAGCACCGACGATAAACACACTTTTAGCACTGGTAACAATCAACCCTTTGATACCTTCACTCTGTTCCAATGCATCAATGGCACGTCCCAACTCTTCAACTGTCAGGATGTCAAACTTATTGACGAACTCACCTTCAAGATCGAAGATCAGCTCGGCGATCCCACCTTCAAGCTCTCGAATCGAAAGCGCATTGCCTTGAAATATCATTTCTTACTCCGTTTCTATAAGGCGACAGTTGTCGCCGCCTGGTGTTGTTTCTGACAACCGGTACAGCCACTTAATATCAATACAAGGGAAACGAAAATTCTGCAGATTACCAATCTTACACAACATTTTAAATCCAGGTTTTGAACTTCGCTGCAGCTTCATACGTGAAACGTGGCAGAGTACTCTCACGAAGGGGCCCGCAAAGAGTGCTCTCAGATATGTCTTGCATTCCACATGGTTAACGCTTCTTCAACACTGTCACACCAAGTGGTCTCCGGACGCATCCGACAAGCTCTGTTATTGCACCTTATCGACATTCCTCCCCAACCGAGCTCGGTGATATTGGGTATCTCCCCACACCAAGGACAATTTTTCGTGGGAGTCTCGTCGTTAATTTCCCGATCTTTTCTCTCTGCCGAATTCATAATCTCCGTCTTCCCCATCTAAGCGTCGAAACTACCTCCTGATCTTGATGGACAAATCATCCCCCCTAAGGAACCAGAACCAATTTACCTTTGACTTTCCTCTGTGCGACCCGGTGCAGTGCCTCTGCTGCCGAACTTAATGGTAAGGTTTTATCGATAAGCGGTTTCACCTTCCCCTGCTCGTACCAACGAAACAATTCCACCATGTTGTCCGCGTAGTCCGCGGGCTGATAACGGGTGAATGAACCCCAGAAAACACCGACCACGCTGTAGCCCTTGACGAGGGACAGGTTGACTGGGAACTGCGGGATATCGCCTGAGGCGAAACCGATAACCAGCAACCGTCCATTCCAGGCCATGGCCCGCGCACACTGGTTAAAAGCCTCGCCGCCGACCGGATCGAAAACCACATCCACCCCCCGCCTGTTGGTCATCGACTGGAGTGATTTGCGTAGATCTACCTTACGGTAATTTATCAGTTCATCGGCTCCAGAGTCCGCAGCCAGAGCGAGCTTTTCCTCATCGGAACAGACGGCGATCACGCGTGCGCCCATCGCCTTACCGATCTGCACTGCAGCAAGGCCGGTTCCTCCGGCAGCTCCCAAGACAACCAACGTTTCGCCGGGTTGCAGATTGCCCCGCTGTTTCAGAGCATGGTGGGCGGTACCGTAGGCACAAGGGAGCACGGCTGCATGCGCATCGCTCATCACATCTGGAATCGTAATCGCTGTCGCTGCATCCATGCAGAGTTTTTCCGCATAGCCACCGGTCATTGTGCTGGCAAGAACCCGATCGCCCAGTTTCAGCTTGCTCACGCCGTCTCCGATGGCCTCGACTACGCCGGCGACCTCTATCCCGGGGATAAAAGGCAATTCCGGTTTATGCTGATAGAGACCCTGAACCAACAGGCCATCAGGAAAGTTGACCCCGATTGCCTTGGTTGTCAGAACAACCTGGCCGGGTCCGGCTTGCGGATCGGGAACCTCTGTGTAGTCGATCTCATCAATGGGACCGAAGTCATTACAAACGATAGCTTTCATGATTTTCCCTTTACACCATTGCGTACTTGAATTTCCTGCTCCTAAGGATCTTCCCGAACCGGGTCTGTCTGTCAGGGTTCGGCAAACCTCGTATCAGCAGGCCAGCGTGCCACCATCGATCGGCAATACGGTACCCGTCACATAAGAAGATGAATCGGACGCGAGGTAAACGGCCGCCCCGACGACATCATCGGACTTGCCGAAAGTGCCTTTTGGGATCCGTTGTAGCAAGGGTTTCGAATGCTTATCCGACTGAATAACCCCCTCGGTCAGGTCCGTTTCCAGGATCGAGGGTGCCAGGGCGTTCACAGTGATGTTGTATTTGGCCCATTCGACCGCCAGAGTTTTGGTGACCTGCAGCAGTCCCCCTTTGGTCGCAGCATAGGTCACCTGTCCCGGCATTCCGAGCAACCCACCGAGCGATGCCATGTTGATGATCCGGCCCGACTTCTGCTGCATCATGACCTTGCCAACCTCCCGAGCGAGCAGAAACGGCGCAACCAGATTGATTTGCAGCATCTTGGACCACATGTCGCTGGTTACTTCGTGTGACCAGGTCACCCAGGGGCTGATCCCCGCATTGTTGACCAGGATGTCTATCCGTCCGTAACGCTCCATCGTCCTGGCAACGAGATTCAGCAGGTCTTGTTCCTGACTGACGTCGCACTGGACGGCAAAGCCGCCACCAGCGCTCTGCTCAAGATCGGCAACAACCTGCTCCAGGGCCTCCGCATTTCTTGCCGCAACAACCACATTGGCACCGGCCTCGCCATATCCCAATGCGATGGCCTTGCCGAGCCCCCTGCTGGCTCCGGTCACAATTGCCACTTTTCCTTCAAGCGAAAACAGATTCTTTCCCATTTTCAAATCCTTATTTATGTGTCTGCAAACGACCCGAAAAATGAGGGCGTCTGCCACGAGCAGAATGGCCGGGGCAGACGCCGATTGATCCAGGTTTACGGCATCTTATGCAGATTTTCCTTCGAAAAACCGTTTACTTCTTGCCAGATTTCCTCTTCGACTTCTTGCCTGGTGCCATCCCTGCAAGATTTCTGACGATATCCTTCCTGGCGTTAACATCGTACTGCGTGGTAATCGCAATCTGCTCCATGATCGGCGAACCACCACCATGGAACCCGCCCATGGTTGCGGAACTGCCATAAGAGGAACAGGTCAGTTCGCTCATATACATCCAGAACTTGATCTGATCCTCCACGTCCATATCGGGATTGCGTTTCAGGTATTTCTCCATAAAGGGCCTGATCTCTTCGTTGAGCAGATCCGCTTCATAGGGGAAGGTCGCCGGCATTCCGCCAGCGAGATCGCAAAGAATCTCCTGCTCGTGAAAAACCGCCTCGCCGCTGAGGCAGCGGCCGACATTGGCATAGATGGAGTCGGGGATGTAGCCGCCGGCACCGTAGGGCACACTACCGTAACCAGGCATGTAAACCTCCGGCTTCGCTTTGGCCGAAGCAGTGAAGCCGGCGGCGTAGCCGAGTTCGGCAATCGTGATCAACTCCGCCAGCTTTTCACGAACGTGAGGAGCCTTTTCAATACCATTAATCTCGGCGGCCAGAGCGGCCATTCCCATAATGATGTCGCCGACGGCCGGCTTGCAACCGGAGTAGCTATGTCGGTGGAAGAGGGCGAACAACAGGGCACAAATGCCGCCATGCTGAGTTTCGCCACAGAGGAAGACCCGCTCCCAAGGGACGAAGACATCGTCGAAGATGACGTAGGAATCGATATAGCCGGGCTCAAAACCGCGCTTGATTTCCTTACGCTCGCGCGGGTTATGGACGTGGATGACCTGCTTGACTCCCTCATGGTCGCCAGGCACGGCAAAAGCAACGGCATAATCGCCTTCGTCCGGGCCAAGGGCTCTGGTCGGAACAACGATAATTTCGTCGGCAGTGGCCGCCTGGGTGATATGTACCTTGCAACCACGCACCACGATACCGTCTTCGCGCCGCTCGACCACATGTACATAGGCATCCGGATCGGACTGTTCGATCGGACGCTTCATCCGCTCGCCCTTGACGTCGGTCTGGGCGCAGGTAGCCACCAGGTCTTCCTTCTGAAAACGCTCCAGCCATTTCAGAAAATTCTGGTGATAGTTAGTCTCGCCCTTGTTTACCTTGTCTGCCTCGAAAGAGACCGCATTAACGGCGTTCAGGGCATCAACCCCCATACAACGCTGAATACAGTAGCCAACCCCGCGGCACAGTTTGCGGGTCATGTCCTGCTTCTTGTGCAGATCATCAACACTCTGATGCACATGGCAGAAACGGTTGATTTTTTCGCCGGTCAGGTGCGACTCCGCAGTACACAGATCTTCCATTTCAGGATCTTGAGCAGCCTCGAAGGTCCTCCCCATGACGTTCAGGGACGGCGCAATGACCTCATGGTCGCGGCCGATTTTCTCGCCATTGAAATAAAGGTTGTGCTTCATACCCTTGAGACGCTCAATATACTGCTCTTTGGTTCTCATTATTTAGTTCTCCTTATAAATTAAGCCTTCAGCATCCGTGCACCGAAAGCTGTTCCGCAACTGCGGTCTTAAATCCGCCATCTACAGCAGCTATGCATCCAACAGCTCTGCCCGAATACGTTTTTTGTCCATCTTGCCGGTCGGGTTAAGCGGCAGGGCATCGACGAAACGGATGTCCCTGGGACGCTTATAATCGGCCAGCTTGTCAATGGTAAAGTTGTATAGCTCTTCGGCGGTCAAGGTTTCGCCATCCTTCAAGACAACAAAAGCCAGGATATCCTCACCCAATTGCGGATGTGGTTTGGCAATAACCGCGCACTGTTTGACCGCCGGATGCTCGTAAACAACGCTCTCCACCTCAACCGAGTAAACATTGTTGCCGCCACGGACGATCATGTCCTTGGAACGGTCAGTGTAAAAAAGGTAGCCTTCTGAATCGCAATACCCCATGTCGCCGGTGTAAAGCCATCCGTCACGCAAGGTCTCGGCAGTTGCTTGCGGGTTTTTGTAGTATTCCTTCATAATATTCGGGCCACGCAGGACAATCTGTCCGATTTCACCGACCGGCATATCCTTGCCATCGTTATTGACGATCCGCAGTTCCTGATCGGGCGTCAACGGATGACCGACCGAACCGATTTTGCGTTGCGCGTCGGCGGCACTTAGGGTTGTCCCGCCGGTCCCTGCTTCGGTGAGAGCATAGAGATTGAAAATATTGATCCCAGGCCAGGCAGCATCCAGCTTGCGAATGACTTCTCCGGGCATTGCAGCCGCACCGGAGATCAGCATATTGAGGCCAGAGGTATCAAACTCCTTGAACTTCGGATGGCTCAGCAAAAAGATGAACATCGCCGGAGCACCGCCATAACCGGTCGACTTCTCCCGGGCCATGGTTTCCAGGGTGCTGGTCACGTCAAACTCAGCTTCAAGGACCACGCGAAAACCATAATACAGCCACATCATTACCACCGAACTGCAGCCGCTGGAGGTAAAGAAGGGGAAAACGTTCTGCACGGTTGGTGCTCCATAGTGAAGCCGGGAAAAATCGAAGGATGCCCCCATCAACTTGCCGCAGGCAACCTTGTTCCCCTCGGTCAAAACCACCCCCTTGGGTAGACCGGTGGTGCCGCTGGTATAGAGGATATCGGCGACATCATCATGGTTGATCGTCACCGACGGAACCTTGCCGTCGTTGTTTATCAGCTCAGCGAAGGAAAGTGCCCACTCCGGCAGTTCGATCCCCGCTTTTTCCAAGCCAACGATCTTTTTAACCTGGAGTTGCTCGCGTATTTCATCAACCTGACCAAGAAATTCTGCGCCGGAGACAATGAAGTCGGCATCCGAGTTTTCAATGATGTAAGACACCTCGCGCGGCACCAGACGCACGTTGATCGGCACAAAGACCGCGCCAAGCTTATGAATGCCCAAGTAGATTTGATAACATTCGATGCTGTTGGTCAGTAGGAAAGCAACTTTCTGGCCCGGCCTCACGCCGATAGCCGCCAGTCCGCAAGCCACCCGGTCGGAGGATTCATCGACTTCCTGCCAACTCTGACGAACCCAGTCACTGGTGCGGTACTGGACCGAAACAACAGCCTCACGGTCAGTGAAGTCAGTTACATTCCTCTTTAACAGTTCAATAATCGTCTGTGGTGATTGCCACATAGCTTTCATCCTTTATTGAATTCCGTACAAGTCCACCCACTCGGGTCTTCCATCCGCAATGCCTGAAGACTGCGATTAACCCTCGATCGGGCCGTTCCAACCTTCTTTCAGCGGAGCAAAGGAGTCGGCTCCGAGCGCACATTCGGCGATCAACCACTTGCCATCGACCTTTCGGTACTTTTCATCTTCATAGCCGACAAGAACCATGTCCTGACCGTCAGCCATGGTGTAAACAGCCCACAGATACCACTTACCGGTCGCCTCATCACCATTGACTTCAAGCAGGGGGTTGGTGAAAAAATGATAGGTAAACTTAATCTGCTTAGACAGTACTTCGAAAGCTACGGCCCTGATCGCAGTCTTACCTTCATACCTGCCGAAAGCGCCGACATCCCAGATGGCATCCTCGGTGAATACCTCGAAAAACGGTTCGGGATCTTTTTCGTTTATGGCTCTGTCACAGCGGAGAGCATATTCATATTTGAGTTGCTTGATCGCTTCGATGTCTTCGAGGGTTTGAATCTTTTTGGCAAGTCCCTGCATATCCATAGTGGCGCCCTTCTTCAATTTAGCAATGCTTCATGTATACGTTGAAAATGTTGTCCGACATTTACAGTCTGTATCTATTTTCCATAGCCCAGCTGTTGGTCGTACAAATCGATCCTGCGATCGCTATGCAGATGGTTGACCGCAGAGAGCATCCTGACCCGTCCCGCAGCGATATCCAGATCGCTGATCAAAACGCCTTCCGATTCGCCATCCAGTGGACCGGCAACAAAGCCAGGCAAGCCAAGTACGCAACTGGTACCGCCAAAAGTGGTCCCGCGCTCAGTACCGACCCGGTCTGCACAGAGCATATAAACGCCATTGGTATGCGCCTGGGTCATGGCAATAAAAGCCCAAGACGGATTTTCAGGAGTCGCCATGCCGGGAATCACCACCCAGTTAGTCGGATTGCAGATGATATCCACCCCCTGCATCGCATAGATTCGGCTGACTTCCGGAAACCACTGGTCGTAGCAGATGCTCATGCCGATCCGGCCGAAAGGCAGATCGAAGACCGGAAAACCCAAGTCGCCAGGCTCATAAAGAGATTTATCGATATCCCACAAATGGGTCTTGCGATATTTGCCGATATAACCTTTTGGACCGACCAGAACCGCGACATTGTAAAGTTTGTCGCCATCCTTCTCCATCAGTCCGCTGACTATGTAGCCATCACGCTTGGCCGCAACGGCTTCCAATGCCATTACCGTTGGTCCACCAGGAACAGCTTCGGCGCATTGGACCGCTTCTTCTTTGTTCTCGAAGACGTAGCCGCAATTGGCCATCTCTGGCGTAACAACCAGTTTCGCCTGCTGGTCAAAGGCCTGATTGATCAGTTCGATCATTTTTTGCGTGTTGCGCTCAATCTCGCCCAGCTTCGGCTCAAACTGAACAGCAGCAACCCTGACCATGTCCCCCCGCTCTTCTACTTTCCCGGAAACCATCTAGCATCCTCCTTAATTCAGAACCAACGATCTAGCCAATGATTGTCAGGTGTAATGAGCAAGGCATATGCCAAAGCCTCAGAGGCATCCATGTTGCGCGCCAACCCACCTTAAACACAGGTTTTTTCTTTCTTCCAAAGACTGAACTAGGGGCAAAACAGTGTTTGTTTCTCGTCGACATCTCGACTAAACGTCGATATGTCGACGCCTCATTACAGGGGTCAGAGATAACGAAATACTATAGGTCCAGGGTCGCGGGAAGGGCCTCAACCGGTCGGCGGTTAGGACATTGGTGGGCAAATTACTATCACTTTAGGAATCCGCAAAATCGAGCTTCACCATCTTCGGGATAGGCCGTTTTGCACTAACCTGCGGCAGGACCTTTCCCGAACATTAACCAACAGAAAGGGAAATATGCACTGAAAGACACCCACGAGACCTTCACGGTTTTTAAAAATGAGTTCTCAGAACTCTATACCAAGCATGAGGAGTTTCGGCGAGAAGTACACCTGAGCGGAGGACCACTGTCGGAGAAGATGAGGTCGTTGCTGAAATTGGTAATTTCAGGTACTTGAACGCATTGGCTCGACCTTGGTGCCATTAGCCCAGGCTCAGGCATCCCACCTAGCTGGTCAATGAGCAGAATCTGGACGAAAAACGAGGTTAACTGAGGAAGAAAGTGCTTACGAAAGGTCGCGGAATCATAGATCACCTGTTCCAACTTGCGACTGGAGAAAATCCCGGTGACGTAGCTGTAGAATAGCAGGGCCAGAAGCATCTCGGGATGGAGTGTCTTGGAACCACGTCCGGTATAAGCCGACTTGATGGTGGTGAGGTCAAGCTGCTCCACAATCTCAACAATGAAGCGAGCCCGATGCCCTTCGGGCAACTAGTCATCCATCGAGGGCGGCAGAAGAAACAGGGTCCCGATCGACTTGGCAAACGTGTCACTCATGGATTTTCACCTTCGCAGGGATTTTCAATGCTCGGCAATTTTTCATTTTACGGACAAAAAGTCCGACAGACTGTTAGCGGACGCGAATCAAAGGATCTGCCCGCAATTGTTTTAGTCTATGGCCTGTTCGTACTCCAGAACCGGACCTTGATCCTGCACTGGAACCGCATCAGTGTCTGAGACCTGCTCGGAAAATTTGTCCGGCTTGATTAGAAAGCGCGCCAGAGCCGGCAGCAGCAACAGGGCACCAACCATATTCCACAAGAACATGAAGGTCAGCAGAATGCCCATATCGGCCTGGAACTTAATCGGTGAAAAGATCCAGGTTCCGACGCCGATAGCCAGGGTCAACCCGGTAAAACAGACGGCCTTGCCCGTGGTCAGGAGCGTCTCCAGGTAGGCGGTGCGCAGGGAGTGGCCCAACCGCAGGTAGGATTCGAGACGACTGAAGATATAGATACCGTAGTCGACGCCGATCCCAACCCCCAACGCGATGACCGGCAAGGTGCCGACCTTGACCCCGATCCCGAGCAGGGCCATCAGGGCCTGGCACAATACCGAAGTCAGCACCAAAGGCAGAATCACGCAGACCGCCGCGCGCCAGGAACGGAAGGTCAGCAGGCACATCAGGCTGACCACAGCGTAGACGCAAAGCATCATCAGGTACTGGGCCGTGGTAATGACCTGATTGGTTGCCGCTTCATAGGCGCCGTTGCCATAACCGAGACTGAAGGTGATATCTGGGTCGTTATTTGTCAGCGCAAATTGTTCCACCACAGCCACGACCTGTTGCAGGGTCTCCTCTTTATGGTCGGCAAGTTCTAGTTTCACGGCGGTTAAGCTGTTGGCGGTATCAAGTTCGGTGCCGTAGGTGTAGGCCGACAGGGTTCTAGCCCGCCGCGGCAGAGCGAGAAACTTGAGGTTACCCTCATTGTTGGCGAGTCGGAGGAACTTGGCCCAACTCGCAGCCGAACTGACCGACTGAACTCCGGGGGTATTCTGCAAGACCCATTCGAATCGATTCAACAAATCGGCAGTTTTATAGGCGGACGCCTGATCCGGCGCCGTGGCGACAAAGACCACCATCTGATCAGTACTGGTGGAGAAGTGCCCGGTAATGTAATCGTTATCAAGATTATAATGTGAATCGGGACGCAGTTCCGGAGCACCGCGGTCAAGATCACCGATCTTGAGCCCTTGGCTGTAATAGAGTCCGGTACCGGCCGCAATTATAGCGATCAGGATCGAAACACGGGCAAATTTCAGCTCGGAAAAGTTGGCGACCCATTCAAAGAAAGATGACTTACCATCTTTTTTGTACTGAGCATGTTCGACACAAGCCCTGGTCACCCCGAAATAGGACATCAGGACCGGTAAAAGTACCAAGTTGGTGAGGATAATGACTGCCACCCCGACACTGGCCGCGATCGCCAGATCCTGAATCACCCCGATGTTGATGATCAGCAGGGTGGCAAAGCCGATCCCGTCGCTGAGCAGGGCAAGCAGGCCCGGCTTGACCAAATGCCGGAAAGTGATGCGCGCAGAATCGAAACGACCCTCCCCTTTAGCCGATTCATGGGCAATCGCATTAATAATCTGCACGCCATGGCTGATACCGATGGCAAAGACCAGAAATGGCACCAACACGGAGAAAACCCCGATTCCATAACCGAGCAGATTCAGAATTCCCAATTGCCAGACCACGGCTACCACCGAACAGGCAAGTGTCGTCGCCGTCGATTTCCAGCAACGGGAATAATAGTAAAGCAGGATTGCGGTAATCAAAAAGGCGATGGCAAAAAAGATCCCGACCGACATAAAACCATCCGTCAGATCGGCAAACTTCTTCACGTCTCCGATGATGTGGATACGCAGATTCTCAGACTGGTATTTTACCCGAATCGCTTCCAGCGCATGGGAAAAATCCTGAAAATCGAGGGCCTCTTTGGTCCTGGGATCGACCTTTATAACCGGCAGGGTCACCAGACTCGCCATGAAATCATTGGCGACATAGCTTCCGACATAACTCGACTTGAGAATATTGTTGCGAATCTGTTCGAGGGACGCAGTCGAACCGTCATATTTGGACGAATCAATAATCGGCCCGCCTTCAAACCCTTCGGTGGTAACGGCATCCCAACGCAACGCCGGAGTCCATAAGGACAGCAGAGCGCCGGTATCGACTCCTGCCAGCAGAGAGACCTCATCGCTGATCTCCTTGAGGGTCTCCATATACTCAGGAGAGAAGATATCGCCCTTTTCCACGGCAACGGCAATCCGGATATCGACATCCTTTTTGCTGTTGGTCGAATCGGCCCGCGCCAGAAGTTGCCGGGCATTCTGGATAAAGGAGTGCTCTTGTGGGACCATCTTCTCCAGGTTGGTATCCGGTCGGACAAAGGACGCCCGATATCCCAGAAAAATAGTCAGCAGCACAAAAAGCATCACCAGTATCAGCCTGTGGTTGAATATGGCCCGTTCAACCAGATTTTCTAACCCCGAACTCGCTCGATTCGTCATTGTTTCAATCCTTCACTTCGTTTAGCGACTCAATGACGTCCTGGCTCAGACGATACACGCCCCCCAGTCCGACCATGAGATAATCACCCATGCCGAGCGCGACGACCGAACTCATCGGCAGACGATCTTCGCGGCTATACAGGACAAAATTGTTTGCCTGAGGGTCGGCCTTCAAAACAACCCCGTCACTGCCGACAATGAGAATGGATCCGTCATTGAGCAGGGTTCCGCCCGCCAGTCCAGCCTGCGTAGCAACTGCCACTTGCGACCAGCTGTCCCCAGAGTCCCGACTGGTGAAGATGTAGCCGCCGATGCCGAAGACCACAATCTGCCCGGGTTCAGTCCCCGCCAATACGCCCAGAAAAGAGCCTTCATGGGGCAGATCCAGGGTTTTCCAGGACTTGCCGCCATCCATTGAGCGATAGGCGAAACCGGCCTCGCCAGCAATGTATAAGGTCCCATCGGCGCTAGCCGTTATCGCGTTCAGATGCCAACCATCGAGGTTATCGAGATGCTCTTGCCAGTTGATCCAACTCTTCCCGGCGTCGCTGGTGCGGAGGAGCTTCCCGTAGACGCCGATGGCCAGACCTTCCCGCTCATTGAGAAACAGCACATCCAGCAGAGGGCCGGGTTCATCCGAATCGCGCTCATCATATTGGCGCACCCAGCTGCTTCCACCATCTTCCGTATGCAGGATAACCGCATCGTCGCCGACCGCCCATCCCAGCTTCGGAGTCGGGAAAGAAACCGCATTCAGGTGGGCCAGAGCGGGCACCTCAGCCTGCTGCCAGTTCAGACCCTGATCATCGGAATAGAGGATATGACCACGCTCACCGACCACGACCAAACGCTCCGCGGCCTTGGCGACATCAAGCAGTAGAGAAAATACAGCTAAATCCTGTTTCGCGGCTGGAGTATCTAAGGGGTCCGTATAAGCAGCAGCAGAAGATGCCTGCAGAATGGTCACAGCCAACAACATCATCGTGAGGCCAAGCATTGAATACTGTTTTGCAATGGTCGCGCCCTGCGAAAAACCTTTGCAAAGATATAGCGCATATTTTCTTATCAGTTTGAAATTAACCATCCTTAAATCCTTCATCTTTGCCTTATAGAAACGGTCCCATAACCCAAACAAAGGTAATGGCCCCGGAATAATCCGGATGCCGGAGTTTATCGTGCGGCGCATCTAACAAAACGGCTCTAACCTCAGAAAATCCTTTAATTGTCCAGAATCGGCAAATGCTTCATCGCTGTTCTGCTTTTGCCCTCTTTTTCCACGCTGGATAGTTTTCGTTTCAGCGCTCTCTGGTTCCAGTAAAACACTGCTTCTGCCATATAAAGGGGCAGATGTTGTTTGCTAATCCGATGATAGACACCGAACTTGGCTCTCTCAGGGAAGGCAAGAAACGATTAGACGGTGTTTCTGTGAACTGCCGGTGACAATCGCCACATTCGTGGAGTCCAACACGCACTTTGAGCTCTATAACTACCAAACGTACTGACTTTGGCAATACGGACAAACAGGGCTGTCAGGCCAGATAATAGATTCAAAAACCACCCGACAACTTTCTTCGTCAGAAAAGGTGCAACGTAGATGCTCAACATTCATAGTCATTCTCCTTATTTGAATAGCGGGAAAATAACCTCTGAGAGAGTCAGCTTATGTCACTACCAATCTTTTGGGACATCGCAACCACATAGATAAGGGCTCATTTCCTGGCAAACATTTCTGTTCAGACTGTAATGATTCGCCGCCCAGAATCTTCCGGGCGGCGAGCCTCCTACCTTTAGCGGCCACGGCGACGCAATGCCTGAGGTGTAAAATAGGATTCAGCAGGTGGTGTCTGGCTGAAATCGTAGGAATTTTTTTCTTCGTTGGTCAGACCAGCGGTCATATACACTCCGTTTTTTAAATCAAAGTGGTTAAAAAAAGTGAAGTTCGTCAAGGGAACATCATAGAAATTCTTTATATACGACAAACTTGTGCGCCACAGACTTCCATTACCGTCATACTTATCGCTAGCGACGATGTTCCAGCTATCTTCGTCAACATAAAAGGTCCGTTTGGAATAAATATGACGGGAACCTTTCTTCAAGGTCACCTCCACAACCCAGACCCGGTGCAGCTCATAGCGCAGGTATTCCGGATTTGGATGGTTGCGCATGTGAATATCATCGTAACTCAGGTCCGGCAGTGCTACTCGATAGTTGTTGTAAGGGATGTACATTTCTTTTTTTGCGACTAACTTCCAGTCATAACGTTCAGGAGACCCGTTGAACAGTTCGAAGTCGTCATAAGTGGTTGTCGAATAATCAGGTGAATCGAAGTTCAGGGTCGGGGCGCGACGCACGCGTCTTTCCGCCGCGCTGTAGATCCAAGCCTTACGTGGTGTTTTGGCAGCACTAACCGAATCGATCGCCAAAATGCCATCCCCTGCAAAACGGGCGGGTCCGGTAACTGTCCAGGCATAATTACGCAGTCTCCCATTCACACCATTTTTGTTATAAAAGTGAAAAAGATTGTCAGTTCTGCCCCTATGCTTCAGGCTGTATTTACCACTGGGCTGAACTTCATTATTTGCATTGTTGACCACTGAATAAATGCCCTGAAAACGGAGAAGATGGTTCCATATTACCTCCAGACCGTTCTGCGGAAGGGGAAATGGGGTTCCAGCCTGGGTATTATCTGAAATACCATTGCCGTCATCGACCAGCTCAACCGTTGTGGCATTCTTGAACGTGTTTTCATTGATCCATTGCGGCAGAGCATGACTGCGGCGGCTGGGATAGATCGGCAACTTGAAGCTCTCTGGATAGGCCTTGAGTAGCGCGTTCTGTCCCTCGGTCAATTTATCGGCATACTCAGCCATATTCTTTGCAGTGATGGTGAAGAGAGCTTTGTCAGCAGCAAAGGGATCCGGACGGTGCCCATTCGGCGCCTTCCAGCTGGCTGGCGCTTTGTCTGGCGTCAGGCCACCGGTCCACTCCGGAATGGTTCCATCGGCATTGCCCGCTCGTTCAGAACCGAACGGGGTCAGGCTGGTTTTCAATTCTGCAGCCTGCTCGCTGTCCACCTTGGCAACTGCAGTGCTGGCACATAACAGCAAGACAATAACTGTTGCGATCCATGCGCTGTTCTTAACCATATCGAAACTCCTTAATCCTGTTTTAGTAATCAAAATTTGTAACTCGCGGAAAAGTTAACGTTTGTACCATTCTCGGCATACGCTTTTTCGTCGTTCAAAACCCGATTATAGTTCAGGTTAAATGCCCAGCGGTCTCCGTAATCAGAGTTGATCCGCAGCTGAACCGACTTTTGGCCTTCCCAGAAATTGCCATAGATATGAGAATAGCCACTAACAGCATGCATCCAGGAAATTCCTGGGGTAATACTCAGTGAGGGAAGGACGTTGTACCAGGTACTGTCAATATCAATGCTGTAGCCCCAGGCCACTGCATCTGGTGACTGCTCATCTGGCCCATTGGAAGCCAGACCTTCACGATTTCCCGGCAGGTGGTCAGCGGCAGCACTTAAAAACAGCCAGGTTGTGTCAAATCCAAAACTCGGTCCGAGCTCTTTCAACATATTCACCTGACCATGCCAGGCATCCCGCTGCTCATAAGCATCTATAACATCCCCCGGGTTGACGGTTCCGAGGCGACCTGCTCCAAAAGAAGATTGAGGACCATTAACAAAGAGGTTGCCAATCTGGGTATCCAGATAAACATTGGGGTTGATAGTCATAATCACAGCATTGGGCCGATAGGCCACTTCTGCCGCAAAAGCCCAGCCTGACAGACTCGTAGTCAGACTCGCCCCATACATGTCAACATCTTCTGGATAGATAAAACGGAAGGCATTCTCTGCCAGGTACTGGAAAGGATCAAGAACATCTGGGACAACATACTGGAGCTGAGGCAATTGAGAATGAGTGCGCAGGTAATAAGCGCCAAGTTCAAAATCCCCGATACTGTAACGCGTACCGAGCCCCCACTGACCGTCATCCTTGGCATCCCTGTCACCAAGTCGGTTTACTACGGGCAAAGCACCGCCAAACCCATCGTGAACGATGACCTGCCTACCGCCCTGACCGAAGACATCCGAACTATCGGCAAAGAAGGTTCCCACCGGCGGGAGTTTCGATTCCGACCAACCAAACTGGTAATAGGCATCCACAGAGAGACTATCAAACAGTCCCACCTGAGCCAACACGGCGGGCACGGCAATCGTGGCATCCTTGATCTCCGAACCAGGCAGGAACAACTTATTGAAATCGAGGGCATTGGTACTGTTGATGCCATCTATATAGAAAGAACCCTCCCCCCAGTTAAACACCTGATTACCGATACGCAGATCAACCGGAGCGTAACCGAGACCAAGAAAATTTTCGACATCATAACTTCCATAGAGATAGAGATCATTGACATCATAGCCAAGGCCGATCTCTTCTTCTGCAGCATTGGCCCATCCGTCACCATCGCCTTGATCGAATGGATAATCTGCTCGTCCGCTGCTCCCTCGATCAATTACTGTATCCCAGTACCCGGTAACACGTGCAAAAAGACCGTAATTTTTCCACTTTAATCTAAGCTCAGGAGTCACCTTGAAATTGTTAGTGTAGATATCGCCCTTAGCGAAGGTCCAATCCCTCATTGTGATATTGTCTAAGTCGGTCTTATCGACAGGCTTCCCTGTGCGAACCCCGACACCATAAGACATAGTTGTATCCAGGCTGCCCGTAACTTCGTCATCAAGTAAGCTAAATCGAAACGCAGCAGCGGGAGAAACAGCCACCAGTAGAAAAATTCCCGAAATAAACCAAACCCTCAGCCTCCCCACAACCCCCACCTTAAATTTACCGTAACTCACTGTACCCATCGTAACCTCCAGTCCTAGGTGAATACTCACAGATTGCCTGCCATCAAATAACTTCAAAGCAGTTAGTAAAAACCCAACCCAGGTATCTGAAAATCAGATATCATCGATTGGGAAATTGACCCTTAATGTGCTCAAGCGCTAACGTATTAAGCTGCTAATAAAAGTAAATAAACCCGGATTTGCTTGGGGCCTTATTCAATTCGCAAAAAAATCAAAGACCTAACATCCAACAGAATAATTCCATAAAGACCACTCATTATTCATAACGCCGTTTGTCATTCTCAAAAACAGACATCAAGTTACCAGCACACAGCAAAAGCCAACCATCCAATGCGTCACGTAGAGGCATTTCCAGGTTAACTATGAGGATATTGATACTTCGCTAGCGTCCTAACTGCACGGCCTAAGCCAAGAATCAATGACGAGCTAAAACAGTCCGCAAGTATCCAATACAGAACGTTGTTTGTGAAAATTCGTCCTTCCTGAAAAGTAGGTCTGGATAAGCCCTGCCGTCTGCATATCGACGGATCGTCTGCATATCGACGGATCGCTGCAGGGGCCAAACAAACGGCATCCCTTCAGAAGATACAAAAGGGATCGGACATTATGGGTCGGATAAAATAGACGCTGGAAAATAATTGCCGCGAGACGGTCAGAATGTCTTTATTACAGGAATAGACTCGGCAGGAGAAACAACTGAGTTGTTTAATGAGGGGGGGGACGACCGCCATCAAATCCGACGATCCAACCTTTGCAGGAGAGCCCAGACAAAGCAAATAGTAACAATGGAACCTAGTGCCTTGTCTGACTGGTTAATTCTGAGGAATTTTCATTGTCACCGACAAAGGGACATTTATCTGAGCAAGGCTTTATCCCATGCGGAATTTATCTCAGGCCACTCATAGTGTGGACAACAATCAAAAACAGCTACCCACTAACACGATCAGGAGTCCATCAACCAGGCCAAGAAATTCACCTCCGGAGACAATAAAGCCGGCATCCGATCTTTCAATGAGGCAAGACACCTCGCGCGGAACCAGCCGCACGTTGATCGGCACAAAGACCGCACCAAGCCTATGAATGCCCAGGTAGATTTTGTAGCATTCGATACTATTGGTCAGCAAAAAGGCAACCTTCTGGCCCAGTTTCACACCGATTGTCGCCAGTCCGCAGGCCACCCGGACGGAGGATTCATCGACTCCTGCCAACTCTGATGAACCCAGTCACCGGAGCGGTATTGGACCGAAACAACAGCCTCACGGTCAATGAAGTCAGTCACATTACTTTTTCAGTTCAACTAATTGTCTGCGGTGACTGCCACATAACACCAGTCCTTTATCTTGATTTTAATTTCGCCTGACCGGGAAGTTACCCCAGAGCCGCCTCTAACCTTCAAGCTGAGCGCCCCAGCCTTCCTTCAACGGAGCAAAAGAGTCGGCTCCGAGCGCACATTCGTCGATCAACCACTTGCCATCGACCTTTCGGTACTTTTCATCTTCATAGCCGACAAGAACCATGTCCTGACCGTCAGCCATGGTGTAAACAGCCCACAGGTACCACTTACCGGTCGCATTATCACCATTGATTTCAAGCAGGGGGTTGGTGAAAAAATGATAGGTAAACTTAATCTGTTTAGACAGCTCCTCAAAAACCATAGTCCTGATCGCAGCTTTACCTTCATACCTGCCGAAAGCGCCGAGATCCCAGATGGCATCCTCAGTGAATACCTCGAAAAACGGCTCGGGATCTTTTTCGTTTACGGCTCTGTCACAGCGGAGAGCATATTCATATTTGAGTTGCTTGATCGCTTCGATGTCTTCGAGGGTTTGAATCTTTTTGGCAAGTTCCTGCATATCCATAGTGGCGCCCTTCTTCAATTTAGTAATGTTTCGTGTATGCGCTGAAAATATTGTCTGACATTTTCAATCTGTATCTATTTTCCATAGCCCAACAGTTGGTCGCGCAAATCGATCCTGCGATCGTTATGCAGATGGTTGACCGCGGAGAGCATCCTGGCCCGTCCCCAGCGATATCCAGATCGCTGATCAGAACACCTTCTGATTCGCCATCCAGTGGACCGGCGACTATGCCAGGCAGGTCAAGTACGCAACTGGTACCGCCAAAAGTGGTGCCGCAGTACCGACCCGGTCTGCACAGAGCATATAATCGCGATTGGTGTGCGCCTGGGTCATGGCAATAAAAGCCCAAGGTGGATTTTCAGGAGTCGCCATACCGGGAATCACCCTCCAACCCCACCCAGCCTAGATTCGAACTGAACAGCAGCAACCTTGACCATACCTCCCTGCACACCACATTTTTGAACCCAGCTTGCTCTCTCCTTCTATTTACAAAACCAGCTATCTAGCCAAGGACTGCCAAGTATAATTAGCAAGGCATGTGCCATAGCCACATCGACATCCCTGCGGTGCATCAACCTATCCTAAACACAGTGTTTTTATATTTTCAGGAACAGAAATAAGAACAAGAACAGTGTTTGTTTCTCGTCGACATCTCGACTAATCGTCGAAATATCAACGCCACATCACAAGGGTCAGAGGTAACGAAATATTGCAATTCCATGGTCGCCTGAATGGCCTTAACCGGTCGACGATCAGGATATTGATGGGCCGATTTGTGACTGCAGGGATAAAATCGACGGGCGATCCAAACACCGTCTACACCTTTGCCGGTAATTGATTTTGACATGATTCTGAACATGGTATAGTAAGTAAAAAACGATCAAATCAAGCCTGCGTGCTTACTGAAAGGGGCGATTCACGGCCAACCCACACAACCCATCAAAAGCAAATTACTATCACCTCAGGAGGCCACAACACTTGGCTTCACCATCTTCAGGATAGCCCGCATTGCACTCACCTGCGGCAGGACCTTTCCCGAACTTCAACCAACAGAAAGGGGAATATGCAATGAAAGACATTCACGAGACATTCACGGTTTTTAAAAATGAGTTCCCAGAACTCTATACCAAGTATGAGGAGTTTGGGCGAGAAGTACACCTGAACGGAGGACCACTGTCGGAGAAGATGAGGTCGTTGCTGAAATTGGTGATTTCAGGTGCGTCTGGACACCACCGGGCCCTAGAAACACATCTCGCCAAGGCAAAGGAAATCGACGTCCCGGAAGATGAAATCATGCATGCCCTTCTCCTTTTGATTCCCACCTGCGGATTCCCAACTTTCATGGAAGCCTTCACTACATTTAAGAAAATGAGCTAGAAATCCCTTCATTAAGGTGGCGGGAAGTCCGGCGCCCCCACGCCGAACTTCCCGCCTATTCAGTCCGGCCTGCGATCCTGCTGCCCCCCCAAAAAAAACGTTCCCGGCCCCCTGCAAGAAAGCACCTTCAAGAGTCGCAAAAGACCCACTTCCACACCCCTCTTTGCCAAAGCTAATCAAAAGTTTATTAGCCCCTTCTCTGTTTATATAAACCCAGCTTTAGTATTTGACCTTTAATTGGTCGTTTTCGTGTCTTTTTTTTGGGTGGGGAGGGGGAAGGATATCGCCCATCGCTGAAAAGCTAACTTTTATGAACTCTCGACATTTTACGAGCCCACCTTCCACAATTAAAACGACAACGACACGTCCGTCGATATTTAGACGCTTAGTCGATATCAAGACAAGTAAAACGCAGTTTTGCCTGCCTCGGAAGCGCGGGTCAACAATCAGAAGTCTAGTGAGATAGCGCAGTTGAGGGAGACAGTAGCCGTTGTTCAATTGCATGGCACAGGCATTGCTCTTGTTTGAGTAAGATTTGCCTATGTATCGCATTCTTTCTGGCACCGCACTTAAAACATCGTCAGCTAAAATTGCCCCATAACTTTTTACATTGGAGATAGAGAACAATGAATAAAGACCAGCTTGTAGAATGTTTTACCACCTTCATGGGCACAGCTCTGTCCACCCCGGCTCTCGCCTTTGCGGATCTGGTTGATACTCAAGTTGTCTGGGAGAACTATGTGCCTGACCACATCCCATTTGGTGGTAAATACGAAGGGATTCAGGAGCTCGTGCGTTACCTCACTGAACTGAGCATGGCAATCAAGATGGGACCGTTGGAGTACCATAAATTCTACGCCGAACCCGACACAAACACGGTCATTGTCGTTGGCAAAGAAGTTGACAGTGTCTGCCTAACTACAGGCCGTAGCTACAATATTCCCTTTGTCTGGGTTGCTCAATTCAGTGAAGAGGGTCGGTTAACCTACCTCCGTGAGCACAATGACACCTGTGAACTCGCTGCAGCGTTCGATTAATACGCTTCCACGCGAAAAAGTAACTTTTATCAAAGAATTAAGAATATAGGGAATAAGGAGAAAACCACATGAGCACAAGAGTCTTACCGGATTTTGAGATACTGGTTCCGCAAAGCAAGGAAGAAGCTTTGAAGCTACTTTCCCAGTACCAAGGAGATGCCGCAATCCTGGCTGGTGGCACCGACTTGCTGGTGCAGATGAAAGGTCAGCTCAAATGCAATTGTAAAGGAGAGAATGCGTTCGGCTATCTCCTGAGTCTGGCTGAGGTTCCCGGGCTGGACTATGTCGAGTATGACGAAACTGAAGGTTTGAGAATCGGCGCCATGGCGACCCTGTCGCAGGTGGCAGCCCATCCGGTGGTCAAGGAGAACTATCCCGGTCTGCTGGAATCGGTGGGGGTTTGCGGAACGAAGCAGACCAGAAACATGGGGACCGTGGTAGGCAACCTGCTCAATGCTTCTCCATGCGCTGATTGCGGGTGCGCCATCCTGGCATGGGGCGGCACACTGACGCTTGAAGGAACAGCTGGACGCCGTGAAGTTGATGTTGATGACTTCTATCTCGGCTACCGGCTTACTGCACGAAAAACCGATGAGCTCGCGGTGGAGCTAAAGCTTCCCCCGAAATCCGATGGAACGGTTTCGGCTCATCATAAAATGACCCGCGTAGAACACGACCTTTCCAAGATAACCGTTTCGGTGCGTCTTGAGATGTCCGGCACCACCTGCAAGAGCGCCAGGATCGCCATGGCTTCGGTTGCGCCGACCATTGTCCGGCTCAAAGAGACGGAAAAACTTCTGGCAGGCGTTGAAATCACCGACCAGATCCTTGAGAGTGTGGCCAAAAGTGCCTCCTCGGAAGTCACTCCCATCGATGATGTCCGCTCAACGGCTGAATACCGGCGGGATGTTGCTGGCGTGATGGTGAAACGGATTATCCAGAAAGTATGCAAGTCATAAATCCATACAAAAATTTAGCCCATATAAGGAGATAACACATGAAAACGCGCGATATTACTCTTCATATCAACGAAGAGAAATACAACCTGACGGTTGATGCCAACCAGACCCTGCTGCAGGTGTTAAGGAGTATCGGTTCGACCGGAACCAAATACGGTTGCGGCACCGGAGAGTGCGGCGCCTGTACCGTACTGGTGAATGGAAAAACCAGCATCCTGGCCTGTCTGACTCTCGCCGCCCTTGCCGACGGCATGCATATCACCACGATTATGGGCCTTGAAAAAGATGGCGAGCTACATCCTGTTCAACAGGCGTTTATTGATAGACATGCCATTCAGTGCGGCTTCTGCACGCCGGGCATGGTCATGAAAACTATCAGCATTCTGGAAGAGAATCCAAACCCTACCGAAGATCAGATCCGCCACGAACTGGAAGGTAATATGTGCCGCTGCACGGGGTATGAAAAAATTGTTGATGCCGTTCAGCACGCCCGTGACATGATGAAAGGGGAAACCCGATGAGTGAGCTTAAAATAGTAGGGAAAAGCGTACCAAAAGTTGATGCAAAAATAAAAGTAACAGGCCGGGCCATGTATGCCGACGATATTCACATGCCGAACGCATTGCATGGCAAGATTGTCCGCTGTATGCAATATGCCCATGCCAGGGTAATTAAACTGGACATCTCCAGGGCGCAAAAAATGCCGGGCGTGGTCAAGATTCTGGTGCCCGAGGATATTGAAAAATACAATACCTATAACACCGGCGTCATGGACCTGTTTGCACCGGATGAGCTCAACGCAGTCTGGGGAGAAATCGGCGAAGAACCGATTTTCACCAAACATGTAAAACATCAGGGTGATGCCCTGTGTGGAATCATAGCCAAGACTGAAGCCGAAGCCGAAGCGGCTGCCGAGATGGTCGATGTGGAATACGAACCCCTGCCCGTATACCTCACCACTGAAGAGGCCAGTCATCCTGACGCCGTGCAGTTTACCCCGGAAAAACCGGGCAACGTAGCCTACAGGGTCCCCGGCGGACTTTTCCCGGAAGGGTTTTACGGCTATGGCGATATCGATAAGGGCTTTGCGGAGTCTGACCTCATCTATGAAGAAGACTACTATGTTCCCAAACAGAAGCATTGCCAGATGGAGCCCCATAGTTATATTGCCCAATTCGATGATCAGGATCGCCTGAATGTCTGGACCTCATCCCAGATGCCCAAACCGGTGCAAACGAAACTTCACAAGCTCTTCGGCCTGCCCATGTCGAGGATTAAAGTCAACCAGACTGTCATCGGTGGAGGATTCGGCACCCGCCTCGGCTTGATCGGCGAACCCTATGTCTGTGCCATGGCCTTGGCCGTACCTGGTCGCGCGATCAAGCTCAATTACACCCGGGAAGAGGATTGGGTCGCATCGGAAACCCGACATTCCGGACGTTTCAAGTTGAAAATGGGTTTCAAAAAAGACGGGACCCCGGTGGTCTATGACGGCTACATGTCGTTCGAAAAGGGTGGATACTATACCCATGGCGGGGTGGTATGGGTTTCCGGAATTTTGGCTAGGGGAGCTTATAAATTCGAAAATTTCAGATTTGACGGTGATGCCATCTTCACCAACAAGGTCCCCTGCGGCGCTTTCCGCGGCTACGGCAATCCGCAGCAAGCATTGTGCATGGAACAGTTAATTCAAAGGATGTGTACAGACACCGGGATTGACACCATCGAATGGCACAAGAAATGGCACCGTGAGGCCGGTGGGGATCCATGGGGTTTCGGGGTTCCCACGATGAACTGCGGTGCCGACGAAGTCCTTGATAGAGGGGTCGAAAGCTTCGGCTGGCATGAAAAGAAAGAAATAAATGCCAACCAGAGCGGTCCAAAGCGTCGCGGGACCGGCATGATGCTCGGTGTGCACTGCAGTGCCGGCTTCCCCGTCCTGCTGGAGCATACCGTCGCAACGGTAACCCTCAACGAAGATGCCACTGCGATAATAAATTGTTCCATCAGCGACCTTGGATGCGGAAATCATACGGCGATTACACAGATTGCAGCAGAAGCGCTGGGCTTCTCCATGGATGATGTTTTCCTGAATTGGGGAGACTCGGACGCAAATGCGTTTGATATCGGCGCCCATGCCAGTCGTACCATCTGGACAGCCGGGCGCGCAGTCAAGGAAGCCTGTGAAGACGCCATGAAGCAGGTCTATGCAAAAGCGGCAAAATTCCTCAAGGTCGACCCCGCAGAGCTGGTGATGGAAGACAAGAAGATTTTCACTAAAGAAGCCCCTGATCAGATTGTCGATCTGAAGGAACTGCTCTGGAAGGGAATCTACGCCTTCATGAGCCCGGAAGACTTTCAGTTCAAGTTTGATCGTGGTCAGATTATCGGTAAAGCATCCTTCATGCCTTTTGCCAATAATCCGGGCTGGTATGCCTGTTTTGTGGAAGTAGAGGTGGATACGGAGACCGGTGAATTGAAGGTACTGGAATGCACCTATGTTAACGATATCGGTCAGGCGATCAATCCAGCGGCCGTGGAAGGGCAGTTAGAAGGCGGCATCCAGCAAGGACTCGGCTTCTCCCTGACTGAGGAAATGTATTACGATGAGAACGGGTTGATCCTGAACAACAGCTTCACAGACTACAAGATGTTCGGCCCTACGGACATGCCCAAGTGTGATATTCAGCTGGTGACCACTGAGGAGCAGTACGGTCCTTACGGTGCCAGGGGCGTGGGCGAGGCTGGTCTTTGTGCACCGGGACCAGCAGTTGGCAATGCCATCTTTGATGCTATCGGTATCCAGTTCAACGAAGCGCCCTTTACGCCGGAAAAGATATTGAAGGCGATCAAGGGAAAAGGTCTGTTCCCTGATAAGAGAGCCTGAAGTTAAGATCTCCAGTTTTTCTTACAAAGAGGTAATGGAGCGATGCCAATCTCGGTGAAAAACATAACAATCCAGGCACTCTGCTGTTGTTTGTTGGTGCTGGCTGCGGTACCGGCTTTGGCGATCGAGCATCTTCGCCTGGCGACCACCACCTCCACCGAAAATTCTGGTCTGTTGGACGTGTTGTTGCCTCCTTTTGAGGAGGCGAACAACTGCCGGGTCGATGTCCTCTCGGTCGGCACCGGTAAGGCACTCAAGCTTGGCGAGTCCGGCGATGTTGACGTGGTGCTGGTCCACGCTCGCAGCAAAGAGGAGAAGTTTGTTGCCGACGGTTACGGCGTCGACCGCCGTAATATTATGTACAATGATTTTGTCATACTCGGCCCAATTGCCGACCCGGCTGGTATTGCTGGTAGCAAAAAAATCGCCGCAGCATTGAGCAGGATCGCCGAGAAACAGGAGATCTTCATCTCCCGAGGTGATAATTCCGGCACCCATATTCGAGAGATGCAACTCTGGCAGGACATAGGTGTCATCCCGGTTGGCGACTGGTATCTGGAAGTTGGCCGCGGCATGGGCGAAGTGATCACTATGGCGAACGAGCGTGGCGGCTACACTCTGAGTGATCGTGGCACCTATCTCGCTTACCAGGCCAAGACCGATCTCGTGGTGGTAGTAGAGGAGATCCCAGGGCAATTCAACTCTTACGGGGCGATCCGGGTCAATCCAGACCGGCATCCTCATCTCAAGGTTGAACTTGCGAAGCGATTTCTCGACTATCTGGTGTCGTCGTCTGCTCGTAAGCTGACCACCGGATTCCGGGTTAATGGTCAACAGCTCTTTTACATAGACGAATAGCGGGAATCCCTTGGACTACCTGCTAACATCACTGAGTGCCGCGATTGGCCTGATCACTCAGCTCAACCAAGAGGTTCTGAGTACGGTCGGTATTTCCCTCTACACATCCCTGACAGCTATTCTACTGGCGAGCGTGCTGGGAGTGCCTGCGGGGATCGCCCTCGGACTGAAACAGTTCACTGGTCGACGCCTGGTTCTGACCCTGCTCAACACTCTGATGTCTCTGCCGTCGGTAGTCATCGGCCTGCTGCTGTTCGGCATGCTCAGCCGTCAGGGACCGCTGGGAGGCTGGGAACTGCTCTATACCCCGCTGGCGATGATTATTGGTCAGACTGTTCTGGCCACTCCAATCGTCGCCAACTACACCCTGTCGGTAATAAACGGGGCGGACAACCGAATCATGTCCACCGCCATGACCTTGGGAGCAGGATCTCTGCAGTCTGGCTGGCAGCTGCTCAAGGAGACCCGCTTCGGCATCATGGCAGCGGTGATCGCCGGATTCGGCCGCGTTATTGGCGAGGTCGGGGTCGCAATGATGCTTGGCGGCAACATTCGCGGTTTCACCCGAACCATGACCACAGCAATAGCCCTGGAAACAAGTAAGGGTGAATTTGCTTTTGGCCTGGCCCTAGGCATCGTACTTATGACCATTGTTCTGCTGATAAATCTGTTTCTTAATCTATTGCAGCATAGGTGAGTCGACGATGAAACCTGTCTTTTCTCTACAAAATATTCAACTCGGTCGTGGGAATAACTTTAATCTCTGGATTGAACGTCTGGAGGTAAGAGACGGAGTTCTGTACAGCCTGACCGGCCCCAACGGCGCGGGGAAAAGCACCCTGTTGTGGCTCTTGGCGATGCTCAGGCGACCAGAATCAGGAGCCATTTATTTTGGCGACACCCTTGTGCACGGGACTCGCTCTGAGCTCAAAAAGCTTCGCCAACAGATCACCCTGGTCGAGCAGGCGCCCTACCTGTTTGATGACACGGTTGCCAGGAACATTGCTTTCGGCTTGCGCCTTCGCGGCATTCAAGGGGAAGAGCGGAACAATCGTATCAGCCAGGCGTTGGAAGATGTCGGTCTGGGCGGATTTGAAAAACGCAAGGCCCGAGAACTCTCCGGGGGTGAAGTTCGGCGAGTTGCCTTGGCCCGCGCTCTGGCGCTGAGGCCGAAGGTATTGCTGCTGGATGAACCGACTGCTAACATTGATGAAGCGAGTCTTCAGATCGTTGAGGCATTACTGACAAGCTTGCCGCAACAGGGCATGACGATTATTTTCTCGACCCATGATCTGGACCAACCTGAACGGCTTGGAGCTGAAGTCATCCGGATGCGTGACGGCAAGCTGGAGGCTGCAACGTACCCCGCATCCCCACGGCAACATGTTGCCACAGCAGAAAAGATCACCTGGCCTCGGCCGTTGAAGATATCCGAGAGCTCATATCTATGGTTATAACCTGAATCACTGATTCAGATATAAGCCCTCAAGCATTGTAAGACACTAGGAAAGGCGATATGAACCATGTGGGACTGGATTGGAAAACTTGCTGAGTTGCGCCGAAAAAATCAGTTGGCCGTTCTGGTAACGGTGACTAAAACGACCGGTTCGACACCTCGTAAACAGGGTGCTAAAATGATTGTCCTCCCCGACGGCTCTATCCATGGAACAGTCGGCGGGGGCGTTCCAGAGTACCATGCCCTTGAGGACGCCAGGGAGTGTCTTGAACAAGTTCAGTCAAAATCTACCGAAATCCCGCTACAACAAAAAGGCGAATTCCCGGCCTGTGGCGGGACAATGGAGATGTATATGGAAGTGGTCAACAGCAATCCCTCTCTCTACCTTTTTGGGGCCGGGCATATTGGCCAGGACCTGTGTCAAATCCTCGAAGGGACCCCCTTTGTTGTTCACTTGATCGATGACCGTGAAGAGTGGATAAACGACTCCAGAATTCCAGATGGTGTCATCCGTCATCATTGCCGCTGGACCGATTTTATCGAGAACGCCAACTGGTGTGACAAGCGCAGCTTCGTGACTATCCTGACTTATAACGGTACGATAGATCAACAGGTTCTAGAGGAGGTCCTCCCCCATCCGACACGTTTCATCGGCATGATTGGCAGTAAAACCAAGTGGGGTCGGGTGGAGAAGAATCTGACCGAGAAGGGCTTCGACCTCTCCGGCGTGCGCTGCCCTGTCGGTCACGACAATGGTGGCAATTCACCACGGGAGATCGCCATTAGCATCGCCAGCCAACTTCTTTCAGTCTACCACGGTCATGAGTGAGATGCCGGCAAGGGCGCTGAAGGGCCGTGTCATCCTGATCAAAGGGGCGGGAGAGATGGCGACCGGCGTAGCCTGCCGCCTGTTCGGCGCGAATCTGCGGCGTATCCTCATGCTGGAGACGGTCTCCCCCCTGGCGGTGCGCAGGCAAGTCTCCTTTTGTGAGGCTGTTCACGAAGGGATGGTGACGGTAGAGGGGATCGAAGCAACCCTGATCAACGAGGAAGATCAACTCAGGCAGGTCTGGCAAGAACAGCAGATTGCAGTCCGTGTCGATCCACAGGCAGAGAGCATCAAGCAACTAAAGCCCGACATCATCATTGATGCGACCCTGGCCAAGAGAAACCTCGGCATCAGCATCAACGACGCCCCGCTGGTCATTGGGCTCGGTCCAGGATTCGAGGCAGGCAAAGATTGCCACATTGTGATCGAAACCAATCGGGGTCACGATCTGGGCCGGCTCATCCGTTCAGGGAAAGCCGAAGCCAACACAGGTATTCCGGGGAATATCGGCGGTTACACAAAAGAACGGGTTCTACGCTCTCCAGATGTAGGCCTCTTTGTCACTGAACGACAGATCGGTGACCAGGTCCAACAAGGAAATGTCATTGGGCAGGTTGGCGACACTCCAGTGCTTGCCTCCATCGACGGCATCCTCCGCGGCCTGATCCGTCCCGACTCCAACGTATCACAAGGCTTAAAGATCGGCGACATCGACCCGAGGGGAAACAAACGCTACTGCAATACGATCTCCGAGAAGGCCCGCTCCATCTCCGGAGCAGTCCTCGAAGCTGTTTTGTCCCAATACAACCAGTGAGGCGCCATTGTGGACCCAATTGAAAAAGTTCTATGCCGCGAGCCAACCGGTATTTTGAGCCTTGTTGGCGGTGGTGGAAAAACCAGCATCATGTTTCATCTGGCTCGGCAGTTGGCTGCTGCCGGAAAAAAGGTCCTGACGACCACTACGACCAAAATCTTCTATCCGACAGCCGAACAGAGTGAAAGGGTTCTGATTAACACAGACCCCGAATCGATTCTGCGCCAGATCTCGTCCAGTCGTTTTACCGGTCACATCACTGCAGCCTCAGAACCTTTGGCCAATGGTTCCAAACTCAAAGGGTTCTCATCCGAGGCGATCAGTATTTTTGACAAATCGGGCCTTTTCGACTGGATTCTGGTAGAGGCCGACGGCTCGGCGCGGCGCCCTCTCAAAGCACCGGAGGAACACGAACCGGTCATTCCTGCCAACAGCACCGTTCTGGTCGCGGTGGCAGGCCTAGAAGTGCTTGGTCGCCACCTGTCCGAGGAAATCGTTTTTCGTTCCAGCCTTGCCGGAATCTTGATGGGGATTTCTGAGAATGAATCGATCACCGAGTCCGCCCTGGTCAAGCTCTTCTGCCACCCTCTCGGTGCGTTCAAAGGAGCACCAGAACAGGCACGCCGCTTCATTTTTCTCAACAAAGCCGACGACTTGAAACGGCGCGAGGCTGCGTCTCGGATCGCTACGCTTCTTCGTCAGGATCCTCAGCCGGTCGCCGAATCCCTGCTCGTCGGACAGGCGCTGAATGGAGTCAAGGTTCACGCTGAATATCCTCTGACGCCCACGCCATGAGTCGCTCTCCCAAGGTCGCCGGGATCATCCTGGCAGCAGGTGCAAGTTCACGCATGGGCCGGACCAAACAGCTGCTCCCTTTCCGCGGGCAGACCATCCTGGAATGCGTGGTCGACAACGCTTTGGCCTCCTCACTGCACCGGATCATCATCGTCCTTGGTCACAGAGCAGAAGTTCTTGAGCAGCTGTTGGCAAGCAGGGATGTCGCAATCATTCATAACCCTCACTACGATAAAGGGCAAAGTTCCTCACTCAAGTCAGGTCTGCAAGCGCTAACAGAGGAGATTGACGCAGCCCTTTTCCTTCTCGGCGACCAGCCACTCGTCACCCCAGAGATTATCAACCTGATTCTAGCTGGCTACGAAGCATCCCCCAGCCCCGTAGTTCTGCCCGTTTTCAGGGGAAAACGTGGGAACCCTGCCCTTTTCAGCCGAGAGACCTTCCCCCGTCTCGCGACCCTCAAGGAAGACTGCGGCGCCCGCCCCCTCATCGGGGAGTATGCCGAACGCATTCTCAAGGTGCCCATTTCCGATCCCGCCATCCACTTTGACATCGACACAGAAGAAGATTACCGTCAACTCCTACTTTTGGAACACCAATAGCTGGCCATCTTCCTCAACTTGAGGGAGTGCCTGAATTACCACTGACAATTCACACGAACAAAAAGAGCAAATAAAGCTGGCTCTAGGAATTTGAACAACGCTATAAGTGAATAAGCCTTCGCAACTCAGGTATATTAGTGCCACGAAAGAGAGACACTTATCATGAGCAGACGACCCAAACGGAACCGCTCACCGGCATTCAAATCCAAAGTGGCCCTGGCTGCAAACAGACACTCACAGGTTATCCCAGAGATTTGATGTTCACCCCAACCATGTATGGGCAAAGGACATTACGTATATCCCCATGGCCCAAGGCTTCGTTTATCTGGCCGCTGTTGTAGATTGGTACACACGTCGGACATTGTCGTGAAAGGTCTCGGCCACGATGGATGTTCACTTTTGCCTGGAGGCCGTTGACGCATCATGCGTTATGTTGCCCCGGATATCATGAGCACCGACCAAGGCAGCCTGTTCACCTCACAGGCATTTACTGGTCTTTTGAAAGACCATGAAATCAAGATCACCATGAATGGTAAAGGTGCCTGACGGGACAATGTTTGTATCGAGTGTCTCTGCGGTCGGTCAAGTACGAAGATATTCATCTCAGAGCTTATGATGCTGTCTCATCTGTCAGGACGAGCTTGAATCGATATTTTAACTTTCACAATAGCCGCCGACCACATTCAAGTCTTGACGGTCAGGCACCGGGTCAAGTTTACTTAACTTGCTACCACATACATAGACAATGAGGGTAGAATCCACTATAGAACCAGTGGGGATTGTTTAAACAACCAAAGCCACATCTATCTTCCCGTCGTGGGATGGTCTCCTTTTTGAGCTGGGGCAACCCAACAGAAAGGAGAAACACGATGTACAACAAGGTTCAACTGATTGGCAATTTAGGCAAAGACCCCGAACTGCGCTACACCCCTTCCGGGACTGCTGTTGCAACATTTCCACTGGCAACATCAGAGAAGCGCAAAAACAAAGACGGGGAAGTTGTCGAAAAAACGGAATGGCATAAGATCGTCACCTGGCGCTTACTTGCCGAACATTGCCACGACTATCTTCTGAACAACAGCAGTTTTACTTGGATTCAAGAATAAGAAGTATTACGAAATGCCTCATCTCCTGACCAGAAAAAATCTGAGTGAAGGCGCTACTGCTGCCTGGCCAATCTGTATCGGCTATGTTCCAATCGGGCTGGCCCTAGGCGTCCTGGCGCAAAAAGCTGGAATTCCCTGGTGGGCAGTTGCGATGATGTCGCTGCTGGTATTTGCTGGCAGTGCCCAATTTATCTGTGTGGCGATGATCGCTGCAGGGGCCTCGATACCGGCAATCATCTTTACGACTTTTGTCGTCAACCTGCGCCATACCTTAATGAGCTCTGCTCTGGCTGTCTATCTGACCGGAGTCAGTCGTAAGTTTCTCGCGCTCTTCTCCTACGGCATCACCGACGAAAGTTTTGCGATCAACATGACCCGCTTTCGTTCCGGTTCATGGGATCACTACAGCGCACTCGCGACCAATCAGCTCGCCAACGCGACCTGGGTCCTCGCAACAGTCACTGGTGCGCTGCTGGGTCAATTTGTTCCACAGGGAGCCTTCGGTATTGACTATGCGTTGACCGGGATGTTTATCTGCCTGCTGGTTTTGCAACTACAAGGAGGCATCTATATCCTTACGGGTCTTCTGGCTGCAGGGATATCAGTGAGCTGGTATCTTTCTATTCCCGGTGATTCCTATATAGTTGGGGCTTCGATCTGTGCCGCAACTGTAGGGTTTCTTCTGCAACGCAGGGGGAGGGTCAGTTGAACGTTAACGACTACCTCTTACTCTTCTGCGGGATGGGAGCAGTAACTTATCTGCCGCGAGCATTGCCGCTGCTTTACCTGGCACACAAGAAACTACCGCAAGGACTGGTCGACTGGCTGGGTCTGATTCCGGTTTCAATCCTCAGTGCCCTGCTCGCTCCCCTCCTCTTCTGTGATGGAGCCAGCCGAAGTCTGCATTTGGGCAAACCTGAATTTCTGGTTGCTATCCCGACTCTGGCTTTTGCCTTAAAGACAAAAAGTCTGGCAGGCACAGTTTTACTCGGCATGGCCCTTTACTGGGTGGCCGGTTATGTTCTATAAAGACTCCCCTGAATCAGGAACTAACTGTGCCTGCAAATTCAGAGAGAATCACTTATTAGCAAGAAGCATCGGGAAGAACTGGATGCAGGAGATAAAAATGGAAATTACGGGCAAGCAGAAAAGATTTTTACGCGGATTGGGCCACCATCTGAAGCCAGTGGTCATGGTTGGTAAAGATGAAGTGACGCAGAAAGTGATCAACGCCACCGATGAGGCCCTGGAGCTGCATGAGCTGGTCAAGATCAAACTACAGGAGGGCTGTCTGACTGATCGCAAATCGGTTGCAGCAGAACTTTCGGAACAGACTGATTCAACGGTTGCACAGATTCTGGGGCACACCTTTTTACTTTATCGGCCTGCTAAAGAACCTACTATAAAACTCCCGAAAAGTCAGACAGACTGAGTTCAACTAAACAATCAGGCGCGTTCAAAGGGCTCATAGAGGCGTTTATATTCATCCTGGGCGTAACGATCGGTCATACTGGCGATATAGTCACAAATGACCAATGCTGTACCATATTGGTCAAATCGCGCTTGATGTTCTTGGGGTAATAACGTCGGATTCTTCGTATAATTTTCAAACAACAGGGTCAGAAAGCGCTCCGCCTTAACCCTCATCAACTCGACCTTGTGGTGACGATAAAGGTTCTTATAGAGGAATTTTTTTAGTTCAATATTCTTCTGTCGCATTTCCGTGCTGAAAGCTGCCAGGTTTTGAGGTTGGCTGCGCAGATCAGCAAGCGTCTCAATCCCTGTTGCCAAAATGTTGTGACTGGTCGTATCGACCAGATCCTGGATGAGATCACGAATCAGATAGCTTATAGTTTGCAGTACCTGACGCTTTTCACCGATCAGCGGGTATTTCTGACTTATATTGCGAAAGGTTTTCTGCCAGAGTTCGACCAGTGATAATGCCTGCAGACTGATATAACCAGCCTTTAGTCCATCATCGATATCGTGGTTATTGTAAGCGATTTCATCAGCCAGATCGATAATCTGGGCTTCCAGTGTAGCGCGTTTGTCCGGTTCAAAATCGGTTATGGCTGTAGATTCGACCCGATCATAATCGGATGAGTGCTTTATGATCCCTTCTCTTACTTCCCAACTGAGGTTCAGACCATCGAACTCAGGATAGCGTTCTTCAAGCAGGTCAACAATCCGCAACGACTGCAGGTTGTGCTCAAAACCACCGTGGTCTTGCATCATACGATTCAAAACCTGCTCCCCGGTATGGCCAAAAGGGGTATGCCCAAGGTCGTGAGCCAGAGCCAGAGTTTCCACAAGATCCTGATTCAGATGCAGTGCGCGGGCGATGCCACGAGCAATTTGAGCGACTTCAAGAGAATGGGTCAAGCGGGTGCGGTAGTAATCCCCTTCATGGTTAACAAAAACCTGGGTTTTATATTCCAACCGCCTAAAAGCAGCACAATGGATAATTCGGTCACGATCACGTTCAAAGGCCAGGCGCTTATCCTTGTAGGGCTCGGCATAGACTCGGCCACGACTCTCTTCACTGCGGGCGGCGTATCTGGCAAGTTCGGGTTGACGCATATTTAACTCCATTTTTTTGACAGAATCTGCAATCTGCTCTAGTCTGCCGCAACAAACGGCATACTTCTATGTTAAATAGCGGATGTGACAAAATAAGACACCCTAGGACGTTCGATGAGAATTATCAGTGGCAGTGCCCGCGGGCGTAAACTCGCAGAATTTAAAGGGAGCGGCATCAGGCCGACTTCCGATCGGGCTCGTGAGGCGATCTTCAGTATCCTGATAAGTCGTTATAATAGCTTGCAGAACATGCGGATCCTTGAGCTGTTTGCCGGAAGCGGCGCCATGAGCCTTGAGGCATTGAGTCGTGGTGCCAAAAACGCCGTGCTGGTCGATTCATCACCACAGGCCGCCAAGCTTGTGTCCGACAATATTGCCCGCTGCAAGATGGAATCTCGAGCCGAACTGATAAGGCAGCCTGCTCTGTCTGCTCTTCCTCTGGCAGCCAGCAAGGGACCCTTCGACCTGATTTTCATGGATCCGCCCTACAATCTGGGGCATATCCCACCAATCCTCAAACAGATCACAGCCTTGCAACTCTTGCAACAAAATGGAATAATCTTCGCCGAGTCGGCAGTCGATGAGGAATTCGAACTACCGATCTCACTTGAATTGATCGAAACACGCAGTTACGGAAGCTCAAAGGTTCACCTTATCTGCAATCAGACAAGCAATGATGACGAAACTGTGAGGCCTGCATGAAAAATCGTATCGCTATCTACCCTGGGTCCTTCGATCCGATCACCAATGGTCACATGGATATTATCCAGCGTGGTCTCGAAATATTCGACCAGGTGATTATCGCCGTTGCGCGGAACTCTGAGAAGAACAGCCTCTTCAGCGTTCAGGAGCGGATCGCGCTGATCGATCAGTTGATAGATGACAACTCACAACTTGAAGTAGATACATTTGATGGTTTGCTGGTTGATTATGTTGTTTCACGCGAAGCCGGTGTCATATTACGCGGGTTAAGGGCTGTTTCAGACTTTGAGTATGAGTTTCAACTGGCACAAATGAACCGCTCAATCAGTCATCAGGTCGAAACCCTGTTCATGATGACTGCAACTCAGAATGCCTATTTGAGTTCTTCAATCGTAAAAGAAGTCGCTTCGCATGGTGGTGATATCGATAATTTTGTACCACCACTGGTTGCGGAGGAGCTACGTAAAAAGTTCGTCTGACCCTCAGACACGCTCTTCGAACTGTTCTAGTTGGTTGACCAGACGATCAAGGGCACTAACCACTAACTCTTCCAACGCAGCACCTTTTTCTGAACTGGCCTTTCCCGGGTCACCCCAGACTCCCCCCGGCCAGTACTTCTGTTTATTTCTAACCAGAATCCCAACCGGAAAATCTGGAAATTCTCGTGGTGCACGCCCCTTGACCAACTGCGGATGGGAATGCAGAATCCGTGAGGTTTCAATCTCACCGGCGTGCGAATCCCTCTCGGTTTCAATCAAGTGACGCCCTTCCCTGGCGGCCAGCATATACTCGGTCAATACAGCAATCCGCAGATCAGCAAACTGATTCAGCAGAAATTCACCGGCATCGGTCAGGGTCGCCATATGGGTGCCACCCGCGTGGCCGCTGAGTAATACAAAATTGCGCAAACCCTTCTGATAGAGAGATGTGACAATGTCTATGATCAAGGCTTTAAGAGTTTCAGTGCGAATCGACACCGTGCCGGGATGCTCAGAACTGGAACGACAGACGCCGTAATGGATGGGAGCTGCGACAAAAATATCACGCTTTTGGCTGAGTTTTTTACCGACTTCAATCGCATGCAGAGTATCGGTATCGAGAGGAAGGTGAGAGCCATGCTCTTCAGTGGAACCGAAGGGGATCAGGACACTACGAGTTTTTTGCAAGCCGGCGCTGAACTCATCCATAGTTATCTCTGGCATGTAGAGCATCATAAAACTCCCAGAAAATTATGGGTCTGTGGAATAACCCGGGTTCTTGGGTGAAGAGCAGCGACAGCCTGCTGCATTTCAAGCAGAGCCTGAGTGGAGATATCGATCCCTGCTGGTCCGGTATATGGCTGCAGGATTAAATCGATGTCTGGGGCCGTCGCAACCACCAGTTGTGTGGCCTGCAGGAGTTCATCAACTGAGGTCTGTGGGTCGATTACGACCTTGACAAAAACTCTCTTCTTCTTTGCAATCTGCAAAAAGTCTCGATGCTGCTCCCAAAGCGCACCCTGTCCAGAGATAGAAGGGAGCTTGATATCCATAGAGATATAATCGATGAAAGGCAACAGGGCTTCGAGTTGATCTGGCAGGGTCCCATTGGTTTCAAGGTAGATCGGCAGATACTGACGCAGTCTCGGCAACCAATCAGTTAAGACTGCCTGATGCAGTAGAGGTTCACCACCAGTCAGACTGATTGAATGATGGAGACCAGTCAGATTGGTCACCCAGTCCTTGACCAGACCTTCAATCTGTCGTCTTGTCACAGGGTTCTGCCAGTCAGTAAAGGTTTCACTCCCGGGTGTGTTCTCAACCCGGCACTGTGGCACAGCTTTAAAGGGGGTATCGCAATAGTGACAGGAAAGATTGCATCGTGCAAAACGGATAAACAGCTGCCTGTAGCCGATAAGTGGACCTTCCCCCTGGATCGAGGAGAATATCTCTATCAGGTCGGCATCAGTCACGGGTATAGGTCGCACAGGCATTATCCGATTCCCAAACCGTCACAGCTTCTATTTCGACTCCAGGAACCTTGAGCTCGGTTTCGAGTGACTCAAAAATATAGCGGCTGATATTCTCTGAAGAAGGGCTGAGCTCGATGAAAAAGTCCAGCTTATTCAAATACTTATGGTCTAAACGATCAAGTATCGCATTCGTGTGCCGTTTAAGAATCTTAAAGTCGACCCCCAAGCCTGCCGAATCGAGATCTCTAGTTGCAACTGTGACCTCAATCTTCCAGTTGTGACCATGCAGATTCTCACAGTCCCCTTGATAATTCAGCAGGTTGTGTGCTGCGGCAAAGTTACTAATAATTTTCAAATGATACATTCTTTAATTCTCCAGGTTTAAAACTCTGACGGTTCATCGTCGGCAGGTGGTACCGGCTTGCCAGCGATCGCGTAATCCTCGCTAGCCCAACGGCCGAGATCGACCTGTTGACACTTTTCAGAGCAGAACGGGCGATGCTCGTTATTCTGCCAGGTGGATCGTCGACCACATCTTGGACAACGAATAATTCTATCGACAGTATCCATAATAGTCCTAATAGCTAAAAAATAAAAAGCCCGGACGAGCTTTTAGCCAGTCCGGGCATGT